>JAZRLS010000068.1:0-15375 GCA_045646945.1 Eubacteriales bacterium | reverse complement strand
AGATGAACCCCCGCCCTACGACAAAAGGAGTACGAACAACGCGCAAACGGCGGTATAACCCTCTCAATCCGTAGGGCGGTGGCTTGCTGCCGCCGAAAACGAATGACAAGTGCAAATCAAGCGGCGGGAGATGAACCCCCGCCCTACGACAAAAGGAGTACGAACCAAACGTTCGTACTCCTTTTTTGTATCTTCGATGCCATTTCACCCTTTCGGGCGCTATGGAAGCATTAGGAATTTCGTCCGCCTTTTGAAAAAGGCGGACGAAAACTTTTATGATTTTTATTTCATTTTCGAAAGAGCTGCAAGGACGCCTGCAAGATTTTCCTTATACTTTTCGAGCTTTGCGCGTTCGCCCTCGACGACGGCGGCGGGAGCTTTTGCCACGAAGCCTTCGTTCGAGAGCTTCTTCTCGAGACGCTCAATCTCGCCTGCGAGCTTCTTCTGCTCACCCTCAAGACGGGCAATCTCCTTTTCGGTATCGATGATATCCGAAAGCGGCAGAAGAATCGTTGCCGAATCGGTGACGATCTGTACCGCATCATCTGCCGAAATCACACCCTCAAAGCTCTCGGCGATCTCGACCTCAGAGGCAGATGCCAGACGGGTGAAGAAGACCTCGGTGCTCTCGTTGAACGCATCGGTGTACTTGGTCGCAATATAGACCTTTGCCTTGCGGGACGGAGCGACGTTCATTTCGTTGCGGCGCGCGCGGATTGCCTTAATGGCGGAAATCACGCGGTTCATCTTCTCGGCATCTGCGGTGAAGATGAGCGCGTCGTTTGCCGCGGGATAACGCGCAATCATAATGCTCTCATCGTCGTGCGGCAGTGCCTGATATATTTCCTCGGTAATAAAGGGCATAAAGGGATGCAACAGCTTCAGCGTGCCCGTCAGAACGTATGCAAGTACGTTCTGCGCTACAAGGTTGCCCGCGCTCTCCTTGTCCGAAAGACGCGCCTTGGTCAGCTCGATATACCAGTCGCAGAAGACGTCCCAAGTGAAATCGTAAATCGACGCGAGAGCGACACCCAGCTCGTACTTATCGAGCGATGCCGTCACGCTTGCCGCGAGCTTGTTGAACTCGTGCAGAATCCACTTGTCCTCTGCCGCAAGCTCGCACTCTGCAGGGAGCTTGACCTCGTCGATGGTGAGGTTCATACGAACGAAGCGAGACGCGTTCCAAAGCTTGTTGGCAAAGTTTCTTGCCGCCTCGATCTTCTCATCCGAGAAACGCATATCGTTTCCGGGGGAGTTGCCCGTTGCCAGCGCAAAGCGGAGTGCGTCCGCACCGTACTTCTGAATAATTTCAAGCGGATCAATGCCGTTTCCGAGCGACTTCGACATCTTTCTTCCCTGCGCGTCACGCACAAGACCGTGAATAAAGACGGTCGAGAAAGGCTCCTTGTCCATATGCTCAAGACCCGAGAAGATCATACGAGCAACCCAGAAGAAGATGATATCGTAACCCGTCACGAGCGCGCTCGTGGGGTAGTATTTTGCAAGCTCAGGCGTCTTGTCGGGCCAGCCCATCGTCGAGAAAGGCCAAAGCGCCGACGAGAACCACGTGTCAAGCACGTCGTTTTCCTGATGCACGGGAGCACCGCACTTCGGGCAGGTGGTGATGTCGGTCTTCGAAACCGTCGTCTCACCGCACGCGTCGCAGTAGAAGGCGGGAATTCTGTGACCCCACCAGAGCTGACGCGAAATACACCAGTCGTGCACGTTCTCCATCCAGTTGACGTAGGTCTTGGAGAAACGCTCGGGCACGAACTTCACTCTGCCGTCGCGAACCACGTCAAGCGCGGGGCCTGCCAGAGGCTCCATCTTGACGAACCACTGATTCGAGGTGATCGGCTCAACCGTCGTCTTACAACGGTAGCACGAGCCGACGTTGTGTGCGTGAGGAACCGTCTTAATGAGAAGTCCCGCTTCCTCAAGATCGGCAACGAGTGCCTTACGGCAAGCGTAGCGATCCATTCCCTCGTACTTGCCTGCGTGCGCGTTCATCGTCGCGTCGTCGTTCATGACCTTGATCTGCTCAAGTCCGTGTCTCTGACCGACAAGGAAGTCGTTGGGGTCGTGCGCGGGCGTGATCTTTACACAGCCCGTACCAAAGCCGATTTCTACGTAGTCGTCCGCAATGACGGGAATCTCTCTGCCAACGATGGGCAGAATGAGCGTCTTGCCGATGAGGTGCTTGGTTGCCTCGTCCTCGGGGTTAACGGCAACGGCGGTGTCACCGAACATAGTCTCGGGACGCGTGGTTGCAATCTCCACAAAGCCGTCCTCGCCCTTGATCGGGTATTTGATGTGCCAGAAGAAGCCTGCCTGCTCCTCGTACTCAACCTCAGCGTCCGAGAGTGCCGTGATACAGTGCGGACACCAGTTGATGATGCGGTTTCCGCGGTAAATCAAGCCCTTGTCGTACAGGTTAACGAATACCTCGCGAACCGCGCGGGAGCAACCCTCGTCCATCGTAAAGCGCTCACGGGTCCAGTCGCAGGACGCGCCGAGCTTTTTGAGCTGGCTGATGATGCGGCTTCCGTACTGATGCTTCCAATCCCAAACTCTCTCAAGGAACGCCTCACGACCGAGATCGTAGCGCGTCAACCCCTCGTTGACACGGAGCTGCTCCTCCACCTTAATCTGCGTTGCAATACCCGCGTGGTCGGTACCGGGCACCCACAGGGTGTTGAAGCCCTGCATTCTCTTGTAACGAACGAGAACGTCTTGGAGCGTCTCGTCAAGCGCGTGTCCCATGTGAAGCTGACCCGTGACGTTGGGGGGCGGAATGACCACCGAGAACGAGGGCGCGGGATCGTTAACGTCTGGCGTAAAATATCCCTTGTCACACCAATTCTGATAGATGCGATCCTCAAATTCCGAAGGAGAATAAACCTTCGGCAACTCATTGTAGGAATTCATAAAAACCTCCAAATATATAAAATCAAAAATTAAAACAAATAAAAAACGCCCCACACCCCATCAGGGCGTGAAGCACGCGGTACCACCTGACTTTGAGGTTTGCACAGCAAACCATCATCTCAAATACCGATAACGGCGGCAACCGTTGCGGAGTACCTTTGCAAAGAACCTCCCCCGCACCGCTCCAAGACGACTTCCGCGACGACCGACGCAGGACTTCCACCAACCGCCTGCTCTCTTTGCCCGACCGCTCCGCGTACTACTTCTTTTCAAAGCGTTTTGCTACATTACAATATATTATAACACATTCTTTCCCCTAAGTCAAGCAAAAAAGGAAAAAATTCTCCCAAAAGTTGAGACTAACTGAGACGAAGTGATACTGTTTGAGACTGGGGTGGTGTGGTATAATAGAGGCAAGAAAAAAAGGAGGAAGCAATATGAGCAAACCGAATGGAGTAATTATTGACCGAAAATACGAAGCAAGCTTTCGCCGTATGTCCTGTGAAAATCTTGCCTCTTTAATTTTAGGGCTCTTAGAGTACGCAAATACGGGAGAATGTCAGAGCGAAATCGGGGAGGCAGCACTGCCGCTCTTTGAAGTGATGAAGCTCGACGTTCAAAGAGATTTTGATGCGTACGAGGAAAAGTGCCGCATCAATGCGGAAAACGGAAAAAAGGGAGGTCGTCCGAGAAAACAGCCGCTTAGCGAAAAAACCGACGGCTTTTTGGAGGAAGCGGAAAAAGGCAATAACAAATACAATAACAATAACAATAACAAATACAATAACAATAATACAGAGGAGGAGGTGAAGTATGAAAACAATGGCAATGAGAAGAAAACAGCTGGATCTGCAACTGATCTCGCTTCGCGAGGAATGGTTCCGCCTCCTCCTCCGCCTCCCGAAAATATGTGGGAAGAATTAAGGGAACTTGCTGTTCCTTTGTCCTATGCAGAGGCGCGACTCGAGCGAGCCGAATACTTTGCACCGATTGAGAGAAAGAGGGTGGCCGAGATCATTTATGAATGGTGGCAGACCGATCGGCACGGTACACCGCCGAATAAACACACGGTCACGCCTTCTTCCTATTCTTCCTCCTCTTCCTCTTCTTCTTCCTCAAACAAAACCTACGACGTTGACGAATTCTTTGAAGCCGCGTGCCGTAAAGCCGAAGAGGAGTTTATATAAAGCTTCGCAACCGAAAATAAAAAGCTCCTCTGCATCGCAAAGAAGCTTTTTGGGGGATTATTTTCGTTCAACCCTTTGTTTGCGAACGTCCTTGCCTTCGATGACGATCGGAACATACTCACCGAAGAAGCGGCTCGTGATGCGCTCGTGATACCGAGTTTCCAGCTCGCGGGAGGAGAGGTTCGTATTGATGATGGTTGATTTCCGTTGGTTGATGCGCTGATTGATCACGTCGTACAGGCAAGCGACCGTGAACTGATTGTTTACCTCGGTGCCGAGGTCGTCGATGATGAGAAGATCTGCCTCGGTATAACGTGCGGGATCGTTGCGCAGTCCCACTCCGTCGCCAAAGCGTCTTGCCTCAAAATCTCCGAGCATTCCGAGAGCGGTGACGTAGAGAACGTCGTGACCGCGCTCGATGACCGTCTTGGCTACCGCCGTCGAAAGGTGGGTCTTGCCAAGTCCCGTGCCGCCGATGAGCAGATAATTCCGATAGGTGTTCTCCCCAAATGTTTCGGCAAAGTTGCGAAGATTTCTGACGTAGGTTTCCATTCGTTCTCTGCCCTCGACCGTGCCCGTGTAATAACCAAGCGAGAAATTGTCGAAGGACTGCGTGCGAATGAGTCCGCCGAGTCCCGACGCTTCATACCCTGCCTCGGTCAGTGCGCGCTTCATACAATCGCACATTTTGAGGTCGACAAAGCCGCTGTCGCCGCACTTCTCACACTCGTAATGCACGTCGGAATAATCCTCGGGATAACCGTATGCGCGAAGCAACGCGGCTCTCTCCGCAAGCAGCTGCTCGTTGCGTGCCTGAACCTCGGCGAGCTTTGCCTCGGTATTTCCGCCGCTCATCACCGCGTCCATAATCTCCATTCCCGTCATCGAAAGTCTGCGATCCAGTGAGGCGACCTCGGGAATATTTGCGTGCAGCTCGGCAGAGTGCATCTGCGCGACTCTCTGCGCCTCGAGATATTTTTTGGAAAACTCCGCCTTGATGCGGACGTAGGTTTCTTTTGGATAACTCATAGGTTGTTCTCTCTTTTCAAAAATGATAAATCACAGCATCTCTTCGTAGCTTCGCTTGAGTGCCGCCTCGAAGAATTCATCGACGTCGTAGGATTTGGCAACCTCGCCGACAGGCTTCGACTTCTTCTCATTCTCCAGATAGCGACGCACGTCCTCTGCCGTGCGAAGTCCCGCCGCGTACCACGCTTCGAGAATGCTGTTGGTGTATTTCGGCACGGGCTTCTGCGTGTTGTCGACCGTAATATCGTATGCCATACGAATGACGTCGATATCGTACGCAAGCTTCTCACACCACGACGTAAAGAGCCGCTTTTCGGTGCTTGTCAGCTCGCGTCCCGCCGCACCGTACAGCACGCGGATCTTCTGAACCATCTCCCCCGATTGCTCCATACGATGGAGTCGGTTCAAGACGTCTGCCGTTTCGGTAATGCCCTCGTCGTAAAACGCCATCGCGACTTGCTCTGCGTAACGAACCGTTTTTTTGCCCTTTTGAGCGATGTAAGCAAGAATAGCAAGCACTGCCGCTTCCTCAAAGCCAAGTCGGTCAACGATGCCGACCAGCACACCCGTATCGTAGGTGCGGAACACCTTGCCGAGCACCCGCTGGGCTTCGTCAATAAATTCTGCCGAGATCTGCCGACGCTCAATGAGATCGGCAAGCTCGGACGAGCTGTACTGCGGCAGATTCGCGCTCTGCTCGATCGCGCCGCCACGGTGCGCCGTCTTTCTCTCTTCGATTTCTTTCGGCTCTTCCTTGGGCGTTTTCGGCGTTTTGACGGCACTCGCCGTACCGAGAACCCCCGCGCCGCGCCAGAATTTGAGCGATGCGGCGACCTCTGCCTCCGAGCATCCGAGCAACGAGGAAAGCTCTCCGACGGGAGCAACACCGCTCTCGGCGTCGGCAAGCATTTGCAGGGCGACGAGAATCTTCAGGTCGGTCTCGTCAGCGTTGCCGAGCAGGGTTCCGAGACGTTCGGGAAGCTCGCCGCCGCGATATTGAATAGTCAGTTTTGTGATTTTTCCCATCGTCTCTCTTATGCTTCGCTCTCTTCCGAGGTCAGCTTTTTGGCAACCTCGTAGCAAAGCGTCATCAGAGAATCGCCGATATGCACGTTTTCCACAACGATGCCGCGATCTCGAATGGCAAGCTCCTTTCCCGTAAAATTCCAAATACCGTGAATTCGGCACTCGGCAAGCCGATCACCGATCTCTACCGCGTGCTCCTTCGGGAGCGTCAGGATCACGATCTCAATGCCGAACTCCTCAATTCTCTTTTCCATCTCCTCGAGGGGATAGACGTATGCGGGACCGATCTTCTTGCCAATCACCGCGGGATCAACGTCAAACAGCGCGACCACGTCAACACCTCGCTTCTCGAACATCGGACTGCCGACAAGGGCAGAACCGAGGTTACCCGCACCGACGACCGCGGCACGGAAGCCAAATCCGACGCCGAGGAGCTCGCAGATTTTGGTGTAGAGATAGTTGACGTTATAGCCGTAGCCCTGCTGACCGAAGCCGCCGAAGCAGTTGAGGTCCTGACGGATCTGCGAGGCGGTCACGTTCATCATTTTGGAGAGCTCCGCCGAGCTAACGCGGGTCTTTCCCATACGGATCAGCTCGCGCAGATATCGGAAATACCGAGGCAGACGCTTGATCACCGCGGAAGATACCTCGGGACGGAAGCTGTCTCTGCCGTCGATTTCCCGACGAAGCTTCTCTAAGGATTCATCTTTTTCAATTCTCTTTTTGGTGCCCATAGTGCTCTGCCTTTCTTGTGATTTTTTACGTAAAATATTTGTGATTGTTTCGTTTTTAGTCCTCATCCAACGCAGACGCGTTGAGCGAGGTATCTGAAAATTTTCCGCGGAGGAACTCGAAATATCCCGCCGCCGCAACCATTGCCGCGTTGTCCGAGCACAGAGAGAGCGACGGCTTCGCAAAGGTCACGCCGCGCTTCTGACACAGCGTCTCGAGTCCTTGGCGGATGTGCGAATTCGCCGCCACGCCGCCCGCAAGCACGAGCGTTTTTGCGTCCGTTTTCGTCAGCGCGAGATCGGTCTTTTTAACAATCGCCTCGACAATCACGCGCGTGTAGGATGCCGTAAGATCCGCCGCGTGCGGCTCGCGACCCTTCTGTCGCTCCGAATTGATATGGTTGAGTGCCGCGGTCTTCAGTCCGCTGAAGGAAAAGTCTAGCGTGTCTCCCACGAGTGCGGGAGAGGGCAGGCTCACCGCTTTTGCGTCGCCCTCGTACGCGAGCTTGTCCATCGCCGCGCCTGCGGGATAGGGCATTCCAATCACGCGTCCGATCTTGTCAAACGCCTCGCCTGCCGCGTCGTCGCGCGTACCGCCGATCTCTGCAAAATCAGCGTAATCACGCACCTCGTAAAACGCGGTATGTCCCCCCGACACCACAAGCGCGAGGAAGGGCGGCTCGAGCGTCTCGCATTCGAGATATGCCGCCGCCACGTGCGCCTTGACGTGGTTGACCGCGACCAGCGGAATGCCGTTCGCATACGCGAGCGACTTGGCAAAATTCACACCGACGAGCAGTGCGCCGATCAGTCCGGGGTGCGAGGTCACGGCAATACATTCGACCTCGGAGAGCGTTATGCCCGCCTTGCAAAGTGCTTCGTCGGTAATGCCGCTGATTGCTTCAATATGCGCTCGGCTGGCGATCTCGGGGACAACACCGCCGTAGAGACGGTGAATCTCGATCTGCGACGCCACGATGTTGGAAAGAATTTCTCTCTTTCCGTCTTCCATGCGGACGACCGCCGCCGAGGTTTCGTCACACGAGCTTTCAATTCCTAAAATAATCATTGCGTTTCTTCCTTGTTCTCTTCCCGCCACACCATCAGAATGGCGTCCTCGGTGGGGAGTCGGTAAAAGTTTTTACGCACGCCGATCTCCGAAAATTTCTCGGAACGATAGAGCGCGCGGGCAGGGGTGTTCGAGGGACGAACCTCCAAAAACACCGCTGTAATTTTTCTCTTCTTCGCTTCTTCCAAGAGAGCAGCAAGCACCTTGTGACCGAAGCCTCTGCCGCGAAATTGGGGAAGCGTGGCAATATTCGTAATGCTTCCCTCGTCGAGCACGGTCGTCATTCCGCCGTAAGCAACGGCACGGCCGTCTTCGAGTGCCACAACGCCAAAGCCGCCGTCCTTCGTGAGAATTTCGAGTCCCTGCTCGCTCCACGGCTCGGAAAACGAGGCGCGCTCGATCTCAGCAAGCACGGGAAGGTGCTCCGCCGTCAGCGGTACGATTTCGGTCATCTCAATAGCCGAACACGCCGCTGAGCGAATCGTCGTTTTCGATCCAATCCTCGACGCTGATAATGCGGAACTCGTCCTTGGTATCGCGAACAACGACGGTCGAGATGCCCGCGTTGATCACCATTCTCTTGCACATCATACAGCTCGACGTACCGCCAACGATCGATCCGTCCGCGGGGTCCACACAAACCATATAAAGGGTTGCGCCGAGCATTCTGTCGCGTGCTGCGGCAATGATGGCATTTGCCTCGGCGTGTACCGAACGGCAGAGCTCGTATCTCTCACCGCGCGGGATATTCAGCTTATCACGCATACAATATTTGATGTCGCTGCAGTTCTTTCTGCCGCGGGGAGCTCCGTTGTAACCTGTCGATACGATCACGTCGTCCTTGACGATGATCGCGCCGTACATTTTGCGCAGACAAGTGCTTCTTTCTGCCACCGTCTGTGCGATATCGAGATAATAGTTGTGCTTGGAAACTCTGCTCATACTCTTCTCCGTTCCGTCGCCGTGCGACATCAATTTAAACATACACTATCATTATACAACATCTCGGAACAGAAATCAAGATTTTTCTTTCAATAAATTTATAATTTACAAAATGAAAGCATTGTTTCGGAACAGGCGACCTTTGGTCGTCCGTTCTTACCGTGTGCGAATCTGCGGGAGGATAATATCCTCCCCTACGAGTTGGCGGAGATTCGTTCGCTTTTGCGTTCGGCGCACAAACAATATTTTCTCCTCAAACCCGTAGGGGAGTGCCTTGGTGCTCCCGTTCTGACCGAGTGCTAATTGTTTGTTTTCTACGGACAGTCGAGGACGCCTGTCCCTACAGTTTTTTTTGGGATTTTTCATCTTTCTGCGTTCGACGCAGAAAGGTTCGCACACCGCCAAAGGCTTCCTCCGAGAGGGAGGCTTGGTGGAGATTCGTTCCCTTGTGCGTTCTCCTCACCTTTATGATTCATGATTCGTTTTTCTTCTATGTAACACCGCCAGAGAAAGCGCGCGTTTCTTCATACGGAACGCCGTGGCACGCGACACGCCGAGAAGCTCCGAACACCGCTCCACACTCTCTCCCTTCACGTAATGATAATACAGCAATAATTTTTCGTCGCTGTTCTCCATCCCCATAATAAAATGCCGAATCTCAAACAGCTTCACCCGCGCAAGGGGGATCTCCACCTCGCCCTGCCCGTTTTTCTTGACCGAATAAAAAAAGCTTCGCTCGTATTCGTCCATATCAATCATCTTTTGATGAAAGGGATACCCTTTCAAATAATCTTCCATGTCTCGGATTTCCTGCTCAGAAACCGACCGTTGTTCCATTCCTTCCCTCACTTTCCTTTATCCTTGTTTCTTCGTGTTCATTCGACTTTCCTTACTATTGTTTTCTTCTTTTTCACTCTTACTCTCGATCAACTGCCATTCCTTTTGACGAAATTTCCATCGTCGTCCGCTTGGCTTGCTTCGATCGTATTCATCATAAGGACACGCCGCAGGACATCGGAATTTCAGGCACATTTCGCACATGAATGCCTTTTTTACCTCCTTTTTTCTTCTTTTTTTCTTCTTTTTTGACAAAACAGGGCACTTTCTATTGACAAATCATTCATTTCGGTTTATAATAATATTGTCTGGTTATATTATAACGGATTTCCGAACTATTGTCAAGTATTATTTCGCATTTCCGTAACATTTTTTTGTATGACACAAAAAGGAGGGCTTATGACCTACGAACATTTTGAACATTTGCTCAAAATGGACGGCTCCACCGTCTACCGCGTATCCAAGGAAACGGGGATTTCCGCGAGCACCTTTACCGATTGGAAGAACGGACGCTCGACCCCGAAAGCCGACAAGCTCAAAAAGATCGCCGACTATTTCGGCGTTTCGCTCGAATATCTGATGAACGGTGCCGCAGAATTTCTGCCCAAGCAAGAAAAAAATATTCCGATCATCGGTGAGATCCGCGCGGGCTCTCCCATCATCACCAACGAAGCTCTGCTGGGCTACGAAACGGCATCGGTGGACGATACCGACGACTATTTTTACCTCAAGGTGCAGGGCGACAGTATGAAGAACATCGGCATGGTACACGGCTCGCTCGTGCTCTTCCACAAACAGCAGTACGCCGACGACGGCGACGTAGTGGCGTGTCTGGTGGGCGGAGATAGTGCTACCGTCAAGCGGTTTCACCGTTCGCAAAAGAACGTCTACCTCCTCCCCGAAAATGAAGACTACCGTCCCATTCATCTGACGACCGACGACTTTGAGTCGGGCGAGGCAAGAATTCTCGGCGTTGCCCGCGAAATCAAAATCAAGCTATAAAAAGGACACGCTATGATCATATTGAATGTATCGAACCTTTCGCTTTCCTTTGGCACAAAGCCGATTCTCGAGGGTGTCACCTTCGCGCTGAACGAAGGCGACCGACTTGGCATCGTCGGTGTCAACGGATGCGGCAAATCCACGCTCTTCCGTATGATTCTCGGAGAGCAAGACCCCGACGAGGGAAACGTCTACCGTTCTAAAAACACGTCGGTGGGCATTCTGCGGCAGAACGACGCGCTCTCTGCCTTTGAGGGAACCGACTCCGACGCAACGGCACTCGAGGTGATGTATCGCTCCTTTCCCGAGCTTCTCGCCATGGAAGTGCGCCTCTCAGAGCTCGAAACGCTCTTAAAATCGGGAAGCACCGAGCGCACGAGCGACTCGCTGACGGCGGAATACACCTCGCTGAGCGAGCAATTTCTCCGCGAGGGCGGACTCGAATTTCGCGGACGTTGCGCTTCCACCCTCTTAAAAATGGGCTTTGACGAAGAAACGATGCACCGCCCGTTCGCCACGCTCAGCGGCGGTCAGCGCACCCGCCTCGCGCTCTCGCGCGAGCTCTGCCGTGAGCCCGATCTGCTCCTGCTCGACGAGCCGACCAACCACCTCGATATGGAAACTCTCCTTTGGCTTGAGGGATTTTTGGCGGGCTATAAAAAAACTCTGTTGGTCATCTCGCACGACCGATATTTTCTGGACCGAGTGACGACGAGAACCCTCTTCATCGAGCACTGCCGTGCCAAAATCTACGACGGCAACTACTCGACGGCGACCGAGAAGCGTAAAGCCGAGCGTGAGATCGAAGAGCGGCACTGGAAAAATCAGCAAAAGGAAATCGCGCGGCAGGAGGCGTATATCGCACAGCAGCGCGCGTGGAATCGCGAGCGGAACATCGTCGCGGCGGAAAGCCGTCAGAAGATGCTCGACAAAATGGTCAAGCTCGAGAAGCCGAAAGAAGCGCCGAAGTCGATCAAAATTCAATTCTCGGCGGCATCGGCAAGCGGCAACGACGTGCTGACCATAAAAGATCTCTCCTTCGGCTACGGGTATTCCCCGCTCTTCCAAAACCTCTCTTGCCTTGTCAAGCGAGGCGACCGACTCTTTATCGTCGGTCCGAACGGTTGCGGCAAATCCACCCTCATTAAGCTTCTGCTCGGCAAGCTCGAACCCCAGAAAGGGTATCTTGAGGCGGGCTACCACGTCGAGATCGGCTACTACGATCAGGAAAACCAAAATCTGACTCCCTCGAACACGGTCCTCGACGAGGTATGGAACGCCTACCCGACGCTCACCGAGCTGACGGTCCGCAACGCGCTGGCGCGCTTCCGTTTTGTCGGTGAGGACGTCTATCTGTCGGTTTCGGAGCTCAGCGGTGGAGAGCGCGCAAGGCTGACGCTCTGCAAGCTCATTCTCTCCGAGATGAATCTGCTCATTCTCGACGAGCCGACCAACCACCTCGACATCGACTCGCGCGAGGCACTCGAGGAAGCACTCTCGGAATTTGACGGCACCGTCATCACAGTGTCGCACGACCGATATCTTTTAGACAAGCTCGCCACCAGATTTCTCGACTTCACGCCGTCGGGCATTCGGGATTTCCACGTCACGCGCGTCGGACACGCGTACGACGAGCTTCTGCGGGAGCGCGAACGCTTTTCCGCGGCAGACAACGTAAGTCCCGCGGCGAACGCGCCGTCGACGCAGAAAGAGCAATATCTGCAAAACAAAAAGGACGCGGCAGAGGCGAGAAAGAAGCAAAACCGCATCGATCGGCTCGAAAAGGAAGCGGAAAAGATCGGCGCGGAGATCGATCGCATCGACCGCGAGATGAACGAGGTTGCGACCGACTACGTGCGTCTCTCGGAGCTCGACACCGAGAAGAACGCCTGCGAGGAGCGATTGCTCGAAATTTACGAAGAACTCGAAGAACTGGGAGGATAACGCAATGACGATAGGAATTTTAGGCGCGATGAGCGTCGAGATTGATGCCATCAAGGAGATGGTAAGTACCCCCGAGCGAACGGTGATCGGGAACGTGGAATTTGTCAAGGGAACCATCGGCACGCAGGAGGTCGTGGTGGCGCAGTGCGGCATCGGAAAGGTGTTTGCGGGCATCGCGGCGCAGACAATGATTCTCTGCTACGGTGTTTCGGCTCTCATCAACGTCGGTGTGGCGGGCACGCTGTCCGAAAAGGTTGGACTGCTCGAGCTTGCCATTGCCACCGAGGTGGTTCAGCACGATATGGACACCTCGCCCCTCGGCGACCCCGTCGGCTTGATTTCGGGAATTAACAAGGTCAAGCTTCCCGCGTCCGACGCACTTTGCGAACGAATTGCGAGAGCGGCACAGAAGCTCGGGATTCCCTATGCGATGGGCGTCATCGCGTCGGGCGACCAATTCATCGCCGACCGCGCGAAAAAGGACCTCATTCGCGACCGTTTCGATGCCATCGCGTGCGAAATGGAAGGCGCGGCAATCGGTCAGATCTGCTACGTCAACGGCGTGGATTTCGCCATTCTCCGCGCCATCTCGGACAATGCCGACGACGCGGCAGGCGCGCTCGATTACCCTATCCTCTGCACCCGCGCCGCCGAGCAGACGCAACGGTTGATCAAGGCGATGTTCTGTGGTTAAGGGGGACGCGTGTTACTTTTCTTTTGAAAAAGAAAAGTAACCAAAAGAAAACGACACAAAAAATTTTTTTGAAAAAGAAACGTAACCCAAAAAACGACACAAAAAAATTTTTTTGAAAAAGAAAAGTAACCAAAAGAAAACGACACAAAACAAAAAGGAAGCAACACAATTTTTTTGGATTGTGTTGCTTTTTCCTTTGTACAGATTTCGGCATTTTGGGAGGCGATTGATTGATCATACGTTTGCATAAGCCTTATAGGGGAAATTGCACTTTCGTGCCTTCGTTGCATATTCTCCCGCGCTTCTGCGCATACTGACCTTAACGAAACCGCACAGGAGAAAGCAATGAAAGAACAAGAAGGCTATTGTCCCCCCGAATATCCCTTTGGCTTCGGCTTTGCGCTGATGCAAAACCCCAAAGCGATCGCACATTTCAAACAAATGAGCGAACCCGAGCAACGCGAGTTTGGAAGACGTCTGCGGACCGTAGGCTCGGACGAAGAATGGAAAAATCTCGTCAGCGAGCTTGCAAAATTCTGAATTTTTCCGCAAAACGCAAAAAAAATCGCCGACTTGCTAAAAACTTTCAAAAAAGACCTTGACAAACGAAAAAAAATCGAGTATAATAATTAGGTCGTAACGCTGGTGTAGCACAGTCGGTAGTGCAGCTGATTCGTAATCAGCAGGTCGTGTGTTCGAGTCACATCACCAGCTCCACAAATCCCCAAGAGCATTTCTTGGGGATTTCTTTTATCAATTTTGGGAGAAGCCTATGAATCTTTGTGACATCAAAACGATCAAGCAAATTATGGCGATGTTCTCGCTCAACTTCCGCAAGGAATTCGGTCAGAACTTTCTCACCAACCGTATGGTGGTCGAGGATATTGCCGACTCCTGCTGTGAAAATTCCGAGAGCACCATTCTGGAAATCGGTCCCGGCATCGGCTCGCTGACCTATGAGCTCGCGCAACGCTATGAGAACGTCGTGGCACTTGAAATCGACCACGGGCTGATCCCCGTGCTCAAATATACGCTCGGCGATTGCAAAAACGTCACCGTCATCAACGAGGACGTGATGAAAGCCGACCTCGGGGAAATCCTCGCGCCCTATTTCGAAAAGGGACCCGTATCGGTCTGCGCGAATCTTCCCTACTATATCACGACACCGATTCTGATGAAGCTGCTCGAATCGAATCTGCCCTTTGAATTTATTACCATTATGATTCAGCTCGAGGTTGCCGACAGACTTTGTACCCCTTGCGGCGGCAAGGATTGCGGTGCCATTACGGCGGTTCTCAATTACTACGGCGCACCCGAAAAACTGTTCCGCGTCAATGCGGGCAACTTTATCCCCGCCCCGAAGGTCGATTCGGCGGTCGTTCGCATTCGCCTGCACAAGGAAAAGCCTTACCGTCCGACCGATGAAGCAACCCTCTTCCGCACCATCCGCGCGGCATTTGAGCAACGCAGAAAAACCCTGCCCAATTCGCTCTCGTCGGTCTTTGGCGAGCTGACGAAAGAAGAGCTGACCGAGATCGTCATCGCCTGCGGTCACGATGCAAGCATCCGCGGCGAGAAGCTGACGATGGAAGAATTCACCGCCCTCTCCGATGCGCTTTATGCGAAGATTGAGGAGAAGAAACAATAAAAAAGAGACTGTAAGGGTATCTTCCATAAAGCAGGCTTTCCTGCCAACAAAATTGTAGGGCGCTGTCTTACTGCCGCCGAAAACGAATGACAAGTGCAAATCCAGCGGCGGGAGATGAACCCCCGCCCTACGACAAAAGGAGTACGAACAACGCGCAAACGGCGGTATAACCCTCTCAATCCGTAGGGCGGTGGCTTGCTGCCGCCGAAAACGAATGACAAGTGCAAATCCAGCGGCGGGAGATGAACCCCCGCCCTACGACAAAAGGAGTACGAACAACGCGCAAACGGCGGTATAACCCTCTCAATCCGTAGGGCGGTGGCTTGCTGCCGCCGAAA
>JAZRLS010000067.1:0-3617 GCA_045646945.1 Eubacteriales bacterium | reverse complement strand
GATGGTGGTCGCCTCGAAGTTCTCGTAGCCGTACATTCTGGCAACCTCTTCCATAATGTCCGCCTTGATCGAAACGTCGCCCGTCGAGCGCCAGGTGGGAACGACGATATGCATTCCCGTGTCGGTAAAGGTGACGTCATAGCCCATTGTGCCAAGCTTCTTAGCGACGATCTCTTGGGGAATGCGCTTGCCGAGACGTCTGTCTAACCAATCAAAGGAAACGTCGATCTCCTTCTTTACGAGCTTGCTCGGATATACGTCCTTGAAAGCAGTAACTGCCATTTCGGGATAAAGCTCCTTAAAGAGCTTCATCGCAAGAGAGAGAGCCTGATCGCAACGCTCGGGATCGACTGCCTTTTCGTAACGCGAGGAAGCCTCGGTACGGTTGTCGTAGCGGAGTGCCGTGCGGCGAACACCGCGCGACTCGAAGTTGGCAACCTCGAGAATGACGCTGTCGGTTTCGGGAAGCACCGAATCCTTGGCACCGCCCATAACACCTGCGAGCGCGACCGCGCCCTCGGCGTCGGCAATGACGAGGTCATCATTCGTCAGAGCGAGGTCCTTATCGTTGAGAAGCTGAAGCTTTTCTCCCTCCTCGGCGCGTCTGACCTCGATGTGGTCGATGATATGGTTGGAATCAAAAACGTGCGTGGGCTGTCCCGTAGCGAGCATGACGTAGTTGGTGACGTCGACGAGCGCGTTGATCGGGCGCATACCGACTCTCCAGATGCGGCTCTGCATTGCGAACGGAGAGGGCTTGACACCGAGTCCCTCGATCTTTGCGCCGATATAACGCGGGCAACGGTCAACATCGGCAATGCGGACGTCGTACTCGGTTGTCGTTTCGGGAACGTAGGGGGTGAATTCAACGAGCGGCAGGTCGTAGAGTGCCGCCAGCTCGCGCGCGATGCCGTAGTGTCCCCAAAGGTCGGGGCGGTTGGTCATCGATTTGTTATCAATCTCAAGAATGATATCGTTGAGGTCGAGGGCATCGGCAAGCGGCGTACCAGCGGGAACGTCAAATGCCGTAAGATCCATAATTTCGTGGTCATCGGCGGGGAAGAGATCCGAAAGACCGACCTCGACCGACGCGCAGATCATACCGAAGCTTGCGACACCGCGAAGCTTTGCGTTCTTGATCTCGACAGGCTCGCCCTCACCGTGCCAGCGCACCATCGCGCCGGGGCAGGCAACGACGACCTTCATTCCGACCTCAAGGTTCGAGCCGCCGCAGACGATATCCTTGATCTCGTCCATTCCGACGTCCACCTTGCAAACGCGGAGTTTATCGGCATTGGGGTGGGGAAGAACTTCCTTGATTTCGCCTACAAGAATCTTATCAAAACGCTCTGCGAGGTTTTCTGCGCCCTCGACCTCGACCGTCGACATCGTCAGGTCGTAGGCGAGACGAGAAAGGTCCATATCGTCGGGGAGCTTGACGTAATCTTTAATCCAATTGAGAGATAATTTCATTGTGTGTTTCTCCTTTCGCTTCGCCTTAGTGGAACTGCTTCAAGAAGCGAAGATCGGTGCTGTGGAACAGACGAACGTCGTCCACGCCGTAACGCATCATCACGAGTCGGTCAAGACCGATGTTGACGTAGAATCCCGTATACTCGTCGGGGTCAAGTCCTGCTGCACGCAAAACGTTCGGGTGAGGCGTGCCGCCGGGCATAATTTCGATCCAACCGACGTGCTTACAAACGCTGCATCCCTTGCCGCCGCAGACAAGACAGCCCATATCGATTTCAAATCCGGGTTCCACGAAGGGGAAGAAGCCTGCTCTCATACGAACGGGAACGTCCTGACCGAAGACCTTCGAGAGAATGCTCTTGATCATAACCTTACCCGCGGTGTAGGTGAAGTCCTTATCGACGATGAGCGCTTCGTATTGGAAGAAGGCTCTCTCGTGGCGGGCATCGGTGGTTTCATTTCTGTAAACGCGTCCGGGGTAAACGAAACGGTAGGGGGGCTTGTGCGTTTGCATATAGCGCACGCTGTCGCCCGTCAGATGAGGACGCAGGCAGAGCTTGTCGTTTGCCGCGCCCGTGTCGTGACCCTCGAGCCAGTAGGTATCCATGCTCTCACGCGCGGGGTGGTTCGGAGGAAAGTTGAGGTTGTCGAACGCGTAGTATTCGCTCGTGATTTCGGGGCCAGAGAAAACCTCAAAGCCCATCGAACGGAAGGCGTCGTTGAGGTCGTAGCACATTTGTGTGATGGGGTGAAGCCCTCCGATCTTCGGCGCAAAGCCGGGAACGGTGCAGTCAAAGTCCTGAGGAATTTCGGACGCTTTGAGCTTGAGTGCCTCGCGTCTGCCTTCGATCTGCTCGGAGAGAAGATTTTTGACGTTGTTGACCGCCTTACCCATTTCGGGGCGGAGAGCGACGTCGAGCTTGGGAATTTCTTTGAGGAGCTCGGTAATCGAGCCTTGCTTGCCAAGGAGCGAGCCCTTGATTTCTTGCAATTCTGCTTCGTTCTTGGCGGCTTCGATTTTTGCCGTACCCTCGCGGAGCAATGCTTCGAGTTTTTCTTTCATAATGACTTCCTTTATTTTTATAAAAATTTTGACAATAAAAAAACCGCCCTTTCTCCTTCGGGGAGAAAGCGCAGGGACGGCGGACGCCGCGATACCACTCTGCTTCGTATCTGCCTCGCGGCAGAAGCCTCGTCGGGTGCCAGACAACACCTCTGCGGATAACGGTCGCCTCCGGTAAGACCTACTGCTTGCCCTTGACAAGGTTCAGCCCACAGCTCGCGGAAGGAATTCGCTCGATCGCATTTACCGTCTTGCACCGTCCGACGGCTCTCTGAAAAACGAAAATCGGGTTACTCTTTTCCGCTATAACGCTTTTTTTGCTACTTTATTGTATCAAATCTTTGGCGGTTTGTCAAGAGATTTTTTAAAAAAGAAAAAAGAGAGGGGAATGTGCAAAATTTTATTGACTTTTTTCTTTCGGTTTGCTATAATAAAAATACAGACTATGAAAGGAGTTTTACACTATGGCAAACAAAAAATCCCTGAAGGCTTCGGGCGTTCTCGCTTCGTTGCTTTACATCGTTCTCGGTATCCTTCTGTTGGTATTCCCCGGAGAGGCTCTGAAGTGGGCAATGACGATCGCAGGAATCGTATTCATCGTATTCGGTGCGCTCGAGCTGCTCAAGAAGAACTGGCTTGGCGGTGCTGTCAGCTTGATCATCGGTATTTTGATTGTGGTCTTTGGCTTGGCTCTGACCGGAATCGTTCTGCTCGTGCTCGGTATTATGATCGCTGTCAAGGGTGCTATCGCACTGATTGACGTGCTCAAGAACAAGAACAAGAGTCTGCTTCAGATTCTGTTCCCCTGCCTGACCATTATCTGCGGTGTTGTTCTGGCATTCGGTAACGGTTTGAACATCGTTCTGATGATCGGCGCAATCCTGATCATTCTGGACGGCGTGTTCGGTCTGGTTGCTTCGCTGAAGAAGTAAGTTTTGGCTTGGATTTGTACCTTTTCTTTTGAAAAAGAAAAGGTACCCAAAAGAAAACGGCACAAAAAAGGGACTTATTATAGTCCCTTTCTTATTATTATGCAATGTTTTTTGAAAAAGAAAAGGTACCCAAAAGAAAACGGCACAAA
>JAZRLS010000066.1:0-9997 GCA_045646945.1 Eubacteriales bacterium | reverse complement strand
GACTTCGCTTCAAAAAACGCTTATTAACCGTTTTTTGTGCGCTCACCCGGAACTGAAACTCCTTGGTATGAGGAAAGCGATGGTATTTGGGATTTGAGTATAGGCTAACTTTCACAGCAAAAATTCTTGTAGAATATCAAGTTTTTACATCGCTGTAGCCAAAGAAAACTCACTCAGCGAAATGGCGGGGAGATAATATATTTCCTCGCCCAACAATCTAACTATTTTGAGAGGTCGGTCCGTTGTTTTTTGGACTGACCTCTTTAAGTTTGATAAAAATTATACTGCATAAGACAAAGAGATAGACCGTCGTGAAAAACAAGCACGACGGTCTGAATTATTTTGAAAAAACACGTAGCCTCGGACAATGAGTAAGGGAAAACTAAAGCGGGATTTTCACCAAAGGTGAATATTCTTATCACTCGCCTTTGGTGAGCGAGCTCCCCACGGCGTCGCTTGGAGTGCGAACCCACGGTCTCCAGTACCCGAAGCCGAAAAAATATGTTTTTTGAACACCATTGTTTACATATAGTCCGTATATTCCGCGAAATCACACCGTTTTGCACATTGTTTCCGTTATTTCCGTATAGAACAATTCCTGTTGTGGTCAGTTATGTGGTCAAACCTTGAAGGACAGTTAAAAACGGAAAATGGAGAGTTTCAGAGAACATCTTTTCCCCATTAACAGATCGTACCCGTGTTAAGAAATATACGTGCGATGCGTACGGACTTTGCTGTATTATAACTCTAAAACAAAAAGAAATCAAGAGCTTTTGATGACAAAAAATTTTGCCATCCTTAAACAAAGATCAATCGTGAAAATCACTATGCCTAAGACAAAGAAAAGCGCCTTGCACTGATCAAAATTTAGTTAACACTAAACAAAGAATATGGGCGATTAAAAATCGTCCTTTTTCTTTTCCCAAAAGTCTGGACTTTGTGAAAGTTATATGGTATTGTGTTGTGCTACCGGAGGTATAAAGAAATGAATGTAATTAAAGAACTATGGCACGGAAACATAATACCCGGGGAGGACAGCAGAACAAACTCAAAGGAGATGAAAGAACTGCTTGGATACATGGCTCGGCATCACGAGGACTTGAAAAAAACCTTTTCGGAGGAACAGAAGGAGATCTTCGAGAAGTTCCATGATTGTTGGAGCGAGTATATGAGCTTGGCAGAAGCAGCTATCTTTGAATACGCTTTCAAGATCGGTGCGCGGTTGGCAATGGAGGTGCAGACTGGCGAAGAATAAAAGCAAATAGAACCTTGTTTGAGACTTATCAAGGTAAATAAAAGAAACTCCGTGAATTATTAGTACTTTTGTGATATAATTTAATAAATATAGAAGCAGAATGAAGTTGAAAGGAGGCTTTTTATGAATATACTTCATATGAAATACGCGGTCGAAGTTGCAATGCTCGGTTCACTGAATAAGGCGGCAGAAACGCTGATGATCGCACAACCGAATATCAGCCGTTCTATCAAGGAGCTTGAAGCCGATCTGGGAATTACCATATTCCAAAGAAGCGCAAAAGGAATGGTTCTAACCCCCGATGGCGAGGAGTTTATGGATTATGCGCGGGATATTCTTCACCGTATCGATAAGATCGAGCAGTCCTACCGTGACGGCTCGCATAAGAAGCGTAAGTTTTCAATCTCCGTTCCGCGTGCGTGTTATATCTCTGCCGCAATGGCGGAATTTTCAAAAAGCATCGGAGAGACTCCCGTAGAAATATATTACAAGGAGACCAACTCAAAAAAGACAATAAAAAAGCTCCTTGAAAACGAATACAAGCTCGGTATCATTCGTTACTCGGATAACTATGATAAATATTACAAGGATATGCTTGGGGAAAAAGGGCTTTCGTATGAGCTCGTGGCAGAGTTTTCCTACGTTCTTATTATGAGCAAGAACAATCCTCTCGCCGAGAAGGAAACGATTACCTATGAGGATCTGGCCTCTTACATTGAGATCGCTCACGCCGACCCTTACGTTCCTACGCTTTCCATGTCAAAGGTGTTCCGCGAGGAGCTTCCTGATAACATTGGTCAGAGAATATTTGTGTTTGAAAGAGCAAGTCAGTTTGACCTTCTTTCCGAAAACCCCAAGACTTTTATGTGGGTATCTCCCGCATCGCAGCAAATTCTTGACAGATATAATCTCGTTCAGCGTGTATGCGAGGGCAACAAAAAGGTATATAAAGACGTTCTTATATATCATAAGGGATACAAGCTCACCAAGCTGGATAAGGACTTTATTACAGCGCTCTGTGATGCGAGAAGAAAATTTGTCAATTAATATCTTACTAATGATGGCTTTGCAAAAACGCAGAGCCATTTTTTGTATTGATATGAATTATATCGATATTGATAATACCGATATAACATTTTAATTATTCCCAAGAGGACGATCTTGTGTTAAAATATGAAGAGTTCAACAAGGAGGTGGCAAAATGAACGGATATTCTATCCCAAAGGCGACGCTCGGACGGCTTCCGCAGTATCTTGAATATTTGAGAAGCTTACCCGAAATACGCAGCACAATATCGGCAACGGCGATCGCAAAAGGGCTTTCCCTTGGCGACGTTCAGGTCCGCAAGGATCTTGCTGCTGTCTCGGGTGCAGGCAAGCCCAAGATTGGTTATGAAATCGATCAATTGATTACCGACATTGAAAGCCATCTCGGGTATGAGAGGCTGACAAATGCGGTTCTCGTCGGTGCGGGAAAGCTCGGCAGAGCGCTTCTGGATTACGACGACTTTGAAAATTTCGGAGTAAAGATCATTGCAGGCTTTGACTGCAACGAAACAGCACTAAAGAACGGCGTAAAGGCGATACTGCCTATCAAAGATATCGGAGCTTACTGTCGGGAACACGACGTAAAGCTCGGAATTATTACGGTAGGCGGGGGCTCGGCACAGGAGGTTTGCGACAAGCTTGTGGAAAGCGGCATTGAAGCGATATGGAATTTTGCCCCCGTTACATTAAAAGTTCCAAGCGGAATACTTCTTAAGCAAGAGAATTTAGCGTTATCCCTCGCATATCTCAAGGGACAGATCGGCAAATAGCTTCGTAGACCATAAGGAGAAAAATATGAATCTTGATAGAATCATTGCTGTGAGAACAAGCAAAACAGTGTACCGCGACGGTGATCGCTGCATCAAAGTATTTAATGCGGAATATACCAAATCGGACGTTCTGAATGAAGCTCTCATTCAGGCAAGAGTCGAGGAAACGGGACTGAACATTCCAAAGGTTCTCGAGGTTACTGTGATTGATGGCAAGTGGGCCATTGTTTTTGAATATATCAAGGGAAAGACGCTTGCACAGCTTATCAAAGAACATCCGGAAAAGAAAACGGAGTACATTGAGCTTCTCGTTGATATTCAAATGAGCGTACACGAAAAAAAAGCTCCTCTTCTGAACAAGATGAAGGATAAAATGGCAAGACAAATTGTCGAGACCGAGCTGGATGCTACCACCCGATATGACTTTTACTCACGGCTTGAGGAAATGCCCAAGCATCACAAGATCTGTCACGGTGACTTTAATCCATCCAACATTATCATCACCGAAAACGGGGAGCCTTACATTCTCGATTGGTCTCATGCGACTCAAGGAAATGCTGCCGCAGATGTCGCTCGTACGTATCTTTTGTTCTGGTTGAACGGAGATATCAGCGGTGCGGAAAAATACCTTGATACGTTTTGCAAAAAGAGCAATACAGAAAAGCAATACGTTCAAAAATGGATTCCTATTGTGGCAGCGGCGCAGTTGGCTCACGGCAACGAAAAGGAACGGGAATTTCTTATGTGCTGGATCAACGGTGTCGGTTATCAATTATCGGAAAATAAATAAAGACTTTATGCTCGGATCTCCACCGGAGCACACTAAATTTATAATTTCATTTAAGAGAGGTAAAATATTATGCTTAAAATCACAGTTTGTATTGGAAGCTCCTGCCACATCAAGGGTTCTCGTCAGGTAGTAGAGCAGCTTCAGCATTTGATCGCTGAAAATGATCTCGGCGACAAGGTAGAGCTTGGCGGCACCTTCTGCATGGGCAAGTGTCAGCAGGGCGTATGTGTCACGGTCAACGATGCCTTCCATTCCGTTACTCCCGATAGTGTAGGAGACTTCTTCGCTAAAGAAGTGCTCGCAAAGGTATAAGCACATGTTGTTCGTTCAGGTGTGTGTTGGCTCGTCTTGCCACCTCAAGGGCTCGCAGGATATTGTAGAGCTTTTTGAAAAAGCAGTGGAGGAACATCATATCGACGATGAGGTCGTGCTTTCCGGAAGCTTCTGCATTGGAAAGTGCAATCGCGTCGGTGTTACCGTGCAGGTAAACGATGATGTTCACGTGGGTGTGACGAGGGAAAATTTCAGAGAATTTTTCAAGAAGAATATACTTGATGTGATAGAAAACGAAAGGAAGTGACGATGATGGCAAATTGCTTGACACTGAAAAAATCCAACTGCAAAAACTGCTATAAGTGCATCCGTCACTGTCCCGTAAAGGCAATTCGCTTTTCGGGAAACCAAGCACATATCATTGGCAATGAGTGCATTTTGTGCGGCCATTGTTTTGTTGTTTGTCCTCAAAACGCCAAGGAGATTGTTGACGGTACCGAGAAGGCGAGAGTTCTGCTTCAGAGCGGAGAGCCCGTCGTTGTCAGTCTTGCCCCCTCGTTTATCGCGAACTACGAAGGAGTAGGTATCGAGTCTGTTCGTCGAGCACTGAAAAAGCTTGGCTTTTTCGACGTTGAGGAAACAGCAATCGGTGCAACCATTGTGAAGACGGAGTATGAGCGTATGCTCCGCGAGGAGGAAAGAGATATTATTATCACCTCTTGCTGTCACTCTGTCAATTTGCTGATACAAAAGCATTTTCCGTCAGCACTTGAATATCTCGCAGACGTTATGTCACCGATGCAGGCGCATTGTGCAGATATTAAGAAAAGAATGCCGAACGCAAAAACCGTTTTTATTGGTCCTTGTGTAGCAAAGAAAGACGAAGCCGAGTATTATGAAGGAATTGTGGATGCCGTTCTTACCTTCGAAGAGCTTACCAATTGGTTCAAAGCTGAGAGAATTGAGCTTGAGAGGGAGGTGGATGATACCCCGGAGAGTCGCGCGCGCTTCTTCCCGACAACGGGCGGCGTGCTGAAAACCATGGCAAAGAACGCTCCCGGATATACATACATCGCACTTGACGGTGTTGAAAATTGTATTGCCGCACTCAAGGACATCGAGAGCGGTAAGATCCATAAGTGCTTCATTGAAATGTCTGCTTGTGTTGGTAGCTGTATCGGCGGTCCCGTGATGGAAAAATACCATAGCACCTCGCCGATCAAGGATTACGTAACCGTTGCCGATTATGCAGGTGAGCGTGATTTTGAGGTGGATCAGCCTGCTCCTATGAATTTGAAAAAGCATTTTTCTATGATTGAGAAAAAGCTGCAGGCACCTTCAGAAAATGATGTTATGACAGTTCTTCGTCAGATGGGCAAGTTCAAGCCCTCAGACGAGCTGAACTGCGGATCTTGCGGATATAATTCCTGCCGTGAAAAGGCGATTGCTATCATTCAGGGGAAGGCGGAAATATCGATGTGCCTGCCGTTCCTTAAGGATAAGGCAGAAAGCTTCTCGGATACCATCGTTAAAAATACGCCCAACGGACTTATCGTTTTGAATGAAAATCTTGAGGTTCAGCAGATCAACAATGCGGCTCGCAAGATTATGAATATCCGTGCGGAATCCGACGTGCTCGGCGAGCCTGTTGTCCGTATTCTCGATCCTAGCGTATTCGTACAGGTCAGAAAAAGCGGCAGAACCGTTCATGATCAGCGTACGTATCTCGCAGAATACAAAAAGTACGTTGAACAGACTGTTGTTTACGATCCAGACTCCCGTATGCTGATCGGTATTATGCGTGACATTACCGATGAGGAAGCCGACAGAGAAAAGAAGGCACGAATCAATAAACAGACGGTTGAGGTTGCCGATACCGTTGTTGAAAAGCAGATGAGAATCGTTCAGGAAATCGCGTCCTTGCTCGGTGAGACCGCGGCAGAGACCAAGATTGCTCTGACGAAACTAAAGGAGTCTATCGGCGATGAATGATTTGTGCGCAGATATCGGATATAAAAGCATCAATCATGTCGGCGAAGAACTTTGCGGGGACCACGTAGACGTCGTAGAGGAAAACGAAAATTCCACCGTGATCGTGCTTGCTGACGGTCTTGGGTCGGGTGTTAAGGCGAGCATTCTCTCCACACTCACCTCCAAGATCATTTCCACGATGATGGCAGCAGGGCTTCCCATCGAGGAATGTGTGGCTACCATTGCCGCAACGCTTCCCGTATGCTCGGTGCGCGGCGTGGCATATTCCACGTTTACGATTATTCATCTTTTGAATAATGAAATCGCCGAGATCATTCAGTACGATAATCCCCACGTAATCGTGATCAGAGATTACGAACAGTACGATTATCCCAAGACCGAAATGAATATCGGTGGAAAAAAGATTTATAAATCAACGATCCGATTGCAAGAGGATGACGTGTTTATCGCTATGAGCGACGGGTGTCCCCACGCAGGTATGGGGGGAAAGTATAACTTCGGATGGAAGCGCGAGGATATTGCAGATTACATGCAGGCTCTCGTTGCCGGTGGTTATACGGCAAAAAATCTGTCCACAATGCTCGTTGACGAATGTGATAATCTTTACGGTCATAAACCCGGAGACGATACAACAGCGTGTGTTATCAAGATACGCAAAAGAGAACCGATGAACATTCTCTTTGGACCTCCCTCGAACCGTGATGACGCAAACCGTATGATGTCGCTATTCTTCTCCAAGGAAGGAAAGCATATTATCTGTGGCGGTACAACCTCGTCTATTGCCGCAAAATACCTTGGCAAGAAGGTTGAGGTAAGCCTCAGCTTTGAGCGCAGTGACGTTCCTCCGATCGCCAAGATCGAAGGTGTTGATCTTGTAACCGAGGGCGTTATTACAATGAATAAGGTCATTCAGTACGCCAAAGATTACCTTGGGGAGAATGAGTTTTATGAGCAGTGGAATTTCAAGAAGGACGGCGCATCTCTGATCAGCCGACTTCTGTTTGAAGAAGCGACCGACATCAATTTCTATGTTGGAAGGGCGGTGAATCCCGCTCATCAGAATCCGGATCTTCCGATCAATTTTAATATTAAGATGAATCTTGTAGAAGAGCTTTCCTTCTGCTTAAAGAAAATGGGAAAGCGAATTAAAGTAAGTTATTTTTAAGGACGTTGAAGAATATGAAAAAGAAGGTAACGATTATTGGTGCCGGCTCGGTTGGAGCTACCACCGCATTTGCATTACTGGCAAGAAATGCCGCATCCGAGGTTGTTTTGATCGACATTAATACTGAAAAGGCTCTTGGTGAAGCCTTGGATATTAAGCAAGCAACCCCCTTTATTGACAACTGCGATATTTACGCAGGAAGCTATTGTGACGCAGTTGATTCCGATGTCGTGGTCATCACCTCGGGAATCGGAAGAAAGCCCGGACAAACACGCTTGGAGCTGGTACAGACCAACGTAAATATCATCAGGGTCATCTCCACCGAGATCACAAAATATGCTCCCAATGCAATTTACATTCTTGTGGCAAACCCTGTAGACATACTGACGTATGCGTTTCTGAAGTATACGGGACTTCCCAAAAATCAAGTGTTTGGAACGGGAACCGTGCTTGACACCATCCGTTTGCGTACTCGTCTTGCCGAGATATACAACGTAAATAAGCAACAGGTACATGCTAACGTTCTTGGTGAGCACGGAGACACTTCTTTTGTATCATGGTCTAATGCGACCATTGCAGGAGTACCGCTGGATGAATACAGACAGTCTGTGGTTAACCCCTCAAATATTCCCACCGAATATACACGCGGAGATATTGAAACCTACGTAAAAAAATCAGGAGGCAAGATCATATCTCGTAAGGGCTGCACGATTTACGGTATCGGAATGTCCACAACACATATCATAAAGACACTTAGCGGCAACTCGGAGACCGCTCTTACGGTTTCGTCATTGCACGAGGGAGAATATGGAATACGCGACGTTTGCCTGAGCTCACTCTCTCTTGTTGACGGCAATGGAGTAAGATCTATCATCGAACAAAGGCTCGCCGACGAGGAAATAGCAAAGCTCCATGCGTCCGCAAAAGCTCTTTCCGATGTTATCAAAAGTGTCGGTATTTAAGAGTGGGTATCAGTATCTATGAGAAGATTTGACACAAAGGTTCAATATCTTAAATACAGAGTTTTGCGCGAAGTGGCGCGTCTCTCGTGGGAGGATAAATTACTGGAGAATATTATGGATATTCCCCAGCGTCTTGTGCCCGGAAACGAGCCTACGATGCGTTGCTGTGTTTACAAGGAGCGTGCAATTCTCGGTGAGCGGGTGAAGCTTGCTATTGGCGGCGATAAAAATAACCCCAATGTGATTGAGGTCATTGAAATTGCATGCGATGAGTGTCCTGTTGGCGGATATGAGGTTACCAATGCCTGCCGCGGATGCCTCGCTCACCGTTGCGAAGATGTTTGTAAGTTCGGAGCAATTTCCTTTGATCACGATCACGTTGCCCATATTGATAAGTCAAAATGCAAAGAGTGCGGTGCTTGTGCAAAGGTTTGCCCATATACCGCGATCGTAAGCCGCAAGCGTCCTTGTCAGAATGCTTGCAAGGTAAAAGCAATCTCTATGAACGAAGAGAAGGCGGCTAAGATCGATAACTCCAAGTGTATCCAGTGTGGCGCGTGTGTATATCAGTGTCCCTTCGGCGCGATTATGGATAAGTCCTTTATGGTCAACGCCATCGATATTCTGAAAAAGAGTGAGAGAAACACAAGAGGCAGTAACTACAAGGTTTATGCCGTTGTGGCTCCCTCCATTTCGAGCCAATTCTCCTATGCAAAGCTCGGTCAGGTCGTAACAGGATTGAAGAAGCTCGGTTTCCATGACGTGATTGAAGCAGCGCTCGGCGCGGATATGGTTGCTATGGCGGAGGCGAAGGAGCTCTCGGAAAAGGGACTTCTCACAAGCTCCTGCTGTCCCGCATTCGTGCAGTATATTAAATCGCAGTTCCCGAACCTCGTAGAGCATATTTCGCATAATATGTCGCCTATGGCGGTTCTTGCGAAATACATCAAGGAAACAACTCCTAACGCAAAGGTGATCTTCATCGGCCCATGCACTGCTAAAAAGGCAGAGGCACAGCTTGAGGAAGTGAAGCAATACGTGGATTGCGTGCTTACGTTTGAGGAGCTTCAGGCACTCTTTGACAGCCGTGACATCGAGATCGAAACACTTGAGGAAGGGGTTCTTGATAACGCCTCTTACTTCGGTCGCATCTTTGCCCGTAGCGGAGGACTGAGCGATGCGGCAGCTCAAGCGATGAAAGAGCAAAATATCGACTTTGAGATCAAGCCCGTTGTATGTGACGGTATTGAAGCCTGCCGTATGGCACTTCTCAAGTTGAACAAAGGTATTCTTGACGGTAACTTTATTGAAGGTATGGCTTGTATCGGCGGTTGTATCGGAGGCGCAGGATGCCTCACACACGGTGAGAAAAGCAAAGCAGAGGTTGACAAATACGGTCGCGAAGCTCTTGAGAAAACGATCGGAGATGCGATATCACTTTTGAAGTAAAAGATCATATCAGAAAAGGGTTAACCATTCAAACGGTTAACCCTTTTGCCTCACGCTTATACTTATAATAACTTTGATACGTCTCAAAGCTCACTAACGCACAGAGATGATGCGACTCATCGGCGCAGGTAACAACCCCATGGTTGGTATGAGCGCCCTCGTTGCTGTTGCAATCGAAGAGGCTTCGAAGTAATCCTTTATTTGCAAGGCTCCGTAGGGGCGAACTGTGTTCGCCCGCGGGCGATTCGTGAATCGCCCCTACAATTAAATCAATAAAAAAGTTGGACACATCATT
>JAZRLS010000065.1:0-23505 GCA_045646945.1 Eubacteriales bacterium | reverse complement strand
CGTTTGCGGGCGGGTATCTTATATATGGATATAAAAAGGAAGGCAAGCGCGTCGTTATCGACGAGGAGGCGGCGGCAATCGTCCGTTACTTTTTCGAGGAGTACGCAAGCGGCGTACCGAAAAAGGACATCGCCGTGGCGTTAAATGCTCGCGGGGAGCGTTACCGCGGTAAACCGTGGCGCGGGCGTGATTTCGATAAAATGCTAACCAATCCGAAGTACACGGGGACGTTTGAGTTTGGCGGACGACTCTGCGCCAATACCTACCCGCAAATTATCGACAAGGCACTTTTTGACAAGGTGCAACGGCGCGCGGCGCAAAACAAATACTTCTCGGGCGCAAACTCCGCTCGGATAACCTACCTTTTACAAGGTAAATTGTATTGCGGGCATTGTGGCGCAAATATGGTCGCCGACGGTGGCACGAGCAAGACGGGCGCGGTTTACCATTATTACGCTTGCACGGCAAAGAAAAAACGCCGCACTTGTACCAAGCGCAACGAGAAAAAAGACTTTTTGGAGTGGTATGCGACCGAGCAAACCGTTTTGTATCTCTCCGACCCGCGCCGCGTCGCTCTTATTGCCGACGACGTTATCGCGTACTATGAGGCGCGCACCGATACAAGCGAGATAAAGCGCATTACGGTCGAGCGCACGAGGATACAAAAAGAGATTGACAACGCGGTCAATCTTATGGTGTCGGGCGTATCTCCCGAGGTCGTAAAGACTCTTGATAAAAAGATTGTGGAGTTGTCCGCGCAACTTAACGACCTTACCGAGTATCAAGCGAAGTTGGAGTTAGAGCGCGGGTTGCAAGTTCGCCGTGAGGATATAATCGCGTTTGTGGCGGAGTTCATAAAGGGCAACCCACACGACAAGGAATTTCAAAAACGCATTATTGACAACCTCGTCAATGCGATGTATATTTACGACGACCGCGTCGTGCTATATTTCAACATAAGCGGCGGACGCGAAACGGCGTTTATCGGCAAAGAGGATACCGACGAGGCGTCGGGCGTCCCTCTCGACGATAATAATAACGCGCACGCGTGCGCGGGTGGAAGTGTTCAAACTTTAACTCCACCACTCCGCCAAAAAAGATTCCATAGCCGATATTCGGCTATGGAATCTTTTTTTACAAACAATAAATTTGTTTCAAAAGGTATTATTTTTTACTATCGTCTTGATTACCTTTTTCGCTTAGAAAATCTTCAGGCGTTTTAGCAGAATGAAGCGCAGTAATTATACCATTACGCTCACCGCTCATATACGCTTGAAGTTCGTCTTCGGTCGCAAATCTAAGCGTGGATGTATACATATGCTGTTCTTCACTCAAATGGTCAAGTGAAAGCTTGTATTTTTTTCCTTTGACCGTATAATGCGTTAATTTGGAATCAAAGATTCCAATAATACACGGCAAGTCTTTTTCCGTACCAAACAAGGACATATGATATGTTGCTTGAAACTCAAAGTAGATAGATTTGCCAATCGAATCCTTAACTTCGTTGTCGTCGCGCATTTCCCACTCGCCATCCAAGCTGTCGATTTTCTTATTGTCTCTTGTAGGGAGTTTCTGTATAAGATTTTGATACAGTATTTCAACAATGCGAATTGTAGAAAAATCTATATCTTCCTGCGGTGGTATAAAAGTTAGTCCTAACGCCGTTTCAACATACAATACTTTTTCCCAAAACAAAGCACTATCAAGATCATATTTTTTTAGTCCCGAAGTGTCCAATCCTGTAACGAGAGGATGTCCGCAGAACAAACCTTTGTCATCTGCAAAAGCATTATAGATAAAGGTTGACTCAACAACGTCTCTTACGGTTTTAGCATAAGAGAGATTAAAGGAAATATTAAACGCTATCGTATTTTTTGTTTCATCGAGAAAATACTTAACCACAAGGGGCTGTTCACTTTCTGATTCAAAAGCGGCTATATGTACACTTTCATTAGGTATGCGCTTAAATGTAAGTTCACGAGAATATTTTTCGCAACCAACTTCCAAAGTGAAGGGTGCCGGAAAGGGGTGAGGGTACATAAACATTTCGCCTGAAACAAATGTCACTGGGCAATATGGATTGTAATGTAACCGATCTATGGGAAATTCTTCGCCATTTAAAGTAATCACACCCTCTTTTTTTAACTGTAAAGGTATGCGTTTTTGTGCGTTGTAAGAATAGCTTAAAACGTCATTAAGCGAAAATTTCTTTCCTAAAACTTTTTTGTCTTCTTCTGTGGGGACAAAAATCAAACCGCCAAAAGAAATGGGGCCACCTTCGGAAACTATTTCGCAGTTTCCATTGTCGTCAGCTCTGTACCTTACTCCTTCGGGTAATTTTGAACTAAGATGTTCAACCATTGCATCAGGAATTTTTAATTCCGTTTGCGGTTTCCCCTTGAAAACCCTATTAAAATCTACAAACATTAAAAATCCCTCCCAGAAACATCCCACACAATTATCTTGGAAATTAGTTCGTGTTGGACGGAATCATCTAAATCAGATATTTCTTGTGCCAGTTTTTCAAAATCGGCACGAGATTTGACAATGATATATTTCAGGTCATCATAATCAAATCGCAACGATATTTCGGGAATACCAGTCATCGAATTGCTTATCTCTTCCAGTACGCCTGCGTTTATCATTCCTTTTTCATGAAAGGCTTGTTCAAAACCTGCGACGGTAACATCGGGAACATAACGCCACTCGCATTCATCAGTAAAGCACTTGGTTTCTGATTTCCCAGTATTACGGTTTTCCATCTTTCCGTCGTAGGGCTTGTAATACATCATTTCATGCAATAGAAAGTTTTTCATTTTTTCTATTGCAGATCCCTTTCTTGATACCGGAGCAGACAGTGCAGCAGAAAACGCCTTGGTAAAGTCTTGGCGCAATTCAGAAGTCGGGTTAATATACTGAATAGGCTGAATACCTCTATTCATGCCCCATTCTTTGCTGAAGGCCAGCCCATAATAACCATACCACCCCAAGTGAACATCGAGCCGATGCATGTTGATATCACAAAAGCATTTCATGGGAAAAGCTATTTTTTTCAGTCTGGGTATTTTCAGATAACTGATATCTTCTACACAATAGCGCGGAGAAATCATTCTCGTTTTTATGTATGGAATGAGAAATTCCAGCTTTGGGGTAAAAGTAAAAAGCGTATCCGCTTGGATTGTTGAGGGCGTATGATTCTGTGGTTTTGCTTCACGCACCTTTGGCTTGTTTAGTTGGATTATTTGCTGTTTTTCCACGACGCACCCCTATAATGAATTTAATATATTATAACATATTTTGACACGATTTTCAATGCAAAAATATGAACAAATGTGAAAAGTCCCCAAACAGTCTGACAAAGCTGTTTGGGGACTAATACTATTTCTTCTTTACAAACTGAAGGATGGTATTCATATGCCACGTAGATTTATGAACGATCTCGAAGGCAAAGTCATCGACGAGAAAGTCCACAAGTGCGCTCTTGGGTACAATATACTTTCCGCCGATCCATACGGCGAAGATGCGCTTCTGCCGAATATACGCGAGCACTGTGTGCGGAGCGTAGCCGATGATTTCAGCGGCTTTGTCGGCGGTGAGTGCATCGGGAAAGTACCGAAGTCGCTTTTCGACGTGCTCTCGGAATGCGCCCCTGCACTCATCCGAAATGGTAACGAAGCATTCTCCAATGTCCACGGTATCCATCGGTCGATTATTATTGATCACCACCGTTTGCTTGGTCGGTTTGGCGTTGAAGATTCCTACTGGGATCTCCTTACGCCGTACCGATCTTTTCTTTCGCAGATAGACCTGAACGTCTTCCATACGGATCACGTATCGATGTGTCTTGGTCGGTCTTATCTCGCACGGAATAATGCCGTTTTGCAGCATCCAAGCCGCCTTTCGTTTGCTGATGTGGAGCAATTTATAGAGTTGCTCCAAGGAGATTTCTCCGTCCTTTAACACCTCAGTTCACCTCCTCATCATCGGCAAGGAGCTTGCCGAGCTTCATTCCCGCCTCGCCCGTAGCATTGGCATCAAGGTGGGAGTAAATGTCCGCGGTGGTGCTCATATTACTGTGCCCGAGATACCTCTGAATGACCTTCATGTTCACGTCCAGCGATACGAGAAGCGATGCGCATGTGTGTCGGAGATCGTGGAAGCGGATATCCCTCATTCCGTACTGCTTGAGGAGCTTCGGAAAGTGCGCCGTGATATAGCTCGGCTTGATCAGCTCCCCGAGGGGATTGACGCACACCATATCGAGATACTTTTTGGAATATGCCTTACGGAATTGCTTTTGGAAATCGGCTTGTCTTTGCTTGTGCTCCAGCAGAATTTCCTTGACCTCGGGGATCATTTTAAAGCTTCTTCGTGAGCTTTCTGTCTTCATCTCATCGCTGATGACCTGCACCATTTTGCCCTCGCGCACCACCTCCAAAACCTTCTGCCCGATGAAGATCTTATCGTTCTCAAAGTCGATGTTGCTCCACGAAAGTCCCAGCGCCTCGCTCCGTCGCAATCCGCAGTACACCGCGAGGACAATGGGGATATAAATGGTGTCTTCCTTTGCTTTTTCGAGAAGCTCCTTGACCTCGTCCACCGAGTAGAATGCGCCAACGAATTTCTTCACCTGAGGGCGCTCCACTCTGTCCATCGGGTTGACCTCAAGGATCTCTTGACGGATGGAATATTCGAACGCCGTGTGGAGCAGATTGTGGTAGTGAAGCACCGTCTGCTCACTGTCACCGTCCTCCCGAAGATAATCGTAAAACCCGTGAATGAGGCGCGGTTTGCAATCGGCAAGCGTGATCCGATCGCTGAAATATTTCTTCATTTTTCCGTTGACGCGGCTCTTGTAACCGTAGTACGTAGACTCCTGGATCTTGTGAATATGAACCTTGTCGAGCCAGTCATTTAGAAAGGGCAGAAGAGGATATTTGGACGGGTCATCGTAGCCGTCAAGAAATCTTCTGTACTCGTTTTCAAACTTGATCTGGGCATCTCGCTTTGCCTTGTTGATCACCGACTTTGGTGAGCCGGATGGGATGCCGAGTCCGATCCATTTTACCTTGCCCTTCTGCGTGATCGGGTCCTTGAAGCTGACCACAAGATAGAGCATTCCGCGCTTCTCCTGGACGCTGCCGGACACGCCCTTGTTGTATTTGTTTGCCATATTAAACTACCTCCTTTTGATCTGCGGCAACACACAAGATACCACGCTTATCGTCAGAAGTCCAGCCCTGTGGGTTCGAAGTTACATTTACAACATAAGTTTTTTCAGAGGTGCTCTTACCCATCAAGAAATTGATCGCATTGACCTTGGCAATACGGTACTCACGACCGATTTTTATCGATGGAATCTCGCCGCTTCGAAGGAGCTTTGAGGCTTGTTTTTCACTAATTCCGAGCATTGAGGCAAGTTCCTTGCGATTAAGCGCGTCGGGATACATGCGAAACATTTTCGCAAATTCGGGTCTGATTTTGGTCATTTTAGTCCTCACTTTCACAAAATTTAGGATTGGCGCCACAAAAGGCGCCACTGGTACCAGGGTTGGTACCAGCCAAACATGCCGACAACACGGGGCTTTTCGGGGTTTTTTCGAATAAAAGGCGCCAGCAAAGGCGCCAGGTGGCGTAACTGGCACCAGCAAAAACACAACTACCCAAGAGCCCAAAAAGCCCGATTTCATGCGGGTTTTCGGTCGGCTCTGCCGTCCGAAGTTGAGGGGCAATGGCGACAAAAGGCGCCAGTGCTTTCTCCTGCCTCAAAATCGAACTTTCGAAAATCCATGCTTTACTCCTCATCCTCACACTCCTCTTCAACATTCTCAGGAACGCAAGGGACGGAAGAGACGGAATTATCACAAGCAGAGGAGGTAGAGTCACTTGAGGCACTTGGGTCACCGTCCGATTCCGCAAGATCCGGCAGGTATTTGACCACCACAAACTTTTGTCCGTTGCTCCTTCTGCTTTGAAAATAAACACCGAGCTTCTCCAGCTCATAACGGTAACGGTTCATCATTTGCTTGAGTCCTTTTGGGGAAATACCACTACCTACGTATTTCGCAAGCTCGGTATTCGTTCCGCTGAAAGTCTTGGCTTCTTTCATGAAATGATAGAGACCTAATACCTCTTGCGGAAGCTTGAATTCGGGAGCTATGATACTATCGGTAATCAGCTCCCAGCGGCAGTTGTCGGGGTTCATTTTAAGATAAATAGTGAGGTCGCGAATGTCACGCCCTGAGGCGTAAAGAGATGCCGCTTTCTCAATGCGCTCGAACTTTTCAAGCACAAAAATAGCGTCTACCGCACCCGCAATCGCCGTGCTACCGGAGAGCTTATTGACGGGATCCTTGTCTCCTGTTTTCCGAAGATGATGTACCAGCAGAAGCGTGATATCAAGCTCGGCTGCCAAGAGGCGCAAGGGCTGAAGCTCGGCGTAATCGTTGCTGTAGGATATCTCGGAGCTCTGTGCGCGAATGAGCTGGAAGGTATCGATGGCAACGAAGGTCACGTCGGGATGCTCCTGCTTGAATTTGCGGATAAAATCACACAGTCCGCTCTCGATGGAGGTGTTTCCGGTGGCAAAATAAAGTCCCGAAGGCACGTCATCGGTGACGATGTTGAGGCGCTCCTGAATGCGACGCTCGGAGTCCTCAAGGCAGAAATAAAGAACCTCCCCTTTCGTCACGGGAAACTCCCAAAGGGGTTCTCCGCGAGCGATGTGGACGCACAGATCCAGCACGAACCACGATTTGCCGACCTTGGGTGAGCCACCAAGGATGCAGAGCCCTTGGGGCAGTAGTGTGTCGACGCAAAACTTCGTGGGCGGAAGTCTTTTGTCCATGAGTGTTTCACCGTCTATCACGGTGAGCTTATGAGGGTTACTGTTCATTAGTAACCTCCTTTCGTAGAATATTTTTGTTTGGGTAACGAGTTGCGCACCTCGCCCAAACTCATATCGAAAAAACAAGAGCTTGTTTTTTCGTATGTAAAACGCCGTCCCGAAAAAAGAACGATCGAATTTCATGCCCTCAAAATGAGGGCATGCGTCTTTTTTCAAGGCCTCATTTTGAGGCCTTGATCCTTGGGAATCCTGAACCGCTGAAAATCAAAACCTCATTTTGAGGGTTTGATCCTTGCCTTTGATATGTATCAAGTCCTCATTGTGAGGACTTGATTTTAAACAAAGATCCCATTTTCAACGCCTCATTTTGAGGCGTTGATCTCTGCATATCATAAGCTCCCGAAAATCAAGACCTCATTTTGAGGTCTTGATCCAATCAAAGTGACAAAATGTCGCTTTGATCGTGACCTGACCGAGTGGACATTTTGTCCACTCGGTGACCGCCTTACTGTGTGGCCATTTTGGACACTCGCTTGCCACCGCACCGAGTGCTCATTTTGATCACTCGGTGAGCCATCTCCAAAGAGAGAAAGGTCGCCCCGAAACGCGCCCAAATTCGCCCTGATTCGCGCCACCCCCACGGATACCCGCCGCGCGCATCAAAACGCCACACAGGGCGTTCTTGGGGGCACACGCGCGAGCTTGCCGACATTCTGTCGGTTAGCTATGTAGAAGCAGGTGCGTCAAGAAAATCCCCCTTCACCATACGGAGAAAAAAGGACCATTTTGGAGAGGTGTTTCCGCAAAAATTAATAATTTATTTACGGATTTTAGATATCCCCTCACTTAATAGCCACAGAAAAAGCTAAAACACACCCCCTTTGAAAGCTAATTTACAATTTGTTTACAGAAATCAATGATCCCTCAACTAATAGGACAAAAAAGTGGCAAAATATCCCCCTCGCGATGAAAGGTTTACATTTTGTTTACAGAAATCAATACCCCTCATCTAATAGGACAAAAAAGCGGCGATTTTCCACCCTTGAGGCTAAAGGTTTACATTTTGTTTACAAAATTTAGCTCACTCTACTTATATAGCCTAAAAAATAACTCTTTTCTAACCCATATTTCAAAAAATTATATATCCCCTCACCTATATGAATTTTTAAGGGGGTATGGGGACCTGTTTTTAAAAAAATAAATTCTCTTCGCCTATATGAAAATAATTGAGGCTTTGTACACCTATTAACGAAAAAAGACCGAAGATTTTTTCATCTTCGGTCTTTTTGTTAGTCCTCACACAACGGCTGCAGGAAGGCTTCTGCCATCAACCTGATGCCTAACCGTAACCCGTATGAGAAGGCATCTCGCTCGGCAATGCTGTGCATCTCGTTGAGCGCTTCCTCGAACTTTTCGAGCGTTTCTTTCTGCTTTTCCGTGAGCCCCTCACCGAGCTCATCGCGGTTCCGCGCCATCAAGGATAACAGTTCCTTCATCTGCTTATCTCCCCGCGTGCATTGCTCGAACGGCGCGACGTTGCCGTACCATAGCTCTCTGATAATATCCATAAAATTTGCCACCTCCTGTAGCACAATACAATACCACAGGAGATGGCAAAAGTCCAGCTAAGGGCTGAAGAGTTATCAATTAAGTAACATATTACAGCGCCTTGCCGCCCGACACCTTAATGACCTGTCCCGTAATCATTCGAGCCTGCTCGCTTGCGAGGAACAGGATCGTTTCGGCAATGTCTTGGGGCTGAATGAGATTGCCCATCGGAATGAGAGGCACAACGACTTTTTTAAAGTCCTCGTCGATCCAACCCGTTTGAGTAGGACCGGGTGCAACACAGTTGACGGTGATTCCGTACTGCGCCACCTCAAGGGCAATACTGCGAGTCAGCGCCTCAAGAGTCGCCTTGCTCGCGCCGTAGGTGATCTGCCCTGCAAAGACCTGCGCGGCATCGGTGGAGAGATTGATGATCCTTCCGTAATCGCCTCGTTGGTTGATAAACTCGCGCGTCATCATAAGACTACCGCGCACGTTGACCGCAAAGGTGTCGTCAATCACCTTCTGCGTGATTTTCTCAATGGTATCAAAGCCGTTTTCGTCATCGGTCGCCGCGTTGTTGACGAGAATATCCACCCTGCCGTACTTGGCAAGGATGGTCGAATATATCTTTTTGACCGCATCCTCATTTGAAATGTCGCTTTCCAAAACGAGATAGTCCGCGCCCGTTGCCTTGAGCTTTTCTTCAACAGCCGAGGCGTCACCTGCGTTGGCGGCATAGTATCGGTCAACGCCGTTTTTGTCGGTCTTGGTCGCGTCAAAAGGTCTGTCCACCTTCTTGTACACCAAGACAACCTTTGCGCCCTCGCGTGCAAAAGCCATCGCCGTAGTCGCACCAATCCCCCACGGGTTGTTCGCGCCGGTGATGAGAGCAACCTTATTTTTTAATCCGTAATCGATCATTTGTTACCTCTTTTTCTTTTCGCCTTGGTGGCTTCAAAGCTCACGTTCACGAGGAACTGAACCACATCCTCGGGAGCTTCGGGCAAAAGCACCGAAATCCAATGGAGCTTGTTCATATGGTATGCCGGATAGACACCGTCGGCTGCACCGAACGAACCGAACATCTCGGTCGGGAGCTTGAGATTAACAACGTCAATAATCTCGTCGCTGTCAAATCCAAACTTGTGCCGTGACACGCGCATCACTATCGCATACCACTTGCGGTTATCCGTGTGCCTGAGCACAGCCGTTTCAAAATCCTCGTCAAACGGATAGTCCGGCGATGTGCCGTAGGCGGAGAGGCAGTATTCAAGAAATTGTTGTTTTGTCATTACTTATTCCTCGGTGGAGTTTTTCAATAAATCAATCATTTTTTCAACAATTGGGGTGACGTCGCCATTCTCAAAGCGTTCGCCGAACGAACCGTTGCTGAAATGATCCTCGCGGAGAAGCATTGTAATCAAGGCACAACACAGATCGTAATTAGCAGAAGGAAGACGCTTGAGTTCTTCATCCGCGTTTATCGGTTCAGTGACCATATAGTCATAGTAGTGATACTTGATAGCGTTAATGTCTTCCAGGGTTTCGTAATAAGTATCTGCTAATGTTGTGGTTGGATTTAGCAATGCTTGCAACCGCTCGATTTTGTATTCGGTCAACGGAACTGTTACCGAAAGATCGGTGTAACACTCCTTATCCCTAAAACTCCGCCGCAGAAAGTCATGACCGCCGTCAACGGCGCATGAACCACATTTGCACTCCACATATTCATGTCGGTATGTGGATTCAATAATTTCACCGCAGAGCTTGCATTGGATGGCATTTTTGATAATTTTTCTCATATCAACAACCTCATTCGACAAAGGTATTTCCTTTTTCAAGGATTGTTTTTCTTGCCTCCCAATCAGGCATAAACATAGCGAGCTGTTGATAGAACTTTTTAGAATGATTGGGTTGTAAGAAGTGAGTAAATTCGTGTACAACAACGTACTCAATACACGATATAGATGCTTCTACCAAAGCATAGTTGAATGTTAACACTTCGCGTTTTGGCTGACAACTTCCCCAACGAGATACCATACTTCTGTATCGAATCGTCGGGTATGCGACACCATACTTTTGGAACTTGGGATAAATGGCATCGCACAAGGATTGAATCGTATCTTTGCAAATCGACATCAGCCATTTGTCAATCATCTTCTTTTTTAGTGCAAAATCGTTTGAATCCTTGACAGTCAATGTGATATATGACTCGTCACACTCTACCTTGTTGTTCTTACCCTGAATGACTTTTAATCTTCTGTCATGACCAAGTATTCGGAATGTTTCGCCATCCACATATTGTTTTGGCTTAGGCGCATATTTAGCAAGTTCCTCATAATGGGCAAGAGCTTTGAGAATATACTCTGATTTGGATTCGATAAACTCTTCGATTATTTGTTCGGAAACACGAGGATTTGCTGAAAGAAAAATCGTTCTATCTGCTTTGATTCTCAAATTGATATTCTTAACATCTTTCCTTTGCAAATCATACTCAATTCGTTTTCCATTCAATACTATTTCTTTGATCATTTGAATCTCCTGAGGGCAACTGTAATTACGTTCTCAATGATCTTGTCAATAGAATCGAAGTCAACTTGAATGCCTTTTTCTTTCTCGATTTCATAGAACATATCATCAATGTCTTGCGCAATCTTGTTGTGGATATCTTTGTTTGTCTGCCAATCAACCATATTATGTTCATCAACGATTTCAGTAATGCGAATCGAGATGTCGGATATAACATCGATATTTGCACTAATGTCCATTACATCATCAAGAATTGCAGTAATAACACCATAGAATGCCTGTGCATGCACATTACCCTTGATCTTTTCGGGATAGGTGATATTCGTTGTGCCTTTGCGATAGTCTTCCATAATAGACTTCATCTTGGCAAGGTATTCGGCTTCTGTGATGACTCTGTTCTTGTATTCTTCAAGGGCATCCTTGATTCTCTTTGAGAAGGTATCATAGTAGGCAGGATTTTCATCTCTGTTAACCTTGATACTCTTTGTCATATGCGAAACAATTGCATCAGCCTTTGATCTCATTGTTCCGAGCTCATGAAGCTCTTTCTCCAGTTCATCTCTGTCAAGAATATCTACGGGATTGGTAATCTGCTTAATTCCTGCAACAGACATATGTGTATCAAGAAGATTTTGCATTTGCTTTTCGTATTCTTTGTTATCGATGGTGTCTGCGTAACGCTTCTTTACACTTCTTCTAACCTTTGAGTAGAAGATAAACGCAGATTGATACATTCCGATTTCCTGCTTGGTAAATGCCGCATATGCCTTTTCGGAATTGAGCACCATACTGAGCGCACGACCGAAGGAGCAAAGCTCATCATAGAACTTAGCCCTGATATCAATGTCCGCAAGGAACACCTCGATTTCCTCTGTATCCTCTTTGTTTTTAATAGAAACAAAGAGATCGCAAAGGTGCGAATAAGCCTCGCGCAAACGGCTTACACAAGCCATAACATCGACGATTACACCTTGAATGTCAGCACTATCAAAGTCCTCAAGACCTGCGCCACTATAGACTTCCATAGCTGAGTCGAGCTTCTGAATGAGTCCTCTATAGTCAACAATCAAGCCGAAATCTTTACCCTCAAAGAGTCGATTTGTCCTTGCAATTGCCTGGAGCAAACCGTGTTCTTTCAATTCCTTATCAATGTAAAGAACCTGCGTACGAGGAGCATCAAAACCGGTAAGAAGCTTGCTACAAACAATGAGAATGTCGATCTCACCATCGATAAACTTGTTCTTGATCGCATCCTCATAGTCATCCGCGTTGCCGTACTGCGCCATCATTTTGTTCCAGAAAGCTACAACCATATCGTCAGTACTTTCATCCACTTCCTCGCTGCCTTCGCGCATATCGGGCGCAGAAATAACAACAGCTGTGGTCAAGTCACCAAACTGTTCAAAACATTTCTGATAACGAACGGCATCCTTTTTGAAGTTACAAGCCAACATTGCTTTGAAGCCGGTGTTTTTGTAAGCTTCGATAAAGTGTTGGTTCACGTCAAGTGCAATACGCTTTATACGTGCATCGGTAGAAGTCAAGCGCTTAATTGTACTCCATTTGTTCTTCAGATCCACCTTTTGGGCATCATTAAGTTTTTTAGTTACTTGATCGAACCAAAGGTCAATGTTCGCTTCATCCACATTCTGCTCAACAAACTTTCCTTCGTAGATTAAGGGAACGATAGCCTGATCATCCACACCGTCTTTGATGGTATATTTGTGGATCAGTTTCCCGAACTTCTCCATCGTATTTTTCTCATTCTTCATCAAAGGTGTTCCGGTGAATCCAATATAGCATGCATTGGGGAACACAACACGCATTTTGGTAGCCAATGAACCGTAATTGGAACGGTGGCTCTCATCGATCAGAACAAAGATATCGCGAGAGTGGTTTTTGAGTCCGCTGCTCTCAACCGTGTTGAACTTGTTGATAATCGATGTAATCACATCTGCGGATCCCTTGTTAATCAAATCGATCAAATGTTTGCCCGAAGTTGCTCTTGCCGGAGATAACCTTGTGTGAGAGAATGTCTTGGCAATCTGTTTATCAAGTTCTTTTCTGTCAGTAACAATGACAACACGAGGATTACAACGGCTCATTTCCATAAGGATATACTTTGCCACCATAACCATTGTCAAAGACTTACCGCTACCTTGTGTATGCCAAATAACGCCGCCTTGCCGGTTTCCTGCGCTATCATTCTGTTGAATGGTCTTGATGATTTCTTCAACGGCAAAGAATTGCTGATAACGGCAGATCTTCTTGATATTTGCATCATACAGAACGAAATACTTGCTCAAAGTCAGCAAACGGGTGGGATCAAGCAAAGACACAATGTTTCTGTCTTGCTCGGTGATTTCACGACCAACTACGTATTGATCAAGTAGCTTATTCTGCCAATCCAAGGATTGCTCTCGCCATACGCACCAAAAGTTCTTTCCGGTGCCGCAGGTTGCATACTTAACAGCATTCTTATTGGTAGCAACCACAATTTGGGCAAACTTAAAGAGCTGAGGAATATAGTCCTTTCCCTGATTACGAATCATCTGCTCAACTGCCTGATCCACATCAACCGTAGGAGCTTTGCATTCAATCACAGCAAAAGGAATACCGTTGACGAACAGAACGATATCGGGACGCGCATTTTTCTGTTTGTCCCAGCTATCGCAAGAGAACTCCTCGGTTACGTGGAATACGTTGTTTTCGGGATGCTCCCAGTCAATATATTTTAAATTAAAGCTTTTAGCCGTGCCGTCCACAAGCTTTTCAAGGTAGCTCTTACCCAGCATCAACGCGTCATATATCTTCTCGCTTGTGCGGACAAGACCGTCGGTAAGAGGCTCGTCCAACTCAGATATCGCACGCTCAACATTTTCTGCAGTAAACTTATATGTAATACCGCCGTATGTGAACTGATTAAGCTTATGAAGCTGCGAACGAAGAACATCCTTCAAGATAACGTCATAAAGCCCTCCGCGCTGAGCTACACACTCTTCAGGAGAGATATATTGATATCCCAACTTACACAATAGTTCTATAGCCGGGTATTTGCTTATATTATCTTCAAGATATAAATCTGATTGTGATTTGTAGCTCATTTTGCTTGCTCCATTTTTTCATAAATATGTTTTGTCGTAGTAATATTTTTCCTTCTTACAGTAATTGACCAACCACGTTTATTGGAAAGTTCAATTAACCTTTTAGCATTCTCAGTATTAAGTACTCGCTCGTCAATAATAATTCCAGAAACAAGATCTATGTATTGTTTGTTTTCTGTGTTACTTAAAAATAGTCTCCACTCTTTTTCATGTTTCCAATCAATTTTTTTGGTAATAAGTCTTGTGAGCATATTATAGGTTTCACTTTGAATTTTTTGAATGTCCTGCTTCGCTCCCAAATAATATTCCATCAAAGGGATAAAGCTATAATCTTCCTGCTTTTCTTGATATTCAACACGATAGAGGCTAATTAATTTGCGCTTAGCTTCACTTGGGAGAGCTCTCGCTTTTTGAAAATCATATTCTATGCAAAAACCACGGTTATTAGTAGCATAATAGGCCCACATTGAATTGCTGTCGTAGTCTTCCGACATAGAGAATATATAGGACATATCCCTCAACTTATCATTGTAGGTCATATGTAAATCCGCAAGATGCTTTATCGACTCTTCATTGTTAGCAATAAAGGTGTTCACAAGTTGCTTGATTTGTTTGATATAATCAATAGCCCGAGATCTTTCTATATTTAATTTTGCAAGCTCTATAAGTGCTTTTTCTTCGATCAACTCACCTGTTTGAAGATTATAACAATTTATTACGTTTTCAAAAGCGCTTTCTTCAAACTCAGTTCTGCCAAATTTAGTTTGACATTCAGGTGCATCCAACATCGCCTTAATAAGCAATACGGGATTCTGTTTCAAATATTCTTGTATTTCTTCAACACTCTTTATTGGATCATAGTATAAAACGGTGTCTTCATCATCATTTAGATCGCAGGCTTTGGGAAACCAAAGATAACCGTTGGTCAATGAATCATAAGCGTTCTCAAACGAATCACCGTCAATTGAACGATATTTATACAGTTTGCCTTTGCTCGGCAAGCATCGCAAAATACGATCCAAAATGCGATCAATTTCTTCTTCTGAATAATCCTCAATCTTATTTAACGAGAACATTTCAGATAGATGCTCCTGATATAAAATTTCGATTGATTTGCTCATTTTAACACCTCCTATCTATAAGCAGACATAGCGAGACGGAAAACGCCTCGCTGTCTGCAAATTAATTACTTTTCTAACGGAATCAACGTCCAGTTTCGGATGCCGCTTGATGTATCAAGACGGTATTTCTTGCTACATTCTTCGCATACGATATAAACATCGTGCTCACGGAATCCGGGAATATTATCATGCTCTTCCACGATTTTTCCTTTTCCACAAGGGCATTCGTAGTGATACTCTTCGGTGTTGCCGCTTCCTGCGCCGTATCCAACATGATTTTGACAGTTTTTGTATATCAGTTTCTTTTCCATATGTATCCTCCTTTCTTGATAATTAAACTCTCACAATACCCGTCAGCAGAAGTTGCATCAAGGCTTTTTTCTTTTGTTTTTCTTGAGCAAGTTTTTGCTGATTAACCTTAATAAGATTGTCCATACTACGGAAGAACAATCCGATTTGTTGTTGTTCGCTGATTGAAGGAACTAAAACAGATTCCCTTAGGAAAAAATCTTCATCCAATTTGTTTGACGATGTATATGATATTTCTATACACCTTAATAATTTGGGGGCCATAATGTTTTCAATTTGTATTGCATACTTCCAGTAAGATTCGTCGTGCTCATCAATGTGCATATAAATTGGAAAGAGTTCGGAAATAACGCCGTCACCAATATCATTAGCGACAAATCTTCCATATTTATACTCAGTATTGGAATGTCCTTCAAATGCAATATCCCCACGCCGCATTACATAGGTTCTGGTATCGATATTATTCGAGGATACCTTTTTGGCTTCTTGAAAATACATTTTAGCAACAGAAATCCAGCGAGTATTATCAAACTGTCCGTTGTTTCGTTCTGTTCTTCTTTTAAACATTGTGCCGAATTTACGCTCTTCCCATGGATCTGTAAACTGTGGAAAACGAAATCGAGGAACACTTTCACCTTTTTGAGGGAACATTTTTTGCATAAAAGCTTTCTTTTGCTTTTCAAGTTTCTCTATTTTTCTTGCATAAAGATCAACAATGTTATCCTGTGCGGCCAAAATCTCGGCAATCTTCTTTTGCTCGTCGAGAGGGGGAAAGACAACCCATCCCTTCAGTGAATTTTCGTCGCTTATTTTCATATCGTGCTTTGCACCAATATTAACAATAGGATAAAGATAATTGTTCAAATTTTGATCCAACTCAAAATACGATTGTACAAAATCGGGGCAAACATTATCATTGCACCGAAAAATGGCGTATAAAGTAGAAACGATTCCCGTTTTACCTGTTTTATTTGTTTTAATAATACCATAAGGGTTTGCCTTTAAAGGACTTTTGGTATAAACAACATTGTCAGGATATACTATGCCGTATGGTTCGACTGACACCCCAGCATAAGACCGTCCTAATAATTCAATTTGATTTACAATTCCGAGTTCTCCAGAAATAGAAAACACATCGTCCTTTCCATACTGTAAGCCAATATTTTTGTCGCTGTTAACAACAAGATACCGCGCCAGCCTCGTTTCTTCCCATTCTATTGGAACAACGCCTGCTTTTGTTCTTTTATATCCCTCCGGCACTTCGCCGCGCCGGATTTGCTCAATTCTTTGTTTTATTTCTTCTCTCATGGTTTTTCTCCTACAATTGCCCCTGATGTTCCGAGTTCGATCTTTCTTTTGAGTATTGTTGTGAGAACGAATCCGCTCAGCCCGATGGCGCTATCCAATGAATTAAACGCCGCAAAATACGGTGTTTGATCTAATGCCAAGAAGCATATAGTTACATTAGCTATCGTGTAAAGCATAAAAATCCAGTTCTGCCAAATAACAAAGCGACTAACCAACTTGTATCGCTTATCGTATCTAAACCACATCAATATTACGGCAGGGATGATGTACAATAGAACGCGGTAAGCCACAATCGTAATCCATTGGCTAAAAGTTGTGATGCCTTCGGTTAGAATCGATGACCATAATAAATCCCAATTGAAAAGCACCGTAAACGAAGTAACCAAAATAAAATATATTGGCAACAAAAGGGCAGAAACTGCTTGAATAAGTCGGTATTTTTTCTTAGACGTCATTTTCATGATCCGATGCTCCATGCGTTTACGAAGCGATCCCAAAAGTTGCGATTGCAAATTTCATCAATTTCGCGAACCAACGTTTGGATTTTTGCTTTGTCTTCGGCGGAGTAGCAGGGAGTGCCGTCTTTTTTTACTTTGTCGTATTTATCAAGGATATCATCAATAACTTTTTTAATGCGAGATTTTTGATTTGTGGTAAACACATTGGAGATTGTGTCCAATACATTTTCCAGTTTGGTGTCCTTATCGTCCAAATAATTATTCAGAGCGATGACCTTTTGAGCAATCTCGTTTAAGTCATTGTTACGAGTTACTTGGTCTATCCTTGCATATAGAGCTTCTCGCAATTTTTTGCGCTCTTCTTTGAGTTCATTCATAATTTTAACACCTACATATTTTATTTCATTTGCCAACTTGCCGTTGTTAAAAAAGGCAACTTTTTTATTTGCGGATTATTTTTTTGCGCCTTTCATAGCGTCTTTAATATCGTTGATAAAGAAGGAAAGAAGATTTCCTTTCTTAACCTTTCGCAAGCCAAGATCTTTGCGCATTGCATTCATTATTTCTTCCGTAAGCAATACATTTTCAAGACCTCCGGTGTTTTTCATGCCATTTTCTTTGAATTTCACCCACTTGTTTACAACAGAGGGAGATCCCCATAATGTTATCTCTTTTGAAAACGTCATAAGATCTTTAATCATTTCATCTTGCGTATATTTGTTTCCGTTTTTGCCATTTTGCTGAATTTTATAGACCATGTCTACGAACTCACCATATGGTTTTTCTCGCTTTTGTGCCAAATACTCTCTACGTGCTTTTCTATATTCAAGGCTTTTAGCCACAATGGAGCTTATGATTACACCTACAATAGAAACCGCTCCCGTAATAAGTGCTACTATAACTACAGCGTCTAATGTAGTGGCAACAGTAGAGATCCAATCAACAAAAGAACTTACTATGTGACTAATAAATTTAATCACGTAATATACGATTGCTATAGCTCCTGCAATCATCCCAAAGAACAAAAGCAATCCAATAAAGAAGTTCCATCGCGGATGTCTTTCAGAAAAGGGACGAGTATCTGTAATTTTATCTTTTTTGCTCACATCATTTCTCCTTTTTCGTCTTCTCCACCAGCTTGTCAAAATCACTCTGATAGAGTTTATCCTGTGTCACGCGGTATTTCTCGAACTCACTTTCGGCGTAAGCCTTAGCCGTGATTTTCGAAACTGTGCCCGCATCGGTCAATATATCTCTGCCCGTAAATGCCAAGAACATATCCAGACGCTTTGCCCAATCTTCCATCGTCATCGGGATTTTGCGTTTTGCAAAATCTTCGGCGGCATCGAGGAAGGAGTTGACGATTCTTCCAAGGGAGTCAAGTTCGTCCTTAGTAAGATAGTTTTTAGCAACCGAAACGTCGGATTTTAGTATTTTTCCATCGGGAGAACCTTCCCACGATGTAAGCCCCATATGCTCCTTGCTGCTATCGGCACGCCCCATAATCAATTCGGGGGCAGTATTGCCGGTAATTGCGTAATGCATCTTGTTCTGAACAGTAGCGAAGAACAGCTTGGTTGTCGGAGCGTTTTTATCGTAATCCACACTGGTGGCATAGATGTCGGTAACCTTCTGATAAAATCTACGCTCGCTCAAACGGATCTCACGAATTTCTTCCAGCAAACGCTCAAAATAGTCTTCACCGAGGAAAGCACCGTTTTCCATACGCTTGCGGTCAATGACATAACCGGTGATCGCATACTGTTTCAAAACCTGCGTCGCCCAACGTCTGAACTGTGTAGCACGAATAGAATTCACACGATAACCAACCGAAATAACGGCATCAAGGTTGTAGTGATCGGTCTCACGAGCAACCTGGCGAGTTCCCTCGGTTTGAACTATTCGGAATTTCCTAATAGTTGAATCCTGATCCAACTCTCCACTTTCATAGACGTTCTTCAAATGCTCATTTATGGTAGGAACTGTTACGTCAAACAAAGTAGACATCATTTTTTGCGTGAGCCACAATGTTTCATCCTCGTAACGAACTTCTATAGAATCAGCGTGTGCCTGTTTTTCAAAAATCAAAAATTCGGCGGTGCTATTTCGGATAATCAAATCTTTTCCTTCACTCATAAACCAAGCTCCTCCATATACTTTTTCATCTGTGCCTGTACCTCGGCGAGTTCTGCCTCGATATTGGCGATGTTCTGTTTCACCTCGTCAATGTCAATGAGTTCTTCCTCTTCGAAAGTATCGACATAACGCGGAATATTGAGATTGTAGTCGTTTTCTGCGATTTCATCAAGAGTAGCAACGTGGCTGAACTTGGGCTCGTCCTCGTAGTGAATATCGGTTTTATACTGAACGTAGGTGTCCACGATCTTCTTGACGTCACACTCACGCAGGATGTTCTGATTCTTACCCTTTTCATAACGACCTTCGCCGCTTGCATCGATAAAGAGCACTTTGTTATTTGTGCCGCGATCCTTGCGGAAAATCAAGATACAAGCTGGGATACCCGCGCCGTAGAAGAGGTTGGCAGGAAGACCGATAACCGCATCAAGGAAGTTGAAATTCTCTATAATGGTACGACGGATCTTTCCTTCGCCGGCACCACGGAAGAGAACACCGTGAGGAAGTATAATACCCATGCGTCCGGTGGAATCATCCAAGCTATGAAGCATATGCATTACAAACGCGTAGTCGCCCTTTGATGTGGGGGGGATACCCCAATCGAATCGTCTGAAGGGGTCAAGCTCCGCAGACATCTTTTCCTTGGGCTTACCTTTTTCATCCACAGCACCAGAGAGGAATCCACTATCCCACTTGTCGAGCGAGAACGGAGGGTTCGCGCAGATACACTGGAACTTCATCAATTTATCATCTTTGATGTTTCCAGGGTTGGAGAGTGTGTCACCTTGCCAAATGGTAGCGTCATCTACATTATGAAGGAACATATTCATACGGCAAAGAGCCCATGTCTGCATGTTCTGCTCCTGACCGTAAAGAGCGACCTTGCGGCTTTCGACCTGCTTGTATGCTTTGAGAAGGAGACCTCCGCTTCCGCAGGTCGCATCATAAATACGATCGTTTTCTTTGGGAGCAATCAGTCTTGCTACCAGTTCGGATACTTTGCTCGGAGTGTAGAACTCGCCGCCTTTTTTGCCTGCATCGGAGGCAAAGTTTGCAATCATATATTCGTATGCATCTCCGATGATGTCAGCATTGTCCAGCTGATCGGGGGAGAGATCGAGCTCCACGAAATCCTCAAGAAGATTTTTGAGAATAGCATTTTTCTCTCTGACCTCACCAAAATCAACGGTGGAGTTGAAGTCAATCGCACGGAACACGTTGTGAAGCTTCGCACTGTTGTTCTTTTCAATATTGGCAAGAGCGATATTGATCTTCTCACCGATGGCGGTATCGTTTCTATTTTCGTAGAGGTAATCAAATGTCGAGGTCTTGTCCATAACGAAGCGCTCACGACTCATGGCACGTGCAATTCGTTCTTCGTTACCATTATACTGCTCGCTGTACTTCTTTCTTGTATATGCGTAAACGTCGCTCAAATACTTTACAAAAAGCATAGAGAGAATGTAGTCCTTGTAGCGAGAGCTGTCAATCTTTCCACGGAAGCTGTCGCAGGCGTTCCAAAGTACCTTTTCAATGTTTTGCTTGGTTGTCATTTTATATTACCTCTTTTCATATTATCGTAGATTTGGTTCAAGAGCAGGGTGTTGTATGTCTTCTTTTCTTCTGCCAGGGCGGATAGCAATTCTCGCTCTCGTCCTGAGAGACGGAGGAGATCGCCTATAATTTTTTGCTTGTGTAAAGGTAAAAGCGTTATGGGAAGGGATGCAAGCAAACCAGAACTTATTGTGCCGAATGCTGTACTGCCGCTACTGTTTTGCATCATTGTAATTCTGTTCTTATCGCGTCGTAACGACCAAAAGATGTATTCGGGCGTTGCATAATATTTATTTACACGAATGATCGCAAAATGTGAGGGAACGACTATTCCACAGAGATCTGGCTGATCTATCAGCACGGCTGTATATGGTGCGCTTAATCTTATCAGAATATCTCCCATTTGAGTGATACAATCATCCTTCAATCCAATCGGATATTCTTCGGTTTCTATATATGCCTTGATGATATATCCTTCATCCGAAATGCATTTCAAGTTTAATACTCGATATTTACACGTTTGTGAAGAGGATATCTTTTTCTTTTCTCGTGCGGTTACAAGTCCTGTTCGAACAACCGCAATCTCGTCAATCGTCATACGCTCTCCTAAATAATTTGTCTTGGTGATTTTGTGAGCTTGGTCTGTCAAAATAAATGGAGCCGAAACTCCTTTTACAATATCTTAGCATACTTTTCCGGTTTTGTCAATAGATTTTGAAAAAATGTACTGAATATTTTGTGACAACATCGGGGCGTAAAGCTTTACTGTGCTCACATACAGATAGGAGGCGTTCTAAGGATCATTATCTTTACGTAACGAAAATCACTTGAAAATCTTCCGCTTTTATGCTATAATACCCTCAGAATAACTTGCGGCGGTTCTTGTCACTCGGTGGCAGGGGCTACACAAACGGGGGTGCATTTCTAAAAGAATTTCTAAAAAATTTTTAGAAATATTTTTAGAAATCGATATCCCTTATGGCGTAAGGGATTTTTCGAGGTTCGAACAAAAAAGAGCCGAAAACCCTTGTAAACACTGGGGTTTCAGCTTCTTTTATCGTCTGTTATCTTCGCGCAAAATCCGTCAATTTCCGATGGGTGATTGTGCCTTGAAAACCGTTTGCCCTTTGGGAACGTGAGTTCGAATCTCACACCCTCCGCCAAAAAACACCGAAGCAATCGGTCGATTGCTTCGGTGTTTCTTTTTTATTTTACGTAATCGTTCTTGATACCGTTTTGACCATTCATCGTCCAGGTATAGAGGTTTTCGTCCTCCTTGAAGAGCTTGATTCTCTTTGCGAGGACTTCGGCACCGACGCGGAGTGCCGCCTGACCGATTCTCTCGTTGCAATCAAATGGATCGTCGCCTGCGTATGCGCGGGGATAGTTAAAGCCCCAGCCGGCGCTTTTAACGAAGATTTCGTTTTCCTTAAAATAGTCGGACACGTGGAGGTTCTGACCGCTTCCGGGAACGATCTTTTCGAGGTGAACCGTTTCGGGCGCAAATCCCATCATATACGCCGTTTCGAAGAAGCATGCGTGGCCCGTCTTCATATCCATCTCGTAAAGACGAATCAACGTTTCCTCGTCTTCCTTCGTGAGCTCGGGGTGTACGCCGCTTCCTTGCTCAAGAATCATCTGAGCCAAAAGGTGCGGTGCGGTCTTCGGTGCCTTGGTGTGTGCGAAAACAAAGTTTCTCTTCTTCTGAGGGATGATGGAGCTTGCGAAGACGTTGAGCCACATCGTGTTTCCACCGTGGCTATTGACCACGAGAATTTTGCGGAAGCCATGGCTTGCGATCTCCTCGCAGAGCAGCTCAAGCATTTGCATCTGAAATTCAAGCGGCAGATGGATCGTTCCTACGGCACGGTAAGGAGGGAAAGAGGGTACGCTACCGAAGGTAAAGTCTGCAAAAACGCAGACGGGTTCAATCTGCGATGCGCGGTAGGTAACCTCGCTACCCTTGAGAATATCGGTACCGAGAGGCAGGTGCGTACCATGCTTTTCGATACATCCCATCGGAATGACGCAGGTGTCGTGCGAAATTTCTTTCATTTGGGTGAGTTCTTCACCCGAAAGATAAAGCCATCTTGTTTCCATTGTTTTTCTCCTTTATTTCAAATAATCATTTTTAATTCCATTCTGATTGTTCATTGTCCAAGTGTAGAGGTTTTCATCTTCCTTAAAGAGCTTGATTCTCTTTGCGAGGATTTCAGCACCGATGCGGAGCGAAGCCTGACCGAAGCGCTCGTTGCAATCCACAGGATCGTCACCCGCATAGGCATTCGGGTAGTTGAAGCCCCATCCTGCATCGGGAATAAAGATCTCGTTTTCCTTGAAGTAGTCGGCAACGTGGTAATTCTTTCCCGTTTCCTTGCCGAGTTTCTCAAGATGCACGGCTTCGGGAGCAAATCCCATCATATACGAGGTTTCAAAGAAGCAAGCGTGGCCCGTCTTCATATCCATCTCGTGCAGACGGAGCAGGGTTGCCTCGTCCTCGGGCGTCAGCTCTGGAATTGATCCGCTTCCGTTTTCAATCAGCATTTCTGCCATCAGATGGGGCGCGGTCTTGGGCGCCTTGGTGTGCG
>JAZRLS010000064.1:0-2233 GCA_045646945.1 Eubacteriales bacterium | reverse complement strand
GGCAGATGTCGGCAACCTCAGCGCGTACGGCTGCAGCGTTGGCATCAAAGTCGCGGGCAACCAAACCAAAGAGCTTTGCGATGGTCTTCATCTCCTCGGTGCCAAGACCGCGGGAGGTGACGGCGGGCGTTCCGACGCGGACACCCGAGGTCACAAAAGGCTTTTCGGGGTCGTTGGGGATCGCATTCTTGTTGACCGTGATGTGCACGGCGTCAAGTCTTGCTTCAAATTCCTTGCCCGTAATCTTCATCGGACGGAGGTCAACGAGCATCAGGTGGTTGTCGGTACCGCCCGAAACGAGGTCGAATCCCTCTTCGAGAAGTCCCTTCGCAAGTACGCTGGCATTTTCGACAATCTGGTGCTGATAAGCCTTGAACTCGGGGGTGAGAGCCTCACCGAAGCAAACTGCCTTTGCGGCGATGGTGTGCATCAGAGGACCGCCCTGCGTACCGGGGAAGATTGCCTTGTTGATCTTCTTCGCAAGCTCTTCGTTGTTCGTGAGGATCAAACCGCCGCGAGGACCGCGGAGTGTCTTGTGCGTCGTCGTGGTAACGATGTCGGCGTAGGGAACGGGCGAGGGATGCTCCCCTGCGGCAACCAGACCCGCAATGTGCGCCATATCAACCATAAAGTAGGCACCGACCGAATGTGCGATCTCTGCCATCTTTTCGAAGTCAATGATTCTCGGATACGCAGATGCGCCTGCAACGATCAGCTTCGGCTGATGCTTCTTGGCGAGCTTCTCGAATTCGTCGAGGTCGATGCGCTCGGTGACGGGATTTAATTCATAGGGAATAAAATGATAGTACATTCCCGAAATATTGACGGGACTTCCGTGCGTCAGATGTCCGCCGTGTGCCAGACTCATACCCATCACGGTATCACCGGGTTGAAGCAGAGCAAAGTAAACGGCAGTGTTTGCCTGTGCACCGCTGTGTGGCTGTACGTTGGCATACTTTGCGCCAAAGAGCTTGCAAGCGCGCTCGATGGCAATATTTTCTGCAACGTCCACGCAAGAGCATCCGCCGTAGTAACGCTTGCCGGGATAACCTTCGGCATACTTGTTAGTGAGTACCGAACCCATCGCGCAGAGCACTGCCTCGGAAACGACGTTTTCGGAAGCGATCAGCTCAAGTCCGTCACACTGACGGTCAAATTCTGCGGTGATCGCGGCGGCAATCTCGGGATCGGTTGCCGCAATGGTTTTGATCATATCCTGAACCATAATTATCCTCCGTTTTTATAAAGATACTATTATTATAATAGAAAATCAGCCAAAAAACAAGAGGGTTTTCCAAAAATCATTTTTTTTATAAAAAATTATAAAAATTTGCTAAGAATCATTGACAAAAGGACGGAAAAAATGGTATAATATATGCAATAAGTCTTGCAAATATTTATGAATGATCGGAGGACGGTAGATTGGAAATAGCAATCATTGCACACGACCTGAAAAAAGAGCTGATGGCTCAGTTTTGTATTGCCTATTGCGGCACGCTCAGTAAACATAACCTATGCGCCACTGCCGTGACCGCGAGTTATATATCCGAAGCGACGGGACTGAAAATTGACCGTATGATGTCGGGAGAACACGGCGGAGAAGAGCAGATTGCTTCCCGCATTGCCTATAACGAAATCGACGTGCTTCTGTATTTCAGAGATACGCGTCCGACGGCGGTGGTAAAACCCGCCGAGATGGAGCTGCTTCGCGCGTGCGATCAGTTCAATATCCCCGTGGCGACCAATATCGCAACGGCGGAAACCATTATTACCGCGCTCGAGAGAGGCGACCTCGATTGGAGAGAGTTTGTCAACCCTCACTCGGAGTATAACCAAAAGAAAAAGTAATTCGCGGAAGAACGCGAAAAAACACGTCCCGTGAGAAACGGCAACTCAGAGAGAGAATCCTCGGCTGAAAGATTCTTTTGCTACGCCCCTCGGTGATACCGCTTTTCGTACCGCGAAGCAATGGAATACCCAAAGAGTAAAAGCTTCGGGTGGAACCGTGTCAAGATGAAACGTTGAAATCTTGCACCCCGAACGGCAAACGTCGTTCGGGGTGTTTTTATTGTGAAACGAAAACCACCAGCAGTGCTGGTGGTTCTAAAAAGCTTTAGCTTTGCACAGTTTCCGCCGCAGCGGCAGGCTCCCCTGTGTAAGGGGAGCTGTCAGCGAAGCTGACTGAGGGGTTGTACTCGTGGAAAATCAGAAAAAACAATCCCTCCGTCACGGC
>JAZRLS010000063.1:0-47758 GCA_045646945.1 Eubacteriales bacterium | reverse complement strand
CGGGTTGCTCTGTATTCACATTCAAATTTGTTGATTTCCAAGGTTTCCTCGTCATCAATGATATATTGCGTCAGTTTATAGCGGTCACCGTTCCAAATCCACGTTTGAAAAGACACACGTTTGCCTTTCTCGGTTTCGTGGATATACGGCGGAGAGTATGGAGGTTTGTCACAAAGCAAAGCATCATAATCTCGAATGCTTCCCACAAAAATTCCATTCTCTTTGATCTGACCTGAAATGCTCTTTACGGCTCTGCCTAAATCCTCGCTCGACAGCATATGCGGTAAGGCGTTATCCATCGCAATAACGATATCGAACTTTTCCGAAAAGACATCCGACAATGCACAGAAATCGGCATTTTCAAAGTGAATGTCAACCTTGGCGTTTGTTGCTCTTGTTTTCGCTTCGGCTATTTCGCCGTTGCTGATATCGGAAGCGGTTACATTGTATCCAAGTGCGGCAAGTCCTATCGCTTGTGTTCCGATTCCGCAAGCACAATCAAGGACACTTGCGAATTCTTCAAAATTATATTTTTGAAAAATTCTTTGCAACAATATGGCTTGCTCTCCCGTTGTAGCTTTCCAATCAAGGAACAGCTTATCGTAATGTGAAGCCATACTGTCGTAAAATTTCTGTGTGATACTCATTTCGACATCTCCGTCAAATTGTTATTTCAATCCGCATTGTTTATACAACTCCTCAATGCAAGGGGATTTGTATTCGATATACTTATCGATATCATTCGGAAACAACTCTGCCGCCGTTTCCTTTACCGAGCTATATTTTCTTGCCGCCTCGGCGTTGCTTCGCAGAAAATCCCTGAACGTGATATGCCTACGCAATTCCTCGGAATTCTGCGGACACACGTACAAATGATGCGTCATCAAATGCGGCATATCCGTGTATTTGAACGCCTCTCTATCCTTGATACCAAGGTTGCCCTCGTGAATATATCCGATCGAGGCGAGCTTGCTGACAACAGCGTCAAACACCGTGTAATCATTGATGATCACGTCAACGTCAATACACGGCTTTGCCGACATCCCTTCAACCGAGGTGCTTCCAACGTGCTCGATGCCGACTATGAGATCAGCGATGGCGGCTTCTATTTCAGTTTTTATTTCTTCAAAAGCAGCTTTCCATGCTACGTCATATGGCAAAACGATCACTCTTGCAGTCCGCATATAGTTCACTTCTTTCTCTGTTTTATCTTGACTTTAGTCGCCTCAAAACTTGCGTTCGTGAGAAACGATAACACGTCATCGGGCGCGTCGGGAAGAAGCACCGAGATCCAATGGAGCTTGTTCATGTGATAAGCAGGATAGACACCGTCCGCCGCACCGAATGAGCCGAACATCTCTGTCGGTAGCTTGAAGTTTACAACGTCGATTACCTCGTCACTATCCAAGCCAAACTTGCGCCGTGATACGCGCATCACGATCGCATACCACTTGCGGTTATCCGCGTGCCTCAGTACCGCCGTTTCAAAATCTTCGTCAAACGGATAGTCCGGCGATGTGCCGTATGTATCGAGGCAGTATTCGAGAAATTGTTGTTTTGTCATCGCCAGACCTCCCGATTGTATTGTGCTTTTATTTTACCATATTTCAAAATAATTTTCAAGGAACTCTTTATAAATTCGTGGCAAAAATCATATGGACTGAAAAATAGCTTATGAGAATCACCCTTTTGTGCTTATTCTGTTGTTTTTCTGCGTTTACACTTATCCTTCGATATCTCAAAGCACACGTTCACGAGGAACTGCACCACATCATCAGGAGAATCGGTGAGGAGCACTGAGATTCAATGTAACTTGTTCATGTGATAGGCAGTATATCAACAAAATGAAACCAATCAAAATTTTAAAAATCTATTTTTGCAAAATAATATAGCATTTTTCGACAAATTATGATATAATATTTTTAACATTTTTTGTTAGGAGAATGTATTATGGAAATAACTTCTTTTACTACAACGGTTAGTGACTTTTTCACCATTGCAAATAATGAGCGGTCCAAGTTTGATATTAGCAAAAAATATTATGTTATCCCAAAATATCAGCGCGAGTATAAATGGTCTGTAGAACAAGTAAAAACACTAATATCGGACATAAATAAACACGAGAAGTTTTTAGGTAATATTATATTAAATGAATTTTCTGATTTCTACGAAATTGTTGACGGTCAGCAGCGAATAACCACACTGTTTTTGATACTCATAGCTCTTTTTAATAAAAACAAATTGCCTATCTCTTCAAATAGAAGTGAAGAACAGAAAGAATTGTTCAAATTTATCAACCATAAGGATTCCCAACAACAAGAGCAAATTGTTATAAAAAACGAATCAATAGGCGACAACTACCTTAATATTTCCACAAACAATATAGATTTAAATATAATTGACGATATTTATTATCAAAAAACTACATTTGATACTATTTTTGCTTGTATTATTGAAGAATTGGAGTCAATCAATAATCTTCAAAGTTTTCAAAATAAAGTATTAGACAGTCAACTTCTTATATTGATTGGAGACACACGCGGAAGGCACAATGACTCCATCGAGGAGGTTTTCCTTGATATAAATTTCAAATCAAAATTACTTGATGTAGCTGATATTTTTAAGGGATATTGTTTCAAAAATTATTCCAACAGCTCGCACGAAGAGTTAAAGACTCATTGGACTAAAGTTCGAAAATATATTAAGGAATTTGAAAGAATTGGATATTCAGACTCGGATGGACAAACATGTGCATATATCTACTATTATCTGCTTTCAAAGCCTGACTCTTATGGCATACCTGCTAATCTTTCAAATAATGGTATACACTATTTAGAAAATAAAAATCATTCTCAAACAAAAGAGCTTTTGGTTGATATGGGCAATTATGGAGAGAATGTATATAGCTTCTATTCAAAATTATATGACACTTCATACTATTTTGAAGATATTTACTCGGAAGCTTATCGATATAGAAACAATGTCACTGAACTCTCGATTTTAAAAAAATTGCTAATTTCTATAATTGAAAATCCAAATTCTCAATACTATAAATTCCCCCTTTTTATGGTTATTCACTACATCAAAAAGAATGAAAACTTGAAGAATGCCCTAACATATGAGCAGTTTAAAAAATTTGTTTCTAACTACTACGCATATTCTTTTCTTTTTGTAAGTAAACCTCAACACAAAAGTAAATCATTAATAGACAAAACCATTTTTACTGCATTATACAAACTTGATGCCGGAGAGTCCGCTGAATCTACTACCTCTGGCGTTTTAGAGGCAACAAAACTACTAAGAAAAGAATATTTGAAAGAGTATTCTCTCTCTCAAACTTTTGATGAAAACAAAGCGTATGCATTGTTTTCGCTTATGGATTACTACAATGCACAAGACAATTCCATTAAAGCTATATACGAATATCCCGATTTCAATAAAGAACATTTAATTATACACGAAAATACAAAAGCTAATGTTGACTGGGTAGAAGATGGAAATAGCTTTACTTTTCGTTTGAGAGAGCTTCTTGGAAAAAATGGCTCTAACTATTTAACAACGCAATACAAAGGCCGTACCGCAAACTATATTATTCTTCCTTCAGAATTTAATGCATCATTAGGGGTAAAAGATATTGTTACAAAAATCAATTTGATCAAAGCACACTATAATCAACCAGGGGCAAGTATGCTCAAACACGTAAAAATATTTGTAGATAACATCGAAAAAATGAGCGAATATCAAAATCTTGTATCCATAAAAGGACAAAAGAAGTCCCAAGCGGAGATAACAGATGCATACAAAATATTTGTTGAAAAATATTTTGACGAATCAAGTTTATCTGCTTTCCAGGTACAACTTAGCAACGAGCTAAAAACTACATTTACACAATAAAAAACATCTCTGAATCGAATGTGATCGATTCAGAGATGTTTTTTATTTGCATATGTTTTCCATGATATGATAAAATTATATTTTGGATCGAATTTATTTTACAATAGCATTTTTATCTTCTTTTCATTATTTGAACCGTGATAATTATTGTAATCCTCTCTTACTATTTTTGATATTTTCGAAAACAGCAACTCAAACGCCTGCGTAGCTTCGAAGCTAATACCACTTAAAGCGCATATCTTTTGTGCGAATTTCATCTTGCTTAGAGCATAGTTTATTCTTGAAGAGTCGTCAATGTCGTACACATCGCAGTCGATTATTGCAATACTATCTGGCCCGCATTTACTACGTTTTTTTGTTTTTTTTCCTAATTTTGGTGCCAAACCAGCTTTATCAAATTCATTTCCCATATATAATCTTCGCTTTATTCCGGAAATTTCGTACTCACAAAATATTTCTTGATTAGTATAATAATGCTCTATGGATATCAGGGGGGTGTTTATGCGATGCTTGGGGAGTGGTAATGCAGTAGAATATACCCTGTTTCCCCACTCTCGGTATCCTTTTTTCACATCTTCGATGTCTTCCAATGGAACAGAACCATCTCTATCAAATATAGCTATTTTGGCATGAGAAGAGTCGCTGCATCGCGAAAGAGTTTCACACAATTTTAGCAATTGCGTGTCCCCTTTGTTATGTACAATAGCTTCATCAAAATACCAAACTTCCTTATTGCTCACAGGAGACAGTTCGTATGCATGTTTAAGATGGATACAATCTGTTTGCCCCTCTGTATAAATGTGTGGAACAAAAAAACGATCTATATTTTTTGAAGCATCGTCGATTGAAAGAGATTCTGATATCGTTTTAGATAAAAGTTCACGTTTTTCCTTCGGCAAAAAAAGAATAAGCTTGGATAAGTTCGAATTAAAAAGTACAGTTTCTGTTGAAATTGCGAGATTATCGTCCGATCGTTGAATTTCAATAATAAAGGAACACGTTATAAATTTTACATACAATCGTGTTATTTCAATCGTATAATCCGAAAAAAACTCTACCTCATCCAATATGCTTAAAAATATATCATATAAGCACTTCGAGATCGCTGCATTTGATTCTTTGTCTTTTAGCAGCACATATTCCTCTCCATAGTGAGCAATAATTTTGTTATTAGATAAAGGCCTATAATCAATAGGATCTCGTTCAATAATATTAATTCGTGAAGATGATAAATTTGTTTCGAAACGTTGTAAAATTTCACTTAGCCTTTGGGCCCTAAATACATCCAAATTACGAGGAAGGTCCAAAGAATCAAATGTTAATGTCAAGTCAACGAATTTTTTTGCCAAATTAACATCGCATTGTGCATTAGTTATTCCGACGTAAACATCGTAACAAGGACACCCCCAACAGTCATCAATGTTAGTGTCAATGTTGAAAGGAAGTTGACGCATATATTTTTCATATTCCTGCTGCGCAAAAAACTTATAAATATCATTTTCCAACTCTTCTTTGTCATTAAGGTTTTCTCTTATAGAACGTGAATAACTATAATATGAAAAGACTCTATAGACATTCATATACTCCAGGGTAGGAGAAACTTCAAAAACAATATCAGGAAAATCTTCTGACTCTAATCTTACTGGATCTTCAAAAGCATCATCGTCATCATAATATAACGAACCGACGGCTTTTTCTAAATCATCAATAAACAATTTCAAAAAACCTTCCATTTTATAAGCTCTCCCCTCGTTATGCCATTATACTGAATAGACCTGCATTGCCATACTGAACGCCTCGAGAAATTCCTCGCGAGAAGTCGGCTTTTCTTCAAGAGGAAATTCACGAATCAAATTATAGCCCTGCAATGCATATGCGTTAAGTGTTTTGATTCCTTCTTCCGAAAGCATAGTGTCATCATTGCTAAGATATTGAATCATAATATCCTCAAGTTTAGGGCTTTGCGTGTCAATTCCAAGTCTCTTGGCTTCGGTTGCAATCAAGAGTCCGGCGATATACGATTTGCATTGAACATATGACTTAGGATATTTTTCAACCATGTCCGAAAGATCTGATGTTTCTTCATCAAGCTGTACAGCAGCCATACCTATCAATGCGCAGCAATAGTAAACATCAAACTGAATAAATTTGTTCTTATCTTCGGCCGCATGAGATCCTTCGAGATTTATAATATTGCTAAAAAAGTTTTTGGCGCTTTTTGATAACTTAAAATGCATTATTCTTCATCTCCTTTATGCTCATGTTGATAGGAATTAAAGTAATCAATTCCTTCGTGGATCACGACGTTTCCGGTCTCCTTGTCAGCAACGACAGTAATGAACCGAGAGTTATCGTTATCATAGAATCTGTCAGCGAAGCGTTCCACTTCTGCAGATTGAACGAATGCTATCATTTGTTTGAACACCACGGGAATAATGTCTGCTACGGCTTGACGCTTATCAAAATCCATCTTTCCTGTGGGAGAGTCAATGACAAACGGGAATTCCAGTTCAGAATCTTCAAACAAAGTACCAAGAAAACAATAGCCAATGCTCAGAGTTTGTCCCTCGCTTGCACCATCTCTATTTTTTAACTTTATGTAGCCGTCAATATTATCGATTTCAATGAAATCATCAGTTATAACGCGCCTAATTTTTTCGTTGGTCTTTTTGATGATTTCTGTTTTCAAAGCCTTAGTTGCTTGAATTTTTATTTCGTTAATCAAAGATTGAACAATCTGCTTTTTGCGCAGAGCTGCATTGGTTTTGGTTGTAGAGGCGATTTTAATCTCATACTCCTTGTAAGCCTTTTCAGCTTTAAAGAGATTGTTTTCCTCTGTAAGAGTTTCATCCGAAGCATCTTTGGATTCGATTATATTAAGCTGCGTTTTTGCCGCAGAGATCTTGGCTACAAGATCTTCGATTTCCTTTTGCAACAGTTCGACTTGTGCGCCGCCTGCTTTAATGAGTTTGTCTTCAATATCGGCAAAGCGAGTATCCAAATGATTCTTTTGCTCTTGCAGAGATCCCAACTCTTCAAAGGCTTGTACCAAGCGCTCGTCATAAGAGCTGGACATTAACACACTTTTGATTGTGTTAAGAACAGCTTGATGTTCGCTTCCAAGATATTTCTCGGCATTTTTCAGAATCGCTTGACGTTCAGCTTCGCCAATGCATCGATCGCAGACACATTTAGGAGAATTTGCCAACTCAGTAAAGAAGTCTTTGGAGCTATTCTTGGGGAGCTTTAATTTTGTCATTCCAGCTCCCAAATCATACATTCTTTGGCAAAGCGTATCATTCACAAGATACGGGAGCTTTATAAGTTCGACAATAGCGATGATTTGGGAATTAATATTGCCGCGATTTTTTTCTTGTTCGGAGATGATAGATTGCTTTTCCGCATTAAGAGTATCGTAGTTCTTATCTATCTCTTTGCGCTGATTTTCTTTATCTGTTTTTTCAGCTGAAAATATGCTAATATCTTCATTGAGCTTTTTCTGCTTTTCTTTTAAATTCTTTATATACCCAGATACCTTGTCCTGTCTTGAACGAAGGTTACTCAAAGATCCATGTGTACCTTTATTACCACCTTCTGCATTTTGAATCTCCTTCAAAATACTCTCGTTCATGGTCAAAATCTCGTCCAATTCATCCAAACGATAAAGATATCGAATAGTTTCATCGGCTTCGTTGGAGGATCTGTCCATGGATTTCTTGGCTTGTTCGCCATCAAAAACAAATCTGCTTACAAATTCAGAAGTAAAGATACCCTTTATTGCTTCCGGCAAGCGCAAACCAATTTCACGCCCCTTGGGAGGTGCAAGTGTTTCAATTTTAGCAATTCCAGCAACGTAGTCCATTGAAAGGAAATACTTGTATTGTTTTTCATCAAACTTAACCGTCATGCTAAATTCGCCAACGTTAGACTTGCTGAGCGTGGGAGCAAAAGAACGAACAGTATCTTCTGACCATTTAGCTGCACTTCCATCCAAAAGCCCCTTAATAAGCGCCATGGTGGTAGTTTTACCTGTACCGTTAGCCATCATGACAAAATTGTTTTGAATGATACCGCCGTTCGCATCAACAAAGGACATTTTCAGCGAAGATATTTTTCGAATATGTTTGTATTCGAACTCCAGTATGGACATTTTCATTGATTGATGTCCTCCATTTCTGTATAGTCAAAAAGGGACATGTTATACTCGGTAATTTCTTCTCCATCTTCATTCAGAAGAGATAGAATTCTTTTAAGATCGCTCTCTTTTGCATTATCATCGAATTTGTTTTTTACAAACTGCTTGAATGCCTTTTTGAAATCAGAGGGGTAATTCGACTCATCTACAACCTTATCAATAGTTGCTTCAATGATCTTATTCCTCATCTTCGTTCCTCCTTGTTTCGGAAAGCTTTGTCAGCCATTCCTTTCTTTCTTGATCTGCATTGTTGTCGTTTTCAATGCAATCGTCGAGTATAAAATCGATTACGGTTGCTTTCTTGTTGGGATTCTTTTTGTCAAGTCTTAAAGCACGCCCTATTCTTTGCGTAGTTACAAGTTTGGAGCGGTCAGACGCAAACAAAAAGATATTGGTCACACTGCTTATATCAATACCTTCAGATATCTTTTTGCAGGTGAGCAAACAATCAATTCTGCCCTCGGCGAAATCATCGAGGTTGGACTTTTCGTCATCTGCGTAATAGGTATGATACCGATCGGTATATTTTACGAGAACGTCTTGAAGCTTAATTCCGTACTCCATTTCCTGTACGAAAATAATACTTTTCTTAAGCAATTCGGTGCTGTGCGAAATGAAAGATTCGAACTCGTCAATTTTATCAATCGCTATCTTGTTAATTCTCGCAAGTTGCGTAAACATTTCTGTTTCATCAACGGCTTCCCCAGCTTCCTTTTTGGCATTAAACGCCGCGATAATCTTTTTCTTCTTTGCCTTTTCTTCTTCAGTTAAGACATAAGGCAGAGGAATATAATCGAACTCACACAAAATGCCTTTTCGGATAGCATCATCGAGAGAGAAGGTGAAGATTATTTCACCAATTTCCGTTTGAATGAAGTTATTCCCCTCATCATCATACTCTCGTTCTGGTGTTGCACTCAAGCCGAGGCGATATCTGTATGGAGAGATGCGACCGGTCAGATTCTCAACAAATGAGTTAGAACCGGCTCCATGAACCTCGTCAAAAATGAAGAGCGTGTCATTTTTATAATCTCCGGGCATACGGCCGAGAAGATTAAGCAATTTTGTCAGATTGCCAGCATCACGTGAAATGAGAAGGATAGCGTTATCCGGATGCATAATGAATTTGTTGAGATCCTTATGTGCCTCGTACTGATAATAAATTTGTTTATTCTTATAGTTATCACGCATCTGTTTTGCCCATTGATCGAGCAAATCGTTGCCAAACATTGTGATAACAACTCTGCGAATTCTGTTTTCTTCGAAGAGCTTGTTGATAATTTTCATGGCAGTTACAGTTTTACCTGTACCCGTTGCCATTGCCAATATACCATGCTCCTTTTCCATAAAGCACGATACTGCCTTATCTTGATGCGCCCACTTGTTATTTGGCTTTTTGGCAAGGTGATAAGGTCTATCCGCTGTACGCAACTTGAAAATCTTTTGCTTGATCGCCTCGGGAGTGGTATAAATTTTCAGATTGGTATCTTTACAATACCACAGACGATTGAACCTTTCCGCGTCAGACTCAACGTACTCCTTAGTTCCAGCCCATGTCTTGAACACCTTTATGCTTTCATAATTCTGAAAGCCATGGATGCTATCGTTGATAGAGCCCGAGAACGAAAGAGCTTCGCCGTCCTTATAGAAAACGCCAAATTTGTCATGAAAATCACCATTTCCAAGTTTTTTGCAAGGTATAGCGAATTTCATTTCAATGATTCCATCGTAAAGCATCCAAGAGAACGCATTCAAAATATCCGATTCCATTTCAGCTTTCAGAACATCAACATTTTGAGAAAGCGCTTTCTCAAATTTTGCGTATGCACTGTGATCTTCTTCATTGGCTAAAATAATTGCATCGGAATCGTCATTTGAAAGGATGGGGCTGGTTATCAAACGCATTACACCACCGCGAGACGCAAAATTGCTCAAGCCCGCGACATTATGGGTGAGCCACCCTGTTGTGAAGTAGCCTACGCCTCGGTCAAAACGGCTTGCCCACTGCAGACAGGGTTGATACAATTCTTGTACCAAGTCATTTTCAGATGTATTTAAGCATGGTTTCACCTTGGGATATTCCATAGACTACTACCTCCTTTAGATATTTGTGTCAAGATGACACAGATGGTTATAAAAGTCTTTGCTGTAGCGCTTTTCGTCTTCAAGTAATTTTGCACCTCTGTCAAGATGAGCTTTTACCGCACTGGGAAAATAATCTTCTTCACACATTGCTTTGTTTTCACAGTTTATAATCAATGTTTTGAAGATAAGGTCATGATCTCCGAAAATCGTCTGTCTGCTGAGTTCCAAACCGTTATTATCGGTTTCATAATCAGTCTTTTTCAATTTTCCTTGGCGAATAGACAACGCTATCGCAAGTTTGGAAAGAATATACGGTTGAAGACCTAAAGATTGTCCGAGTGCAAAGAAGATTTCTTGTGTTTGCATCGAGGTATGAAGTTTATTTGTCATGATCTACCTCCAAAATAAGTGCCGGACAAAATCTCGGTGTTGCCAAGTGCGGTGTGATTGAGTACGAAAGTGTTAGAGATAACATCAGATACAACATCCATATAATTCGATACGATTTCTTCGTCGGTCGAAAGAATAATGATCTGCCCTTTGAGCTCCTTGAAGAAGTGTTCGAGAATATTGCTTCGATGTTCTTTATCGATACGGGCAAAAGGCGTATCAATGATATAGGGAACGTTGATCTTGTTTAGATGTGAAAGCGCTTGATAGAGTGCCATAACAAAGATCTGTTTTTCACCTGCGGAGAGCTGTTGCTTAACTTCCACGGGCAATTCAAATTCTACGTCACCGCTTTTGAGTTTTTCTTTTAGAATCTCAAATGCGTGGAATCCAATTTGAGCAATGATATATTCCTCACCGTTAGTATTAAGTGTTCTTCTTATATCGCTTGCGTAGAAATGCTTGTTCTTGTAAGGAAGAACATTCAAATTGTCATCGATATGGATACCATCTATCAAGTCGGATTTGTTAATAAGAGCGCTAAAATGTACTTGGAATTGATGCTCCACAGCTTTAATACTCTTGGCATATAATACATCTTGTAATTCGTCAAATGCAAGGAGCGCTCTTGCAGAAATATCGTTAATAGAGCGTTTTTTCAATGTTGCTTCATAGTTTGCTTTTGCCTTGGCGAGTCTTGATGCAGTTACTGCTTTCGCAGATTTTAATTGCTGTATTTCTTTTTCAATTTCCAGAAGTTTACTTGTGCGTTTAGCCTTTTCTTCGTTCAACTCACTCTTTTTCTGAAGATATTCATCATAGTTATCAATGCTGCTTTTCTCCATTTTTTTGCGTATGCGCTTTGTGTGCTGTAACGAGGCTTCGATGTCTTCAGTTGCCTTTTTTATCCTGTCAATATCAAATGCTGTCAAAGAATTAATCTTAGAATTCAGTTCATAACGATCTAAATTCGAAAGATTTAAAATGGGTGTAATTTTTTCTGTACTACTTGTATAGTCACATATTTCCGAAATGATTTTATCAGTAATATCATTGGAAAGTTCAATCTGTGCATCATCCAGAACTTTGGAAATAATAGCGTGAATAGCGGGAGTATCAATAGTATCCTTTACATTTGCATCAACCTGAGCTTTATGCTCCAGCATAATTTGGTCTTTGAGTTCAAGTAATTGATCTCTGAGAATAATGAATGGGAGAGTATTGTTTGCAACGTCTTTAAGCCACTTTCGCTTTTCTTCGCGCTTAACTTCCTCTTTTGCCAACTGTTCCTGCATATTTTTCCATTCTTTTTTAGATATACCGCCACCTTTGGAGTACGCCTTTTCCAACACAGCCAAACTTTCATCGATGTTTTGAATCTCGTTGGAATGCTCGTTGTATTCTTCTTGCGCTGAATCAATTCTTCCTTGGGCAAGTATATCGTCTCTGAGACAGGTATCATATTCTGTTGCAGATGCTTGGCTATCTTGTGCCGCTCCGCGTGATATTCTACGGAAATTGCTACGAATTATTTCCATAGTATCAAGATTACACAGTTTCAAAAAAGCTTCTCTAAAGTCAGAATCTTTATTTCCGTTGAACACAAAATCACTCAAACGCTCACCATCGAAGAAATAGAAGCGGAAGAGGTTGGGCGGCAAAAGATGGAGAATATAGCTTTCAAAGTCGCCTCGTTCTGTGAGATCTAAAAGCTCTCCTTCTCTATACACATCAAAGGTTTCAGTAATCCGTTTTCCGGCTACACGCCATTGGCGAACAAATGTGTAAGTGGTATCGTATTTACCATCATCAAGAACGAGGTCGATTGTAACGCCGGCTTCGCCTACTTTTTTCAGTTTCTCATTAGCGTTGATGATTTTCTCAACTTCTGCGTAGTATTTAGCATTAATTGCTTCAAATCCATATGCCACACAACCGTACAGACATGTTTTGATGGCTTTGAACAGGGTGGTTTTTCCAGCGCCATTTTTGCCACCGACCAAAATCATTCTACGTACACTATCAGACAAATCAAAATCAAATTTGTTCTCGTTAATGTATGGGCCAATGTTGGTCAGTTTTATTTGTTTAATCTTCATGATCAAAGGCCCTTTCTATCGAATTATAGTGCAACCAGTTTTGGCTAATAATTTGGTCAAATGCCTTTTGAAGCTTATTGTTTCGAGTAATATGTTTGTTTTCATCTACAGAAACAATAAGTTTAGTGATAAGCTCGACAGGAATGTCAAATTTTGCAGCAACTTCTTCAATGGCTACTATTGCTTCTTCGTCGAATCGAGGAGCTTTGTATGGATCCCATGGTAGATTTTTGCCTTTTACCTTATAGTAGGTGTCTACCAATCTTCTGCAGGTAAGATCTCCTTCTTCATCCCACATTTTATCGATTGTTTTAAGCTCTCCCATAGTAATGAGCTCTAATCCGGTATCGATTTCAAGTTGCAGAAGGCCTTCCAAAATCTGACGTCTCGCTTCAAGGGTAAACGGACCCATACCAAATGTTCCGTCAGCCTTTTTATAAACTGTTCCGTTGCGACGCTTGTTGTCACGCATTTGGCTATCTTCGCGCATTTCGAGAAGCTTGTTTCTAAAATCGCGGAGCAGAATTAACCTTCTCTTATCCTCGCCGCTTGATTTGTCAATAAAGTTCTGCAAGGACTTATCTTCCTTGACCATGGTACAGCACCAGCAACCAAAACGAGAGTTGCCTGTAACGGGAATTTTTTCTCTATCAACCTCGCCAAGAACACTCTGTTCTTCTCCAAGGGATTCACCTTGATAAAGATTGAAGAGATATTTCATATCAGTGCCCCAAGGACTCTTGCAGTCCTCATCGGGATTTAGCAAAAATTCCCATACCAAATCGTTAGGAACTTCAGTAATTGGATTGTAAACATATGCGTTGGGAATATCATTGTGCATATTGAGAAGTTTGTTTTCAATCTCTCTCGCTGTGATAGTCTTCAGTCGAGTAAGGCTTTCACCTTTTCTAACACCGAGAAGGATAACAATCTCTTTGCTTTCCTTAATGCGCTCGTTTACAAATTTGTTCATCGGGTTGATCTTCAAACGTTCGGTACACCATCTGAATCCGGGAGGCTCGGGCGTAGGATATCCCAATCCTATAACGCGACTCCAGAAGGTTTGATCATCCTCGGGATAGATAACGGATGCTTGGATATTCAATCTGTCTCTACGAGCTGCACGATTGATGCTGTCGGAGGAAGAATGCATATAATCTTTTACGATAGGGTTTTCAACCATCGTATCCGATGTAATAACATATATAGTTTTACTCAATTCAGAGCCTGCCATTTTTAATCGCTTCATCGCCTCGTAAACAAGGCTGACAAGAAGGGTGGAGTCTTTACCACCGCTATATCCTATAAGCCACGGACGTTCATCGTGCTTATAGACAACCATAATTTCTTTTATGATATCTTCAAATGCTTGGAATTTTCCAGTATAAGGTCCCATTAAATTTTACCCCAATAATAACTTTTCTTTTTTTAGCTCATCATCGGAAATCGGGAGATCTAATAATCTCTTTATTTCTATGTAAGTAAGGAAAATGCCTTGTTCGTTTCTGTTGATTTTTCCGTTAGGCTTGATTGCGCGGTTCATCCAGCTGGCTTCATTGTTGCGGAGCCAGTCAATCTTTTTCAAGCTTTTAAGCGTTTTCACCATATCGATAGAGGGATTTGCACAATAGAATTCGCAAAGTCTGCCGAACGCAAGAATGATCAATCCTTGTGTGGTAATGTAATCTTCTCTCAAACTCTTTTTGCTCAACTCACCCGCATCCATCTCATTCCACTCATGCATATTTGAAACGACATTGTTCCAAAAAGACATAATCGTTTTTTCTGCTTTCGAGGAAGTACCGATTATTTTAGTAATTCTCTTATGAGCGGTGTAGAATGTGTTAAGAGTAAAAATGTTCGAAGAGAACTTGCTCAGATTGTCTTTTTCTTTATCAGTGTATTTACGCAAGAAATTGATGCCGTTAATTACGTTCTTTGTGATCAACGCGGTCGGATCCTTAGATTCGTAAAGTGTATTCAATGATTTCGAGGTCGTTACAGCGTGCTTGTTCAAGTCCGTAAACATCTGTTGGCTACGCTGTAAGCCCTGATCTTTATACATAACCACAGAAATTGTTTCATTTTTCAACGTCTCATCTTCAGCCAATGCCGCATCAATAGCCGCCTTGCGGTGCTGACCATCATTGATTAAAAACGATGCATCCATATCAACCTCGAGAACACCTACTTGAGCACCATCTTGCATCGGAACAAAATTCGCATCACCATCAATAGAAGCCGCCAGTGCAGAAAAGACATAAGAATCTCTGTTATTGAGGATATACTCTTTAATTTCGGGAATTCTCAACTCATTCAGTTTGCGTTGTGCACGGTGTTCGGGAGCAACATCTCCGTTGTCAGAAATGAAGATTTTGCTTAACAATCCGAGAGGAACCATGCATATATAATATTCTTTACCTGCCTGATTTCCCTTAACAGCTGGGAACTGATATTTCAGCAACATACAGACCTCCGATTTTGCTACTTAAGTATATACGTAAGTATATCACAAAATTGTGTGATTGTCAATGCGTTTTGATATTATTTGTCGAAATATTTGGTAAAAATATAGCCCGAACTTTTGGTTCGGGCTTGTGCTACTTAAAGAACTCCCTTTCGAGCTCTATATGCTTCTCGCTCTTTTTGACTATGCGGTAACCGTAGTGGCAGCAGAAGTCGGCGAGCCAGCGTTTAGGGATGCACCAGACGCCGTGGGCTTTGGCGGCGCGGAGGTATTCGTTGTTCAGCCACCTTTGCACAGAGCCGAGGTTATATCCGAGAAGCTCGGCGACCTGAACGTCGGTCATCGGGTTCGGCTCGAGGCTCCATTTGCGGAGGAGAAAGATAGTATATTTTTTGATTTCCTCGTCTGTCAAAATTCGTATCTGCGGTGAGTTTGGGACAGTCGAGAACATCCGTGGGATATCGTAGGTGTGCAGATTTTCAAGACAGGTGATGACATCATCTCGTCGTATCTTATATTGCCTTGTTTTCTTTCCGCTGTCCTTGCAAGGCAGTATGCCGTTCTGCAGCATCCACGAGCATTTTCGTTTGCTCAGATGCAGAATTTTCGCCATCTGTTCGACTGTAACGTATTCGGGGTACGTAAGCCTTATGAGGTCATGATCCACGCTCGTCACCCCCTTTTACGTGGTAACGGTGGGCGATATCGTCGGTATGCTCGACCATAAAGTCGATAAGGTCCTCTTTACCCACAAGGTAGCTCCCACGGAAGACGTATCCGGGGAGAGTTCTGTCCTTTAGCATAGCGTACACGGTGTTTCTGCCATAGCGTGACCACTTTGCCACCTCTCTTGGCGTTAGCACGTCGGGGGCGTTTTTGAGAAGCCTTGCGACAGCTTCGCGCTTTTCTTCGTTTGTCATTTTAGTTTTCCTTTCGGTATGTTAGTTTGCCGACGAACGTACCGTAAGGTTGCAACACAACAATATCACAGAAGGACGGAAAAGTCCAGCGCTTTTTGAAAATAATTTTCTAAAAACAAGGCGGTTTACTTTTATCTACTATAAATTTTTAAATTTTAAGTTTTTTTAAAAATTCGGTAGAAAAAATAGTTTAAAAAATTCTACCAATCATAGTTGACAAAGTAACAATCGCGTGATAAAATGTATTTACAAAAGCTTTAGGAGGTTATAAAAATGAATTCTACAAACGAATATATCAAACAAAAGTGGGGGGATAGACCCCAGATTGACCTTGCCAAAGCTATCGCAAGCGCGATTGCATTGGAAAATGGGAAAGAGTGTGGAGAAAAGGATTATGAACAATATAAAGGATATGTAAATAAGTGGTTCAAGAGCGATCAAGAACCTGGAAAACATTATCTTCTGTTATTATCTAAAATATTGAATGTGTCTGTTGAGGCAATATTAAGAGGAGCAGATATTACTAATGAATATGGAGACAGACCCACGTCATATTCTGCGGCAAAAAGCGGTGATCCCAATATTATTGATAGATTGTTTGGAAATTATGAGGCTGATGTTTGGCTACATACTACTGATGAATATGGAAAATCTTTTATTGATTATGTGATTGAATTTAAGAATTATTCTGCTTTTAAAATCGCAATCGAAAAAGGGTATGGATATCCAATAAAATCCGAGTCCAAGAATGGAACGCTTTCATTAAATTGTGATACAGAGAAAAATGATATAATTTTAACCAAGATGATTATCGAAAATGATGACACAGATATGTTTATAAAGGCATTTGGAAAAGATCCTTACGGATACGAAAGCTCGATATCTGTGTTTTACAATCATTCTTCTTTATTAAGAGAAAAAGATATAATATTATGTATTTTAAAAACAAAAAAAATACTAAACTGGTTAGCCCAAAAGAGAGTTTTTTCAGAATCAGAGAGAAAAGAATTTAGCGGAACTTGGGAGCTAACCGAAGATTCTCAGTATTTAAAAAATACGGTCTATTCAATTCCCACAGTTTTCTTTGGCTTTAATTATTTGCTTAGTCTCTGCATAGCAGAAGACTTTTACGATGCATTGGAAGTTTTGCTTGAGTATGGAGAACAAGTTGTAAATGAAATTAATGATATTATAAAAGATTACAAATGTAAGTTTGAGGTTGCAAATGATTTTTACTTTCACGCAATGGTTATTCAATTAAAAAGTCGGCGTAGGGCATGTCCCTTAGGCTTTGTACCATATGTGGAGGATTGCGATAAAATCAAGAACGATACTTTAAGAAGAAAGGCAAAGGCAATCAACATTCAAATTGATAGTTTAAGAAATTAACATGAAAAAACCAAAAGTTGACGATCTCGGTAGAATTGTTATTCCCAAACCCTTTCGTAAAGAATTAAAGCTTGAAAATGAAACCCCGGTCGTTATTACGCTTGAGAACAATTCAGTTGTGATTCGTCCGGAAAGAACTGTGTGCAAGCGTTGCGGAACATTTGTGGAATGTGATCACGATTTTCCTCTGTGTCAAAATTGTGTAGAGAAAATCAAAAAAACTTATATTTAGAATACTAGAAGAAAGGATTTATGATGATACAAAAAGTTATAAAATCATTTAAACAGATCAATTATAAACTTTTTTTTGCACTCCTCGTGCTCGGACTTGCGCCGACAATCTACACCACGGTGCGAGTGTTCTTCCTCGGTCAGTTGCCGGGCGAGTGGTCGTTCTCAATCGCAGGTCAGCTCTCTTGGGTGAATCTGCTTTATGAGGTGATGAAAGAAGCGATTATATTGCCGCTTTTTCATTTTATTGCTAATGTAAAAAAAGATAAATCTGAGTTTTCAAACCGTGTGCGAACGGGTATGCTGATTTCGCTCGGTGTGTATGCCGTTCTTTCCGCCGTGGTGCTTATCTTTGCAGAACCAATGCTAAAACTGATGGCTACTGATACAAGTATCATTGAAGCTTCGGCATCCTACATACGTATTGAGAGCGTCGCAAACATTTTCTCGATACTCACACAGTTTGCGCTCGTGGCGCTTGTAACCGTCAACAATAGCAAATGCCTTTACGCGCTCACCGGTGTAAAGCTCGTGCTTTGCCTTGTGTCTGACACATTCCTTGTTTCCTCCTTGCCTGTCTCGGCAAATCTTGGTGTCAACGGAATCGGATATTCCAACATCATCGTTAATGCGCTTCTTCTCGTTGTGTCGCTCACGCTTCTTGCAAAGGAAGAGATCAATGTCTTTGCAAAAGAAAAGCTCGACTTCGCGTGGGCGAAGGAGTTTTCCAAGGTCGGTGGCATTTCGGGAGTAGAATCTCTTGTTCGTAACATTGCCTATATGGTGATGATCGCGCGAATGGTCAACGTGGTTGGAGAACAAGGCACGTATTGGGTTGCCAACAACTTCATTTGGGGCTGGCTGCTTCTGCCCGTGCTTCAACTCGGCGAGCTTATCAAGCAAGAGGTCGCAACCGACAAGGAGAATATCCGTCGCAACTCGCTCGGCTATTTCGGTATCACTGCGATTATTTCGGCTCTGTGGTTTGCGACTATCCCCGCGTGGAAGCCGTTTATGACTCATGTGCTTGGCTTTACCGACGTGGATAAACTCTTTGGTCTTGTCATGCTTCTCGTGGGCTTCTACGTGCTGTACGCGGTGCAGAATGTGTTTGACTCCACATTCTACGGACTCGGCAAAACGAACTATATGCTCTTTGAGTCGGTTGTAACGAATACAATTTATTACGGCATTGCATTTGTTTTTTATGCGACAAACGTATGGACTCCAACGCTTACGGGCATTGCATTGTTGTTTGGTATCGGCAATGCTTTTGATAGTATCGTATCTCTTGTCGCGTATGCGTTTATGCTAAAGAAAGAGAAAATCAATATTTTAAAGGTTGAATAAAAAATGCCGATGAGGAATCGAAAGAAACCTCATCGGCTATTCTTATCTTACCACCGAGGAATGTCTGTAGATATAGAACTCCTCTTGACTGGGCATCCATTTCTTTTCCTTTGGCGGGAAGGTTGCATCAAATGCAGCGACGGCGGCTTCATCATCGCAACAATCAGCGGCGGTGGAGGCGATGTACATCCACTTTTTGCCGTCAAGTACGTTCGGCACAAGTTCACAGACGAGGAGTGCCGTTGGATAGTTACCGTCCACAACAAAGCTTACGTTCTTTTTCTTGCAGCTCACAAATCCGCGGCTTACGTAGTTTCCGGGATTGCCAAAGTTGATGTTCACGTCGTAGCCCATCTTTCGTGCGACTTCAAAGGAATGTTCAATGAGAAGCTTGCCGAGTCGCTGTCTCTGATATTCGGGTGCGACGCAAAGCGGTCCGAAGGAAAGGATCTCCTTGCGCTCACCGTTCTCGTCCTCAAGCCACGCCTTTGTATACATAATGTTTCCGATAATCTTGCCGTCAAGCTCAAGCACGAATGCAAGCTCGGGAATAAAGTCTGGGTGATTGCGCATCATATGCACAAAATAGTGCTCACTCGCACCGGGGACGTAAACATTCCAAAACGCCTCGCGTGTAAGCTCCTCAACTGCTCTATAATCTTTTTCGGTTTCTAAACGTATTGTTACATTGTTCATTGCTAAATCCCTCACGATTGTCAAAGTATGTAAGGATATTATATCATATTTTTTCAAAAAATTCAATGTGTTTTAGTGACGACTAAACCTTGTTTTCTATCACTTTCCCGAAAAAATGAGAGCTCATCACAGAAGGACGGAAAAGTCCAGCGGAAGTATTGAAATATACGAGATTTTCTGATATAATTTAATATGGTGATTATTATGCAAAAGTCTAAACAACAGGAGACATTGACACAAATGAACATTGAGGAACAATTTAATCTTATAGCAAAGGAATATGACGCAAACAGAAGAAGATTCATTCCCGACTTCGACGGTTATTACGATGCCACCACGAAAATGATAGCTGCGAGTATTTCCGCACCGAAGCGCGTGCTTGATCTTGGAGCGGGTACGGGACTTCTCTCGTACTTTTGGTATCGACAATTTCAAGATGCGGAATACGTCCTTGTCGATATTGCCGAGGAGATGCTCGGTGTCGCAAAGGAACGCTTCAAGGGTCTTTCAAGTGTTTCCTATCGCGCGATGGATTATACCAAGGAGTTGCCCGAGGAGGAGTTCAATCTCATTATATCGGCACTCTCTATTCACCATTTGGAGCATAGCGACAAGCAAGCGCTATTCAAACGCATTTACGAAAAGCTTCCGTCAGGCGCGCTCTTTATCAATTACGATCAGTTCTGCGCTGAGACTCCAATGATAAACGACATGATCGGCGCTTGTTGGGAGGATCAGATGCTACACAGTGGGCTTTCCGAAAAGGATATCGCTCTTTGGCGTGAGCGCAAAAAGCTTGACCGCGAGTGTTCGGTAAATGAAGAGATCGAAATGCTGAAATCGGCAGGATTTGAGATTGCCGAGAGCGTTTACTCAAACCTTAAGTTCGCCGTTATCGTGGCAAAAAAACTATAAAATATATGTAAATCGAGTGACGACAAAACCTTGCTTTCTATCACTTTTCTATCACTTTTCCGAAAGATCTGACAGATGGGCAGAAGAAAAGCGAAAAAAACGGTGGATTTTTAGAAAATTAGGGACGCAGAGGGACGGATTGTGACACCACCCCGATTTCTCGAAATCAGTTTGCGCGAAAGCGCATGTGGGGCGAATCCCCCCTCTCCGCCAAAGCAAGACGGAATGCCAATCGGCGTTCCGTTTTTGCTTTGCTGAGAATATAAATAGGGATTCGAACGCAGTGAGCAAAACAACCCTGTGGGGTGTTGCTCATCGTTTTCCTCGTCAAATTCTTATTTATCTGGATTTTATATCATTTTCTCTTGTGATTCAGAACAAGATTCCCGTTTTTCGTTCTCTGCTTTCTCTTGGGTTTTGTCGCTTCAAAGCTTGCGTTCGTGAGAAACACCACCACGTCCTCGGGTGCGTCGGGCAGGAGCACCGAGATCCAATGGAGCTTGTTCATGTGATACGCGGGATAGATGCCTTCGGCGGCACCGAACGAGCCGAACATTTCGGTCGGCAGTTTGAGGTTCACAACGTCGATGACCTCGTCGCTCTCGAACCCGAATTTACGCCGTGATACACGCATCACAAGAGCATACCACTTGCGGTTATCCGTGTGCCTGAGTACGGCTGTCTCGAAATCCTCGTCAAACGGATAGTCCGGCTCAGTTCCATAGGAACCCAAACACATATGTAGGAATTCTTGTTTTGTCACTCCGAGATCTCCTTACTTCCTCCTGAAATATTAAAAAATCGGATGGATCAAATCTTTTTATCAGTATATCATAAAATTATCAAAAAGTATAGTGGGGGTTTCTTTTTTTGAAAAGAAAGAGGGCGAGATTTCTCGCCCTGAATCTTTATGATTAAAGTACTCGATAAACCGAAAGAAGCTGATCGCCCAAGGAGGCTGCCAGTGCTGTTGCATCGGTTTCGGACAAAACATCGGTCAGAAGTCCGCATGCACCGTCGATGCTGATAACTTGACGGGCGGGGAAGTTCGGCAGACGGTTTTCGCTGTCATACTTGACGATAAACATTCTTCTGCATTCGTAGCTGTCCATTGCCATCTGATCGGTATCGGTTGCTTCTTCCCAAACAATGGGTTTCGGCTCGGTGTTGCGGTTGGCAATAATATCGATGATATCCGCCACGACGGCACTTGCCGTGGGCAGCTTTCCGGCACCGGGGCCGTAGAACATCACGTCACCGACCATATTGGCGGTCACGAGAATTCCATTGAACACACCGTCAATTCTCGACAGAGGATTGCACGCGGGCACCATTCGGGGAGAAACGAATGCGAGAAGCTTTCCGTCCTTGACCTCGGCATGTCCGATCAGCTTGACACTGTATCCAAACTCTTGCGCGATCTTCGTATCGGTCAGCGTGATCTTGGTGATACCTTCGGTAGGAATCGACTTGGGATCGAGCAGCTTGCCCGAAGCGAGTGCCGCCAGAATGACGATTTTTCTCGCCGCATCGATACCGTCGACGTCGGCGGAGGGATTTGCTTCGGCATATCCGAGTTTCTGCGCCTCTTTGAGCGCGTCTTCAAACGAAGCACCTTGGTCGCGCATCGAGGTCAGAATATAGTTGGTCGTACCATTGAGAATTCCGCTGATCTTGCCGATCTGATTCGACGCAAGGTCGTTGATCATCGGACGGATGACGGGGATTCCGCCACCAACGCTTGCCTCAAAGAGGTAGCGCACGCCGTTCTTGCGAGCAATCTCGCAGAGCTCGACACCAAAGGTCGAAACCACCTCTTTGTTCGAGGTGACGACGCTCTTTCCTGCCTCGAGACACGCCTTGGTAAAGTCGTACGCAGGATGCGAACCGCCCATCATTTCGGCAACGACGGTAACCTCGGGATCGTTCAGAATATCGTCGAAGCTGTGCGTTACGAGAGAGCCGAAGGGGCTGTCGGGAAAATCGCGCAGATCGAGAATGTATTTGATGTTATATTCACAGCCAAGACGCTCTTCGATGATCGCCTTGTTTTCGGTCAAAACCTCAGCGGTTCCAGAGCCAACGACTCCAAAACCAAGAATAGCAATATGGATCATAATTCTTCCTCACAAAAATAAAAAATGGAAATATAGGAGTATTATACCACAAAATCTCGGAAAATGCAAATAAAACTTGAAAAAAACTTTAAAATATGTTATAATTCTTTTGTACAAGGATTTTTTCACCAAACGTGAGGAGACACAAGAGAAATGAGTGCTACGATTGAAAGTGTAAGAAATATTAAAATTTTCGTTCTGTATTTGATGGAGAATATCAACTATCCATTGGATTTTGTAACGATCAATGATATCGTAATGCAGACAGATTACGTGATGTATCTCGATTTTGCTGAGGCATTCGGGGAAATGATTGACGGGGGGCTTGTTGTAAAAATCAACGAGAACGGACAAGAGCTTTATTCTGTTACTGAAAAGGGAAGAGTGGTTGCCAGAGAGTTGAAAAGTGATATTCTCCCGAGTATGCTCGATCGCTCTCTTTCGGCGGCACTTCGTTATTTAAATTTTAAAAAACGAAATATTGTGTCGAAATGTATCATTGAAGAAACGGATGATTTCCGATATCGTGTTAGCTGTTTCTTTGAAGAAAATAAGACTTGTATTTTTTCGCAGTCGCTTGTGGTCGATACCAAAGACCGTGCGGAGCGAATGAAAGCGAATTTTTACGATCGCCCCGAGGCAGTCTACCGCGGAGTGCTGGCACTGATGTCGGGCAACGTGAACTATTTATTTGATTAATTTTGATGAGAGTTGATATTTATGGACAGTTTGCCGATTTTTCAAATAAAAAACTGTGAATATTCACGAAGGTTTTACGATTTGTTCATTTTTTTCACCAAGAAGGGCAACGGATTTTTGTTGAAATTGCCCTCAAATGACATTTTTCGTGTAAATCTAACAAAAAATATTTTCAAAACGCTCTTGACATTATACAATTTTATGATATAATTATCATTAGGCGCATATATTTGCGTAACGGAGGAAGAATGGAAAAGTTCCAAGGGGGAGTTGACAGAGTTTTTGACCTGATTTGCCGATTTCGGGCAGGGGATGAAGCTGCGTTTGACGAGCTTTTGGCACAGTATCAGCCTCTCCTCGAATCTCTCGTAGCGAAATTTTCGAAGGAAGAGCGGATGGAGTTGCCGAGAGAGGATTTGCGGCAGGAAGCGGCGGTGGCGTTTTACCGTTCTGTGATGTCGTATGATCTTTCGCAAAGGGACGTGGAATTCGGACTGTACGCAAAGATTTGTATATTCAATGCGCTTGTCTCCAAGTTGCGTGTGAAGAAGTACCCTATTGAAGTGGAAGAGCTTTCCGACCAAACGAATCCCATTACGGACGCGGAATCACACGAGGAAGACCCCGTAGCAAAAGTTTTGGAGCAGGAGCGGTTGGGCGCGCTTTATGCGGTCATTCGTGAAAATCTTTCGGATTTTGAATATCGGGTGTGGAATCTCTATTTGTCGGGACGAACTGCCAAGGAGATTGGAGCGTTGGTTGGGCGTGACGAAAAGGCGATTGCCAATGCAATTTACCGAATTCGGAAAAAGCTCAGAGCGGTGCTTGCGTGACCTTATATAAATTAATGAATGATTCGGGAAACCGATCAGATATAAAACCATTTTACAAAGCGAGGTAAAATCATGAACGAAGAAGTAAAGTTCGGAGAAATCACTGAAGACGAGTTTGTCGACGAAACTCTGGTTTGCAAGGAGTGCGGTAACGAATTCGTGTTCACTGCAGGCGAGCAGAGATTCTACAAGGAAAAGGGCTTTATGAATAAGCCGAAGAGCTGCAAGGCTTGCCGTGATGCTAAGAAGAACGCAGGAAGAGCTCCGCGTGAATACTTCGAGACCACGTGCGCTAAGTGCGGCGGCGTTGCAAAGGTTATTTTCCAGCCTTCCAACGACAGACCTGTTTACTGCAGTGCTTGCTTCGAGGAGATGAAGAACGCTCAGTAAGGTTGCCGTATCAAAATAAAATTGATATTTCAAATTACGAGCAAATAAAAGGGACCGCGGTCGCGGTCCCTTTTATTTTTAAAAAATAAAATTTTTTTCAAAAAAGGTATTGACAAACGAAAAATATATGATATAATATATAGGCACGAAACAAACGGGTAACCGTTTTGAGTGTATGCGGCGTTAGCTCAGCTGGATAGAGTGTTTGGCTACGAACCAAAAGGTCGGGGGTTCGAATCCCTTACGCCGTGCCAAAAAGAAGCATCCTCTTTTGAGGATGCTTCTTTTTGCTTCGGCATTAAAATAGGGATTCGAACGCAGTGAACAAAACAACCCAGTGAGTTGTTTTGTGAACGGTGACCGAAGATTTTTGCGAAACATTACAAAAGATAATATCCGAAACGTTGAGCAAAAATCAAGAACGAATCCCTTATGCTTTTTATAATCTTTCCCCAAACACCCAAATTCCTTGATCGATTTTTATTTTGGATTGGATTATTTGGATAGGAAGGGAATTGTTGATGTTTTTTTCGATGACAGTGTCGAGCACTTTTCTGTGTGTGTGCACTGTCTTTTTTTGTTCCGCGAGGAGAAGAGAAAGCTTTTCTGCATCGTAGCAAAAAAAATCAAATCCCTCTGTCGGAATATGGGAAAGAAGAGCGAGCGGGGTGTCGATGAAAATTCCCTTCCGAATAAATCCGTTAAATTCGTGGTTCTCTTCCAAGAGCTCTCGAAAGGCGAGATTTGCCGCGACCTTTGCGGTTTCTGCATTTTCTTTGTTAAAGACGTTCCCTAAGAGCAGAGAAATTTCACCGTAAACGGCAGCACGGTAGACTGCCTTGATTTCTTCGCGCTTTCGTACGATCGCATAGATGTTTTGCTCTGCGTCTTGCTCTGCGATAGAGCGAAGCTTTTCACAGCATTCTTCTTCGCTTACACAGTTGAGCTTTTCAGTATCAACGAGAATTTCGGTCGGCTGTTCTCTCATATATGATTGCCCTCTTCCAAAGCTTTTTTATTTATCTTTCTCCATTTGAGAAAAAATATGCAACATTGTGTAGAAAGGATAGGTTTATATAATATATTACTAAAATACCCCTGTTTTTTTTTTTTTTTTTGTTCAATATATACAAAAACTGAGCAAATCGAAAAAAATAAGCGGAAAGAAATTGTGGAAGCTTACAAATTTTACTTTTTTGCTTTTGATTTATTGATCTTGTTTTGTTTTTTTGCTATAATAAACGTATCATTACGAAAGAAATTTCAATAAAAAATTTATAAGGAAAGGGTACGAAATTATGAAAAAAAGTATCAAAAAAGCATTATCATTGATCGTAGTGCTTGTTATGCTTCTGACGATGATTCCCGCAGGAATGATCTCCGTTAGCGCAGACGAAGCTCCCACGATCGACCTCGGCAATTATGATACTGCTGAGGAATACGTGATCATGAACCTCGCAGACTGGGAACTGATCGCGGCATCTGACAAAGACTTTGCGGGAATTGTCGTAAAGCTTGGCGCAGATTTGAATGCAGGCGGATATACGGAGTTGCTGTTCCCCGAGCGTTTTACAGCGGCAGGTGTCTTCCCTCGTCGTAACGGCGGAAAGCCTACTTCGGGCTTTGACAAGGCAAAAGAATTTGCCCCGACCTTCCCCACGCTTTTCAAGGAGTTTGCGGGAACCTTTGACGGACAGGGTCATACGATCAAGAATGCAAGAGTGAACGAAGCATTGATTGCCGCAATAACACTGGACGGTGCGGAGATTAAGAACGTTATCGTTGAAGATATTGTATGTTCCGACTTTACCGACTACGTTGAGTTCGGTATTATTGCAGGTGCGGCAAGAGGTTCGGTTACCTTTGATAACATTACGATTCAGAACTCTTCGGTTCCTTGTGACAACTTTAACTCGATGTCCTGGCAGACGGCAGGCGGACTTCTTGGCTATGCACAGGCAGCAGAGGGAGTAACGGATGCATTGTTAACTATTACCAACTGTCAGGTAATTAATACTGACGTTGCGGCAGGCGGTACCTGGGCGCACTACGGTGAAGCTCCCCACGGAACGGGTCTTTTGGTCGGTACGATCGATACGGGCTTTGATACCGAGGTGTCTGACTGTCTGATCAGCGGCGGTAGGATGGTTCAGTATGAGAACTACCTTGGTACGTTCGGTCAGATCAACGTTGGTAAGGACAGATACTGCGAGATCGAAAACATTACGATCGAGAAGTGCTATTTTGACATTCATACGGCCGTTCACTCGGGTGGTACAGTTGGTATCGGTCCTCTGATCGGTCTGCTTTCTCCCTATGATTATTCTTACGTTGGCATTGATAAAATCAATGTCGTCGATTGCTATGTAACATCTAAGGTTGCAAATATTGGCGGTTTGATTGGTACGATCCAGTCGGTAGAACCCGATTCGAAGGTTACTCACTATACACTTGCGAGCAACCCTGTTATCGCTGCTGAAATTAATATCTCCAATATTTATACGAATGCAGTTCTTCATCAGTTGGGCGGTACGGCTACGAATCCCGAGCGTTATACCTACGTGGGCGGCTTGATTTCTCAGTGCGGCGAGGGTGACTCTTCGGGTGACAACCTCGGCCGTTTCTACCGCGGTGACGTCAACATTTATAATTGCTACATTGAGTCTACCGTGATTGCAGGCTGTGTCAAGGACGAAGTAAATCTCTACGAAGAGGGTGCAGGCGGTGTCTTTGGTGTCGTTTCGATGGCAGGTGCAGAAATTTATCTCTCCGACACGATCGTAGATGCAGCGTTCCCCCACAACAAAATGCTTCCCACGATGGAATATTCGGCAGAAAAGTATTTGGAATATAACGAAGACACTCTTCGTAGTGTCGGTGTTATTGCTTACGCAGGTCATACCCGTTTGAAAGCGGCGGTTCCCGGCTATACTGCAAATGACAGTTGTGATCCTAAGTACAAACCCGGTGCCGACAAATTTTACGAGATTTATCTCCACGTAGATAACGTTATTACTACGGTTCAGGGTGAATTTGTAGCTGTTGCACACAACAACCGTAAGGGCGGTATTCACTATAATGGAGTGGATATTGGCTGCGGAGACCACTCGACCAACAAGGTTACTAATTATAACCGAGTTCACTATGATGCAGGGATTGCACAGGTTCTTCCTGCCGAAGCAAAGCAAATGGTAGCATACGATGCAAACGGTTACGTCGATATGATTTTCGCTGCAGCATCTACTTCGCTGGAAACGGTAAAAGTGTCTGCTTCGGAAGGCGGTAAGGTTAATATCCGTTTCATCGGTTTTGCCGCAATTGAATCGGCAGATGCAGTTGGTGCAACTGTGATGATCGGTGACAGAGTATTCACGTTCGATAGCGTTGCACTTCTTGATGAAGTAAACGCAGCAAACGGCATTGCAGCACACACGACGAAGGACTTCGGTGCGCAGAAGCTGATGGCTGTTACCGTAAAGAACGTTCCTCTGCCCATCGGAACAAAGCTGCTTTCATTAAAGTGGTCGTTTAATTATACGATCGATGGAAGAGTAGTCACGGGCAATTCCGGTGCGGGAACGTTAGCAACCGACGGAAGCTTGGCGGCAGTCGTTGAATAAGCCACAGAAAGAACAGAAAAGGAGAAAAAGAAATGAGTAAATATTTACGTATATTGATTGCTATTCTGTTGGTGGCTGTTATGGTGCTTGGCGTGGTTGGATGTGCAGGCGAATCTGAACCTGCAGAAACCGACGCCCCCACCGAAACGACAGCACCTGCTGGTGGCGATGATAACAAAGACGATAACAATGGCGGCAACAATAACCAGGGCGGCAACCAGGGCGGCAACCAGGGTGGCAACCAGGGTGGCGAAAACCAGGGTGGCAACCAGGGCGGCAACCAGGGCGGCGGCAATGAAGACGTCGTAGTAGTTGGCGATGGTATCAAGCTTCTTGGCTTGAGAAATGCAAACCTCGGTTATGAGGGTGGCTATTGGTTCGACTGGGCAGGATCCGGTATCGAAATGAACATCAACCTCACGGACGGCAACGTAATTCTCGGATTTGAGACGACCGGAGCAGAGGAGGATGACATTTGGTTCTACATCACGGTAGACGGCGAAGCTTACGGCGAGAACGGTTACGCAAGAATCGGCTGTAGCATGGAAGAAGAGTCGATCATTCTTGAAGACATTGCAGCAGGCACACACACCATTAAGCTTGTAAAGGTTACCGACGTTAAGGTTGCTTCGGCACACCTGACGGCAATCGAGTTCAACGGATCGTTCGGTGCTGTTCCTGCAGAGAAGGATCTTGTTGTTGAGTTTGTCGGCGACGGACTGACCACGGGTCAGGGACTTGGCGAGAACGGTGACGTAACGAAGGCATATGCATGGGCAGTAGCAGAGGCTCTGACGGCAGACTATTCGATCGTTGCAACCGAGGGTGCAACCCTGAAGTCGGCACTTGCTGATTACACGAAGGCATCGCTCCGCAACACGGACATTGCATACAAGTTCCACCGCGCAGCTGACGTTGTAGTACTCAACGTCGGTGCAGAGGATTATGCAATCGATCAGGCAAACACTGAGAACAACGCAGAAGCATTCCAGGCTTCTTACGAGGCAATGATCGCAAAGATCCGTCTGTGGAACCCTGAGGCAAAGATCATTTGCGTATACGGTGCAGTAGCAGGCTATGATGCAGCAATTCAGGCAGCAGCAGCGGCAGCAGGCGGCGAGGCTAAGGGTGTTTACACGCTGGCTCTCACGGCAGCAGCAGGCGAAGCTCCCACGGCAGAAGAGCAGGCAGCATTTGCTACGGCAATCACCGCAAAGATCAACGCTGTGAAGGATGCACAGTTCATCGTGAACACTCCTGTAAAGGGTGACGGTTCCGTTCAGGATTGGGCAAACGGCGTAGCAGCAAACTAATTGATCTCATCAATGAAAGAATTTGCCCCGAGGCTTAGCCTCGGGGCTTTTCGTATGGTAAGGTGGAACGAACAAGGGAACGAATCTCCACCAAGCCTCCCTCTCGGAGGTGATGCCGCAAGCGGCGTCGAGTTTTCTTCGAAAACATCGAGGTGGCACGCGAAGGGTGACGGAAGGAGTGAGCGTGACGATGGAATTTGTGCAAATATCATTCTGCCCGCAGGCTCCTTCAGTCACTTCGTGACAGCTTCCTCTCGGGGGAAGCCTTTGGCGGGGTGCGAACCTTTCTGCATCGAACGTCCTCGCCAGCCTTGTAGGGGAGGATATGATCCTCCCGCATCGGCACGGACCGTCGTAGGATATGGCAAGATAATTCGCTACGCTTCGTTGCGAGTTTGCTTCGCAAACATCGTCGACTCTTACGGGTTTGCGGGGAAAATATAACTATCGCCAAGCCTTCTCCCTCAGAAGACGGCTTGGCGATATGTGTTTGTAATTATTGTTGATTATGGAATATTTTTCTCTTTTTTAGGGGGGAGCGATAGCATCAATGCGATTCTTGCCAATAGATTGACGGTGACGAGGGTTACGAGAAATTCTGCACAAATGGGAATTTCTTCTGCAAAATATTTGGGAATCATCCAAGCGGCGGGGATAAGTGCGATTGCGGCATCGAGAAAGTAGATATCCCGAAACAGCAGGCTCAGCAGTACCGTTACGAGAAGAAGCAGGGCAATTTTCCAAAGAATGGAAGGATCTTCCTTGAGCAGAAAAGAATCGTGGATTTTTTGCTCTAAATAGCTGTAATGAGGATTGGGAACGGGGAAAAAATCTTTTGCCGAACGCCAGAGAAATAGCGTACCGAGTGCCGCGAGCGTACTTGAGAGATTGACCGCGAGATGCGCTTTGTGGGTTCCGTTTTCTCGGTCGTATCGGATACATTCATAGAGAGTTCCTGCTGTGTGTAACGTTGCAAGCAGAAGATACAGCATCGGGTGCTCTGCGATCTTTCCGTCGGCAATCATCGTGGCAATGAGGGAAAGCGGGAGAAGCGAGGCAGCAAAGGAAATGGCAGGAAGTTTTTTGAGGAGACAGGCGATGGCAACAGAGAATAAAAGAGAACCGACAAGGAGCAGATAGAGTCGGTAATCTTCTTCGACCGCAGTGGCATCAAAAAAGAGTTTCAGCTTTTGCTTTATTCCGAGAAGCTCGTCCGCTTTGTCGCGCGGAGTATATTCCATAAATTTGAAAAAGACGTACGCAAGTGCCGAGAATGCGGCAAAGCCTGCACAGAAATTTGTGAATTTTTTGAAATAACTCATTCTTTGCCTCCTTTCTTCGTTTTTTGCTTGTCTTATTATACTATATTTTGAATTTCTTTGCAAGGGAGATCACAAAAAAGTTGTGAAAATCTCTTGCACAGTTTTTTTATCTATGATATAATAAAAGATAATATTTTTATCCTATGATAGGAGAATGACAAGTGAAAGCATTCGAGTGGATTCAGTTTATTTCATTGGGGAAATTAAACAATACCTTGGATCGTCTTTACGGTGAGGATCGTGTCGAGGAGCAGGTGGAGCGTTATCTTGCCGCGGTGGAACGATTTTCTTCCCTGTATGGCGAGAACAGAGAGGTTTCTCTTTTTTCGGTCCCCGGGCGCAGTGAGCTGTCGGGAAATCATACCGACCATAATTTGGGCAAGGTGATTGCCGCCTCGGTGGATCTTGATATGATTGCCGTTGCGTCGCCGCGTCAGGATTCTGTGATTCAGCTCAAGAGTCACGGTTTTTCCGAGGATATTGTGGAGATTTCCGCTTTACTCACACCGTCCGAGGCGAGCTACGGCACGTCATCGGCTTTGATTGCAGGTGTTTGTGTGGGATTTCTGTCGCGCGGATGGGCGGTTGGTGGCTTTGATGCCTATACCACCTCCGATGTTCCGAAAGGCTCGGGACTTTCGTCCTCTGCCGTGTTTGAGAATATGATTGGAACGATTCTCAATTCGTTTTATAATTCTGATCGCGTCGGTCTCGTGGAGATTGCGAAAATTTCGCAGTCGGCGGAACGAGATTTCTTCGGAAAACCCTGCGGGCTGATGGATCAGCTTGCTTGCGCGCTCGGCGGTGTCGTTGCGATTGATTTCCAAGAACCCTCCGATCCTGCCATTGAGCGGATGGATCTCGACCTTGACGAGAAGGGATACCGTCTTTGCATTGTCAATACGGGCGGAAATCACGCCGATCTGACCGACGATTATGCCTCCGTTCCCGCTGAAATGAAAGCGGTGGCAGAATTTTTCGGCAAACGAGTGCTTCGTGAGCTGAGCGAGGCGGACGTGCTCTCGTCGATTTCGGAGCTTCGCGAAAAGATGGGAGACCGTGCCGTGCTTCGCGCACTCCATTTCTTTGCCGAAAACGCACGCGTCGAACGGCAGAAAGCACTTCTTCTCTCCAAAAATTTTGACGCTTTTCTTGCCGAGGTCATTGCTTCTGGACGCTCGTCCTTCTGCTATCTGCAAAACGTTTATGCCGCAAAAAATCCCGCGGAGCAGGGAATTTCTCTGGCACTTTGCCTTGCTGAGTCGATTCTCGCTTCCTGCGGCGGCGCGTGGCGTGTGCACGGCGGCGGTTTTGCGGGGACGATTCAGGCGTATGTTCCTCTGGAGGCAGTGGAGAATTTTTGTGACAAGATGAATCAAGTGTTTGGGGAGAATTCCTGCACCGTTCTTCGCATTCGATCGCAGAGTGCGATGGAAATTTTAGTTTAAGGAGACTTAACATGTCGAACAATACCAAAAAATTTCAAAAGCCTAGCCCTGATGCGGTGAAGCGATTGATTCTTTTAATTCTCGTTACGCTTGCCGTGTTTCTGTTTTATCGCGTGATGATGAATTTCTACTATTTTGAGATTGTGATGATCGCATATATGGTTGCGTCGGTGGCATTTGTGTTGGCGTATGTGATTTATAACAAGGGATTTTCCCGACGTGGCGTGACGCGCGAGATGCTTCCCGACGATTGGAGTGAAGAGCAAAAAAATGAGTTTATCGAGGATGGCGAGAAACGTCAAGCTCGTTCTCGTTGGATGCTGATTCCCATTTTTGCTTTTGTGTTTACCTTCGCAATCGATGCGGTGGAGTTGTTTGTACTTCCGTTTTTTATGGATTTGTTTACCAAATGAGGCGCAATCAATGAAAGAATGGAAAATTGTTTCGCTATATTCGGGTTCCAAGGGGAATTCTATCTTTGTTCGTGTAGGCAACGATGCGATTCTCATTGATGCAGGCAAGAGTGCCAGAGCACTTTGTAATGCTCTGCGTGAGATTGGATCGGATATTTCCGAGATCAAAGCGATTTTCGTCACGCACGATCATCACGATCACACCTCGGCACTCGAGATTCTTGCAAAATATCACGAGATTCCCATTCATATGACAGGCGAATCTGCGGTCATTTTTGACCGTACACCATCTGCTCCGATCCACGCGCGCCTCATTCGGCACGATCCAAGCTTTTGCGTTACGGTGGGCGAGCTGACGGTGAGATCCTTCCGAACCTCGCACGACAGTCGTATGAGTGTGGGCTACCGTATTGAGTTTTTTGACGGAGAGCGTTCTTGCGCGATTGGTGTGGCAACCGACCTCGGATACGTATCGAATGAGGTTCGAGAGGGACTTCTTGGTTGTGACGCCGTGGTGCTTGAATCGAATCACGACCTTGAAATGCTGAAAAACGGTCCGTATCCCTATGAATTGAAAAAGCGGATTACCTCTCGCTATGGTCACCTGTCCAATGCCGACAGTGCGGCATTTTGTTCGGAGCTTTCCGAGGGCGGAACAAAGGCAATTCTTTTGGCGCATTTGAGCGAGGAAAACAACGAGCCGAATCTTGCTCTGAATGAAGCAGTGTGCGCGGTGGGCGATGACGGTGTTTGTATTTGTGTTGCGGCACCCGATTGTCCGACCCGCTTGGGTTAAAAGGAGAGAACAATGATTGGTGTAAAATTGATTACCGTTGGTACGCTGAAGGAAGAATATTGGCGAAGTGCCGCGGCAGAATATCAGAAACGGCTTTCGACCTTTTGTCGCTTTGAGGAGGTTCAACTCAGAGAAGAAAAGCTTTCGGATCGTCCGTCGGAGGCGGAGATTCGAGCGGCACTTGATAAGGAGGCAGAGCGCATTTTGGCGCAGATCCCGTCAAGAGCGTACACCGTCGCGATGTGCGTGGAGGGAAAACAGCTTTCTTCGGAGGAACTTGCTGAAAAACTGGAAAGTGTGGCGGAGACGAACGGAGAGATCTGTCTGATCATCGGAAGCTCGTACGGTCTTTCGGAAAGAGTAAAGATGGTCGCTCAGATGCGGCTTTCGGTCTCAAAACTAACTTTTCCGCATCAGTTGATGCGAGTACTGTTGCTCGAGGTGATCTATCGGTGCTTTCAGATCAACAAGGGAACGCAGTACCATAAGTAAATCGAAGAAAAAAGCAAAAAGTTTCAAAAAATTTCTAAAAAATACTTGTAGATTGTCGGATTTTGTGATAAAATAAAAAATGGAAATTTGCTTGCTTTCAGCAAGAAACGATATAGGAGGAGAGATTTTATGGAAAACAACAGACGTCCCGAAACGATGGAGCGAATCACAACGAAAGCACTTGCTGATGCGTTTATCGAGAAGCAGGTTGCGGCGATTCGCGCACAGGTAGGAAACAAAAAGGTACTTTTGGCACTTTCGGGAGGCGTTGACTCCTCGGTGGTTGCCGCACTTCTGATCAAGGCGATCGGAAAGCAGTTGGTCTGCGTGCACGTGAACCACGGACTGATGAGAAAAAATGAGTCGGAGAACGTTGTCGAGGTGTTTAGAAACCAGCTCGATGCAAATCTTATTTACGTTGATGCAACCGACCGTTTCTTGAATCTTTTGGCAGGTGTTTCGGATCCTGAGCAAAAGAGGAAGATCATCGGCAAGGAATTTATCGAGGTATTTGCCGATGAGGCAAGAAAGCTTGAGGGTGTGGATTTTCTCGCACAGGGAACCATTTACCCCGATATTCTCGAGAGCATTAAGCAGGCAGAGGGCAAGAAGGCAGTGAAGTCGCACCACAACGTCGGCGGACTTCCCGAGGATCTGAAGTTTGATTTGGTAGAACCGATTAAACTGCTCTTTAAGGATGAGGTCAGAGTGGTCGGCGAGGCACTCGGACTTCCGCACGCAATGGTTTACCGTCAGCCGTTCCCCGGTCCCGGACTCGGTGTTCGTTGCCTTGGCGCAATTACGAGAGACCGTCTGCACGCACTGCGCGAGGCAGATGCGATTCTCCGCGAGGAATTTGCAAACGCGAAACTGAATGAAACGGTATGGCAGTACTTTGTCGTTGTGCCCGACGTCAAGAGCGTCGGTGTCAAGGATGATAGCCGTTATGAGGGGTGGCCCGCCATCATCCGCGCGGTCAATACTACCGATGCGATGAGCGCAAGTATCGAGGAGATCCCCTACGCGCTTCTTCATAAGATTACCAATCGCATCACGCACGAGGTCGAGGGAATTAACCGAGTTCTGTATGATCTCACGCCCAAGCCTGTCGGAACGATTGAGTGGGAATAATACCACAGCAAAAAGACCTTGCTTCATCATTGCGATGAAGCAAGGTCTTCTATTTTTAATTTTATACAATCGTTTTTCTGAGCCACTCGAGCGTACAATTGACCATATGCTTGCCGGTTTCTACGCTTGCTTCCTTTGCGCTTTCGGCAAACCATTCGGTGTTTCTCTCACAGCGATCGAGGTCGACGAGCTCGGGATACGTTCCCATCATCAGGCTCGTTTCCCATTTTCCTGCGTGGTCAAATCCTCCGCATTTGATCTGTGCCTCAGCACCAATGAGGGGAATTACTTTGATGTAAGAGAAGGGATCGTCCTCACTACCCATATCCTCGTAATAGGAAGCATAGGCATCGCTACCCCACCAGCCCTGTCCGAGCTTTTCTTCCATATATTCCATCGTGACCTTTTTTGCCGCCTTGTGGCAGGCGATGGTCATAGGCATAAGACCCGCTCCCTCGGTCTGATGATGAGCAATGAGATAGATATTCTTATGTCCTGCATTGATCATCGATTTCAGGATGCAATAGAGATAGTTTGCGTAAGCATCCTCGTCGACGTGGAAGTGGCTGGGCTTGGGCGCACATACCGCATACGATGCCACACCGTACCAAAGAGGAGGACAAACGACGATTTCCTTTTCCTTTTCCAGTTCGCGGAGGCAACCGGTAATGACGAGGGTATCGGTTCCGCACGAGGCGTGGCGTGCGTGATATTCCAGCGTGCCGATCGGAATGATAAAGGGAACCTTTCGATCCACGGCATCTTGGATTTCATCATATAACATTTCAAGCATTTGCATAATTTTTCTCTCCTTATTGATCAAAATTTTATTGATATAAATATTATATACAAAATTATCGGAAAAGTCAATAGAAACTGTAATGATTGATATTTTTTTAAACTGCTTTTGAAATATGCCTTGTAAAGAATAAGAAAATATGCTATAATGAGGTAAAATTAGTTTGGAGGTCAACAAAATGAGACTTGAAAACTGTTATCCTGATTATCTCGAGGATGCGAAGAAGAGAAACGTACCGCTGTTTCTTCCTGTCGGTACGATGGAATATCATGCTAACCATCTGCCGCTTGGCACCGATACGCAGGTGGCATATCATATCTGCGAGCGCATTGAAAAGGAGCGCGAGATCATTATCGCGCCGCCCATTTGGTACGGCTGTGCCAGCTACGCGGTGTGCGGTCCTGAGGGCAACAGCATCGATATGGACGGCAGAGTGCTGAATGATACGATGTACAACATTTATATGTCACTTCTGAAATCGGGATTCCGTCAGATCTATACCGTGATTGCCCATCAGACCGAAGAGCCCAACCCCACCGAAACGGCTTGTCTTGATGCGTCGCGTCGTGTGATTTTCAAGTATTTGGAAGAAACTCGCGGAATCGGTTGGTGGGGAAGCCGCCAAATGCAGAATTTCTACAGCACGATGGACAATAACGACAACCCGTGGAGCTGGATCCGAGTCATGCCCATTTACCCCCCTAGAGATTTGGAAGAGGATCACGCGGGTGAGATTGAAACCTCTTGGCTGTGGGAGCTTCGTCCTGATCTCGTTCGTCCCGAAAAATTCGGTACGACCGATGATTGGTTTGCCGAGTGTGCGGTGAACGCTTCCCCTGAAAAGGGAAAAGAAGCCATCGACACCATTGTTTCGTATTGGCTCAATTACTTAGACGAAAGAAATAAAGCATAAAAAATGTCCGACGCGGCGATGAAGGCTGACGTCGGACATTTTTTCGTTTTTTTATTGACAAAAGATGGAAATCGTGTTATAATACGAATGTCATTTTTTATAGGGAGGACTTTTTATGAAAAAATTTATGTTTTTACTGAAAAACGCTTCGATGGCAATTCGCATCGTAGCACTGATCGCTTTGGTTGCAGGTATTGTATCCATTGTGACGCTGTCCACCGGTGTTTCGTCTGCTTTGAACAAGCCGATTACGGAGCTTCCTTTGGTTACGATGATTATGGACGAAGCAAAGTTAAAGGAAATGGAAATGGAATCCAAACAACTTTCGGCAGAGATCGATGAGGCATTGAAGGATCAGGATGCTGCTGAGATCGCAGAGCTCGAAAAAGAGTTTGGCGTTTCTGTTGATGAATTGAAAGCATCGGTAGAGACGATTTCCTTGAATTCTCTGAGCACAGTATTCCAGGCTGAGGGAACGAAAGAAGTTGCCGATATTATTTCCGGCTTGATCAAGGGTATTTCCATTTATGGAACGGTGATTGCCGTAGTGATGGCTTTGGCAGTCGTATTTATGAAGAAGGGCTTGATGATCACCGCGTACATCTTCGCACTTCCGATCCTTTTCCTTTTGGTCGGCGGAGGCGCACTGGTAACCATTACGGTGGCAACGATCGCTCATTTCGTTTTACTTACGATTGTAAACAGAAAGTATAAGGCTTTTAAGAGAGCTGAATAAACAAAATATTTTGCTGAAAAACTCCGTGCAGAGAGCGTGAATACCGCTCTGCGCGGAGTTTTTTGATGACAATTTTTTTGATTCTCTTGCGTTGCGTGCCGTTTTATGATATACTACAATTAATATAGTTAATAAGAAGGGGGCGATACGGAATGTATTCGCGCGTTTATGTGGAGATCACGAATATTTGTAATATGAATTGTTCGTTTTGTCACGGACATTCACGCGCGCCTCGGCGGATGACGGCAGGGGAATTTGCACACGTACTCTCGGAGCTTTCCTCGAAAACCTCGTATCTGTATTATCATCTGATGGGCGAGCCTCTGACACATCCCGATTTGCCACTCTTTTTAGAGATGGCAAACGAGCGCGGTTTTCGCTCGGTGATTACGACCAACGGCACGCTTCTTGCCAAACGGCAAGCGGAGCTTTTGGCGGCACCGCTCTACAAGCTCAATCTTTCGGTGCACAGCTTTGAAGAAGGTAGTGAAGAGGCATTTTTTCGTTATCTTACCGAGATATCCGATGTTGCCGAAGCCGCCGCAAGGCAGGGAACGATCGTCGTGTTCCGTCTTTGGAACAAAGGATTTGATGGGGGAAGAAACGAAGCAATTCTTTCTTTTTTGCAAGAGCGATTTTCGGACGGTGCGTGGGCAGAGAACACGCGAGGTCTTCGTATTCGCGACAAGCTTCATATCGAATGGGGTGAGCGTTTTGCTTGGCCCGACCGAGCGGCGGAGGAGGGCGACGAGGACGTCTTCTGCTATGCCCTTGACGATCATTTTGGAATTTTAGCCGATGGGACGGTCGTTCCGTGCTGTCTGGATTCTCAAGGAGATCTTTTCCTGGGAAATGTTTTTGATACTCCGATTTCGGACATCTTGTCTTCTTCGCGAGTAACCGCCATACGCGAAGGATTTGCGCGTCGTTGTGCGGTTGAAAATCTTTGCCGCCGTTGCGGTTATGCGAGAAGATTTTGAAATTTTTAAAAAAACTACTTGACAAACAAAACAAAAAGTGATATCATTTTGATATCATATAGAGGTGCTTATGAAATTGACCGAATTATTACAAAGAGATCAGCTGTCCCTCTCCTTTGAGGTGTTTCCCCCGAAAAACGATACTTCCTTTGAGAGTGTCCGCTTTGCCACCGAGGAGATCGCAAGGCTTCATCCCTCATTTATGAGCGTCACTTACGGTGCGGGCGGCGGAACGAGCCGATATACCTTGGAGATTGCGAAAAACATCAAGGAGAAATACGGCGTACCGACATTGGCGCATCTGACTTGTGTCTCTTCGACGCGCAAAACTGTGGAAACGAAGATCGCAGAAATTCGCGCGGCAGGCATTGAGAACGTGATGGCACTTCGCGGGGATTTGACACCTGAGCTGGAGAAGAGTGACCGTTCGGGATGGGCATACCGTCACGCGGTCGATCTGATTCGTGAGCTTCGCGAGAGTGGCGCGGATTTTTGCATTGGCGGGGCGTGCTATCCCGAAATTCACCCCGAAAGTGCCAATCAAAAGGAAGATATCAAGTATTTAAAGGAAAAGGTCGAGGCAGGGTGCGACTTTTTGACGACGCAGATGTTTTTTGATAACAATCTGCTCTATAATTTTCTTTATAAGATCAGAGAAGCGGGCATTGTCGTTCCGATCATTCCCGGAGTGATGCCGATCACCAACGGAAATCAGGTGGAGCGCGCGATGAAGCTTTCGGGTTCGTTGATGCCTCAGCGTTTCAAGTCGCTGGTGGATAAATTCGGCACAACGCCTGCCGCAATGAAGCAGGCGGGGATTGCTTATGCCACCGACCAGATCATCGATCTATTTGCCAATGGTATTACGAACGTGCACGTATATTCGATGAATAAACCCGACGTTGCGGCGGCAATTCAGCAGAATTTGTCGGATATTTTGGGGTAACGATGGGAACTGTTCTAGTACGGAGTTATGATGCTCCCCCCGTGCGGCGCGACGAGATTTTACGCTATGCGGGCATGCGCGGAACCGCTTCCGAAATCGAGCCATTGCTTGCGGAGTGCTTGGCAGAGGTCGAATCGGTCTTGGCCTATTCGGTCTGCTACAGCGAATTTTCGATCGTGGAGCAGGATGGTAACTTGAATCTTGGCTTTGCTACGACCGAGTCTCGTGACTTGAAAAAAGCACTTACGAATTGCTCTTCGGGGATTGTATTTGCCGCAACGGTGGGAATTTCTCTTGATCGAATGATCCACCGAGCCTCGGCGACCTCTCCCACCAAGGCACTCTTGTTGCAAGCCATCGGTGCGGAGCGCATCGAGGCACTTTGTGAGCTTTTCTGCGACGAGCTTCGTCGAGAGACGCCGCAATTTCGTTTTTGTCCGCGTGTCAGTCCCGGGTATGGAGATATTTCGCTGGAACTGCAGAAAAATATTTTTACTCTGCTCGACTGTCCCAGGCGGATTGGACTTAGCTTAAATCAATCCCTCTTGCTTTCTCCCTCAAAGTCGGTGACGGCTTTTGTGGGGCGGGAGGAGATCAGATAAAGGATTTTTTATGAACGTATTAGAGTTTTTGAAAGAGAATATCGTCTATCTTGACGGTGGTATGGGAACTCTTCTGCAAGCGGAGGGACTTCGCGCGGGAGAGCTTCCCGAGCGTTGGAATCTGTCGCATTCCAAAGTCATTCGTCGGATTCACCGTGCTTATTTTGAGGCGGGAAGCAATATCGTCAATACCAATACCTTCGGTGCAAACTGTCTGAAATTTTCTGCCGACGAGCTGGATGAGATCGTTCGTACGGCGGTAGAAAATGCACGTGCGGCGCAGGACGGAATCGATCACGCGACCTTTGTCGCTCTTGACATCGGTCCGACGGGACGGATGCTAAAACCTTACGGGGATCTTGATTTCGAGGATGCTGTGGCGATCTTTGCCGAAACGGTGCGCCTCGGTATGAAATACGGCGTCGATTTGATTTTCATTGAGACGATGAACGACAGCCTTGAAACCAAGGCGGCACTTCTTGCGGCGAAAGAAAACTCGTCGCTTCCCGTGTTTGTTTCAAATGCTTATGGCGCGGACGGAAAGCTGATGACGGGCGCGGATCCCTTGGCAATGGTAACAATGCTCGAGGGAATGGGCGCGGATGCGATCGGCGTGAACTGTTCTCTAGGTCCGAAGGCACTTTCGGCGGTGGTGGAGCAATATCTGCGCTATGCGTCGATTCCTGTGCTTCTGAAGCCAAATGCAGGACTTCCCAAGGCAATCGACGGAAACACCGTCTTTGACGTACTTCCCGACGAGTTTGCAAGTGAGGTTTCTTCGCTGGTCGCAAGAGGCGTTCGTTTGGTAGGCGGCTGTTGCGGCACAACCCCCGAATATATTGCGGCAACCGTGGCGGCAACGAAAAACGATGTATCCGCACCGATCGAAGCAAAACATATTACCGCGGTATCTTCGTATACCCATGCCGTGGTGTTTGGCGATCAGCCGATTCTTATCGGAGAACGGATCAACCCGACGGGGAAGAAGCGGCTGAAAGAAGCACTCAGAAATCGCGAGATCGACTATCTTCTGAATGAGGGCATCGCGCAGGAGGAAAAGGGCGCGATGATCCTTGACGTGAACGTCGGTCTTCCCGAAATTGACGAAAAAGAAATGCTTGTGACGGCGGTGACTGAGCTTCAGGCAATTCTCGATCTTCCGTTGCAGATCGACACGGCGGACTCCGTGGCGATGGAAGCGGCACTTCGCCGATACAACGGCAAGGCGATGATCAACTCGGTCAACGGCAAAAAAGAAAGTATGGACGCGGTATTTCCCTTGGCGAAAAAGTACGGCGGTCTTGTCGTGGCTCTGACTTTGGATGAAGAGGGAATTCCCGCGACGGCAGAGGGACGTTTGGCAATCGCCAAAAAGATTCTTGCGACGGCAAAGGAGTACGGTCTTACGGAAAAGGATCTGATTTTCGATCCGTTGGCGATGACAGTGAGTGCCGATCCGAGCGCGGCAAAGGAGACGTTACGTGCCGTGTCACTCATTCGTGAGGAGCTTGGCTGTCATACCTCGCTCGGTGTTTCCAACGTTTCGTTTGGATTGCCTGCCAGAGACGCGATTAACGGTACGTTCTTTGCGTTGGCACTCCAAAATGGATTATCGGCGGCGATTATGAATCCGTTTTCACTGGAAATGATGAAAGCTTATCACAGTTACCGTGCCCTTTGCGGTCTTGACGAGAATTTCTTTGATTATATTGAATTTACGCAGTCGCTTCCGCAGACAACCTCTGTAACAGCAAACGTGGCGCAGACGTCTGATCCTACCGATACAAGCACCTCAGAGCTTCAAAAAGCTATCGTAAAGGGGCGAAAGGAGCAGGCGGCGCACCTGACGGGGGCACTTCTTGCGAGTGTTGAGCCGTTGCAGATTGTGCAGAAGGAGATTGTTCCCGCACTCGACGTGGTCGGCGTGGGATTTGAGAAAAAGACGGTGTATTTGCCTCAGCTTCTGATGAGTGCCGAGGCGGCAAAGGCAGCGTTTGAGGTGATCAAAGCGGCAATGCCGTCGTCGGAGAGTGCAAGCAAGGGGAGAGTGATTCTTGCGACGGTCGAGGGGGATATTCACGATATCGGAAAGAATATCGTCAAGCTTCTTCTCGAAAACTACGGCTTTGCCGTGACCGATCTCGGCAGAGACGTTCCTCCCGAGGCAATTGTTTCGGAAACGCTTCGGCTGGATGCAAAGCTCGTTGGTCTGAGTGCTTTGATGACCACGACCGTGCCTGCCATGGAGAAAACGATACAACGCTTAAAAGAGACGCTTCCGTCCTGCAAGGTTGTTGTTGGCGGTGCCGTGCTGACCAAGGAATATGCCGATGCAATCGGTGCGGATCGATATGCAAGAGACGCGATGGAAACAGTGCGATATGCGGAGGAGATTTATGGAGAATAAGCAAATCATACAAATTGAGGGACTTTGTAAGTCCTTTGGAGAAGTCAGGGCAGTTCGTGATCTGAGCTTTTCGGTGGGAGAGGGCGAATTTTTTGCCTTTCTCGGAGAGAACGGCGCGGGCAAATCCACCACGATTCACATTCTTTGCGGACAGCTTCCGAAGGATGCGGGTCGTGTGGTCATCGACGGCGTCAATCTGGATGACGATCTCTTTGCGATCAAGGAAAAGATCGGTGTCGTATTTCAAAATTCGGTGCTTGACGCACCGCTTTCGGTGTACGACAACCTCGCATCGCGTGCGGCACTCTATGGAATTTGCGGGGAAGATTTTCGCAAGCGACTTTCGGAACTTTCCGAGATGCTGGCACTGGAAGACCTGCTCAAGCGAAAAGTAGGAAAGCTTTCAGGCGGTCAGCGGCGCAGAATCGATATTGCCAGAGCACTGTTGCACCATCCCAAAATTCTGATTTTGGATGAGCCGACCACGGGACTTGACCCTAAAACGAGAAAGCTTTTATGGCAGATCATCGACGGTCTGCGAAAGAACGAAAAAACGACAGTGTTTTTGACCACGCATTATATGGAAGAAGCGGCAGAGGCAGAGCACGTTGTGATTTTGGATCACGGAAGTCTGATCGCAGAGGGCTCTCCGCTGGAACTCAAAAACTCCTATACAGGGGATTTTATTACGCTTTACGGGATAGATGAGGAACGAGTTAAAACGCTTGGTATTCCTTATGAGCCTGTGAGTGGCGGAGTCCGTTTGTCGGTAGAAAATACGTCGGCGGCAACCGAGCTCATCGTTTCCAACCCTGAACTCTTTCAGGATTATGAGATTATCAAGGGCAAGATGGACGACGTGTTCCTTGCCGTGACGGGAAAGACCTTGAAGGGAGATGAAACGTGATGAGAACGACGGTAGCACTGATCAAACGAAACGTAAAGCTCTTTTTTAAGGATAAGGGAATGTTTTTTACGGCACTGATCACCCCCGCGATTTTGCTGGTACTGTACGCGACGTTCCTCGGAAACGTCTACGAAGATAGCTTTCGGTTGGGGCTTGGCGGCGTAGAAATTTCCGACAAGCTGATGGGAGCGTGCGTCGGAGGACAGCTCATTTCTTCGATTCTCGCCGTTTCCTGCGTCACGGTTGCCTTTTGCTCCAATATGCTGATGGTGCAGGATAAAGCAAACGGCAGTCGCAGAGATTTTATGATCTCTCCCGTGAAGGCATCGACGATTTCGATCGCGTATTATGCGGCGACGCTGATTTGTACCTTGCTGATTTGCTTTGCGGCAACCGCGATTTGCCTTGCGTACCTTGCCTTTGTGGGTTGGTATCTTTCGGTGACGGACGTACTTTGGTTGCTTCTTGACGTTTTTTTGCTTTCGATGTTCGGTACGGCACTTTCCAGCGTGATCAATTTCTTCCTTTCCACGCAGGGACAGATTGCGGCAGTTGGTTCCATTGTTAGCTCAGGATACGGATTCCTTTGCGGTGCGTATATGCCGATTTCGCAATTTGGCGAGGGGTTGCAGAGAGTCATTTCCTTTTTGCCGGGAACCTATGGGACATCATTGCTTCGCAATCACGCTTTGCGTGGGGCACTTGCCGAAATGGAAGAGCAGGGAATTCCAAAGGAGGCGGTCGAAGCAATGCGTGACGCGATCGATTGCAATCTCTATTTCTTTGAAAACAAGGTCGATCTTCGCGTGATGCTTGCTGTGCTGGCAAGCGCGGTAGTGCTTTTGCTTTGCGCATATATTTTGCTTAATTTGCGAAAAATGAAGAAAATCGGAAGATGAATGTTGAATGATTTTTTTGTGAAATCTCTTGCCTTTTTTTCTGTGGTATGTTATACTGAGCACATACAGGAAGCATATAAGGAGGAATTGGAATAATGAAAAAGATTATTTGTAAAGTAGAATACGATACCGAAACGGCAACGATGATAGAACAGCATACCAGTGGATTTTTCGGAGATCCCGCAGGATATGAGGAAACACTCTATCAAACGCTCGACGGAAAATATTTCTTATACGTCAACGGCGGAGAAGAATCTCCCTACACGGAAGAAAATATCAAAAGAATGTCTGCCGAAAAGGCAAAAGAATGGCTTTCTAAATAACGAAAAACTCCTTACGGAAATTCCGTAAGGAGTTTTTTTATTCAATGTCGGGAATGACGTCATTCTTTTCTTGTTGATGAAAAATGAGTTCCGGGGGATCGATTTGTTTTCCGACAATGGCTTCGATACGATGGAGTGTGTCCGCATTGTCATAGGTTTGATAGTGAAGATGAATCACGTCTCCCTCTGCGATCTCTATGATATGTCGATCCTTTTTTGTAATTGATAGGACAACGCAGGTCGGTGGCCATAAGATTTCGGAAAGCTCTTTCCCAATAATAAAGGAATGCTCACTGACAGTCAATGCAGCCTCCACCACAGTCGGTTGTTTTCCTTGATGAATTTTTTCTACCTTGGACTGAATGATGGTTGCGGTTAGATCGGGAAGGTGCAAGAGCTCCATTACCAGATAAGCAAACAGAATACCAACCGCGATCGAAAGCAGGTTGGAAAGGGCACAGAGTACCTCAATTGCGAAGAGCAGTGCGGTCAAGGGAGTACGCGAGGCGGCACTGAGAAATGCGACCATTCCCGTAATGACCAAAATGATATAGTACTCTGCGGGAAGCAAATCAAGAAAGATCAGCGTCTTACCGCACAGTGCGCCGATCATTGCGCCGAAGCAAAGATACGGAATAAAAAGTCCGCCCGTGACACCGACGTTGTTAGACAGGATCAACAGAATAGCTCTGAGGAGAAGACAGACAAGAATCCAGTACCAAATTCCGTTACCGTGCAGGATTTCCTCGGTCAGGTCGTGTCCAGTGCCGAGAAAATCGGCACTGATGACACCCACGAGGGCGACTAAAACGAATACTGCAACGAATTTGCTCCAAAGCGGAATATTTTTTGCCTTTTCTTTTGAAAAATCAAAAACGATGCGGTAGATTTTTGTAAAGAAGACGGCAAAGAGGGCGCAAAGTAATCCGACGAGTAGCGTGCTCCACAAATATTTGACAGGGAGTACTGCGGAAACAGAAAGCTCAAACAGAGAGGGGGAGATGCCGACGGCAAGACAGAGCGATTGAATGGTAATATGGGAGGAGAGTGCAGCAGTTGCAATCGAAATAAACATCATCGGAGAAAAACGGCGGTGTGTTTCTTCAAAGGCAAATACGATTCCGCTGAGGGGTGCTCCCGTTGCGGCGGAAAAGCCTGCACTGGCACCTCCCGTCATGACGAAGGAATCCAGCGCGGGACGCTTTTTCGCAAAAAAGTGAACCGTTCCGTGACCGATGGCGGTACCCATTTGTACGCTCGGACCTTCGTTGCCAAGCGGAACACCGCCGAGATAGGTCAACATTGCAGACGCAAAGAGGTGGACGATACTTTGAATCCATTGAAAGGGAATCAGACCACGGAGAATCGCAATGGTGGTGGGGATTCCGCCTCCGCGGCAAGAGGGGGCTTTTTTTAAGATGATAGCCGCAAGGAAAGCAATTCCTGCTGCGCCCAAAAGCAGAAGCGGCAGAAAGAGCAATCGGTTTCTTACGAAGGAATAGATCGTTTCAGAAAAAGAAATCACGGCGGAGGCGGTATTCTTAAAAAGAAAGATCAGAATTCCCGTAAAGATTCCCGTCAGAAGCGAAAGCAGAAGACAGGGGAAGAGACTGTTTTTTATTTCAATAAAATGTTTGTGTTTCATCGATAGGATCTCCAAAAAGAAAAATAGGCAAAGAGTATTATAACACAAAGAGTGGATGTTTGCAAGGATTTTTGAGAAAGCAAAAAAAAATTAAAAATTTTCAAAAAAGGTATTGACAAAGGGGGTTCATTATGATATAATTGATTGCGTTCCGGTGATAAGCCCCGGCGATATGCTGGTGTGGCTCAATGGCAGAGCAGCTGATTTGTAATCAGCAGGTTGATGGTTCGACTCCGTTCACCAGCTCCACGGTTCTGTCGCGGAACCGAAATAAGGGGGATTTCCCGAGCGGCCAAAGGGGGCAGACTGTAAATCTGTTGTCACTGACTTCGGTGGTCCGAATCCACCATCCCCCACCAAAGCAAAAAGCACTTCGCAAGAAGTGCTTTTTGCTTTGGTGGGAGATTTTAAAAGTGGATTCGGAAGCCCGTGCGCATCGCGTAGCGGCGCAAAAACGACACAGTGTGTCGTTTTTAGGGCGTGGACTTTTGTTATGTTCGCACAAAGAAAGGAGCGAGAGCAGCACTTCGCAAGAAGTGCGTTATGATTTTAGCCGACCACTTGATTTACAAGTGGTCGGCCTCTATTTTTTTACTTTTTCAACGGTTTATGCGTCGTTTGGTCGCCAAAATTGCTGACACCCATCAAGCTTGCAATGGTCATAGGGATTTGCACGTTTTCCACGATCTTGTCGTCAAATAGCTCACTTCCCGCGCCGTAGGCAAATACGGGAACGTAGTAGCTGGAGTGATCGTTGAAATTGAAGGAAAGACCACCGCTATCGTTGGGAAGAAGCTCTCCCGTTTCGTGGTCTGCCGTAATCAGCACGAAGGTATCGGGATGATAGAACGCGTATTCCATAAATCTGCCGATGGCCTGGTTGAAACGAACGATAGCCTGGAACATCTTGTCGAGATTGTTGTTGTGGCTGTGCTTGTCGGTGTGAGCCTCCTCGTACATAAGGAAGAAGCCGTTTTCGTTGTCGTCAAGCTTGTCGAGAGTGTCGGTGATGTGCTTCTCGATTACGGCCATATATCTTGTGTTGTAGTAGTCGAAGCCGCAGTCAAGAACTATGCCGTACTTGAGCTTTGCATCTCTCTGGCTCAGGATGATCTCCGCGGTCTCGTCACGCTCAACTGCGTGGGCGGAGAAGGATGCAGGGGTGGCGCCCGTATCGCTTTCGGTAGACATTACGCCTGCCGCCATACCCTTATCGCGGGCAAGCTCGGTGAGAAGCTTTACGTCCTTGCCGTTTTCGTCTCTGCCGACGAAGCTGTTGATGGTCTTGTATCCCGAGGCCAGGGCAGTACCGCCTGCCGCGCTGTCGGTTGTACCGGAGAGCGAGTTTGTTCTGGAGTAGCCCAGGGCAGGGAGGTAGTAGCCGTAGAAGACGTCC
>JAZRLS010000062.1:0-118701 GCA_045646945.1 Eubacteriales bacterium | reverse complement strand
TGAATACAAATTTTGTCTTCCTAAGACCGCTTGGCCTCCGACTTTCGCAGGTGCGCCAAGAGTCGTTTTTTCTTTTGTGTTTTGTACTTATTTCACATCGGATTTTGCAATGGCTCTTTTTACGAAGAAAGCAATTCCCTTTTCGATGAGGTTGAGTCCCAAAATAAGCAACGAAACGATTGCCGTTCCTTCGATAAAGGACTGCGATTCGAGCTGAGGAATCATCAGCGAGAGCGGCATAGTTCTGAAGTTTACGAGGAAGGATACCGCCGAGATAGTGATCATTGCGTTGACGAAGAAATAGCTGTACATTTCCACGATGGTATATCTCGTACTCGGAACGTAGACCGCCCAAAGCATTCTCAATCGACTGATGCCCAGCGTATGCGCTACGTCCTCAAGGTTCGGATTGAACTTCGTCAGCGAGTTATACGCCATCAGATAAGGCGACGAGAAGAAGTGGATAATGTTGACGATCACCAGCATAAAGATGGTTCCGTAGAGCGGCATATTCTTGAAGGTCATTACGTAAGAGAGACCGAGAACGACGCCGGGAACTGCGAGCGGAAGCATACTGATGAAGTGCAAAAGCTGATTGGAGATCCGCTTGCCCGATCTTGCGGTGCAATACGCCGCAAAATAGGAGAGGATCGTTCCCACGAATGCGGTCAGTAGCGCGACCGCCACCGAGTTGACAAAATACATTCCGATACCGCCCGAAATCAGCTTTTTGACGTTGTCGAGCGTAAAGGTCATATCGATCGGATACTGCTTGACAAAGCTCAGGCACGCAAATGCGAAGATCGGAAGGCACATCAAGAAGAGCGAGAGTCCGAGGAAGCAATATGCTCCGACGTCACGCGCCTTGTTCTGCGCAATTTTGAAGGGTTTTGTTACCGTGCTGACCGCGCCGATATTTCCGCTTTTCTTAAGGTCGAGCAAAAATGCGATGATCGCGGGAGTAAGAAGAACCATACCGATGACCGCACCGCCCGAGAAGTTCATCATACCGATGACTTCGCGGTACATATATACGGGAAGCGTCATCACCGTGCCGCCCGTAATGAGCGGAACACCGTAGTCGGTAAATACCATCGTAAATACGGCAAGAACGGCGGATACGATCGTGCGCTTCATCGAAGGAAGCGTGATCGTCTTGAACATTCTTACCTTGGACATTCCGAGAACGTCCGCCGCCTCGTAGGTCGTAAAGTCCTCGTACTGCAGAGAGTCGAAGAACATCAGAAATGCTACGGGGAAAGAATAGAGGACCGAGCCCATCACGATACCCGTATAGCCGTAAAGATCGATACTGATGCCAAGCAGATTGCTGATAATACCGTTGTCACCGAACAAAAGCACCAGACCCATACCGTGCGAGATACTCGGAATCAGCATAGGAATGGTAAAGAGCATCATCCAGGCTGCTTTGAATTTAACGTTGGTACGAGTGATCACGTAAGCCAAAGCAAACGCAAGGACCACCGAGATGACCGTTGCGATGAGCGTGGTGACGAGCGAGTTTTTGAGCATCGGCAGAAACTGTGCCGACATAAAGATACTTACGATATGCTCTCCTCGGATCTGGAAGAACAGAATCACGATAGGAAGCACAACCGTAATTGCCAAATAAATCAGCAGAATGTGCTTTAAGAGACGAGATGAAATGTGTTTCATCTTTCATCCCTCCCGGTGTAGTGCAGCATATCAAAATACTTTTTGTCAAGCTGCTCCACGACAAATTCCGAAACATATTGGTTCTTGGGATTTCTGTAAAGCTCGAGAGGCGTATCGATCTGCTCGATATTTCCCTCATTCATAACCATAATTCTGTCGCTCAGGAAGAACGCTTCCTCTTGATCGTGCGTGATGAAGAGCATCGTGGCGTTGAATTTCTTCTGAATCGCCTTGAGCTCCTTTTTCATAATTTCTCTGTTCGCTACGTCAAGTGCCGAAATTGGCTCGTCGAGAAGAATGATGTCGGGGTTGGTGGCAAGCGTTCTTGCAATCGCGACACGCTGCTGCTGACCGCCCGAAAGCTGGCTGGGCTTCTTTGCCATCTGATCAGAAAGTCCGACCTGCTCCAGCGTGTGAATGGCAATCTCTCTTGCCTGCTTCTTAGTTTCTTTTTTTAATTTAAGTGCATATTCGACGTTTTCAAGAACTGTCATATTGGGGAAGAGCGCGTAGTTCTGGAAAACGATTCCCATACCTCGGTCGATGCTCTTGAGTGCGGAAATGTCCTTTCCCGCCTTCAGAATCTCGCCCTCATCTGCTTTTTCCAGACCAATCAAAATACGCAAAAGAGTGGTTTTTCCGCAACCGCTGGGACCGAGAATCGATAAAAATTCCCCCTCGTACAGATCAAAGGATATATTATTCAAAACCTTTTTTCCGTCAAAGATTTTGGTCATATTGCGGACCGAAAGCTTGGTGTTTAATACTTCCATAATTCCAATAGCCTCTCTTTCTCTGTCATTTCCTGAATTCCCTTCATATCGGCATAAACGATTTCTTCGGGATAGTTTTCAATTTTATTGACCTGACCGTCATAAATGGTCTCGGGCGAAAAATTCTCTTTGTCATATACCAAGAATTCATTGATGATGAAATCGTAGACCTCTACGATCTCTTCATCCTTTTCTCTTCCGCTGACAAGCCCCGTACCCGTCAGCGAGTAGGGGGATCCGTCCTCGGGGAAGATGATGTCAAATGGCTGACCGTCGTTCTGCTCACTCACTGCCTGGAAGGTCAGCGCGAGTCCGATGGCAACTTCTCCCTGCTTGAGGAGCTTGATCGGTCCCGAACCCGATTCGGTAAACTGTTTGAGGTTGCCATGCAGGGCATCCACGTACGCAAGAGCACCCTCGGTTCCCATCGAGTTGACCCAGGATTTGTAGAAGAAATATCCCGTTCCGCTCGACTTGGGGTCGGGCATCGCCACAAGTCCCTTGTATTCGGGCTTCAGAAGATCCTCGTAGCTCGTGGGAGCTTCGAGACCGTATTTATCGAGAATATCGCGGTTGACGATGATCGCTCCCGCCTGTCTCTCCCAGGTGACCCAGCGGTTTCCGTTGTCTGCGGGAGTGAGTCCTTCGACGTAATCGATCTTACTCATTCCTGAAATATCCGCCAGATGGTCGGTAATCTTGCTCATATATCCCGTCTCCAGTCCGACAAGGATATCGATCTCGGTATTTGCTCCCTCAGCAAAGACTTTTGCCGCCGCTTTACCGGTTGACATATACATAACAATGATATTTTTATCGGGGAATTTTTCATTGAGCTGTTCCTGCAGTGCGTCGTTTCTGAATTGCTCGGAAGAGCAGCAGATGACGATACTTTCTTGGTTGCCCAGCGTAGCGAAAACGGTGAACAAAAGTGTCAGCACCAACAGGATGATTAAACCCTTTTTCATTCCTTTTTACCTCGTTTTGATTTTGATAGAAATCAGACGTCGTAGGTCTTGTCAATTGCCTTCAGCTCACGGAAGGTATCGATTTCAACGATATCCTCGTCCAAGCATTCGGCAATCTCGACTGCGTAATGTTCTTTGCGGTATACGAGCGGTACTTGCTCCCAGTAGCGTTCTTTTCCACCGGGCGTTGCGTAAACGTCGGCAATGTCCTGCGAGAGCTTGTGGCCGTCTGCCTCGCTCCAGTAAGAAACACCAACCATCTGCCAGCAGTTTTCTCCGCCGACCTTTTCCTGAACGATGATTCCGTCCTTAACCTCGAAGCACCAGTCGTCGGTTCTTTCCTTGCGGATGGCAAGAAAGTCGGAGGTGTAGTGATATTTCTTGATGATCGCGGGATTGGAGATCAGAAGGTCTGCCTCAAATACGTAAGAATTCGAGAGCATGTAGCGGGCAACGAGGGCACTGGAAATATTGTTTGCTTCGTTGTAAATGGGGTTTTCCAAAAATTTGATCATCGGATATTTGTAAAGCAGCTGATCGAATTGCTCGGCAAGGTATCCGCGAACAATGTAGATCTCGTTGATGCCTGCGGCAAGACAAGCGTCGATGAGCGTATCGATCATTCGTGTGCCGTGAACTCGGACCAGAGGCTTCGGCGTATTGAAGGTAAGAGGAACGAGACGCGAACCAAAGCCTGCCGCAATGAAGATGGCTCTTCTTGCGCGATAGGGTTCAAGTGCGGTAACACCGTTTCCGGTAATGACACCGTCGGCAACGTAACCAAGCTCAACAAGCTCTTTCATCGTCTTATTGATCGTGCCAAGAGAATATTTGGTGGTTTTTTCGATTTCTCTCTGCGTCAAAGCGGTCTTTGACGATGCGAGAGTTACGAGAATATCAAATTGTTTTCTGGTAAGTTCCATATCCGTCGTTCCTTTCTGGTGTTCAAAAACACAGATCTTTTTTTGTTTTTGAAACAGTTCTTGCGGGTGCGTTGAAATGAGAAGCAAAAAAGCTTTTGTTCATTTAATATGCTGTAATTTCTTGGTTTAAAACGCACCATCCGAACAATATTATATCATATCTATGAAAAATGTCAATAGATTTTTTCAAAAAAATCATTTTCTCCCTTAAAAATGAACAAATTTATGCTAAAAAGTAAAAAAATTGAGCCAAAAAAATCTGGCTCAACCTTTTTTCGTTGTTCTTTTTTTCTTCTTTTTGACCGAAAAACCGAAAGCACCGATCTTCTTCCCAAGCTCAAAATATTCTCCGTGAGCAAAAGCGGCAAGACCCGCTCGGTCGAGGTGAAGTCTTCCCTGCTCATCGACGAGGGACTCGTCGACGTCAATGGCAACAATGTCGGCAAGGAACATCTCGTGGCTCCCGAGCGGAATAATTTCGGTGACTCGACATTCGAGCGAGAGCGGACTTTCCGCGAGAACGGGACATTTGACCTCAGAAGCAGGTTCTGCGTGTAACCCGCATTTTTCAAATTTATTGACCTTTCTTCCCGTGTAAATGCCGCAATAGTCTGCGGTGCGAATGAGAGACGCGGGCGTCAGGTTGACAACAAATTCCCCCGACTCCTTGATCAGACCATAGGAATGGCGCGTCGGTCGGACCGAAATATAGGTTTTTGGCGGGACGGTGTTGATAATTCCCGTCCACGCGATGGTGATGATGTTGGCATTCTCGCCTTCTCCGCACGTGACCATACACGGCGGAACGGGTGCGGTCAACGCCCCGCCTTTCCAAATAATCTTACTCATAGTGCCTTTCTTCCGCGGGACTAGCCCCGCACCCCACTTAAAACTTTTTTGAAAAAAAGTTTTAAGAATTCAAAAAACTTAAAAATATTTTTAAATAAAAATCGCGTCCCAAACTTGTCGAGGACGTAGGGTCCGACAAGTTTGTTCCTCAGAAAGCCGAAGGCTGCACAGACAATACGGCATCACAACCCATAAATTGATAATGTTTTCTTTTGGGTAGCTTTTCTTTTCCAAAAGAAAAGGTACAATCATCCTTTCCTAACTAACTTCTTCACCGCCTCGCCTGCGGCGATGAGGCCTGCGACGGGGGGGACAAAAGAAATGCTGGCGGGGACCTGTTTGCCTGTTTCGGGATTGACCTGCTTGGGAATTTCGGCGGGTGCTTCCTCGGAATAGACGACGGGCAAGTGCAAAATTCCGCGTTGCTTCAGCTCACGGCGCATTACTCTTGCCAGAGGACAGCCCGAGGTTTTTGCAAGATCGGTTACGCGGAAGGCGGTCGGGTCGAGCTTATTGCCCGTGCCCATGCACGAGATCATTGGCGTGCCTGCACGGAGTGCCGATTCTGCGATCGCGATTTTTCCCGATACGGTGTCGATCGCGTCGATCACGTAATCGTAGGACGAAAAATCAAAGAGGTGTGCGTTTTCGGGCAGAAAAAATTCTTGGCGGCAGACGACTTTGATCTTTGGATTGATATCCCGAAGACGCGCAGCGATCACTTCAACCTTCGGGCGTCCGACTGTACTCTCAAGTGCACAGAGCTGACGGTTAATATTCGAGCGCGAAACGCAGTCCGAGTCGATTAGTACCAGCTCTCCGACTCCCGCACGTGCCAATGCTTCTGCCGCGTAGCTTCCCACGCCGCCCACACCGAAGAGGGCAACGCGAGAGGCGGCGAGACGAGCGACAGCGTCCTCGCCCAAAAGAAGCGCCTCACGTTCAAAGCGTTCGTCCATAAAAACCTCTCTTCTCCCTCTTACGTAACACCGAGGGATTTATTGCGTATTTGTTTTGTTTTTTTTCTTCTTTTTAATATGCTTAACGATCAGAATCGGAACGGTAATGATCACAACAAGAAGCAACAAGGCAATGCTTGCCAAGGGAAGGAGCATATTGACAACGACAGCTTCCACGGCACCACCCTCTCCGCTGTCAGCAACCTCTTCGACGGGAATCGAATAATAGTTGGCGATATAGGTGATATCTCCCGTGACGATGGATTCTGTTGATGACCAGCCGATAAAGGTATAGAAATATCCGTCCTCTTCAAAGGAGGTTGGGATTTCGGGGAAAATGACGGTGGAGCCAAAGGCTTGTACCTGAGTGATTGATTGTCCGTGGTATTGAAATTGGACCTGATATTCAACCGGAGCAAATTCTACCGAAAGGACGACGTCAAACGCAGGCATCTTAAAATTCTTGGGATCTACCGCGATCGCTTCTCCGCTGACAGGATCGATAAAGGATACCGAAGACAGCAGGTAATGCGAATCGGGACGAATGGTCAGAGGAATCTTTTCGTCCGCCGAATAGACGGTGCCACTTGCCATTGCCTGCCCGTGTTCACCGACGTTCAAGGTAAGCGAAAAACGACGGTAGGGCTGATAGTACACACCGGTCGATGCCAGTAGCTGTGTGGTGGTCGAGGTTGAGATACAGGCAATATTGTCCTGACGGCGGTCCAACGAAGGATAGTACGCCGAGAGGTAAATGTTTTTTTCGGTAGCCAAGCCGTGCTCGAGATTCAAACGAAGCTCGCCTGCGCCAAGCGCAATCTCACTTCCGTCAGAACGGAAGCATCGGATTGCCGTGCCGTAGGTTGGATTTTGATCCAACAACATCTCGCAAATTCCTTGCCGTTGCAACGATTGTAATGCGGGTACATCGAGCGTGAGCGATACGCCTCGATCGGTAAAGATGATTTCCAGACGTTTTTCCTCCGCCGCGGCTTTGGTTGCCAGAGCGGCGAGTACGATTCTCTCTTCGGAGGATACAAGAACATATCCCGTTGCCGTAGGCGTTACCGTCAGAGTCCCATTCGCGCCGTTCGGGAACTCGGCTAACGCAAGCTCACGATAACGCGCGGTGTAGGTGACGTCGCTTGTTACGGGCGAGAGCGGTGGATCCCACGTGTCAAATTCATAAAGGCTTGCCCCCGAATAATAGGAGGGCGGCGTGAGGGGAGCGGAGGGCAGTTGTTGCCAAGCGATCTGCTGTGAGAGCGATTGTCCCGTCATAGTAAAGGTGACGGTATAGCTTCTGGTCTGCTCCCGATATTGCGCTACGTATTCGGTGTCGCCATAGATTGGTGCGAGCGGAGGCTCCCAGGTCGTAAAGGCATAATTCGTCGAGGGGGTGCTTGCTTTTTCGGTAGATCCCTCACATACGGGAATCGTTCCGACGGGAATCTGTACCTGAGATACGATCGTTCCATCGACGATGAAGGTTGCTTGGTAGCTTTTTGCTTCACGGCGATATTTTGCATAGACAAAGAGATTGTCCGACGAGCTTCGCAACGTCTGTCTTGTCGGGATGGACCAGCCGTCAAAGGTATAGGTAGCGTATTCATTTTCAAAGCGCAAAGGCAGAAGCTCGGAGTCCGCCGAAGGAGTGGGCAACGCGGAAAGATCGCTGACCTCAAGCAGAACACCGCGCGCACCGAAGACCGACAGCGCACCGATTCGTTTTTGCACCGAAACCTCGGGAAGCGTGATCGTAGGAGCTTCACTCAGCTCTTCTCTCTTGGGCAGAGCTCCGTCCAAATAAGCAAGACAGATCTCGCCGGTACGAAGAATGAGCTCGTGGTCGCTTTGCTTCGGCGGAATCGGTTCTTCCACCGACGTAGGCTTGGTCGGCTGTGGTACGATTTCGGGCTTTTGAGGCTCTTTGAGCGTTGCTGGCTGAATGGGCTGTTGGACCGCGGGAGGCTCGGTGGGGGCGACGGGCGGCTTGGCTTCAGTCACCTCGGCGAGCCACGAAAGCGCACTCGGATTTGCTGCGTTCGAATCCGAAATCACCAGATTCTGATTTAAAAGATCGCTGAAATAGTAGGTGTGCTCGTTGCCGTTATCCGCGTAAAAGGTCCAGGTATTATCGGGCGTTTGTTTGTCGTCAAGACACAGACAGATCAAATAAATATGTGCCAGAACGTTCTTGATACGCCATTTTTTGTATGTCCCCTTGTCTTCAGGATATTCGAGTTCGAGCTTGGCACACATCAGGGTGTAAACTGCCGGCTTCAGAATGTCGCTCATTCTCTCGTAAAGCGAATTAAAGAGAAGACAAATATCGTCGTAGTTTTTCTTGTAACAAGCAAATGCGGCTTCTTCGGAAATCTGGCGCGCCTCGTTGTATTCACCCAACAGCTCGTTGAGACGGTCGGCATCGGCACGGAGACTCGTGATCGTTTCCTTGGGAATGCCGAAATTTTTCGAAAGAATGCTCTGATATTTTTCAAACATCACCACGAGCTCAGAGTTTTGCAGTGCTCGATAAAGCGTTCCTGTTGCCCCGTCGCTCGGAGCCAAAAACAAGCTTTCCATTGGATGGAGCGAGACGCGAATCGCGCTAAGATTTTTGAGATATTCCTTGCGCTTTGCATCCTGCGTTACATAATCGGAATAGGCTTTGTCGTAGAGATCCTTCTTGTTCTCATAGATTGCTAATTCCGCAAGATAATCTTCATAAATCTGATTCTTTTTTCGGTAATCTTCCCAATCTTTCTGATTTTGCTCATATTCGACCACCGCACTTTCGTAAAGTGCCAGCGAAGAAAGATAAAGCTCATAACTCAGGCAGTCGGCTTCGTATTGCTCGAGAGCACGGAGATAGGCGTGGTATTCTTCAAGGGCTACGGTATATTGAAGCATCGTCTCTTCGGTGGCAAGCGCGTTCTTCGCATCGCGATATGCCATCGTAACAAGATGATTGGCTATTTCCTTGGGAAGTGTAATCGAGCCTTGATAAAATACGGTCACCGAAGAGGCATTGAAATCATCTGGCAGATCGAAAAAGGTTGCCGAAAAGCTCTGTCCGTCGGGGGAAGCAATCAGCGGCAGCTCTCTGGTGCCAAGCATGGCGCGAACAGGAAGATACGTTACCGTCTGTCCGTTGGTTGCAACGTAAGAATAGCCCTCTGCTGTGACAGTCACACTGCGATCATCCGTCTCGGTCGAGAGGAGAGAGGGCGGGAGCAATTCGTCGTAGACGAGATAATCTGAAAAATAACGATCCAGATAGGTCTTTTCCGCTACATGCAAGGACGATTCATTTTTATCAATCGTTTCGAGCAGTAGCGTTAGAAGATCCGAGGGAGAGAGCACCGCTTGGAGCATATATTCATCTTCAGAGGAATAATTCAAGCTGCTTTTTGTCGTTGCGGGAGAGGATTCTGCCGCAAAGACGACCTGAGTGAAGGGGTTGGCAAGACACAGCATTGCCAACAAAAAGGCGAGAAACGAAGAAAAACGTTTCATTCGGACGCCTCCTTTCCAAATATTTTATCCCTATTATTTTACCCGACGTTGGGCGAATTGTCAAGTTTTTTAGTGGTGTGGGAGTTCTCTGCTCTGCCAAGTAGAACCACGGCAACGAGGACGAGTACAACACCGATAACCGAGAAGATCGTCATTTCTTCGTGCAAAAAGAGAACCGAATAGACGGTTGCCGCCATCGGCTCAATGACACCGAAGGATGCCGCCGTGCCTGCGTCAAGATCCTGCAGAGAAAGCGTGTAGAGGAAATACGGAACGATGAAAGTGCAGACACCCATACCGAGAACCAGCGGAAGAACTCTTATAGGATCGCTGGCGATGATCGGAAAGGTTTCCTGAGGTTCTACGACGAAGAGCGAGATCAGCGACATTGTCAAAAATCCGTAAACCGTGACCGACACGGGATTTTGTCCGTGGCGTGCCGAGAATTTTGTCAGAATGTTGTAGGTCGTGTAAGTAAGTCCCGAGCCAAGCGCAAAAAGTACGCCGACGAGATGAAATTTCAGTCCGCCGACGATGCCCGAAACAAGGCAGCAACCCGCGAGCATACAGACGACCGAGATCGCCTTGAGCAGCGTAAAACGCTCCTTCCAGACGATCACCGAAAAGATCATCACGAAAATGGTCGAGGTATACATTAAGATGACCGCCGTGGGAGTGCCCGTCAGCGGCATTGCCGAATAGTAGAAAAATGCCGTCAAAAAGAGGCAAAGTCCGTTGCAGGCAAAGACGAAGAGCCAGCTCGGCTTGACGCGGAAACAGGAGCGGTTGGTGAGAAGCGCGTAAACCGTCATACCAATGCCCGCCAAAATACCACGCATGCCCGTCATTTGCAGAGAGGTGAATCCGTAGGGCTTCAGTGCCGATACGAAAAGGCAAGAGGAGCCCCAAAGTAGACCTGCCAAAATAATAAAGATCAGTGCTTTTTTCTGTTTCATAGATGTAAAGTTAGTCCTTTTTGTAAATCATTTCAATATGAGGAATGCCCGCCTCGTCGAATTCTGCGCCGATGGGGGAGAAGCCGAAGCGTTCGTAATAACCCGCCGCCTGCGTTTGCGCGTGGACGTAGAGGGTTTCGTAGGGCATTTGTTCTTTGATAGCGGCAAGTGAACCTTCCATTAGAAGCTTTCCGTGTCCCTTGCCGTGGGTAATGGTTACGACACGGCCAATCTTGACCTTGGTCTTTGCTTCGTCGGAATAGAACGCGCGCAGTGTGGCGACGGCTTTCCCGTCTTCCCACAAGAAACAATGCAGACAGTCGTAGTCGATGCCGTCCATATCTTGTTCGATAATGTGTTGTTCTAAGAGAAAGATTTCGGCTCTCGCCCGCAGAATTTCATAGAGCTCTGCGGGGGAAAGCTCATCAAATCGTTTTGCGATAAATTCCATCGATGTGCTCCTTTATTTCCAACGGACCTCGGCACTGCCGTCCTCGCGGTAGGTGATTCGCTCTCCCGAGGAATTCAGGGCGTCCTGATACGCAAGAAATTCTTCTGCCGACGCGAAGATTGGCTCAAATTCCTCTACGATTTTCTTGGCGCGCTCAGCACTGTTCCCGAGCAGAAGAAGCGTCATTGCCAACTGCCACTTCGCAGAGTTGACACACGCAGCTTCGGGGTCACAGATGTGGTAATCATTTCCGTGGCTGGTGCCGCAAGCACCGCCCGCATAAGGGTGAACAACCGGCATAAAGGTAGAGAGATCTCCCATATCGGTGCTACCCGTGGAGAAATAGTGATCCATACGGCGATATTCGACCTCGGGAAGTGCAAGATGGATTGCTTCTTCGGCTACGTCAAGCATCGACTTTGCGTTGAAGAGCGGGGAGTAGCCGGGAATGTCGTTGATTTCAATGTTGTTTCCAAGCGAGAGTGCCGCACCGCAGAGTGCGCGGTTGACCTTTTCATTTTCTCTCGTAATTGCCTCAAAGGTTCTTCCGCGAACGTAGCTTTCCATCGTGACGGTTTCGGGAATGGCGTTGACCATATCGCCGCCGCGTGTGATGATCGGATGGACACGGATATAGTCCTTTTCACGGAAGGTTTCACGGAGCGCATTGACGGCATTCAATCCGCAATTTGCGGCATAAAGTGCGTTTTTACCGTTGTGCGGCGAGCCGCCTGCGTGGGAAGCTTTTCCACGGTAGATGATATTTTTGACCAGACAACCAACACCGCCTTCCTGAGAGGAAAAGCCGGTCGAGGTGTGCACCATCAGCGCAAGATCGACACCGTCAAAGAGTCCGCGGCGTAAAAATTCGCTCTTTCCGCCAAAATACTTGATCTTTCCCTGCTTTTTAAGCTCTGAGCGGTATTCGAGCTCGAGAAGCTCCTCGGCGGGAACGGCACAAAGGCGGATTCGTCCCGAGAGCTTTGCGAGCACGCGCTCGTCGCGGAGTGCCGCGGCGACGCCCAAGAGAGCCGCGCACTGTGCGTGGTGTCCGCAGGAGTGTACCGCACCCGTCACGGGGTCTGCATCGGGGTGTGCAGGACAGATGATCGAGTCAAGCTCGCCGAGAATGAGGAGCTCAGGCCCCTCTCTGCCCGTGTCGACGACGGTGACAAAACCCGTAATCCCGTCCGCCATTGTCAGTTCGTAGCCGAGCTCACGGAATTTTTTCGCCATATAAGCGGAGGTTTTTATTTCTTTGTAACCCGTCTCGGGGGTCTTCCAGATATCTCGCTCCGCCGCGAGGATCAAGTCGCGGTAGCTGTCAACGATTTGAGAAATTTCTTGCATAATAAACGACTCCTTGATTTTTTATGTAAAGATAAAAATGCCTTTTTAATTATCTTCTTCGACGACGGGAAGAACCACTATATTTTTTTGTTAATTCTGAAAGCACACCAAACGGAACATAGAGGAGAGACAGTAAACATCCACATCCTAAAAGGTCTTTGTTTTGTGATAACGTTTTTTTCATAAAGAACTCCTTATTGGTATTGCTTGTTCATAAGATCACCAAACAAACGGAAGCAGTCTATATTTTACTCTGTTTTTATACTCAGCATACCCGTCGAGTTCTGCGGTGAGAATTTTTTCTTCATTCAGAATCCGAACGACGATGACGGCGGGATAGAGCGCAAATGGAATCAGTCCCCAAAAGGAGCCGAGAATCAGCGGGATTGGTAAAAACATCAGAAGAGTGGCAAGATACATCGGGTGACGGACGATGCCGTAAAGCCCCGTGGAAATTACTTTTTGCCCCTCTTGTACCTCAACCGTGCGCGAAAGATAGGCGTTCTCGCGCAATACCTCGGCATACGTTCCATAGCCGATAAGAAAGAGCACTGCGGACACAATCACGAGCCACAGCGGGACGCGCGACCACGCAAAGCGGAAGTCGAATGCCGAGAGCACAAAGCCGACAGGAAACATAAGACCCGACAGTGCGACCACACTCTGTTGCGTTTTTTCTTTTTCTTTATTGTTCAGCCGCTTTTCCAGAAGTGCGGGTGCTTTGAAAAAGAGGACAAGTCCCATCAAAATCATCGGGACAAACAGGATACCGAGAAAGAGCCACGCGTTGGGATACTCAAGTGTCCACGCGGGTAAAAATAACAGCGCACCGAGGAGAATCAGTCCTGCCAATAATTTTGTGAGTGCAGAGAGAAGAAGTTTCATCATAAAGTCCTCATAAAATATTTGTAGGGGCGATTCGCGAATCGCTCGTTTTCGATGGTGGGCGATTCGTAAATCGCCCCTACGGTTTTTCGGTTATTTTTTGTCAAACATAGGACGGCTTCCATATAGGTCAAGAGCGTAAAAAGGGGTTACCTTAACAAGAATTCTTCTGAATGTTCTTGTATTAGATTTACTGTCATATTAATTCGTTCTTGATTAGATGCAACAAGGAATTTATCTTGAAATTCTTTTGTTATAAGTGGATTTTGCGTAATGTTTGCTCTTTGGCAATCTTTTGTCTGAATTACACAATCAAACATATAGCCATCTAAAAATACTTCAACCCGACAATTCTTTAAGGAGTAAATAAATTCTCTTTCAGCATACTTTGAATAATATTCATATTTGTAGCCGTTGTCAACTAAGAATTGAAATCGATTTTCAACATATGCTCTGTCGACTTGAGTTTTATCGACAAGATATCTTTGTTTTTTATTTTTTCTAAAAAAATTGAACAATCCCAAAACTTTTCTCCTTTATTTTCTCGTCAGGCAACCGACGCTCTCGACGTGGGTCAAGAGTACAAAAGGTATATTTTTGTGCCAAAAACGAGGGTTGTAAAGCCAAAAGGTATATTCATCAAGCATCACAGTCCAAAACACGCAGGCCTTCTATCACCCCGTGTTTGTATTCGCTTATAAAAGAACCCGCTTTTAAGTAATATATTTTTTCATCGGTTATAACAATCGGTGTAAAAAACTTATTGTATCTGTATCTGTGAGTTTCAACCTCAACAACAGTTTCCTTAATATAGTTTTTCAACATATCAAGATTGTGGTCGATGTTTTCTCTAACGAAAATATATCCTATATTGTAGGTTGTCGTGCCTTTGCTGAATTGCTCCAAAAGCGTTGCGATATCTACCGTCATGTTTATTTGTAACAATGCTACATAATAATGACTAACAACAATTCCGCCATCACCGACATCATCCTCGATTTTTCTATGAAAAATATTTTCTGCTGTTTTCGCATATCCATGAGTTTTGAGCTTTTCGATAAGCTCGTTCGCAGTTACAGAATATTCAATAGTAGCAAAATCTAAGTTCTGTATTTTGTTTTTAATTTTGACAGAATCGTAAACAACGAGCTTTTTGTAATTTATCGCAATGAAAGTGATTGCTGAGATCAAGCTAACACAAGCAACCGTTACAAGCACATAAAAAGAAGTTATCGAATTTTCCTTGAGCAATAGTCCAAAAAAGAACAATATCGGGGTAGCCGCAAGAAGCAGGAAAAACACTATGAAAGTTAAAATATATTTTTTAGTTGTCATACTTGCTCCTTTCGATATGTTATACCGTACTGCTGTAAAATGAACTTTTGAGTTTTGCTCAAAAATCACATTTGTCCCTATGCAAAATTGGGGCGATTTTTGATTTTGAACACCGATTTGGGTAGGGGACGGCGCCTTCGACGTCCCGAGAAGCCTCAAATGCGTGTTACGGGCTGTCGTGGGCGCCAGCCCCTACGGGTTTTGCGGTTATTTCCGCGTCAGACAAACGACACTTTCAACGTGGGTCATAAGGTCAAAAGGTATATTTTTGTGCCAAAAACAGGGGTTGTAAAGCCAAAAGGTATATTTTAATCCCCTTTTAAACTTGAATCATATTCTTTAAGATAATCAAAAAAAGAATCCAACTGAATATGTAAATCTTGAATCGTCTTGTATTTGCCTTTTGTGTTCCAAGATGGAACCAAGCGTGTCCCTCCAGTTTCTTTCCTTTTTTCACTTGAATAAAAGTCAAACTTGCTTTGGCTAAAAGAAATATAGTAGCGATAATTTTCTGTGTTCATCCAGGCTGTCATTTGCCTTCCCAAGACCACCAAACTATTAGACCATGTTAATCCCCATTTTTCGCTTATTTCTTTAAACACGATAAGATATTTATCGTATGTGGCATAATCCAGCATGAAGCAGGAGGGCTTTTTGAAGCAGACCTTTATAATGTGAACATCTACTTGGTAATGCTTTTCTGTCATACCGTGTACGATGTAACAGTCTTTTTCTTTCCAAACTCTTAACGCACCCTCGGCTATATAATCGGGCGTTCCATATTCTTGGGTTAAAATATCATCAACTTTTGCAAGAGTTGAAATATTTTGATTGTCTATCGCAAATTCAATTTCCGTTCCCCAAAAAGATTTATAGACCACGGCTTTGGCAGTAAATTCGTTAAATAAACATATCTCTGTTTCATTATCAATTCTTTTTTTCATAACTTTATAAGAATCAACAATACTAAAATTTAATTTTCCAAAAACAATTTCCTTCATAGAAAAACACCTTTCGATATGTTACACCGTACTGCTGTAAATGAGCGTTTTGAATTTGCGTGTTGGTTGGCGGGCGATTCGTGAATCGCCCCTACGGGTTTATTGCAATCTCTTTGTCAGACAAACGACACTTTCGACGTGTCCAGTGCGTGGAAACAAATCCACTGGCTGAACTTTGCCGATTTCGTAGCCTTCTTCGGAGAACCACGCGCAGTCGCGGGCGAGCGTATCGGGGTTACAGGAAACGTAGACGATTTTCTTGACGTCGAGCGACGAGAGGCACTCGACAAGTTCACGCGTGCTTCCCTTTCTCGGTGGGTCGATGACCACAACGTCGGGGGTCTTACCGCCCGTACAGCGAAGGATCATTTCTCTGCTTGATGCGTCGCCGCAATAAAATTCTGCGTTCTTCACGCCGTTGCGTTCGGCGTTCTCCTTGGCGCACCGAACCGCGCCCTCGACGATCTCGACACCGACAAGCTTTTTCGCTTGCTTTGCCATCGAAAGTCCGATGGTACCCGTGCCGCAATAGAGGTCGACGAGAATTTCACTTCCCGAAAGGTCGGCAAGCTCTGCCGCTTTTCCGTAGAGAAGTTCCGCTCCCGCGCGGTTGACCTGATAGAAGGAATCGGCGCTGATGCGGAAACGAAGTCCGCACAAAATATCCTCGATCGCGTTTGTGCCGTACAGCGTTTTCCACTGTTTTCCAAGCACGACGTTGGTGTTTTCTTTGTTTTGATTGAGCAGGACGCTTGCAACCGACGGAAATTTTTCCAACAGCGCACGGACAAAACCCTCGTTGTCGGGGAGCGTATCACCGTTGAGCACGAGGCAGACCATAATCTCACCCGTGGCTTCTGCGATTCTCAGATAAATATGGCGCAAAAGTCCTTTCTCTGTCGTCTCGTCGTATGCCGTCAGCGATTGTTCGGTGGCGTAACGGCAGATAAAATCGACGATGGGTGCGAATTTTCTATGCTGAATCGCGCAATGCTCGGCGGGCACGATCGAATGCGTTCCGCCCGAATAAAAGCCTGCGCGAATTCCGTTTTTTGTACTTGCCACGGGATACTGCGCCTTATTGCGATAGCCGCTGACCTCTCCCATGGAGAGCGTGGGGAGCACCGTAACCTCGCGAAGTCCTGCTTTGATAAATGCGTTTTTGACGTAATCGGCTTTGAGCGAAAGCTCGTGCTCGTAGGTAACCTCGCGGTACATACAGCCGCCGCAGGCAAGCGGTGCGTCGCAAAACTCTTCGTCTGTGCGGTAGGACGATGCCTCAATTACCTCGCAGAGCTTTGCCACAGCATAGCTTTTGTTGACTTTAATGACCGAAGCACGCACGGTATCTCCCGTGACCGCACCCTTGACGAACACGACCTTGCCCTCGGCATCGTCGCGTCCGACGCCGCAACCGAGGTTGTTGAGGTCGGTAATTTTTAATGTCAGGAGTTGTCCCTTATTCATGCGATATAAAATTCCTTGCCGTCCTCGAGACGCAGACAGCCGAGCGGTTCGTCGAACGCCGCACCGCAGTCGATGAGAATCGCGTGCTCACCGTGATAGATCTTTCCCTTCTCTGCCGAAGCGATCGTATAGGTCGGCATGTGTCCCGCGATGACCGTTACGCCCTCAAAATAGGTGCGATCGGGGTCGATCGGCTCGTGAATGAAATCCTCGGGCATATAGTCCTCGAGTGCCGTATCGGGATCAAAATCGGCGATCCCCGCGTGAAGAAGCAGATATTTTTTACCCTTAACCTCGATTTCTTCATAGAGCGAGAGGTCGGCAAGATATTCGAGCACGCCCTCCTTCATATCGTCATCGAGTGCCTTAAAATCTTCCATGGTTTTCTGACCGCCGTCGCGGATCCATTCGGTCATCTCGCCGAGGATTTCGGGGTCGGGCGTCGTACCGCCGCGGAGCATCGCATCGAGCTCGGTGAGGAGACGAAGTGCACGAAAATCGTGCTCTCCGACGATCGGAATGACGTTAAATCTCATACTCAGGTCGCAAAGAAGCGCGATCGAGTCCTCGCCGTAGTCGACGATGTCGCCGAGCACGTAGAGGGTATCGTTATCGGTAAGGCGGATTTCGCGAAGCAGGCGGTTAAATTTATCGAGACAGCCGTGCAAATCGGAAACGACGTAAGTCATAATTTTTTCTTCCTTTCGGTATTTTTATTAGATGTTTTTTGAAGCCTCCCCTATGTAAGGGGAGGTGGCACGCGAAGCGTGACAGAAGGATTGTAAAAAGAAAAACAATCCCTCACCGCCTTCGGCGGAGCTCCCTTTACACAAGGGAGCCTTTTTTAAAGCTTTCATTCAGATCGTTTTGATCTTATAATTGTCGTAAATTTGGGTTTCGATGGTGGGATCAAGCTCGGCAAGAAGCTCTTTCAGCATTGCGCACACGGGAAATTCGGTGTGAAAATGTCCTGCTGTGATGAGGTTCATTCCCTCTTCGGGCGCGTCGGTCATCTGATGGTATTTCAGCTCGCCCGTGACGTAGGTGTCGGCTCCTGCCGCGTTTGCTACGTCGACGTCGTCGCCGCCGCTTCCGCCGAGCACCGCAACACGGCGCACGGGTTTCCCTGCGTCGGAAAGCAGAACGACGGGTGCGTTCAGCGTTTCTTTGACCTTTTTGGCAAAGTTCTCTGCCGTTTCTTCCACGGGAAGTGTTCCGATACGACCGATGGCTTCCTCGCCGAAGGGCGTGATGTCAAAAAGACCGAGCGCGCTTGCGAGCACGTCGTTGACACCTCCCGCGACCGCGTCGAGTCTTGTATGGAAAGACATCACGCAAATTCGGTTTTTGATGAGTTCGATCGTCTTGGACGAGATGGGATCTTCCCCGCCAAGCGATTTGAGTCCCTTGAAAATGAGGGGGTGATGCGACAAAATGAGGTCGCAATTCCGCCCGATTGCTTCTTTGACTGCGTCGGCAGTAACGTCGAGCGTCAAAAGAACGCGGCGCACCTCGCGCTCTCCATCGGGACAGCACATCATGCCGTCGTTATCCCACTCGCAGGAGAGCGAGGTGGGAATTTTTTTGTTCAGAAGCTCATAAAGTCCACGTACTGTCATAAATATTCTCCGATCTGTTTGAGAAGTGTTTCTTCCTCGGACGTGTCCGCACCCGCCGACCTCTTGCCGGAAAGGCGGGTTGAGAGGACGGTCTTCCAATGCAAAAGAAGCTCGTCCGTCAACGGGTCTCGGCGGCGAAGCGGCTCTCTGCCGAGGAGCAATTCAAGCTCGGTATATGGCTTGCGCGGAGGAATTCCCGCATGTTCCGCGCAAAGAATCTGATAGATTTTTTCGTCTTTCACGAGCACCTCGTCGACGATCGAATATCCTTCTCTCAGAAGAAAGGCTCGGAGCACCTCGGGGTGCGTCATCGGTTGCAGAATGAGGCGGATTGAAGGGCTTTTCGTCCAAGGGGCATCCGAAAGAATTCTTGTGATCAGCTCGCCGCCCATACCGAGAATAAGAATATCCTCGGGGTGATCCTCCCGAAGCTCGGAAAGTCCATCACAGAGTTTGGTTTTCAGAAGCTCTCCCATTCCGCATTCGCGAATGTTCTGTTGCGCCCGTCCGAGCGGTCCGTCGTTGACGTCCGATGCCACGCCGCCACAGATTTTCCCCTCGGCAAGAAGCACAATAGGGAGATAGGCGTGGTCGGTACCGATGTCGGCGATATAAGCACCCTGCCGAACGAAGTCTGCCGCGCGACGAAGGCGTTCGGAAAGTTTTGGTATGGTCATAAGGAATCCTCTTCTTTTGGTTTTTCAAAGGGGACTTTTCCCGCTTCCTCGGAAGCCAAGAGAAGTCCCCGTCTGTTTGGTCAGCGTATCTTAGCGAGTTGCCAGATAGTCGTTGATCTTTTTTACCAGCGCGTCAGCGTCGGTACCGTGTACCATACAAGCATCCTCAATCGACTCGCCTCTCGCAGAGGGGCAGCCGAGGCAGTGCATTCCAATCTCGAAAAAGAACTGTGCCGTGTCGGGAGCCGCATCGAGAACGTCACCGATGATAGACTGTTTCGTTACTGTCATTTTGATTACCTCCTTGTTGGTTGTTTACTATATATTATTATAAAACGAAACGGGGATTATGTCAACAAATATTCGCAAAAAAAGTGCAAGGACGAGAAAAAAAGCTCGTCCTTGCACGCAATTGTTCCAAATCAGTCGTGGCGTTGATCCATTTGGTCATAGGTTTCGCAAAATCTTGCCGAAAAGGACGGCTCAACCCCTTGGGAGGTGAGGTGCGCAACACTTCCGAATTCCGACATACGGAAATAGGCAATTCCTTTTTGCCGTTCCTCACTGTTGATCGTCGTGACCGAGGTGGGAGCGGCGCAGGTTCCGTGCCAAAGAAGCATGGGAGAAATGTTAAGCAGACGCGAAAGCAGGACGCTTTCGAGTCCGAAATGACAGAAGAACGCGATCGTCTCGTTGTTTGCCCTCGTGACGCGGTAGGCGTTGCCCTCTCTGACGTAGCCGTGCTTTGCAAGGAGCTCGTCAAAGCCCTCGATAACCTTCGCGTAGATCTCGGCAACGTTTGCCTCGACCATCGCGGGGACGCTGGACCAATCCTTGCGCGAGAAAAATTCTTCCACGCCCGTCCAGTCGGCAGGCCGCCAGTCCCAAGCGACGCCATCGTCGCGGTGAGGCTTCTGAACCTTCGCGGGAAATTCGCGCAGCCAATCGCAGACAACGGCTTCCATTCCCTTGGTTTTGCAGGTGTACTCTGCGGTCGCTTTTGCTCTGCCTAAGGGCGAAACGTAGATGTGATCAATAGCGGTATCGAAAAGCCAGTCAGCCAGCAGAGAAGCTTCTTTTTTGCCAACCTCGGTGAGGGTGTCGTGAACGTAATCGGGATCGCCGTGGCGAATGATGAGCAGTTTCATAAAATTCTCCTGAAAAATGATGGATTTTAAATTACTCGGTGCTTCCATAGAATGCCGAGCTTCGATGCACCGTCACCGAGCGGTATCCGCCGTCGGTATCGGTGGAAATCGGAGAAAAACATCCGTGCTCCGCATAGAGCGCAAAGAGCTGTAGTTTCGAGGTCTCTCGACTAATTTCAAAGGTCACCGTCTCAAAGCGATCGTCGCTGATGCGCGGCGGTTGCGTGGGAGAGGAGTCTAGCGTTGCGTCGATGAGAATCAGCAAAGGCGTCGTTCGGTCCGTAAGATATTTGGAAAAATCGACGGTGGGGATATGATCGAGACGCAACAGCAAGAAGGATTCGTCCCCTGTTCCGATCGAATAGAGCTTGGCAGTGCCGCTCGTTTGATCGGACAGATCCGAAAGAAGGCGGCAGGAATTGCCGCGCTCCAAAAGATCGGAGGTTTCTTCTGCCGTGTAATTTACCGAGAGCATTTTTCTCATTGCGTTTCTTTGAAGATCGGACATCGATCCGAGAAAGACCATGCTCGGACACTTTGTTTCTACCGTTTCATTCAGTGTGATGAGTTCGGAAAGCTCCGAAGAGGCTTCATTGAGCGTCAGTGTTGCAATTTCGAGTGGATGGTAGGGATAAGGGACGGTTTCCTTTGTCTCGGTGACCGCGCGAACGCTTTGGCCTTCGGTGGGAGTGAGAAGGCACTCGCTCAAGTGACGTAAGGCAACCGACAGCCCAAAAAGATTCGCGGCACAGAGGGTAATTCCGTGCTCGTGTGACAGAATGCGGAAGCCATTTTCGGCTTCGCTTGAATCGATTTTCAAGTAAATTTGTTTACGGTCGAAGCGAAAGTCGTTCGCTTTACAGAGCTCCAAGGCGTAACCGCCGTCCGTGTGAAGAGATGCTTGCAGGGTTTTGGCAAGAGTGTCGAGGTTGCTTGTATCGTCGTAAACAATGGTATATTCGAACAGTTCAAAGCCATTAAGTGTAATCGACGTGATCGGATATTCGGCGTGGTACGAAAATCCCGCGGAGCTTGGTAGAAGTGCCTGCGCTGTCGCATAGACGAAAAGCTCGTCGTAATATTGCTCCAGAGCTGCAAGTGTCGCTGATTCGGTGATGCCCCCGAGGACGGTGGCGTCTTCGGTTGCGTGACAAAGATAATCGTCGCACCGTAGCTCGGAGAGCATTTGACGGGCGAGAGGGCGATCACACTTGCCGAGCAGAAGCTCGACGGTTTTTTCGGTTGCGATGACGGATTCGGTGTCGTAAACGACCTCGCAGGGAATTCCCGTTTGCTCCTCAAGGCGAGCTTCCAGATCTTTCGCGGCATCCAAGAGACTCGCAGAACAGGTAGCGGGGATGACAATGCGGTAAAGGCGGAGCGATTCTCCGGCGGAAGATTCTTCGGGATTCAATACCTCAAAAGGGAGATCGTTGCTTGACTTTTGGCAAGAAACCATGGAAAGCAGAAGAAGACAGAACGAAAGAAAAAGAGCGATTGCTTTGGAACGTGATTTATCGATAGTCAAGGCGGACTCCTGTCTGTGTCGGAATATCTTTTCCGTATCCCGTTTCGGTAATTTTTTTGATGAGAGATTCTTTTTCATTTTCTCGGATGGCGAAGCGAACACAGACGTCTGCCGCATACTCTACGTTATCGATCACGGCGTTTGCCGCCGAGAGAAGAACGCTGTATTTTTGATATTCGGAGTATCCGCAACGGAGCTCCAATTCAGCATACGGCTCGTAGGTGATCACCCCCGCTTCTTCGATGGCGATTGCCGCCGCGTGCGAGTAAGCGCGGACAAGTCCGCCCGCACCAAGAAGCGTGCCGCCGAAGTATCGGGTGACGACGACGCAGACGTTGCGAATGCCGCTTTTTCGGATGACGTCAAGCACGGGCATTCCCGCCGTTCCTTGCGGTTCGCCGTCGTCCGAATAGCGCGCGATGATCTCACCCTGCATCAGATAAGCAAAGACGTTGTGCGTGGCATCGGCGTATTCTTTTTTGATTTTTTTGACGAAAGCCTGTGCTTGTTCTTCGGTGTCACAGCGCGCGACATGACCGATAAAAATCGATTTCTTTTCTTCAAATTCCGCACGCGCATCCTGCCGCACGGTCTTTAAAAAATTACTTGCTTCGCTCAAGGGTTCTTCCTCCGTCCTTGTGTTCTTCCATTATTATATCGAAAAAATTCTTATTTGTCAATGAAACTCAAAAAAAGAAGAAAAAATGACGGAAAAACTTTGGTTTTCCGTCATTTTTCTTATTCCTCATCCTCGGTGGGATCGGGGAGATCGTCCTGTGCGTATTTTTTCATCATTCCGCGGGTTTTAGCATCGACGAGGGCGGTAACCGTCATTCCGTCCGCACCGTAGTCAACGCTCTCCACCGTAGCAAAACGATAGAGCGCATTCAGCGCGCCGCCGTCGCTGTTGGGAATAAAGTAAGTGATCTTTCTCTTTCCATTCGAGACGATTGCTTCGAGCTTTGCGATGAGTTGCTCGATTCCCTGCCCCGTCTGCGCTGAGATGAAGACGATATTGTCGGATTCTGCGCCAACGCCGATACGTCCGATCTCTGCCATTCCAAGGTCGCATTTGTTGAAGACGTAGAGCGTGGGCTTTCCCGATGCACCGAGCTCTTCCAAGAGAGATTCAGTCACCGCGAGCTGTTCGCGGAACTGCGGATTCGAAGCATCGGTCAGGACCAGCAAAACGTCTGCCATACAAGCCTCCTCCAGCGTCGAGCGGAAGGCGCGAATGAGGTGATGGGGGAGCTTGTTGATAAATCCGACCGTGTCGGTCAGAAGCACGGCTTCTCCCGACGGAAGCAGATATTTTCTCGTCGTGGGATCAAGTGTGGCAAACAGCTTGTCCTCGGCAAGAATTCCCGCGTCGGTCAGGCGGTTGAGAAGCGTCGATTTTCCCGCGTTGGTATAGCCGACAATCGCAACCTCGGGAATGCCGCTTCGATCTCGTGCGGCACGCATCGTTTTGCGGTTTTTGTCCATCTCCGCAATCTGTCCCTCGAGTGCCTGAATCCGACGGTTCAAATGTCGGCGGTCGGTCTCGAGCTTGGATTCACCCGGACCTCTCGTTCCGATGCCACCGCCAAGACGCGACATCTCGGTGCCATGTCCCGAAAGTCGGGGCGCGGTATATTTGAGCTGTGCCAGCTCCACCTGAAGCTTTCCTTCGCCTGTGACGGCGTGGAGCGCAAAAATATCCAAAATCAGCATCGAACGGTCGATGACGCGAATGTCGTCCCCGACAATATTTTCTAAATTTCGAATTTGTGAGGGAGATAACTCACAGTCGAATACGACCAGCGTGACGTCGTTGACGGCACAAAGATAGGCGAGCTCCGCCGCTTTTCCGCTTCCGATCATCGTACGGGTATCGGGTGCTTCTTTGTTTTGTGTCAGCCGCGCGACGGCAACACCGCCTGCGGTATTCAAAAGTCCTTCCAATTCGTCCAGACTTCGATCGACGCTCTCCTGTGTTTCTTTCCCCCAAACAACGCCGCAAAGCACGGCGCGGTCGATCATTTGCTTTTGTTCGTCCATCAGGTTCTCCTTTTCTATGACCTAAAAGCAACAAAGGCAAGCGAGTTTTGCACCTGCTTGCCTTTTGCGATAATGACTGCGTTTAATTACTTGCCAACGCTCTCAAGTCTCTTCTTAAACTTGTCAACACGTCCGCCAACGTCAACGAACTTCTGCTTGCCCGTGAAGAAGGGATGACACTTGGAACAAATTTCAACGCGGATCTCGCCGCCCTTGGTAGACTTGGTGGTTACAGTCTCGCCGCATGCGCAACGGATCACGCACTCTTCGTAATTCGGATGAATTCCAGCTTTCATGATTTTTACCTCGTTTCTAATATTCCGATGTTCTTTGACATCGGTTGCAAACATAGTACATTATAGCACACCCTTTTTCAAAAAGCAAGACTTTTTTTCAATTTTTTTAAATTTTTTTATATTTATGGAAAAAATGCCTCAAAGATCTGCCTCGATTTCCTCTCTCAGACGCGAAATGATCTTTTTTTCGAGGCGTGAAATGTAGGACTGAGAAATGCCGAGACGGTCGGCAACCTCTTTTTGCGTCAGTTCTCTTTCTCCGCGCATTCCATACCGCATTTCAATGATTTCACGCTCGCGGGGCGCAAGTCCTGCCACGGCTCTGCGAAGCTGTTGCCGCTCCTCGCGCTTTTCAATTTCGCTGGCAATCGAGTCCTCGTCGCCGCCGAGAATGTCCGATAGCAGTAGCTCATTTCCGTCCCAATCAGTGTTGAGCGGTTCATCGATCGAAATTTCGATCCGAGTGCCCGAGTGCTTGCGAAGATACATTAAGATTTCGTTTTCGATACAGCGCGAGGCATAGGTGGCAAGCTTGATATTTTTGTCGGCACGGAAGGTGTTGATGGCTTTGATCAGTCCAATCGTTCCGATGGAAATGAGATCCTCAAGCCCTGCCCCCGTGTTTTCAAATCGTTTGGCAATATAGACAACGAGACGAAGATTGTGTTCAATCAGCAGCTGTCTTGCGCCTTCGTCGGTCGGCAGACGCAACACGAGTGCGGCTTCTTCCTCGCGGGAGAGCGGTGCGGGCAGAACCTCCGAGCCGCCAACGTAGTAAATGCCGCCGCGCCGTCGCCAAAGAAAGCGGAGAAAACGGCGATATTGTTCTGCGAGCCATTGTCCGACCAACAACAGATCTTCTTTTGCTGTATGTACGATATGGGTGAGGATTCGTTTCATGGTTGGTTCCTTTCCGGTGTTACTGTTATACGAGGAGCTGTGATGGAAGCAGAGCTTCTTTTTTGTTAGCACCCATTCCGAGATCGGTCAGCGCGATCATGGCATCGATTGGATGCGTTTCCTTGGCGGTGTGTAGTAGGATTTGTTCGGGGCGGAGCGCAAGCAAAAGACTGTGTCCTGCCGCGGTGTTCGTGGGGACAAGTCGAATACGCTTTGCGTGATGTTCGGGAATTTTTTCGGGAGTCACGGGGGCGCGCCGTGCGGCGAGAATGAGTTCGCGGGGAAGAATTTCTTCCATCGCGCGAAGATCTGCTACGATACAAGGCTTGCCGCTGATCGGATCCCGCAATAGATTTCCGTTGTCCACCATAGCGCAGAGATGTATACACCGCCCATCATAAACGACCTCGATTTCCGCGTCGGTCTGTGCGGTCTTTTTGCGAAAAAAGCGTCCGCCAAGATAGGTCAGCAGTCCGCTGATGAGCGCCAACAGAAAAAAAGCCCAAACAGAGATGCCGTCTGTCGTGTCTTCCTCAATGCCTCCGAAGACCGACGAACGGTTGAATAGGCGAAACAGTGCCGTCATCATTCCGCCCAGTGCCATCGATACGGCGGTGTAGATCAAAACGTAAAGAGGAAGGGTGCGCATTCGTTTTTTCTCTCCGAATGCGACGAGGCACATGAAGACGCAGACAGCGACGTCAATGGAGAGAGAGAGCAGTCGTCCCACCGAAAAAAAGAGGGCGACATCGGCATAAAGCCCACCGAGCACCGAAGCGGCGATGACACGAGGCGTGGAAAACGAGCGGTTCAGAAGTCGTGCGGTGAGAAAAAAGCAGAGAAAATCCATACTGAAATTGATCAGAAAAAACAGATCGACGTAAACGTTCTCTCCCATAAGTTCTTCTCCTTTTCGGTTCTGCCTCTATTATATCGCATCCTCCTTGCGCATTTTGTCTGATTTGGGCAGAGAAAAAACTTTTTTAAGCAAAAAATCACCGTTGCCATAGAGCAACGGTGATGAAGATATGAAGTTCGGGAATTACTTGTTTTTCACGTGGACGTCAAGTTGATGGAAGGGGATTTCAATTCCTTCTGCCGCGAAACGCGTATTGATTGCTTCGAGAAGATCGAAGTTGACTGTCCAGTAGTTTGCGCTTTCTACCCAAATACGGAGCGTAAAGGTCAGCGAGTGTTCGTTCTGCTTGGAAAGTCTTGCAAAGGGAGCAGGGTCCTTCAGCGTCAGCTCATGCTTTGCCGCTTCTTCCAAAAGAATGCTCTTGATTTTATCTACGTCCGAGCCGTATGACGCATGAAAGGTGAAATCCAGACGGCGAGTATTATGTACCGAGTAGTTGATGACCTTGTCGTTCATCAGATCTCCGTTGGGGAGAGTGATTGCCTTGTTGTCGGGGGTGCGCAGTGTGGTATAGAAGATACCAATATCAACGACTGTGCCGGAAAAGCCGGAAGCATCGATGTAATCGTCCAGCTTGAAGGGGCGGAAAATGAGAATCATAATACCGCCTGCAAAATTGCTCAGCGAGCCCTGCAGGGCAAGACCGATGGCAACACCTGCCGAGGCGATGAGCGCGACCATCGACGCGATCGGAACACCGAGAATGGCAACGACAGTTACCGCCAGAAGAATATACAACGCAGTTTTGACGAGGTTGAGAACAAAACGATGAACCGTGGGATCCCCATGCTTGCCTAACTTTTTCTTACGAAGAAGCTTCATTAACAGTTTAATGAGGATCGATCCAATAACAAGAACGAGAATCGCCGCAATCAGCTTTCCGCCAACACTGACACAAAGCTCTCCGAGCTTTACTAGCATAGTTTCAAAAAAATTCATAAGGTTTCTCCTTGTATAAAAGATTACAACCATAATTATAATCAAAGTTTTTTATTTTGTAAAGTGGAAAAAATAATATTTTTAAAAAAAGTCATAATTTTTTTCGACTTTCGATACACTTAAGATAAAGAATGGAATTTTCCAGTGCAAGGGAGGACAATTTGTGATGAAGAAAACAAAAAACAAGCAATGGAAAGGGTTGTTGCTTTCCGCAGGCTTTCTTTCTTTGGTGCTTTTGGGAACTAGCGCAATTTCCGTGGCGGTACGTACGGTTAACGATACCGATCCCGTCTCGCCCGCACTGTGTGTGATTGCGCAAGAGAACGATATGGCGAAGGCGGGGGTGCGAGGCAACCCCATTGAATTTGAACACGATGATTTTGCCAGAGCTATGAATCTTGCGACGATTTCCGAGATCACCGTGACACAGGTCCCCCCCATTTCCGACGGAGAACTTCGTCTCGGCTCGGTGGTTGTGGGCAATGGGCAGACCATTCGCGGTGATAATCTTTCCCTGCTTTCGTACGTGGCGTCGGACGCCGAAATCGCGACCTCCTCCTTTCGTTTTCGTGTGGGAAAATCTCCCGTGGAGATGACCTGCCGACTCTATTTGTTGGAAAAAGCCAATCAGGCACCGACGCTGAGTATGGTGCCCAAGGCGTCGCTCAACGTCAGCACGCACCGCGACGTGACGCTCTACGGAACGCTTCCCTGCTATGATCCCGAGGGCGACGAAACGATGGTGGAGATCGTGTCGTACCCATCGTCGGGACTTCTCATTCTGACCGATCGGCATACGGGAGAATACGTCTATCTGCCGAACGAGGGAAGCTCGGGTAAGGATTCCTTTACCTACGTTGCGCGTGATCGCTACGGCAATTACAGCGCGTCCGCGACCGTATCGCTCTCGGTGCTGACTCCGTCGACCTCGGTCAGCTATGCCGATCTGACCGATCTTCCCTGTCATTCCGCCGCGCTTTCGCTGACCGAGGCGGGCGTGATGAGCGGAACCAAAATGGGCTCGGAGCTTTATTTTCAACCGACGCAGAGCGTGACAAGAGGGGAATTCGTTGTGATGGCGATGAAATCGTTGGGGATTACCGAGGTGATGGCGACCGAGAGTACGGTGTTTGCCGATGATGCCGATTTTTCCTCGGAAGAGAGGAATTTTGTGGGGGCGGCAGTGGAGCTTGGCTACGTGCACGGCGAGCTTTTGTCGGATGGTCGGCTTCGCTTTTCCCCCGATCGGGAAATTAGCCGTGCCGAGGCGGCGGTGATTCTCAGCAATATGATCGATGCCGCAACACCGACGATTACTCCCGTATTTGACGATTCCGCCGAGATTCCCGCGTGGGCGGCTCCCTCGGTCTATTCGCTCAGTGCGATGGGCATTCTTCCTACCAGCGATGGAGCTATTTCTCCGATGTCCTCACTTACTCGCGGCGATGCCGCAATGATGCTCCACGCGCTGATTCGTACGACAAAAGCTTAACCAAAAAACCGCAAGCGACGCTTGCGGTTTTTATTTTTTTTAATAATGCTTGACAATTCCCCTCTCTGCGTGTATAATAATAAGGTAATTTGAGAGTAATTCTCATTTTGGAGGGGTTATGGCACAGTACGCAACCGAACAGAAGAAAATTTTGATCGATTTTTTGCGCAAGCATCACAAGGATGCCTTTTCGGTAGAAGAGATCGTCCTCGAATTGAAAATGGCGCACGGAGATAAAATTCCCGCTAAAAGCACAGTCTACCGCCTGATCACGAAGCTTGTAGAGGAGGGAACGGTGAAACGCTTTGTCAAGGGACACAGCCGTCAATTCCTTTACCAGATCGTCGACTGTGAACATTGCCGCTCGCATTTGCATCTTCGCTGTATGGATTGCGGAAAGCTGATTCATCTCAACGAAAAGCTCTCGGACGAGCTTTTGGATGTGATTCGCTTGCAGAGTGATTTTTCGGTCAACGAGGTAGAAACGGTTCTCGTTGGGGCGTGTTCGGACTGTTCTCGGGCAAAAAAGGACACTCGGGAGGCAGAAAAATGATGAAACGAAGCACGCGAACTCTTGCGCTTCTGTTGGCACTTTTTTGCCTGCTTTCTTTCGTTGGAAGCTGCGGTAATCGAAAATCGTCCGACAAAATCGAGGTTCTTTGCACCGTTTTTCCTCTTTACGATTGGGTGAGAAATATTGTCGGTGACTCCGAGACGGTTGAGGTGTCTCTCTTAATAACCAACGGTTCGGATCTTCACAGCTATCAGCCCTCGGCAGAGGATATGCTGAAAATTGCCGCCGCCGATCTCTTCTTTTACGTGGGAGGCCCTTCCGATGCCTGGATTGAGGATGCGTTACAGTCGCATTTCTCGGAGAAACGCATCGACGTAAATATGACCGAGCTTCCCAACATTCGCTTGCGTGAGATTTGCTCGGATGCGACCGAGGAGCATCACGGTCATGAGCACGGTACGTTGGACGAGCATCTTTGGCTTTCTTTAATCAATGCAAAAACAGCGTCTTCCTATCTTTGCGACCTCCTTTGTGAGCTGGACGAGCAAGGGGCGGAGGCTTATCGGGAGAATTTTGAAAATTATGCGACCTCCCTCGACGTGCTCGACGGAGAATATTCGGCGCTTGTCGATTCGGTGGAGCACCCGATGCTTCTTTGTGCCGACCGTTTTCCCTTTGTCTATCTTGCCGAGGATTACAGTATTCGTTACGTTTCCGCTTTTGAGGGGTGCTCGACCGATGCAAACGCTACGCCTGACACAATCCTTCGTCTGGCAAAGGCAGCGGACGAGCACGGGGTTCGCGCGATCCTCGTGACCGAGCGCTCGGACGGACAGCTAGCAGAAAGCGTTCGCGCCGCTTCTCTTGCGAAAAATCAAAGCATTCTCTCTCTGAACTCGATGCAATCGGTGACAGGAAAAGACGCCGAGCATGGCGCGGACTATCTTACTATGATGAAGAAAAATCTGGAAACTCTGCGTAAAGTCTTTGGACTTTGACGCGGAAAGGAACTATTATTATGTCTCAAATTGTTTGTCGGGACGTATCTCTCGGCTATCACGGTCAGACCGTGTGCGAGCACGTCAGTTTCTCTTTGGAAGCAGGAAACTGTCTCTGTATCGTGGGAGATAACGGCTCGGGCAAGAGCACTCTGATGCGTGCTCTTTTGAATTTAAAAGCGCCACAGTCGGGAGAGATTCTGTTTTCGGACGGAATTTGTCAGAGTGACATAGGCTATCTTCCTCAACAAAATGATACACAAAAAGATTTTCCCGCTTCGGTCTGGGAGGTGGTGCTTTCGGGGTGCGTGATGAAACCGAGCTTTGGTTTCTTTGCCGATCGCGCAAGCAAGCAGACTGCCGAACGGGCACTGACGCAAGTGGGACTCACAGAGCTAAAGCGTCGAGCGTTCCGTTCGCTGTCAGGCGGACAGCAACAACGCGTTCTGCTCGCCCGTGCGCTATGCGCCGCACAAAAAATTCTTGTACTGGACGAGCCGAGCGCAGGACTTGATCCGCAGGCGACCGAGGAGATGTACGCCACGGTTCGCCGTCTTCGCAGCGAGCTCGGTATGAGTGTTGTGATGGTAACGCATGATCTTTCCGCGGTTGTGGATTTGGCGACGAGCGTTCTGCACATGAGTCATACCCCGCGCTTTTATCCTACCGTCGAGGAATACTGTCAAAGTGTCGATTTCCCACGGAAAAAGGAGGAGTGCTGAGATGAATATTCATTTTTCGGAATATTTTTCCTATCCCTTCGTATGGTATCTTTTGATTGTTGGCGTTCTGGTGTCTCTTTGCGCCGCGCTCTTTGGTGTGGTTTTGATCCTCAAGCGTTTTTCCTTTATCGGTGATGGGCTTTCGCACGTAGCATTCGGTGCGACGGCGATTGCAACGGCACTCAGCTTTACCGACAATTTGTTCCTTGTGTTGCCGATTACGGTGCTTTGTGCTGTGCTCCTTTTGAAGACGGGACAGGGGATGAAAATCAAGGGCGACGCTGCCGTTGCCGTGGTTTCGGTAGGGTCACTTGCCTTGGGATATTTGCTTCTCTCGCTCAATCCCTCCGCGTCGGCAAATGTGGCGGGCGACGTTTGTGACAGTCTCTTCGGCTCCTTCGCCATTTTGGTGCTGAAACCTTCGGACGTATGGACCTGCGTGATTCTTTCGGCGGTGGTGATTACTCTTTTCGTGTTGCTCTATCACAAAATTTTTGCGGTAACCTTTGACGAAGAATTTGCCCGTGCCATCGGCGTTCGTGCTTCTCTTTACAATCTTTTTTTAGCAGTGATGACCGCGATCATCATCGTGCTGGCAATGAATCTGGTTGGATCTCTCCTCATTTCGGCTTTGATCGTATTCCCTGCCCTTTGCGCGATGTTTCTCTTCCGTTCCTTCCAAAAAGTAATTATTTGTTCTGCCATACTTTCGGTGATTTGTGCCGTTGTAGGAATTCTTTTCTCGCTGGCACTTTCGACGCCGATCGGTCCGACCATTGTTACGGTGGATATGATTTGTTTTGCGCTCTCTTTTTTGTTGGGAAAGCTGTTGAAGCGGTAATTAAAAATCAAACCCCGAGTGATTTCCGAAGAAATCACTCGGGGTTTTTTATTGCTTTTTCTTAAAGCTTATACTTTATACTTTTTTTGGATTGCGTGACCGCCGGTCAGCGTAATCATCTTGATCGCCTGTACCGAGAATGCGTCTGCAACGACCGTCAAAGATTTATCCATCTTTCCGCTCGCCAGAACCTTTACGCGGTCTGCCTTGGCAGGAATCAGTTTCTTCGCCTTCAGCGATGCCAAATCGACGGTATCTCCGTCTTCAAATGCATCGTTGATTGCCTGAAGGTTGACGATTGCTCTTTGACCAAGTGCCTTTTCGGTAACTTCTACCGTTTCGACCACTGCCATTGCGGCATCATCGGTCATTGTCTCGTCTGCCGTTTGCACGTCAATGCTTTCGACAACGTTGATCTCTTCGGTCTTTTCTTCGACTTCCTCAACGACCTCTTCCTCAGCTTCTTCTTCCTCGGGAACTGCCGCAGCAATAATTGCGGGAGGCGTATCCTGAGGCTTGAAGGGAGGCAGGTTCTTCTTCTTGAGGAACCAGAGAACTGCCAGAATAATCACGATCAGAAGAAGTACCAGAACGATCCACCACAGCCAGCTCATGCCGCCGGTCGTATCGTCGTCATCCGTCGGAGTAGACGCGGTACCGTCGCTGTCCTCATCTCCTGCTGCGAGAGCAGTGTACACAGGCTCAACCGTGATATTTGCATCGGTCAGCGTGTACTCGTCAAGGAGTACGGGATCGATTTCGGTTCCGTTTTCCGAGGTGACGTACCAAGCACCGCGGAAGCCTGCCTTATTGGGTACGTTTGGAATATTGGCGAGCGTCTTATCGTTGATCGTAAAGTTGATCGTTGCGATGGTTTCGCCGTCTTCGTTCTGGAAGGTTGCGGTGTACTTGATCAGCGTATATACTGCGTCAATGTACAGATCCGCAGGACCGATTTCGTAGTCACTCCACTCTGCCGAGTAACCACGCTTTGCGGGAATCTCGGGGATTCCCGTCAGCTCGGTGTCCTCAACGGTAAACTTCACGCTTCCAATGACTTCACCGTCTACGCGGAAGTATGCCGTGTATTCGATGGGCGTGTAGCGGGCTTCGATTTCAATGTCGCCGTAAGTAACGCCGGCAACAAAGAAGTCGGTCGGCTTGGTAGCATTGATCGATGCACCGTTGGCCTTTACCACGTACCAAGCTCCATTCTCATAACCCTCTGCCGTTCTGTCGGGAACGTTCGGGAAGGAGGTGGGAGGCGTGGTGATGGTGTACTGCAGAGTGGTGTGTACCGAGTTTCCTACGATGAAGTAAATCGTGTAGGTAATTTCGTTGTAAACAGGCGATACCTCTTGATCTTCGGGTTTCGTGAGATCATAAGTACCCCACGCACTCGTGTAACCGTTCTTCGTAGGAACAGCGGGTGCACTTACTTCCTGACCTGCGGCATCGCACAGCTTCTGATCTTTAATATTAAAGAAGAGTACGATATCGGTAGCAGCGTGGAAGGTGATCTTATAGGTGATAGGAGTGTACTCGGGGCTTACTTCCTGATCTGCGGGTTTCGTGAGATCATACGCACCCCACTTGCTCGTGTAACCGTCCTTCGTAGGAACGGTGGGAACAGGAACTTCCTGACCTGCTGCGTCGCACAGCTTCTGATCTTTAATATTAAAGAAGAGTACGATATCGGTTTCACCGTGGAAGGTGATCTTGTAGGTGATAGGAGTATATTCGGGGTTTACTTCCTGATTCTCGGGCTTCGAGAGATCGTATTCACCCCATTCACCCGTATAACCTGCTTTTTCAGGAACTGTCGGCGCGTCAACAATCTGATTGTTGGCGTTGTAAAGCTTCTGATCGCGGATATTGAAGTAGAGGGTGATATCGGTTTCACCGTGGAAGATGATCGTGTATTCAATCGGAGTATAGATCGACTGAACCAACAGATCTCCACCGTTCGCAGGATTGTAGCTCGAGAGCATTACGGGAGTCATCGGCGTACCGTTGACAGAGACAACGTACCAAGCACCCGTGTATCCTGCGCGATCAGGGAACTGAATCGCGGGAATCGTTTGATTTTCTACCGTATAGGTAAGCGTGTCATCCAGAACCTTTTCACCGTCGGTGAAGATGATCTTGTAGGCAACAGGCGTTGCTTTTGCCTTGATCTGAATGTCTCCGCCTACCGAAAGATCATAGTCCTCCCACGCGGTATCGCCGACAAACCAAGCAAGGTGATAGTGTTCTCTCGAAAGGATCGGGAACATTGCGGTGATTGCGGCTTTATCAAAGTCGAAGATCGTATAGGTCAGCTCCTCGGTCGGAATCAGATTGCCATCCCAATCGTAGAAGGTGATCGTATAGTGTGCAACGTCCAGCTTGGGGATCAGTGCCAGATTTCCGTCTGCGGGAAGCGTATAGTCTTCGGGAAGTGCAAATCTGCCTTCGGGAAGCGTGGTTGCGCGAAGCATACGGAAGGTCTGCGCTTCGGGGATCGGTTCTAGACGAACGTCTCCCTCATTAATGACACCGTCCATATTGACGTCGATATACCACGTGTCGAACACGTAGCCGTGCAACGAGGGAATCGGAAGCGTCAGCTCACGGTCCTCAATGTCGAAATGAAGGTCGAAATTGATGCCCAAATCAGGCAAGAAAATCGTAATCTTGTAAGGCTTGGGAGTATAGTATGCGTAAACGCGGGTCACTTCCTGCTCATTGAGCTGGAAGGAGGGCCATTCGGGAGTAATATAACCTGCTTTGTCAGGAATTTCGGGGATTCTGGAAGGATTGAGTGCCGCGGTTCCCTTCAGGTAATTCACCGTCGCAAAGAGCTCGTCGTCCAGATAGAACTCGATGCTGTACCACAGTTCTTCGTCTGCGATCGTTGTATCCTTTGCGGGCATTACCGCACCCTCTTCAAAGGTAACCTTCAAAGAAGGAAGAATCTTGTTGAGGGTTGCCAGAGGCAGTCCTGCGGGCAGATAGAATCTGTGAATATTGCCGTCGTCATCCTGAACGATCAGCTGATAGATGCCGGTCGTGGTAACCTTGAGGTCAAACGAACCGTCAAGCAGCATTTCGTTGCCGAAGTAAAGCAACATATTTTCTGCCGTTTCTGCGGGAATACCGAGCTTTTCAACCAAGCCTGCTACGCGGCCGTAGAAATCTACGGAAAACTCTTCATTATAATGGAAGCGGCTGTTTCCTTCGTAGAGATCCGCGATCGTTTGATTTGCAAGCGATGCGGGAATACGGTTCAGCAGAGCGAGAGCTGTATTTCTTGCCTTCTTGAGCGCATTGACACTCTGGAAAGCATCGAGCATCTGATCTGCCTTCAGCTTTGCCGACTCGAGCTTCGATGCGTTCTGACCCAGCACGGCATCCAGCTTTGCATAGATCTTGTCGCGAATCGCATCGGTCTTTTCGGAAACGGCATCTACGATGTTCTGCAGTTCGTCGTCCGAGAAGCTGAGAAGGAAGTCCGAAGCATCGGAAATCTGCATCGATTGCGGTGCGGTCAAAATCTTTTGCTTGAGCGTTGTGGGAACACGGTCCGAAAGAAGAACTTTCTGATAAATCTCGGCAGTTACCGAGGGAAGAACCGTGGAAATGGCAATATCGAGGTCATCGCTGACATCAAAGCGGAAGCTATCGCCGTGCTCGCTGAGAAGATCCTGCAGCTGAGTGAAATCACCGATAAATTCGGTCGAAATACCAAGCGAGTATTCTTTTCCGCGAACGTTCATGCGGAGGATCCATTGTGCAAGAGCATCTCCCTCTTTCATAGCAAGGAAGGTGTCTACGTCGGGGATCGCCTGCAGAATGCTGACAAAGATTGCCTCAAAGTCAAAGCGACCGGGTCTGTAAATTTGTGTTCCGTTGATATGGATCGACGAAACCTCGGTGTTCAGAATCACAAGGAAGCTGTCAAGAATATTGTTGAGGAACGCTTTATAGGTTCCCTTTTCACGAATAATATTCAGAATATCCTTGGTGATTTGCTTGACATCAATATTTTTCAGAATGCCCGAATCGGTTAAGATGGTTTTCAGCTTGTCGGTGCCAATGGCATTGAAGATTGCCTGAAGCTCTTCGGGAGAGTACCACGAGAGAATCTTGTCGTATCCGCCTGCCGAAGCAACGATATCGTTGAAGTTGACAAACTTGAGCAATCCGTCGTAGCCGACGATCTCAATGACCTTGTCGACGACGGTTTCCATCGGAAGGTAATTGATCAGCGTTGCATATCCGCCGATGGCATTGATCACCGTTTCTTCCGAAACGTATCCTTGATCAATAAAGGCGTAATATCCGCCGAATGCCGTAACGATCTCGTCGATGATGGCATCTCGGTCAAAATATTCGAGCAGTTCGTCTACGGTGAACGCATCGAGAATTGCGCTTGCGTTGTTCTGGAGAATGGTCAGGCAGAGATCTTCGTCAAGCACGGTGGTGAGCTTACCGGAATCAGCGACGAGATCGATCAGCTTGGGGTAGATCGTAGCGTCGGAATTGACGACGTTGAAGATTGCTTCCGTACCGATTGCTGTAACCAGCTGTGCAAAGTCGATGTATGCCCAATAATCATTAAAGGAAAGATTCGTATTCTGATTGATCGATGCTGCGATGATCCGACGGCCATCTTCGCTTTCGTTCAATACCGAACGGATGACGTCAGGATCGTAGAGATCGTTGACGGCAATGAAGCCGTTCTCGATCAACGCGGAAACCGTAACGTTCGGATATTTCTCAAGAATTTGTGCGGAGGTAATATTTTCTCCGTTGATAATATCGCTGACGGTAACGTCTGTACCGTAGGTTTCATAAATATAATTGGTCGTCAAACCGAACTTATCGGCAAAATCCTCTGCGGAGATCGAGAACTTATTGGCGAAGAGCGCCCAGTCCATCGTAGCGGGGAAAACGTCCTCGGGCTCGATACGTCCATCGAAAACTCCCTCGTCCAACAGCTCCTGCAGAAGCGCATCGGTTGCGATCTTCTTCAAGAGCGTCTCGTTGCCGATGATGCTGTTGACAAAGTCGGTCGAACCCAACAAAGCTTCTACGACCGAAGCGTCGATCAAAGATTTGAGTTGATCGTCGGACAGGATCTGTCTTACGTTATCCTTGGTAATGACTTTTTCGTCAATCAGCTGATCAATGACGTCCTCCTGGAGCATCGCATCGCGAATTGCCTGGATATCTTTGATCTTATTAATGACGGTTTTGTTCGTCAGGAAAGCGGAAACCTCTGCTTTATTCTTCGTGAAATAGCTCTTCAAAGCTTCCAAGCCCTCTTCGGAATCGAAGATTGCGGCAAGCTCGGTCGAATCAATTTCATTCAACACGGTGTCCTTGACGTTCGGATAATCCGTCAGAATTTTGTCTACAATGGCTTTATCAACCAGCTTGACGAGCTCTGCCTTCAAACCGGGGGTATTAAGGATTTCATCCAGAAAACCGTCGGTGTTCAACAGATCTTCAACGAAATCGTCGGTCAGTACGCCGTTCTTTGCCTGCTCATTGGCAAGAAGAAGCTCAAGAACTTCGGGCGTGATGAGCGCGGCAATGGCGTCTTCGTTTACGTTATTCAAAAGATCGTCAATCGAGATGACCGAAAGGATTTCGTCCACCGTGATGATATCTTGCAGCATCGAAAGGTCAAAGTAATCTTGAATGACCTCGATCGGAATCAGCTCCTTGAGCGCATCCAGATCGGACGGAGAAAGATAATTGGAGACCAATGCCTTCAAATCGTCGATCGAAATATTACGGCCTTTTTCCAAGGTGGTCAGAACGTCTTCGGGAATAAACTTTAGGAGCTCTTCACGAGAGAAGGTTCTGTCTCGCAACATTTCATAGACCTTTTGCGGATTGAGTTGAATGCGAAGTACTCCGTTTTCAAAAATGATCTTGTAATAAAATTCTTCTCCCGTAGTGTCGGGTGTTTCGTCCGCGATCGGCTGGGAAGAGATTTCCATTGCCGATGCCGGGATGACACCTGCAAATACGGAGAACAGCATTACAAGAGACATGAAGAAGGGAAGAATTCGCTTCCAAATAGTTGTTTTCATGCTTGTTTCACCTACTTTGCTTAGTTTGTAATAATTATCAATTGATTTCTCCGAAGTGTGCAAAACTCCAAGATAATGTATGATAGTTCATTTTACCATCTTATTAGTATAAAGTCAAGGGGTTTTCTCAAAAAAAATCAGATTTTGCATTTTTTTGCAGAAAGGTTTTGTGAAAAAGCGAACAGCTCGATGGATGACTCACTACCACCTCGAGATCTAATTTTGTTTTATTCAACACATATTTTAATAAAAATATCAATTGAATAAACGAAACAAAAAAATAAATTTTAACTATTCGTCACAAAATAAAGAAAAACAAAGCAGTTTTTTCTGCTAAATCCCCCCCTTTTATAAGCCTCGCTTTGAAAGTTTATTACAATATATTAAAAATATTTCAAAAAATCATCAAATTTTACTTGACAATTAAAAAAATGTGTGGTATGATTGTTCGTATGAAAGTCTTTCTTTCAAAAAATAACCAAATATGAGGTAAAAAACATGAAAAAGACAATTTTTAGACTCTTAGCAGTCTGTCTTTGTCTTGCGATGGCTTGCGGTATTTTCGTAGGCTGTGGCAACAAAGATGACAATGTGATCGTGATCGGCTTGTCCGGTCCCACCACCGGTGCTGCTGCAACCTACGGTCAGGCAGTAGAAAACTCTGCAAAGATGGCAGTAAATGAAATCAATGAAGCAGGCCTTCTGAAGAATGATCTGCAGTTCAAGCTCGTCGCAATGGACGATGCTCACGACCCCACCAAGGTTGCTACCAACTACGCAGCAATGGATGAGGCAGGCATGCAGGTTGCTCTCGGCTGTGTTACGTCGAACCCCTGCTTGGAATTCGTTAAGCTGTCCAACGACAACGACGTATTCTTCCTGACGCCCTCCGCTTCCGCAAACAAGGTTGTTGAGGAAGGCGACCACGCATACCAGATGTGCTTCGCTGATGACAACCAGGGTAAGGTTGCCGCTGAGTACGTAAACGGACTCGCAAAGGACGGCAAGCTCGGTAAGCTCGGTATTCTCTACAAGACCGGCGACCCCTACTCTGAGGGTATCTACAACCAGTTCAAGGCTTCTTTGGACGAGAGCATCGATACTCCCACGGTTGCTACCTTCACCGGCGCAGATGAGACCGTAAACTTTGATACTCAGGTAACTGCGCTTCAGGATTGCGACTTCATCTTTATGCCCATCTACTACACGCCCGCTGCTGCTTTCATGACTGCAGCAAACGGTAAGATCGCTGACGACGCTGTTTACTACGGCTGCGACGGCTTTGATGGTATCGATACCTCGGTTGAGGGCTTCGATATCACTAAGATCCCCCAGAAGGTTACTATGCTCTCTCACTTCAACTCGAAGGCAACCGAGGGCAAGGCTGCTGACTATATCAAGAAGTACACCGAAGCATATCCCGACGGTCCTCTGAACCAGTTCGGTGCATCGGCTTACGACTGCATCTATGCTCTGGCAGCTGCCATCAACAACGCAATCGACGGCGGTGCTGAGATCGATTCCAAGATCGCTGCTGCTGATCTTTGCGAGATTCTCACCAAGCAGTTCGAGGAAGGCTTTGACTTCTCGGGTGCTACCGGTGACAACATTTCTTGGGATAAGGACGGCTTCGTTGAGAAGAAGGCTATTGCTTACGTAATCAAGGAGCATAACGCTTAAGTTTCCCCGGAACTGGGACTTTGATGAAAATTCTGTTTGCCGGCGGGCACTCCTCGCCGGCAAACTTGTTCTAACGTAAAGGATATCGTATGGAATTCATTTCTGGATTTATTAACGGGTTGAGCTCGGGCGGCATTTATGCAATTATCGCACTCGGCTATACGATGGTGTACGGAATTGCCAAAATGCTGAATTTTGCCCATGGCGATATCATTATGATGAGTGGATACGCAATGTACGTAACCCTGCTCTTTTTGAATCAACCCATACTCGCTTTGGCGGTCGCCGTCCTCTTCTCGGTGATTCTCGGAATTTGTGTCGAGCGATTTGCCTATAAACCCTTGCGCGGCGCATCGCCGTTGGCCGTGCTGATTACTGCGATTGGCGTCAGCTATCTCTTGCAAAGTATCGCGCAAATTATTTTCCAAACTAACCCCAAAATGCTGACAGCATTGAAGATTTCCGGCTTTTTGAAGCTTGGTTCTCTGACGGTGGATTACAGTACTCTTCTGACTTTGGCAGTGACAATTGTGGTAATGCTTGGTTTGACGCTTTTTGTCAAGTATTCCAGAACCGGACGAGCAATGGTTGCCGTATCGGAGGATAAGGGCGCGGCCGTCCTGATGGGAATCAACGTCAATAAGATTATTGCTATCACCTTTGCGATTGGCTCGGCACTCGCCGCTGTTGCGTGTTACTTAATGATGGCAAAAGGTTACACCATCGTTCCTACCTTTGGCTCGATGCCGGGTATTATGGCGTTTACTGCCGCTGTCATTGGCGGTATCGGCTCTCTTCCCGGTGCGATGCTCGGCGGATTTTTGCTGGGTATTATTGAATCGGTTTGTAACAGTGTCGGCCTTGGCGCATATGCGATTGCTATTGAATTTGGTGTGCTGATCCTCATCCTGCTTGTGAAGCCTGCGGGACTTTTGGGGAAAGCAAGAAGGGAGAAAGTATAATAATGAAGAAATTCTCCTTTTTGAAAAAAAATCTCAGTTGCCTGATTGTCATTGCTTTAACGCTGATCTTTACGATCATGACCTTCACAGGCTCACTGACGATGTCGAATCAATTTCTTTTGGAAAAGATTGCGATTGCCGCACTATTGGCGGTATCTCTCGGTATGGTCGTCGGTTTCCTCGGAGAGCTTTCTCTGGGACACGCAGGCTTTATGTGTATCGGCGCGTACGTAGGAGGTAAGGTTTCGACGTTACTTGTCCCTGCCTTTGGCGGATCGGACAGCAGTATCCCTGCTCTTTTGATTTCTCTGTTGGTAGGCGGTCTTGTTGCGGCTCTGTTCGGCTTCCTCGTCGGACTTCCCGCGCTTCGTCTGAGAGGCGACTATCTGGCAATCGTAACGCTTGCGTTCGGTGAGATTGTTCGTATTGTTATTATGAAAATGCCCGTGTCGTGGTTCGGCGGTGCTACCGGTTTGACTACGCCTCGCTTTGATAGAAAAACCTTCTTTATCGTTGCGCTTCTGATGGTGCTTCTCTGCTTGGTTTTCACACAGAACTTAATTCGAAGCAAGCACGGTCGTGCGATTCTTTCGATTCGCGATAATGAAATTGCTGCCCGTTCTTCCGGTATCGACGTGACAAAGTACAAGCTTCTTGTCTTTATTGCTTCCTCCTTCTTTGCGGGCGTGGCGGGCGTTTTGCTCAGCTACAGCAGTAACACCATTCAGTATGACGTATTTGACTACAACTACTCGATCGAGATTCTCGTTATGGTCGTTCTCGGCGGTATGGGTAACATCAACGGATCGTTGATTGCCGCAACGCTGGTAACCTTCCTGAACGTAAAGCTTCAGACAACCCTGACAGGTCCGATGGCGGTATTGCAGAATCTGATTTATGCGCTGGTTCTGATTGTCATTGTGATTTACACCAATGCTCCCGGACTCAAGACCTTCCGCGAAAAGTATAATTTCAGAGTTCTCTGGACGAAATTACAGGGCAAAAAGAAAAAGAACGCTCCCGCGGTGGAGCAAGGAAAGGAGGAGGCTTGACGATGGCAAAGACGAGTACCTCCAATCAGAAGTTTATCGCAGAAGACGGTCGTCAAATCGTTCTGAAAACCGACCATCTTTGCATTCAGTTCGGCGGTTTGAAGGCGGTAGATGACGTCAACCTTGAGATCAAGGAAGGCGAGCTTTACGGATTAATCGGACCAAACGGTGCAGGTAAAACAACGGTATTTAATCTCTTGACCGGCGTTTACAAGCCGACCTCGGGACGCGTTTATCTTTGCGGAAAGGATCTGACGGGCAAAGCGCCTGCTGATGTCAACCGTGCGGGAATTGCGCGTACCTTCCAGAATATTCGTTTGTTCAACAATCTGACTGTTATTGAAAACGTTATGGTTGGTCTTGCCAACCAGATCCCCTGCTCTCTTGTGGAGTCGGTGCTTCGTTTGCCCCGTCACAGAAAGAGTGAAAAGGAATATTATGAGCGCGCCCTTGAGCTCCTGAAGCTGTTTAAGCTTGATGAATACAAGGATTACCTTGCCGCAAACCTTCCCTACGGTAAGCAGAGAAGACTTGAAATTGCACGTGCGATGGCAACGAATCCGAAGCTTTTGCTTTTGGATGAGCCTGCGGCGGGTATGAACCCGAATGAAACGCAGGAGCTCATGGATGACATCTCTTTCGTTCGCGAAAAGTTTGGTATGACCATTCTGCTCATTGAACACGATATGCGCTTGGTGAGTGGTATTTGTGAAAAGCTGACGGTATTGAGCTTTGGTACAGAGCTTGCTAAGGGTGACACCGCCACGGTGCTTTCCGATCCTGCGGTCGTCAAGGCATACCTCGGCGAATAAGAAAGGAGAGCATATGTCTGAAACGTTGTTAAAGGTAGAAAATCTACACGTATATTACGGTATGATCCAAGCCTTGAAGGGCATCTCCTTTGAGGTCAAGCGCGGTGAGATCGTTTCTCTGATCGGTGCGAACGGTGCGGGTAAAACTACCACGCTGCATACCATTACGGGATTAATTCGCGCAAAGCAAGGCTCGATTTCTTATAAAGGAACCGATCTGACACATATTCCCGCGCATAAAATTGTTTCGATGGGAATGGTTCACGTTCCCGAAGGACGCCGTATCTTCCAAGGTCTGTCGGTTTACGACAATCTACTGCTCGGTTCCTATTCCCGTAGGGACAAGGATGAGATTGAGCAGAATATGGCACTCGTATTCAAGCAGTTTCCCCGTTTGGAGGAGCGCCGCAAACAGCTTGCGGGCACGCTTTCGGGCGGTGAGCAACAGATGCTTGCGATGGGACGCGCACTGCTTTCGAATCCCGAGTTGATTGTTATGGACGAGCCCTCGATGGGGCTCTCTCCCCTGCTTGTTTCCGAGGTGTTCGAAATCATCGAATCCTTCCGTGAGGCGGGAAAGACGGTACTTCTTGTGGAACAGAATGCAAAAAAAGCACTGACAATCTCTGACCGCGTTTACGTTCTTGAGACGGGTTCGGTTACGATGGAAGGCAACGCTGCTGAGCTGATCAACGACGACCGTATCAAAAAAGCGTATCTTGGAGAATAAACAAAAAAGAACCGCAGATACTGCGGTTCTTTTTTGCGCTTTTTGAATTAGGTCTTGCAAAATGATCTTTTTTTTGCTATAATAGTAATGTTGAATTTTATATGCAAAATAGAGCAAATGTTCACTATTTGTTCATAATTTTGCTTGATTTTTGATGGGAAAGGCGAATTTTATGTCGGAAGTTACCAAAATTGCGGTGGTTGGTGCGGGACACGCGGGAATTGAAGCGGCACTTGCTGCCGCTAGAACGGGACAAGATACCGTTCTTTTTACGATGTCACTCGAATCAATTGCCAACATGCCCTGCAATCCCTCCATCGGAGGTACGGGCAAGGGGCATCTTGTGTTTGAGATCGATGCGCTGGGCGGCGAGATGGGACGTGTGGCGGATCTTGTGACGCTTCAGTCGAGAACGCTCAACCTAGGCAAGGGCGCGGCGGTACATTCCAAGCGAATTCAAGCTGACCGCAAGCTTTATCATAAATTAATGAAAGAAGTTCTCGAAAATACGCCCAATCTTCGTTTGATACAAGCGGAAATTGTGGACATCGGCGTGGAAAACGGCAAGGTGTGCTCGGTAACGACGCATCTTGGAGAGGTATGGTCCTGTGAGTGCGCGATTCTTTGCACGGGCACCTATCTTGACAGCCGTATTTTTATCGGAGACGTCAATTACGAGAGCGGTCCTGACGGATTTTTGGCAGCGCGGGGACTTTCTGCTTCTTTGGAGCATTTGGGGCTCAAGCTGATGCGCTTTAAGACTGGTACGCCTGCGCGTGTCAATCGCCGTTCGATTGATTTTTCGGAATTAGAGCGTCAGGATGGTGAAGAAAAGATTATACCATATTCGGTATTGACCGATGAAAGCTTTTTTGACGGTCTTGAGCAGATTCCGTGTCACGTTGTTTACACCAATGCCCAGACGCACCGCGTGATTCGCGACAATATTACTCGTTCTGCGATGTATTCAGGGCAAATTCACGGCACCGGACCGCGTTATTGTCCTTCGATTGAGGATAAGCTGGTTCGATTTGCCGATAAAGAGCGTCATCAACTTTTTGTAGAGCCGGTGGGCGCAGATACGCAGGAAATGTATATTCAAGGATTTTCGACCTCTTTGCCAGTCGACGTACAGCGGGACATGCTTCATTCGCTGAAAGGCTTTGAAAATGCCGAAATTATGCGCTATGCCTATGCCATTGAGTACGATTGTATTGATCCCACCCAACTTTTTGCGACCTTAGAGTGCAAATCGGTGGAGGGACTCTATGGCGCAGGCCAATTTAACGGAACTTCAGGTTATGAAGAGGCGGCGGCGCAGGGTTTGATTGCGGGATTGAACGCCTCTTTGAAGCTTCGCGGCAAGGATCCTCTGATTTTGGCGAGAAGTGAGAGTTATATTGGAACTCTGATCGACGATCTTGTCACCAAGGGAACAAATGAGCCATACCGTATGATGACGTCGCGATCGGAATATCGATTGTTGCTTCGTCAGGACAACGCAGATGCCAGACTGACGCCGAAAGGATATGAAGCGGGGTTGATTTCCGAAGAACGCTATGCGGCATTTTTGGAAAAACAGACGCTGGTACAGGAAGAAATCGCTCGATTGAGGAGTACGCACCATTCTCCCGAAAAATGCAACCCATTTTTGGAGAAATACGGTTTTTCTCCCGTAGGAAGCGGGGTTTCTTTGGCAGATCTTCTTCGCAGGCCTGATCTTACCTATGAAATGTTGGCAGAAATTGACGAAAAACGTCCGACATTGCCCTGCCGCGTGATGCTCACAGTGGAGGTCGCGGTCAAATACGAGGGATATATCAAGCGGCAGATCAGTGAGGTGCAGAGGCACGAACGGCTGGAATCTCGTCGTTTGCCCGAGGATTTGGACTATTCCGCGATTCGCGGATTGCGGTTGGAGGCGGCGCAAAAGCTTTCTAAAGTTCGTCCCGCCACAGTCGGACAAGCGTCGCGTATCAGCGGTGTCAATCCTGCAGATATTTCGGTATTATTGATTTATCTCGGATTAAGATAATGTTTCACGTGAAACAAGCAGAAAGGATGGAATATGGAGCGCACACGTTTTGTTACGGAATCCCAAAGAATGTTTGCTTTGAATTCTTTAGAGTGCACAGAAAAGCAAGCAAATTTGTTATATGATCTTACGGTTCGCATGCTCGAAGTCAACCAAACGATGAATTTGACAGCAATTACCGACGAAAAAACCATTATTTTGCGGCATTATGTGGATTCCGTGGCAATTTCAAAAGAAATTCCGCCAAACGCCCGCGTGATTGACGTGGGGTGTGGCGCAGGTTTTCCGACGCTTCCGCTTGCGATTTTTCGTCCCGATCTTCAGATCACCGCGCTCGACGGAACGGCAAAAAGGATTCGCTATGTAGAAGAAACGGTAAAAATGCTTTCTCTTTCGGGGGTAACAGCAATAGCAGGGCGTGCGGAAGAATATGCGCAAAAAAACGAATATCGCGAACGCTTTGACGTAGCAACCGCCCGCGCAGTAGCGGCACTTCCGATGCTTTCCGAACTTTGTTTGGGGTTTGTTCGTGTTGGTGGGGTGATGTTGGCTATGAAATCGCAACAAGCAGAGGGAGAAATTGCGGCCGCTAATTCGTGCATCGCTCTTTGCGGAGCTGAGATTAAGCAAACGACAGTAAATCATTTGACGTCAGATGGCAAAACTTCGGAACAAAGAACGCTTGTTTTGATTCAAAAAATCAAAAATACACCCCAAAAGTATCCAAGACATTTCTCTAAAATCTCCAAAAATCCCCTATAATTTTATCCCCTTTTGTTCAAAAACCGACCGAAACATTGTTGTTTGGTCGGTTTTTCTATTTCCCTTACTTCTCCCGACGCAATCAGACAAACCGATTTCGAGCGGTTTTTTATTTCCCACTTGTTATAATAAGGGTGATGTTTCACGTGGAACAAAGAAAGGAGAAAGAAAATGACCGAGCTAAAGTACCTAAAAAAAGCAAAAGCAAGTGAAGAGGGCATGGGGGTGCAGGTAGTGCAGATCAAAACCGACGATATCCGTCCAAATCGATCGCAACCGAGAGCAGATTTTGAGCAAAATGCGATTATTCGCTTGGCAGATTCCATTCGTCGTTACGGCATTCTCCAACCGCTGAGTGTGCGGCCATCGGATCCCGAGGATATTTATCGCTATGAATTGATTGCAGGTGAACGACGACTTCGTGCGGCAAAAATGCTAGGGTATTTGACCGTTCCCTGCATTATTATGGATGTTACAGAGCAAACCTCGGCGGAACTGGCAATTATCGAAAATTTGTTGCGCGAAGACCTGAATATGTTCGAACAGGCGTACGGGTTTCGAAAATTGATCGAAAATCACCACTTAACGCAAGAAGAAGTGGCCAGAAGAATGTCCTTGAGCCAATCTGCGGTGGCAAACAAGCTTCGACTCCTACGACTTTCTTACGAGGAACAGCGATTGATTTTGGAAACAGGACTAACCGAGAGACATGCGCGAGCGACGCTTCGAGTAGAAAACACAAAAAAGCGCTTAGAGACAATCCGCTATATTTCAGAGAAAAAGCTAAACGTGCAGGAATCAGAAGATTATATTGAGGGGATGCTCGCAGGAAAGCAAGATATCTCTTCGAAAGCTAAGTCCAAAACAGAAGTCGGGGTGCTCTTGGATGAGTTTCGAGAAGAAAAAGAGCTCGCGGAGACAGTAAGAGTGATTCGTCATCGGGTGGACCGTTGGAATAAAAATGGAAAAATGGCTTCGGTGGCGGTGAACAACCAAGGAAAAGAGGTTGAAATCCTCATACGGCTTTCGAGATAGAAAGCAATGTTTCACGTGAAACAAACGGCAGAGTCGTCCTCTGCCGTTTTTGTGATTTTTTGCAGAAGAATATAGAAAATATAGAAGAAACTCTTGCAAATCGAGAGGTTTTGTGGTATACTTTTAATAAGATTAGAAATTTTTGTTGGACGAAAGTGGGACAAAAACAGAAAGGATCGAATTTATGGGAAAAATCATTTCGTTTGCAAACCAAAAAGGCGGTGTCGGCAAGACAACCTCGTGCGTGAATATTGCGGCGTCGCTTGGTTTGTTGGGATATAAGGTGTTGATTATTGACCTTGACCCTCAGGGAAACACGACCAGCGGTGTCGGTGTGCAGAAAAAAGGGCTCAAATTATCGACCAAAGAGCTTTTGACGGGAGAAAAAACGGCAAAAGAGATTATTTTGGAGACTCCGTATCAAAATCTTTCGGTGGTTCCTACCAACACTTCGTTGGCAGGCGCGGAATTTGACCTTTTTGACTTTGATGAGAGTGAGTATCGAATGAAAACAGCGCTTGCCGAGGTAAAGGATGAGTATGATTATATTTTGATCGACTGCCCTCCTTCGCTGGGAATGCTGACAATTAACGCGTTTGCCGCAAGCGACGGAGTCATTGTTCCGATGCAGTGCGAATTTTATGCTCTGGAAGGACTTTCGCAGTTGATGATTACGATCAACCGAATCAAAAAGCTGTATAACGCCGATCTGACAGTCAGCGGCATTCTGATTACGATGTATAACGGTCGTTTGTTACTTTCGATGCAGGTGATTTCGGAGCTTGAGAAGCATTATGCGGACAAGCTGTTTGAAACGAAGATCTCGCGCAACGTAAAGCTGACCGAGGCACCCGGCTTTGGAAAACCCGCCTATTATCACGACAAAAACTCCAAGGGTGCAAAGGAGTATCTGGACGTAGCCAAAGAGCTTTCGACCAGAATCTGAGTGCTGGAGGGTACGCTATGGCAAAAAAACCGTCGGGTCTTGGACGAGGCTTTGGAGATTTGTTGGATGACAATTCTTTGGAAATTCAAACCAAGTCGAGCGTTGTACTTCGAGGTGGATCGACCTCTGCGGGAACAGCTGAGGTGGAAATTCCCCCTCTTGGCTATGAGCCGAAGTGCCTTTATGAAGAAAAACCTAAGCGAAGCATTAAGGCAAATTTTAAAAAATAAAAATACCGAAAAGGTTAGGAAAAGATTATGACAAAAAAAACAGAAGGCAGAGGCCTTGGAAGAACCTTCTATGACATTATGGGCGACAACGTTCTGGATGCAAAGTCGGGCACGGGCGAAACCCTGAGGATTTCCGACATCGAGCCCAGACACGATCAGCCGAGAAAGACCTTTGAGAGAGAGGCCTTGCAGACGCTTGCCGATTCGATTGCGGCATATGGCGTATTGCAACCGATTATCGTTCGAGAAAACGCCAATTTTGAAGGAACATATGAAATTATTGCCGGTGAACGCCGTTGGCGCGCCGCGAAAATGGCAGGTCTGAGTGAGATTCCTGCGGTTGTTTTTGACGGTGATGAGCTAAAGGCGGCGCAGGTTGCGCTGATTGAAAACGTACAGCGTGAGGATTTGAACCCCGTGGAAGAAGCGATGGGCTACGGTGCGCTGATTGATCGCTTTGGTTTGACACAGGAACAGGTCGCAAAGCAGGTCGGCAAAAGCCGCCCCGCCATTGCCAATATGCTTCGTTTGCTCGATCTTCCTGACGAAGTGCTTGTGCTCCTTCGCGATGGGCAGATTTCGGCAGGTCACGCAAAAGCTTTGCTTGCGCTTGAGAATCCCGAAGATATGATTGACATTGCCAATCGCATCATCATTCGTGAGATGTCGGTTCGCGAGGTGGAGGCACTCGTCAAGCGAATGAACGCCGCTCCCGTAGCACTCGAAACCGAGCCGATCCATCCGCAGGTCAAGGTGCAGATGAAAGAACTGGAACACCGTGCGACAGCAACGCTTGGCAGAAAGGTTCGCATCTCGAGATCTTCGCGCAAAAAGGTTGTGGAGCTGACGTACGATAACGACGAGGATCTGGAAGCACTTCTTCGTTCGCTCTGCGGGGAAAATATCTTTAACGAAACAGTCTAAGCGCAGATCAGAAAAAATGCAGTTAGGCTAAACTAACTAAAAAACAAATTAAAACGAATAAAAAGAGGTAAAAAGAAATGTTGGACATTAAATATATCAAGGAACAACCCGATGAAGTGATCGCCCGCTTGGCGAAGAAGGGTAAGGAAGCCAAGGAAGAAATCGCACAGATTATCGCACTCGATGGTGAGAGAAGAAACTTGATCGCAGAAACTGAATCGATCAAGGCAGAGCAGAATAAGGTCAACAAAATGATTCCCGTATACAAGAAAGAAGGCAAGGACGTTTCGGCAATCTTTGCGGAAATGAAAGAGCTCTCAGCAAAGACGAAGCAGATTGATGAGAAACTCAAGGAAGTTGAAACGCAACTTACCTCACTGATGTTAGGCTTGCCTAACCTCCCTGACGAGGATCTCCTTCCCGGTGGCAAAGAAAACAACGAGCCGCTCCGTTTCTTTGGCGAGCCCAAGAGCTTTGACTTCGAACCGAAGAACCATGTCGATCTTTGCACGAACCTCGGTCTCATTGATTACGAGAGAGGTACCAAGCTTTCGGGTGCCGGCTTCTGGATCTATCGCGGTATGGGTGCAAGACTCGAGTGGGCACTTCTCAATTACTTTGTCGATACACATCTCGGCAACGGTTATGAGCTGGTTCTCGTTCCCCATATGCTCGGCTACGAGTGCGGCCTGACGGCAGGTCAGTTCCCCAAGTTTGCCGATGACGTATATTGGCTCGAAACGGCAGAAGATGAACGTCGCCGCTTTATGCTTCCCACAGCGGAAACCGCGCTTGTTTCCTTGCATCGCGACGAAATTCTGACCGAGGCAGATCTGCCCCGCAAGTATATCAGCTACACGCCTTGCTTCCGCCGTGAAGCAGGAAGCTACCGCGCAGACGAGCGCGGAATGGTGAGAGGTCACCAGTTCAACAAGGTGGAGATGGTTCAGTACACTCTGCCCGAAAAGAGTGATGAGGCGTTCGAGGAGCTCGTTACCAATGCAGAGAACCTCGTCAAGGGCCTTGGCTTCCATTTCCGTACCGTGAAGCTTGCCGCAGAAGACTGCTCGGCATCGATGGCAAGAACCTATGATATCGAAATCAACATTCCTTCGATGAATGGATACAAGGAGGTATCTTCGGTATCCAACGCGCGTGATTATCAGGCTCGCCGCGGCATGATGCGCGTTCGTCGTGAAAACGGCAAGACCGAATTTGTGCATACGCTCAATGGTTCGGGCCTTGCAACCAGCCGTATTCTGCCTGCTCTCGTCGAACAGAATCAGCTTGCTGACGGATCGGTTGTCGTTCCTGAGGTACTTCGCAAGTACGTCGGCTGCGATATCATTAAGAAGTAAGTCGAAAATCTTTGCTGGAAAGACGGTCGGTTAGTTTTTACTAATCAACCGTCTTTTCGGAAGACATAAGGGAGAATTTTATGAATATTTGGACTTCGTTTCGCGATGCTTTTCTGACCGAAGGAACGTACGAAAACCTCTCGTCGGATTCGATGCTTTCTCTTCTTCCGTGGATTGTCATCGGTATGTTTGTCGGAATTGCCATTGCGTTCGTGATAACGGTGTTTACCAAGCGCGTCCTCGGAGAAATGGTGCGAAAGCTTCTTGTCGACGAGGTATTGTCAGCGGAGACGGCAAAAAGTTTAGAGGAGCTTGGCTTTACAAAGAGCTTCTTTTTGCACCGCGCTGTGCGCGGCAACGTTTCTCTTCGCCGCGTTGTTCGTTGTCGTGAGGAAGAAGAATTTCTCTTGGCAAGCGAAGAGGAGATCGCCGCATACGAGGAGGCAAGAAAAAACGATCCTTCGTTGAAAAAGCGAAAGAAGATGAAGGAATTTCGCGTGGACCCCAAAACGCATCACTTTTACATTCCCGAGGAATGCCGAAATATGGCAAGTGTAAAATTTGATCAAAAAGGAACGTCGATCGGCGCGTTGATCTTTTGGCTTGTGCTTTTGCTCATCTTTTTGATCGTTTTACTGATCGCGCTTCCGTGGATTATGAAAATGATTGATAGCTTTGTCGGAACGATGAAGACCGCGGCGACACCGACCAACGATAAAATCGTATAAGATTAATTACAAGGAGTTAGTTATGACTAACATCAGAACCGCCGAGGCACTTCGCCCGAAAAACTTTGATGAGATTGTCGGACAAGCGCATCTGTTTGGTAAGAATGGCGTCGTCCGCAAAATGATTTCTTCGGGACGCGTAACGAATATGATCTTTTACGGACCGCCGGGAACAGGAAAAACGACCGCCGCCGAGATTATTGCGCGCGAGTCAGGCATGGTGTTTCATCGCCTGAACGCGACAACGGCAAGTCTTTCAGACGTAAAAGATATTCTCGCCAGCACGAACAACGTCTTTTGTACAGGGGGGATTCTTCTGTACATCGACGAGATTCAGTATTTCAATAAAAAACAGCAACAGGCACTTCTCGAGTATATCGAGGACGGACGTGTGACGCTGATTACCTCGACAACAGAAAATCCGCATTTTTATATCTACAACGCGATTATCTCGCGTTCCTCTCTCTTTGAATTCAAGCCCGTTGCGCCCACCGATTGCGTTGTGGCGCTCCGTCGGGCGGTGAATTTTCTCAATGAGGAAGAAAAAACCGAGAAGAAGGCAGAGGACGAGGTGCTCGATTATATCGCGCGCTCAACCTCGGGCGACGTTCGCCACGCGATCGTTCTGCTGGAGAATTCCTTCTTTGCGGCAGAGGACGAGATTACCAGAGAAATCGTCGACGGATTTAACGTCAGAGTTGGAAATTTTGACGATGACACGCATTTTGATTTGCTTTCCTGTCTGCAAAAGTCGATTCGAGGATCGGACCCTGACGCGGCTGCGTTTTACGTGGCAAAACTTTTGTCGCTTGGCGAGCTGATTTCGGTTTGCCGCAGATTGCAGGTGATTGCCAGCGAGGACGTCGGTCTTGCTTATCCGATGGCGGCGGTGGTGACGAGAGCCTGCTGTGAGTCGGCAAAGGAGCTCGGAATGCCCGAGGCTAGAATTCCACTCGCAAATGCCGCGATCTTGCTTGCAACTTCACCAAAGTCCAACTCGGCGTATATGGCGATCAATGAAGCAATGGCAGATGTCGAGCAAGGAAGAGGACGCATCGTGCCCTCGCATCTGCAAAGCCCGCTCTTCAAAGGCTATCGCTATCCGCACGACTTTCCGAATCATTACGTCAAGCAGCAATATCTGCCCGAGGATCTTCGGGAGAAGCAGTATTACCGATTCGGAGAAAATAAAATGGAAGAGGCGTCAAGACAGTACGCCGAGAAGATCAAAGAAAAGCGGTAACGCTTTGAGATAAAAAACAGGAGGTGCCACGTGAGCCGGACTTTGGAAGGTGTCAAACGACTTGTCGTTCGCAAAAAGCAGTTGATTTTATATCTTTTGTTTGGCGGAGTTACGACAATTTGCTCTTTGCTTGCGTGGTATCTGACGCTTCGCTTCGGCGTGCTCGTGTTTCACGATAAAAAGGGAGACCCCACGGCGTTTCTCGACGTGCTCGGAAGCACGGCACAGTGGGTCGTCGGAATCGTCGTGACCTTTACCACGAATAAAAAGTGGGTGTTCCGTGAGGCGGAGCACGGTCTTCGCGCGGCGGTGCGACAGTTTGGCATTTTTTGCTCCTCTCGCGTGCTGACCTATTTTTTGGAGGTAGCAGTCAACCTTGGCATTATTGCGCTCCTCGACGATCTGCTTCATTATCACGCGCCCGTATTTGAGATCGTCGGACGGGAGTTTGAGCTTTCGACAAGAATTTGGGCAAAGCTGATTTCGTCGATTGTGGTCATTGTGGCGAACTATTTTGTCAGCAAACTCCTCGTATTTCGGAAGAAGACCGAAAAAGATCCGAAAGAAGAGAAAAAAGAATCAAAAAGATATTGACAAACGGGAAAAAATGGGGTATAATAATTAGGCAAGTTTGAAAAACGGCGACTTGCAAGGGTATATACGGAGAAGTACTCAAGTTGGCCGAAGAGGCGCCCCTGCTAAGGGTGTAGGCCGGGAATACCGGCGCGAGAGTTCAAATCTCTCCTTCTCCGCCAAAGAAAAGTCCTGAAATCGCAAGATTTCAGGGCTTTTTCTCTTTTTTTCTCACTTTTTGTTGTACGCGGATATGGATTTGACCCTTACGTTGACCCTTGCAGACTTATAATGGTTTGAAAAAGCAAAACAGACAACAATAATACCCTTTTGTACCCAAATTAAATTTAAAATTTGTATAACATAATATTAACCTATGCATTTTAATCCCCTTTCGGATGATACCACCTTATATAAGCTATATAAGCAGGGGAAAGAAATACTCTGTGGAGAACCAAAAGAAAAATAAGATATAAAGATAAACCTTATGGATTCAAAATAATACAGAGTGATGAATCTGAAAATGCGTATAGTAAATATAGTAAATAATATAGGAGAATGATATTATGTATATACATACCTTTGAAGTAACGTACGAACTACCTAAGAAGAAAAGCAAAGTTATACAAGAAGATCTGAGGAAGGATAAGAGCTGTTGGAAAGCCGAAGATAATGGTATGCTATACTTCGGATTATCCAATAAAGGAATTTTAATTAGAACGTTCCTCATAAACAAAAAGAATTATCATACCTATCAAGTACAATATATTATTTCTGCCGAACGAGTTATGAACAATGATAACTATGTTCGGCTTTTTAATACCCGAAATTATTCGGATTTGTTTGATAAGGTTAACGCCTTGTTGAAAGCGAAAAGCGAAGCTCTTCCCAAGGTAAACAAATGCAAATTAAGTCGATTGGATTTCTGTGTCAATGCCGTATTGGACAACCAATCACAAGTAAAGGCATATATCAATACTATGCGCAGAGGCAAAGCTCCAAGAAACATGAAGCGATTTGAAATGTATGATATATTTTCAAAAAGGGTTAAGCCAACAAAGGACGATATGACCGTGCATTCTAAGAAAAGCTTTGACAATGTGGAAATATCTATCTACAACAAATATGCTCAAATGATGAAGGAAAAAGAAAATACATACTCTAATGAGAATTTGGAGGAAGCAAAAAACATTGTCCGTATTGAGATCCGTTGTAAAAAAGAAAAAATCAAGGAACTCAAAAAGAAGTATAAATTGGATTCCCTATCTGCGTTCTTTAATCGAGCAAATAAAATTGGTAGTGAGCTTTTCAATTACTATCTGCCACAAATCGCATCTAATGCCACTATACGAACCTTGAAAGATTCAGAGGAACGAATTGCAAAAAGCGAATATGGTAAGAAAACTAAGAAGTTGCTTTGGGATTTTGTTGAACACGCAAACACTGTTAGAAGTGTTTCCAAAGCTATTGAGAATTTCAACAAATACCATAGCAAAAAGAAAATCAATGAAATGCTGCTATTGCTAAATGATATTGATGTAAATCCAATCACGGTAACCAAAGAAGATTTGAAGAAATTTGATTGCGGTTATATCCCATCACTGATTGAACTTTACAAAGAATTTTCTAAATAAAACAGAATGGAGACTTATATATGATGAATACTGAAAATGAAATCTTATCACCCGAAGATGTTATGCGATATTTGAATATTGGCAGAAATGCTATTTATACTCTGCTGAACACAGGAGAGTTGAAAGGCTTCCGTGTCGGACACAAATGGAAAATCTCGCGCAAAGCACTGGATGAGTATATTGATAAGAATATTACTAATAGATGATATAAAAATGCCCGGAATTCTTGATTTGAATCCCGGGCGCATTTCATTGAAAATTCGCAATAAAATTGTTCAGCGTTTCGTACGAATTGAGATAATATAAATAGTCAATAGAGGCGTAATCACCATTATTCAAGCCTAATTGCCTTCCGTTGCCTTTTGAGAAGTATTTTTCATCTACGATACCTTTTTTATGGACATGTACATTCCTTCTTTGTATCATTTCTAAAATGCTCTCATATGAATCTTGTCCATTCACTAAAAAAAGCTGAGGCTTATATTGGTGTAATATTTCAACAATATCAGATGCGTATTTCCCTGAAATCATAGAATCAACCGTTTGTGATGCAAAATCATCAAAGCTTTGGCACTGCGTAATATCTTTTAAAGTAAATTTCTTTTCATAATTCACAATCCTTGCTACACCAAAGAAATCTTGATTAAATATCTCGGCAAACAAATCAAATATAGTAGCATCAAACGCCGTCATAGAAAGTATAAATGCTTGCCTGTAAATATTTATTGGATTCTTTTCATCAAAAATATTGTATAGTGTTTTCAGTTCTTCAAGATCTTCCAATTCGTTTTCCAAGTCTGTGATAGCTTCATTATATAGTTTGCATCTGACATAGTTTAGAATGCTAGCATAATCATCCTCTGTTAACATATCGTAATACTGTTCTTCACACATTTGATCTTGCTCATCAACTTCTGCTTTTAAAACAACAGGGGTAATTTCTGTTATAAGCTCATGATATGGTTTGTTATTCTCGTTTTCCATGCAATCATAAACCGTTGATTCAATATATCCAATTAAACTTTCAGCTAAATCATTTTGCAATATATTCTCACTTATGCTCGGCAATTCAATCTCTTCCATTTGCATAAGCTTATTTCTTTTGTCAGAAATCTTAGAATCAACGATAATTTTCAAACTATCAATAATTTGCCTGTTTCTATCTTTTTCAGCTTGGGTATTGGCATAAAGCACATAGTCATTTAAAGAATTGAAATCTTCATAGCCTACTGTTCGAACAACACTTCTGGAACGGCTATAAAAGTTATTCTCAATATAAGTTGTGTAGTCGTTTACAGTTTTCAGCTCGTCACTAAATCTATCTTTTATTGCTTGGCTCATACTGACCTCCTTGTTACTTATATAGTGCAAAAAATATTAACAGCATAAAAAATCACATATCAGATGTATCTATTACATCCTCATGATTAAAGGCGCATACACTTGTCACATAGTCAATAAGCTTATAATCCTTCTTGTTCTGCCAATCACACAAATACATATCAACTACATTAGTAGATATCATTCCCAATTTTACGGCAATCGGATGATCCGCTCCATACAGTGAAACAAAACCGTACAAGCATTTATCAAAGGTACAAAAGACAACCGAATGACACCTATCCCCGATACTAACTCTATGGCTGAGCTTATCTGTGATTTCTTTTTGCACATTTTTGCCATCAGCAATAGTCACATAGGACAAGATATCTTCGCCCTCTAATATAGCTTTTCGAATATCATCGAATTCGGATTTTAAAACATATTCTTGACCTTTTAGGCTTGCAAGTGCATTGAAGGCAATTTTAGCATAAACCCTAAAAACATCTTCAAAATTAAACATTATCTCAAAGCTCGCTGTTACTTGGTTGGATGTTAATTCGCTCTCCTTGTACTGCTCATTAAACTTTTCTAAATTTGCAATAAGCTTTTGTACAGCTTTGAAAACCATTGTTTTAATCAGTTCTGGATTTTGATTTTTAGATATCCCTAAATACCAACATTTATCCTTATATCCTAAAAGAATGGTGTTGTCGGGGATGATATCGCTTTTTATGGGTGAAGGACACCCATTGTATTGTTTCAATACTTCAAGGAACGCCTCATATCTCTCTTTGTTGTTTCCCTCAGTGGTAGAGGAAAGCGTAATTTTACACGTCAAAGCGGCGTCTAATGTTTCGTCACTCAATTCAAAGAAAGAAATTTGGTTAAGACATATCGGTTTTGCTTCGTTGATATAGCCTAATATGACATTATCATCATGCTTAAATACTGCAACTTTTTCACGGTTCTTGTGTTTCTTCCGTCCGACTTTAGGATAAAACATCCTGTTAATCAAAACGACAGGATTTTCACGTGCAAATTGCAGCTCATATCTTGAAAAAATATTATTAGTTTCATCCGAAACATACCCTCGCGGCAAACAATTTTGCCCTCCTATACACTTAGGGAAAATGTGTTCTGCGGAATCGAAAGATGCTTCGGGCGTTTCTTTACCGGTATAAATACACTTGTTCAAACAAATCAGCCTCCTTCCATACAATAATTATATCACTTTATCCGATATTTTTCAACAAGAGATATCGAATTTAGGATATGTTAAATGAGTTTATATGTCTTGGATGTGATAAAAGCGAAAACCCTTGAGAGCATAGTGCTTCAAGGGCTTTGATGTTTACGAAGATGACGGAAATGTGTTATATGAAACCCAGTTATTATTGATTATTATTTAAATGCTTCTCATATTCAAATAACAATTTTGCCTTTTGTTCATTTAAAAAACATATTTCTTCATAATTGAAAATATTTAATGGGAAGTCGATGTTTGCCAATATGCGATATTCCTCATCAGATATGTCTTTCCACCCACGATCGTTTAAAAAACTATAAAACAAAGGAATGTCAAACAGTCTAAATCTGTAATCTTTGACTCTTGGTTCTTCTTTTGTAAACCTTTTTATCCTCGCCATTCTTGCATTTTTCCATTGGCATTTTTCATTGTCTCTATATGTATAGGGATCCCTATTGATATCATCAAAATATACAACAGTCCAAGCTCTATTCGTTATTGCATCAATTGTTTCATTGGATATTGATTTTGCATATGACAAAGCAAAATCCCTTGCTATCATATTTTCAGAAAGTGCACATCCATATGCCAATGTTAATCTCATAATAGGGTGTTGAGGATTACTATTAATAACTTCAACAAGAAAATCTGAAACATCAATATCAAGCCTTGTTATGTAATATATAATCTGTTCTCTAACGCTTAAATTTTCTTCATCATCCGGAATCGATTTATAGAAGTGATGTAAATTGTTTTTTATTCTAGCTTTTTCTGCTTGAGATAAGGTGGAAAATTTATCTCCCACAAAATTCGTTACATCATCTTTCAATTTATAAGACAAAACATTTATGACTTGCTCAACATCATTGCCAAATAACATTTCAATGGTTTGCTGTGCCAACAAAAATGAGGCTAAGCTGCGATGATAGAAGGCAGATGCATATCTTTCATTGTATATGTCAATTTCATTAATAACTAATAGGTCGCTAGCCGCAGTATTCTTCTTAATAGTATCATCAATTAGAATTGTACTATTATTATATATTGCTTTAGCAGCTTCACGTAATTTATTTAGTATAATTTTATTTTCATCAGAGCAAGTCCCTCTTTTCTGCTCTCTATCAAACCATTTTTGCATAAACCTTTCGTACAGATCATACATACATATTACTGGCTTATCTTCTTTTATATCGGCTAAAAAAACAATTAAAGAAAGTTGAAATGGATTTGACTTTAATTTTTCCACCGATTCGTTTCCGTCGGTTAATTTATCAACAAATTTATTTATTTCTGGATTTTTCCTAATAATCGCGTATTCGTGAATAAATTTTTCTGTTTGCTCTGGTGACCAAGGATTAATTTCGTAATTGTGGTTAACAAAGCATATATTTTCTCCATAATACTTTTTATAGTAATCAGTTCTACAACCAAGCCAAAATTTGCAATTTGTAATTGTTTTTATTTTTGTTATTAAAAACTCAAATCCAGAATAATCGTTGTGGTAAGCTTCGTCTACACCATCAATAAATATCAAATATCGACAATTGTTATTTTTTTGAGAATATAGAGAGATTACATCTAATATACCATTTTCCTTTTTTGTATCCTTAGCTGTTATATATAGACAAGAGCATTGAGGTATTTCGGTAAAGGCAAATATATATCTTAACAAAGTTGATTTTCCTGCTCCAGCATCACCAAGAATTGCGATGTTCTCTCCCGATTTAGATGTTAAATTCTCTAATGTGACATTATTGTTTCCTTCCTTGAATGTTGGAAAAACAAACAATTTTGGAAAGACTTCTCGATACTTGGGAGAATCATTAAACCACGGAAATATGGTTTGATTCTTAACATTTTCTTTCTGTTGTTTAATGAAGGTGTTGATATAGGTGGAAATCGTATCAAATTCTTCTATTTTTCTTATTTTAGATTCATCCTTAACGATCGCTTTAACGTCTTCTGCAAGTTTTTCGTTTTGATCTCTTAATGCTTCATACGTTTCACAAATCAATTCCTGAGTTTCTCCAATTAACAACAGTAAATCATTATTACTTTCACTTCTATAAAAATCATAGATAATATCAATAGCGTTATTTGTTATTTTTTCAACTCTTTGGACAGATACTTTCATTTTCGCATTTGAATACTCAATTGCTTTTGCAACAATATCTTCTCTTATTCTTTTTCGTCTTTCGCCATTAGAACATATATACTTCTTAACTTCATCTAAACAGCTATCTTTTAAGTAATCACACAATCCCTGAAAATCAAATTCTTCTTCCACTGTACATAATTCATTATCTTTTAAACAGTCGTCAATATATTTGCTTAAATTAGATTTTACTTTCCCTAATTTAACTTTGTCTTTTAGTCTGTCTTTTATAAAATCAAGACACCAATTAAAAAAATAATCTTTAATCATCGTTTTAACTCCTCTATTGATACTTGTTGTACTTTATTATAACATAAATGTGATAGCAATTCAAGCCAAGTGTACCATGATCTAAAAAATCAAATATCAAGATTTCTAAATTATACACCATACCTATGAAATCACAATCATAGGAGGTACACATGTTCCCACCACAACGTTACGCAACGGCGGCGGTAAGTCGAGAGATACCGCTCGCCGTTCAATTATTTTTATGGCAGTGCATTGACGCACTGCCTTTTTCACCCGACTACTTACAGGTATTTCAGCTATCCACAGAGGGCGGCAAACTGAGGATCGTACACACGCAGGAATGCCCGGACTACCGCAAGGAATATCTATTACTGTCGGATGTGTCGATCACGGCGAAGATCTACGTTATCAATGACGAAACCCATGCAACCATGCTCTTCTGCGAGGAGTATTAAAAACAACACAAAAATCAAATACAAAACAAAGGAGAAACTACCATGAAAAGCGTCAAGAAAATCAAGAATCACCCTGCCGTCAAGAAAGCGGTCCATGCGGTGCTTGCCGTCATTGCCGCTGTTGCCACGCTTCTGATCACCGCTCTATATCGGGCGGTGTTTTTTGTTAAGAAGACTATCAAAGCCTGTGCCGAAAGCACATCTGAAAATTAACACAAAGGAGAAACACCATGACGAAATGCGAATTTTGCGGGAAACCGCTCGACGATGAAAACACCCACTACATGAACGAAACCACCATGTGCGAGGATTGCCTTGAAGAAAAGACCGTTCTCTGCCAACACTGCGGAGAGCGCATATGGCGCAGTGATGCCATCCACGAGGACAATTACACCCTCTGCAACCACTGTTACGAATACAACTTCATTCACTGCTCGGACTGCGGTCGGTTGATTTGCGAGGATGATGCCTGCTACGACGAGGATTCCGACCGTGACTACTGTTCCTCTTGCTATGACCGTCTGAATGACAGCAGTATTGAAAGCTACAATTACAAGCCCTCTCCGATCTTCTACGGAGAGGGCGATTTGTTTATCGGCGTGGAGCTTGAAATCGACGATGGCGGTGAATGCAGTGACAATGCTGATACGCTTATGTACATAGCCAACCGTGATGACGAGCATCTGTACTGCAAACATGACGGAAGCCTTGAAGACGGCTTTGAGCTTGTGTCGCATCCTATGACGCTTGATTATCATACCGAGCGTATGAATTGGCAAGAGGTATTTCGAAAGGCGATCAAGATGGAATACCGCTCCCATGACACCGATACTTGCGGTCTGCACTGCCACGTCAACCGCTCGGCATTCGGTGAGAGTGAAGAAGCACAGGAGTCAGTCATTGCCCGTATCGTCTTCTTTGTGGAGAACCATTGGAACGAGCTTTTGAAATTCTCCCGCAGAACGGTGGATAACATCAATCGTTGGGCAAGCCGTTACGGGATTTCTGAGAACACCGCCAACACCTACAAGAATGCCAAGGACAAAAGCTACGGAAGATACGTTGCGGTCAACCTCTGCAATTACGCTACGGTGGAGTTTCGTCTGTTCCGTGGAACGCTCAATTACAACACCTTCCTTGCCACCTTACAGCTTGTGGACGAGCTTTGCCACGTTTGTAAGGACAGAAGTGACACTGAGATCGAAGGGCTGTCTTGGAGCGAATTTGTAGGCGATATCAAGGGCAAGGACGAGCTTATCAAGTATCTCAAATCCAAGCGGCTATACATCAACGAAATCACAGAGGAAAGCGAGGAAATATAAGATGTGCGGAATCTTCGGATTTTCATCCTATGCGGAAGAATCAAAGATAGACTTGGCGGCACTTCTCAACGAGCTTGCAAGCGAATCTTCGGTACGAGGCACAGATGCTTGCGGAATTGCCTATCACTATAAGAACCGCATTGTGATCGACAAAACTCCCAAGGCGGCATATGCGGTCACGTTCAAGCCGCCCAAGGAAGTATCGGCAATCATCGGACACACCCGACACGCCACCCACGGTCTTGCTAAGAAGAATTACAACAATCATCCCTTTTACGGCAAAGCCGGAGGCACAAAATTTGCCCTTACTCATAACGGTGTTCTATACAACATGGACGAGCTGCAAAAGCAGTACCGCCTACCCAAGAGCAAGATCGAAACCGATAGCTACATTGCCGTGCAACTGATTGAACAACAGAAGCTCCTCGACGAGAACAGCCTGCGCTTTATGGCTGAAACCGTGTCGGGGAGCTTTTCGTTTGCCCTGCTTGACGATCAGAGTAATATTTATTTGATTAAGGGTGATAATCCCATTGCCGTTCTGCATTTCCCAAAGGAAAAGCTGTTCGTGTACGCAAGCACCGAGGAAATCTTGTGGAAATCGGTCATCAACACCAAGCTATTTGACACCTTGAAGCTCGGACATTATGAGGAAATCCCTCTCGAAGAGGGACAAATCTTGAAGATTACGCCACGGGGAGAGCTATCCTATTCCGAGTTTGACTATGACGAATATGCGGCATACGGCTTGTGCCGTTGGTACGATTACGGATGGGGCTTTACCACCCCCACGCAAAGTCAGAGCAGTAAGGACGATTACATGTCTATGCTCAAACAAGCCGCTCTGATGGAGGGGTATGAGTCCTCGGAGATCGATGCGCTCGTAGCCGAGGGGTTCTCCCCCGATGAAATCGAGGACTATATTTACGGCTGTTACAGCTACTAACGAAAGGAGTATTATGAAATATCTGAAGCTGATTATTTTAGCCGTGATAGAGGTGCTTGTGGATATCTATCTCAGCTACAAAAAGACGCACAAAGCAAACACTTGTTAAATCCCTTTATGATATAATATCTTATATCGCATTTCGCCGCCGGAAAGGAGGGATTCATCATCAAAATAGGATATGCAAGAGTATCGTCCGTTACACAAAAGGAAGACCGACAGCTTGACGAGCTGACTGCCTACGGCATTGAGCTATCGAACATCTACATAGACAAGCAAAGCGGAAAGGACTTCTGCCGACCGCAGTATATCAGGATGTACCGCAGCTTACACGAGGGCGACATTCTCATTATCAAGAGCATTGACCGTCTCGGGCGCAACTACCACGAGATTCAAGAGGAATGGAAGAAGATCACGCAAAAGAAAAAAGCGGATATTATTGTGCTTGATATGCCGCTTCTTGATACCACCAAGAGCAAGGATCTGCTCGGTACGTTTATTTCGGATTTGGTTTTACAGCTTTTATCCTTCGTTGCCGAGAACGAGCGCATCAATATCAGAGAGCGTCAGGCATCGGGGATTGCGGCGGCAAAGAAACGAGGTGTGCGCTTCGGCAGACCGCCCTTCCACATACCGCCCGACTATGAGAAGTATTATCTGCTCTGGAAAAATAAAAAACTGCCCGCAAAAGAGGCAGCCGAGGCTTGCGGAATGCCACTGTGGGCGTTCTACAAGAAAGGAAAAACCTTGGATTTTCACTAAAAGTATAGTTATAGCAAAACTGTTTTCATATGAAAAAGCGCCAATATTTCACAATTCTATTCGTGAAATATTGACAAATGGCGGCGAATGTGATATAATGATAACCGTAAAAATTCCTATGGCGGAAAAATCAGCCATAACTATACTTTTAGTGCAAAAAAGGAGGCTACAAAAATGTATGAAGAATACAACAAACACGATGTTGCTGTATACGGAGGGTATTTGGATAATGATGCCAAATTGCTACAAAGTGCTTCTGGTGGTATAGCTACCGCATTAAGTGAATTTGTTTTGTCGCAAGACGGCTATGTTGTCGGAGTTGCGTACAGCAAGGATTTTTACAAAGCAGAATACATTATTATCGACGATATATCGGACTTATACAAACTGAAAGGATCTAAATATATCGATTGTGATAAAACAGGCATCTACGCTGATGTGAAAAATTTAGTTGATACAGGGAAAGTAGTATTGTTTTTTGGTTTGCCTTGCATTATCGCAGCATTATACACATTCATAGGTGCAAAGCCAGAGAATCTTATAACCTGTGAACTGATATGTCATGGCCCAACATATGCCAAAGTTCATTTTGACTACATAGCATATTTGGAAAAAAAGTACAAAAGCAAAGTAATAGACTTTTCGGTAAGACACAAATTAGATGCATGGCAACCTTCGTATCTATATGCAAAATTTGATAACGGAAAAATATATCAAAAACCTTTTTATGAAACTGAATATGGATATGCTTTTTCCATTTTGGGAAAACCATCGTGTTATAATTGCCAATTTAAAGGGAATAACAGACAAGGCGATATTATGATTGGTGATTTTTGGGGAGCAACCTGTAGTGATGTATATTGGAATAAATATGGTGTTTCATCTATTTTTGCGGAAACAGAAAAGGGAGATGCCTTTATAAACTCCACCCCTAGAATAAAACTATTTCATACAACTTTTGAAAAAGCAGTAGAAAAAAACAAGATGGTAATTATGTCAAAAAAGCCAAATGACAAACGCGACGTATTTGCTGATTTGTTGTCAAAACATAACCTCATTTCCGCTGTAAATCGCTTTATAGGTTTAAAGGGCAGGGTTAAAAAGATTATAAAAAAAGTTATTCCAAAAAGTTTAAAGACAATCATTAAAAAACAAAAGAAGAACAAAAAATGAACGAACAAGGAGGTGTTTTTTCTACGCATAGCTAAAGTTTTTTGGTGCCACCAGCACTGCTAGTGGTTGATGGGACAATTCAGCCCGTAACGGTCACAGAGCCGTTACGGGTGTTTTCTTTTTTTGGAGGTTATATGCAAAATAAAGTTTTCTATTATGCTCGTGTTTCAAGCAAAGAGCAGCACCTTGACCGTCAGCTTGAAGCTTTCCGTAAGCTCGGCGCAGACGAGAGGGATATTATCACGGATAAGGAGAGCGGCAAGAGCTTGGGACGTAGCGGCTATCAAGCATTGAAAAACACAATGCTCCGTAGCGGTGATACGCTTATTATTAAATCCCTTGACCGTCTGAGCCGTAATAAAACAGATATCCACAACGAGCTGCAATATTTCAAGGAGCACAATATCCACCTAAAGGTCATCGATCTGCCGACAACCATGATGGATCTCCCCAAGGGGCAAGAATGGGTGTTCGATATGGTAAATAATATTCTGATAGAAGTCCTCGGCACGATTGCCGAGCAGGAACGCCTTACCATCCGTCAACGACAGCAAGAAGGCATCGAGGCTGCTAAGACACAGGGCAAACACCTCGGTCGCCCACGTATCGAAAAGCCCGCCAATTGGGATGAAGTCTATGCGGAATGGAAAAACGGAACAATCACCGCCAAAGAAGCTATGACACGCTTGGGAATGAAAAAGACGGTATTTTATAAATTAACTAATTTACAAATTCAAAATTAGGTATTATTTATGTGTCATTTGTGTCTGCTTTTCAACTGTCGTGCATAAAAATAATGATTTAACAACTTAAATATCCAATTTGGTTTTATTTTGACACAATGAATTATATAAACACGATTAATAACTAATCTATTTTAATGAAATAATCTAATTAGTGGAATTGGTGCGATTTTAGCTCAAAAAAAGACACTACAATTTTAGTTCAAAAAAAGATCTAAAAGGGATTGATTTTTTGGGAAAAATATGGTATAATAAAACTGTGCTAAGAAAATAGTTGTTATATTTCAATTCGAGACAAACAATTATTTCACTAATACATGTTAGAAGCACAAGGAAAATTCATTTTATGATTTTCTTTATAAAATCCAATTTAAAGGAGGATAGAGGTAGCCGAACGGCTAACAAACGCACCTGCGTTTATTGATTTAATATTTATCAATAAACAATCCCACGCTCCAGTGGTTTTGTTGATTAAAATGATTATTTTCTAATTCACAAATATTAAATTAGAGAATCAATCAGTAATTTATAATTTATTATATTAATTATTTTAATCTATAAAAGCCATTGCCGCGGTTCATAATAATAAATACGGAATTCCTCTCGTACGAATTATCCTTAGCGGTAATGGGTACGAGATTTTTTGTTTGGGGGAAACAATATGATTTCCATATCTAATTCTGATTTGTTTTATAATAATGACATAAATAATATCCTCAATCCTTATGCACCGAAAGTGCAAGACAAAATAAAAGATTTGTACTGTAGAGGTGCAAAGGTAATAGACGGTATTATTGTAATTGATAATCACCGCCTTATTCTTGGAAGATCGTTTTCCGAGCAGGAGCGATCCGATATTCTTCGGGCGCTTAATGATATTAATTCTTATTCCCCGTTAGCAAAGCCCGCATATAGTACATATGTATCGAAGCATTCAAGGGATAAAGAGAAAAAGAAGATCGATAAAAAGAAAAGAAAGAAAGCTCGCGCCGCGAGAGAAAAGTTTGAAAAGACCGTGAAAGAAGAACCCGAACGCCGTCCGAATTTGCTGGCAGAATTGAAAATTAATAGCCAATCGCTTGTCATTGTAAAAGATTGTCTATACAATTACAACGATCTAAGTGGTTCATATGAACAGCTTACAGAACAACAATTTTCGGTGCTTTGTGATATGGGGCTTTCTTCCGATGCTAAATTAAGAATCAAAACTTCAGACTATCACGAAGCATATAAGCTACTATTTACAGATGCAAGATTGTATACAGATGAACCATTTTATAAAAACGGTGCTTTGGTAAATTGCTTGAATGGGGTATTTGATGCAAAAAATAATATATTATTAAAGCACTCTCCCGATTATAGATTTAATTGTTGTATTCAAGCATGTTACAATCCTGATGCATCTTGCGAAATGTTCCATGCGTTTGTGGACAACATTACCCAAGGAAATAAGAAACTTAAAAAATTAATCCAAGTAATGCTCGGTTACATTTTCAGCTTTTACAAGGATGCCAAAAAAGCATTCGTTTTCTTGGGTGATACCGATACGGGAAAGACTATCTTATGTTTAATTATAGAGCTTTTCTTCCCCGACGGTTTGGTAAAGCATAATGATTTTTCAAACATGTCAAAACCAAGTTATGTGGTGCAATTGGACAATGCGTGGTTAAATATTGCAACGGATGTTTCAAATACACCGCTTGGAGATCCCGGGCACTTCAAAAATTTGGTATCAAGCAATGATACAGTGGTTGCGTCGTCGCGTCATAGTGATCCTAAAACCATTTCAGGCGGCGTAAAAATGATTTTTTGCACGAACCACAAACTGCTTCTTCCGTCAGATCTGTCGCAAGAAGATGTAAATGCTATTTTTAGCAGATTGATTTACATCCCGTTTTTAAACCCGTCCACTCCAGAAAAAGACAAAGATCCCCAGCTCGTCGATAAACTTTGGAACGAGAGGGATGGAATCTTCACATGGGCTATGGATGGATTAACAGAATATATCTCTGAAGGACGGAAATTCCCTACATGTAAAGTATCCTCAGATGCCAACACGAAGGGAAAGGTCTTATATTGTCCCGAAGAAGTATTCTTTGAACAATGCTTGAAATGCAATGAGGATTGTTATGAGTCATCAAAAAATGTAAGAGTAGCTTTCAGCAGCTTTTGCGCTATGAATGAAATCGAGGATAAAAAGAAAGGAGATATAACAAAGTTTTTAACCCTAAAAGGTATTGAGCGCTCCCGTGTTCGCATTGATGAGCGAGGAAATAAGATTTCCAAAGGAAATCCCAAAGAAGCCTATAAGGGTATACGGATTTCTAACAAATATAGAGAGTTATTAAATATCTAATTAATTTAAAGTAAACCAAGCTACATTGCAATAATCAAGTGTATTCCTTACCGTTAATAAGCAATTATTAGCCATGTAGGCAATGACATTATTGTAAAGTTCAAAATAACCCTTTCGGAGGCTACAAATGGATAATACAATAACAACAAATTCACTCAATATCATGGTAACCCCTTTACCGCTCCCAGCATTGCTGAGTGTAAAGGACATAGCGGCGATCGGCATATCTCGATCTGCTTTTTATAGATTAGTTCACAGAGAAGGAGTTCCCACAATTTCAATTGAGGGCAGAATATATATACCCAGAGATCGGTTCATTGAATGGATCGAAAATAATACCGAGATAAATTAACCTCGGTTTAAGAGCTATTCTATTATTTGCTCTTCAAAGATATATTGAATAAAACAGGTAATAGATTTCTTTGAAACCAAGCCGATATATTCTATTCGTGATATATCTCAAAGGAATCTATTGCCTTTCAAAATAAAACAACTTACAAAAAGGAGGAAACCGTATGGCAAAACGTCATGCAGCAAATGGGTCGGGTAGCATTAGACAACGTCCCGACGGTCGTTGGGAAGGTCGTTATAGTGCCGGTTTTAATCCGGGCACAGGAAAACAAATACAACGTAGTGTCTACGGAAAGACACAGAAGGAAGTACGTCAAAAGCTAAATCAAATCACCGTTGAAATTGACAACGGCTCTTATACAAAACCGTTAAAATTAACGCTTGGAGCATGGCTTCAAATATGGCTTGAAGAATATACAGGTAATGTAAAACCATTTACGCAGAAAGCATATGAAGACCGTGTACGATTACATATCATTCCCGCCCTTGGAGCGGTTAAGCTCACCGATTTAACACCTCCTATGGTTCAAAGGTTTATCAATGGGCTTAGCCGTGAAGAAAAGGGCAAAAAAGCATTAGCAGCTAAAACAGTTAAGAATATTCATGGGGTGTTACATCGGGCTTTGCTGCAAGCGGTGATTGTTGGATATATTCGATCTAATCCCGCAGATCACTGCACCTTGCCTCGAATTACTCGTCCAGACATTAAACCGTTGGATGATGGAAAAATAGCAGAATTTTTAAATGTAGCTTCGGGTACGAAGTATGAAGCTGTATTCTTGATCGATCTGTTTACGGGTTTGCGACAGGGGGAAATATTAGGATTGACTTGGGATTGTGTAGATTTTAATAATAACACAATTATGGTAAAGCATCAGCTACAGCGCGAAAAGGTTGCGGGAGGAAAGTATTATCTGACTTCTTTGAAAAATGATAAAACTCGCTTAATTCACGTTGCTCCTACCGTAATGGATTTACTACGCAAGCGTAAAGTAGAACAAGAATTGGAACGTTTGGCAGCGCATGATTTATGGAATGAGGATATTCCCAATCTCGTGTTTGAAAATGCAACTGGAGGGCATTTGACCCATACAACTATTCGAAAGCATTTCAAACGCATCGTTGCACAAATAGGTATGCCGGAGGAGCGGTTTCACGATTTGCGACATAGCTTTGCCGTTACTTCTATTCAGAACGGTGATGATGTAAAAACTGTCCAAGAAAATCTCGGTCACCATTCAGCCGCATTTACGTTGGACGTATATGGACATGTTACAGATAAGATGAAGGATGATAGTGCAAGGAGGATGGAAGAATACATTAAGAAGATCATATAAAACAATTAGAACAGGTCGGAATTACCGACCTGTTCCTTTTATATTGCAAAGTTTTCACCAAATAATTTATTGATTGCCTTCTGTATTTCTTTCGTTGAAAGGTGCATGTTCTTTAATCTAATGACATACAGAAGCTCCTGAACAATTCTGAGATCACTTAAGTGTATAGCATCGATTTTGAAATCTAAGCGGCTGTGGGCAATCCCGTTTCGTACAGTTCCCATTCTTTCACTAATACCATCAACTGCTTCTTCATAATTGTTGACATATTTTCTTCGAATAAACGGAAGCATAACATCCTTGCAATCTAATAACGCCTTTTTTAAATTAGATTCAAAACTACTATCTCTGTTTTCTACATATTTTTTGAATTGCTTAGCATAGTTTCTCGCTTTGCCGTGTTTTTGGACAATATAGTTATCAATTAAAGACACAATGTCATTCTGCACGTTTAGATATATCTCAGAGCGTTCGCTGTTTTGTCCATAAATGTTTCTAAATTCTCTTTCAAAGGACGAAAGAATCATAATAATTCTACTCGGAGGATAGTGGCGACGATCGTCAATTGAATCACATAAATGTTGAAACGCCAGTTTTCTATTTTTAATCAGAGTATACAGCTTTGCCGTTCGATGTTTCAATAGCGAAAAATCGATAATTCGCTCATTAGCTTTTGGATGAGCTTCCGTACTATTGCTTTTTTCAAAGACTAATATGCCCAAATAATTTCGAAGCCCTTTTTCATCTAATTTGAAAACCTCTATTGAATCAAGGTCTATGTTTTTTCTGTATGTAATATACTGCAAGAAACAGACAGAGTAATGAAATGCCTCGAGTAATGTATGTAGCGAAACAGGAGCAGAAAACGTAGTCGTCATAATACTTTTAGAGGTGAGTGGAGGTAAATCATTATTGATGTTAGCTATGCCATATGCCGAAACTTCAATTGAGGCATCGACATGAGGAATAATACGATACTTACCGCAGCTTTCTGTAATTTCCTCGGTTGAATTTACTGATATTTCTTTGACAACTCCTGTTTCCTTGTCAAAGTTTATACTTTGATTTAACACTTGATTGGGCGGAAAGAAATACTCTATTTCTCTACCAACAAGTTTAAATCCATCGATGGCATCTAAATCTAATTCTTGAGAACAATAAAAATACCAGTTTACAGGATAGCTATGAAATCCGTTATAATTAGATCGCAGATCTTGAATTCCAAATACGATTTTTCGACCTTTAGCGGTGATTCCAGTTAACTCTTTAGAGCCTATCCATTTATGCTCTTTGTTATTACTGTTTATTCTGGAAAAAATATTATTTATGGATGTAGCTTCTTCCCAGATTTCAAGTGTTGGAGGGAAAAGAGTAATAGTAAAAGAATCCTCGTGAAATTCAAAAGGAAAGTTTGTGCTTTCATATTCCACATATCCTATTAGTCTCTCAGGCTTTTCCACGTTTTTCACCTCTCAATCATAAAGTAAGTGTTTAGATTAATTATACATCATTTGATGCAATTTATCAAGGTATATTATAAAAACATCTGTCTTATGAAAAATTTTGACCCTTATTTTTACCCTTAACATGTTTTCACTTTATGAAACAAATGGAACAAATAAGTATCCGTAAATGTTGATTGCTTAATTTACGGACACAAATGAGACGATTTGAAACACATAAAATTGATCCACTTCAAATTCAAATCTCTCCTTCTCCGCCATTCAAGTCCACAACATCACTGTTGTGGACTTGTTTCGTATAAGAAGTACATTATGCCAAAATTAACACGGACACAAGAAAACATATTGCGTGTGCTCAACACAGCTATTACAAGCTTTAACCGTTCGGAACAATATTTGATTGAGAATGATTTAAGCGAGCGGTGTATTTGTTCCAAGTTTGCCTCATACTTAGAAAGAGCTCTTGTTGGTTCTCCATTTGAAGATTACGTTGTTGATGTTGAGTATAATAGAGGATATGACGGAAAGAATAATGCTTCAAAGCTTTTGTACGGCAAAAAAATTGTTGTAGATTTAATTGTACATAAAAGAGGATACGATCCCGAAACTGGTTTTGACAACCTGTTTTGTATTGAAATGAAAAAGGAATACATCAATCCTGATCTTCGTTTTGATCAGGAACGGATGTCTATTATGACAAATCCGTATGAGAATTTCAAATATCGTGCAGGATTTATCAAGGGCAGATAAAAAGCAAGAAGAATATGGGCTCTACATAGAATCCAAATACTATAATCCAATAGATTATTGATGTGTTAAGGTACGATTGACAATGCCTAAAAAATTGCAATTTCATAATTAGATTATTCATTACGAAAAGAGGAAAAACTATGAAAGAAACTCTTCAACATCCTGTTTATGGAGAAATTGTTTACAACGAAAGTGCTTGGAGCGGCAAAAAAACCTTAACGGTTAACGGAGTTCCTGCACAAAAGGTTTCCAAAAAGGTGTTTTTGATCGATGGAAAACAAGCCGTGATCAAGGGAAGCGAGTTGACGGGCGTTAGTCTCTTGATGGAAGGCGAGACCATTGAAGTATCGCCCAAGACCAAATGGTATGAATTTGTTCTTGCGATTCTTCCGTTTGTTTTTTTGTTAGTTTGGGGAAACAATGTGGCGCTTTGCTCTATTTTCCCTGTGGTTGGCGGAGCGATTGGCGGTGCGTTGGGTGGTCTTGGTTTGGTGCTCTCCCTGCTTTTTATGAAAAAATCAAAAACCCTCGTCTCGAAGCTTGCGATTGGAATCGCGACCTTTATTATTACGATTGTTGTTGCGTATATTTTGGCAATTGCGCTGATACTGACGATGGCTTTCTAACATTGCTTACATAACGATGTCGGGGATAAACCAAGGAAGAGACAGACGATTGGTCTGTCTCTTCCTTTTTCAAAATCGCACGCCCAAATAAAAAGAACTTGCGGTTTTTCTTTTTTTATGATATAATTTTATTATCTAAGAAAAGGAGCTTTTAAGACGATGCAAGGACAAGAAATGAAACCGATTTTTTGTGTCGATACGACATTTGACAAAAAGAATGAGAATTTCAACGGGAGAGAATTCATTACTCGTACCGTGTCGCAGAAAAAATCAGAAGAATATGAAAATAAAACCGAACTGCTGGAGGAAACGATTGAAAAAAGCGAGCATCCGTGGTGGCTTCAAATTCTGAAATATTTAAGCGGGCTATATTTTTTGATCATAGCTTCTTCTTGTATCAAGGCGGGGTTTGGTACCGCTTTGCGCAACGCCCCGCTGTTGGTGCTTACCGGCTTTCTTGGCGGAATTCTTTGGGCAATTTTGCAATTTTCCTCTAAAATCAAAGAGAAAAGGGTACTCAAGGAAGAGAATGCCGACGAGCAGGTGAGTGAAATTCTTACCGATATCGCTTCAATTCACAAGGAATTGGGAGTTCCTGAAGACACCGTAGACGTGGATACGTTGGGATTTCGATATAAAATAAAAAACGGAAAGATCATTCCGCAATGGGTCGGACTGCAACCCACGCCGTATTTCAACGTGGAACTCAAAATGTATGCGACCGAAGAGGAAATACGTTTTGCTGACGTGGAAAACGTGTATTCTTTCGCAAAATCCGATATCAAAGCCATTACGACGGTGAATAAGCGAATTTCTGTTCCCTCGTGGAACAAAGAAGAGGATCCTCGAAAAGGAAGCTTCAAGCCGTATAAAATGACTGTAAACAATGCGGGATGTGTGTTTTTTAAACCGTATTATATTTTGGAGATCGAACGGGAAGGTCAACGGTACGGAATTTATTTCCCGTGCTACGAGCTTGCAACCGTAGAACGCTTGACGGGCTTGGTGGCGGAAAAACAGTAATCGTGCGTTTGATACAAATTTCAGCCAAAGGAGAATTTTATGATGTTAAAACGTTGTACAGCCTTGGTTTTGGTATTAATCTTCGCGATATCTTTGTTGCTTACCGCTTGCGAAACCTCTCACGAGTGTGATTTTTGCTTGGCAGTGGAAGAGGAGTGCTTTTTGCGCTCGTCGGCGACCTGCCTTGAGAGGGCGACCTATTATTACAGCTGTGAATGTGGCGCGGTCGGTGAGGAATATTTTACGTCGGAGGCAGCACTCTCTGAGCACTATCTGTGTGAGAGCACAGATGTGCAATATTTGAAATTTGATGCGACTTGTCAGAGCGGTGCGGAGTATTACTACTCTTGCGCGGTCTGCGGAGAGGCGTCGGACGAGAGCTTTTTTGCGGAAGAAATTGGCGTTTGTATGTTTGACAATGAGGTCGTTGCTCCTCAGTATTTGAAGAGTGCGGCAACGGAGGCATCTGCGGCAATCTATTACAAATCTTGCCGCGGCTGTGGCAAGGCGGGAAATGAGACGTTTTTCCACGGTGATCCCTTGGGAGTACCGCCGAAGGAGCCCGATCCCGACAATCTTCCGCGCTCCTTTGTGACGCAACTCACCAGCTTTCGCACCGACCTTTATGAAATTCGTTGGACGACCAAGGATCGCCCTACGAAGCCGATGCTTCGCATCTCTTTGGCGGACGGAGAATGGAAGGAGTACGGCGCGTCGATCTCCAAACTGGCGAACAATTTGGGATATCTGATGCGTGTCCGTGTTCGGCTGGACGGAAATCAGACCTATCTTTATCAGGCATACGATCCTACGCTTGAGGTGTATTCGGATGAATTGATGCTTCGAACCAAGGACACGGATACGATGGCTCAATTCTATCTGATGGGAACAACCTCGGACGTCAATATGTTTGGCGCGGTGGTGCTGACCAAGCACAAGACGATCGTATTTGACGGCGGAAGAACAGAGGCGGACGGACATCAGCTTGCGGAGCTTTTGAATACCAAAGCCGATTCGAGAGTCGATGCGTGGTTCTTTACGCATCCACATTCGGACCATATCAGCGCCTTTTATTTTGTGGTTACTCAACATTCCGAAATAGAGATTGGCAAGGTGTATTACAACGTGCCGACGCTGGAGGCGATGGCGCAGTACGGACGCGGCGGCAATGAGACCAATATGTGGAAGAACGTCCTGAATTTGTTTGATCAGCGCTTCGAGGGCCGTTTGCACGTTACGGCAACCAACGAAACGTTTACCTTTGACGGTGTTCAGGTCAAGGTGCTTCGTGTATATAACCCGAGTCTGACGAAGGGAGATTTTACCAATGAGGCGTCCTCGGTGTACCGCGTGGAGAACGAGCGCGCAAGCTTTTTGATTTTGGGAGATATCGGCCCGTATGCGGCAGAGGAGATCATGGCGAATTGTTCGTATGCAGATCTGACGGTCGACTACGTGCAGATGGCGCACCACGGTCAAGGCGGCGCGAGTAAGGCATTTTACGATTATATTAAGGTAAAACGATGCCTTTGGCCGACCAACGTTTCTCTTTGGAACAATGACAACGGCGGCGGATTTGACACAGGGCCTTGGTCCACCGTCCGCACCAGAGAATGGATGGCGGCGCTGGGCGTGACCGAGCATTACATTGCCAAAGACGGTACGCAAACAATTGATTTTTGAAAATTTTGGTGAGAATCCGACCGACAAAATAAACCTTGACAAACGACACGTTGTTTGCTACAATAAGTGTATGAGCACAAAGAAAAGGAGAACGATCGATGAAAAACAGAAAATTCGTTCGCATCGGTGCCTTGTTAGTGGCGTTGGTGATGCTTTGCGGTACGCTTGCTTCCTGTGCGTCTCCCGACACGGAACCTGAGGTGCCTTCGGAAACAAGTGAACCCGAAGCAGAGGACAAAAACGAGGGAGAAGTGCCTCCGGAGGACAAGGACGAAAAGGAAACCATTTCTGTTCGCTACGGATTAAGCGATCCGCAATGGCTCAGACTTTGTAAATTTGAATATAACGAAAAAAATCAGCTTCTTTCGGTGACGGCGTTGGATCTTTCGACGATGGCTCCGATGTGTTACGAAACGAACAAGTTGGACAGAGTCTACCGCTATGACGAGAACGGTCTTCTCGCGGGCGTTTGGGTCAGCTATGGATATTTTGTCGAGCTTTCGTATGAAGAGGGAAACAAGGTTGCCACGGGAAGTTTTGAGGAAAATGAAAAGCAGTTGTCGGTGCGTATCACCTTGAATGAGCAGAACGTACTGATCAAAGAGGAATATATTTTTCCGTCGACGGCCTTGGTTATGGAATACGATGAAGACGGAATTCTTCTCCGAGAGGGTCGGGATTCGGTATGGTTCTTGACCTATGAAGAAATTGAGGGCGGCGTCTGTGCGATCGGGCATTATGAAGAAGAAGAACGCTATCGTTACGATGTGATACTGAACGAGGACGGCGCGATTTCCGAGATTTCCGACAGCGACATCACGATTTCGTATGCCTATGACGATGACGGCTGTTGCATCAGCAGTGAAATGGAAAACACCGTCAGCAATATGACCTATAATTCGGATAATCAGATTCTTTTGAGTGAAAAATATCACGACGATTTACAGCAGATGGAAAGCTTCGAATATGACGAAGACGGTAGAATGATCAAGTATATTCGCCATCGGAAGGATTCGTCGGAGAATCAAGAGTGTATTTTCACTTATACCTATCGAGAGGACGGATTAATTCAGAGCATTCTTTGTGAATATATTGAGTACGATCAGAACGACGTTGAAATCAACCGCCACACGAAAACGGTAGAATAAGAAACAAGATTCCTTGGCGCACCTTGCGATAAAGCAGGTGCGCCTTTTTGTATTACAAAAAACGTAGCTGTGACGCATCACAGCTACGTTTTTCTTTATTCTTCCTCGGTAGGCACAAGCCAAGATGTGAGTTTTTCTTCGTAGGCAAGGAATAACGCAAGCTCTTCGCCGCCCTCTTCCACAATCACAAGAAGGCTTTTTTGAGGGCAAAGGTCGGGGCGGTAGTCAAACCGCTTTACGTTGCCATTTTTGAGCAACACACGCTCCTTTTTTTCTTCCTCTGCCGAAGAAAGAATTACCTGTCGGCGAATCCCCGAAAGACCGACACGGCATACCGTAATCTGACGCTTTCCATTCGAGGATGCCTCGGTCACCGTCAGGTCGAGCCCTTCTCCGTCGCTGACAATGCGATAAATAAACATCTTTGTCAAGTATCGGGTCGTCATAAAAATGCCCGCCGTCATCAGGCAAAGCGCGATCAGCTGAACCACCCAACGAAAGGGAAGGGTAGGAATGACCGTCGGAATAAACATCAAAGCACATGCACCGACCAGCAAAACGGTCACGAGATTTCTGGCGGTTTTATTGGTTTTTTGGGCAATCCATTCGTATTGCATCATTGTATTTTCCTTTCCTCAGACAGAATTTGAAACTTTTGAGAGTACAACTTGCAAAAACACTTGAATTTGCAAGTAAAATATGATATAATAAATAAGATAGGTATAAAATAAAAATCAACGTAGGACCATTGACTTACAAACTATATTCATTATATCGAAAAGGAGTCAAAATGTCAAGAGCTTCCAGAGGCTTCCGTATGTTTGGAAGAATTATTAAAATTTTATTTTTCTTGCTCATCTTTTCGGTCATCTTCTTCCTTTTCTGGAGAATTTTCTCCTCGGGAAATCCGAAATCGATGGAGGGAGTAACCCCAAACGATAAAGTAGTTGCGGCATACGAAGAAGTGGGCGGCGAACTTTCGATGTTCAAGCAGAATCTCGATATGATTACACGCGCCAAGCATAACTACGGCTATTTCGCCGTAACCGACAGTGTTTTTATCCCCGCGGCAAATCAAATTCAGATTACCTTCCGCTACAATAATTCAACCCTCGAACACTTGGCAGAGGACAAGGGACTTTCCGAAGTCCCCGCCAGAGATAGTGACGTTTTTGACGTTACGCTTCTTCTTGCTACCGATCTCACCCCTGAAAATACCGACGACAATCTCGGCAACGACCCTGCGTCGGTGAAGCTGACGCGTGTTCACGCCGCCTCTGTGACCTCGGAAACCAAAAACGTCTACAATTACCGTCGACTGATCTTTGATCTGGACGAAATCGGCGTATCACTCGAGGAGCTTTTGGCCAAAGGAGAATTGCTTGCCGTTTACACCGACGTCTACTACGTCGAGGAAATTGACTATGACGAGACAGCGTACGGAACACTTTGTCTGTACGATCACCTCGCAAAAACGCAAACTGTGAAGCTCTCGGGTGCCGACAAGCGCGCGCTCCGCAAATACAAGGAACAGTAAGAGGCAATCGATGGAACAAAAACGATTCACGAAAAACGACGATTCCTTTGTTTGTGCGCATTGCGGACGCGAGGTCCCGCCCCTTGGCTATACCTCCAGAAACCACTGCCCGTACTGCCTTTGGTCGCTCCACGTAGACGTCAATCCGGGAGACAGAGCCAATCCCTGCCGCGGAGCACTTCGTCCCATTCGCACTGAGCCCGATCCCAAAAAAGGATTTGTGGTCATTCACCGCTGTGAAAAGTGCGGAGAGATTCGCCGCAACAAGGCGGCGCTCAAGGGAGACGTTCCCGACGATCACAAGCTCCTGATCCGCCTGACCGCGCCCCAAGATGAACGATAGGGAGAATTTTTATGAAACGAAATCTTTTGGCTGAAATCGAAGCGAGAATGCCCTCCTTTTCCAAGGGACAGAAGCTGATTTCAGCGTATATTCTCGAACATTACGACAAAGCGGCATATATGACCGCCTCCAAGCTTGGCAATATCGTGCACGTTTCGGAATCGACCGTCGTACGCTTTGCGATTGAGCTCGGTTTTTCGGGCTACCCCGAATTTCAGCACGCGCTGCAGGAAATTGTCCGCACCAAGCTGACTTCTTTTCAACGAATCGAGGTCACCAATAACCTCATCGGAGACGGTGACGTCCTCTCCAAGGTCCTGCTTGGCGATGCCGACAAAATCAAGCACACGCTCGAGGATATTGACCGCGGTGCCTTTGAGGACGCGGTAGAACACATCGTTGCCGCGCGCGACATTTATATTCTGGGTGTTCGTGCCTCTTCCTCGCTGGCGGGATTTTTGGCACACGGACTCCGAATGATTTTCGACAACGTCAAATTCGTACAAACCACCTCGGGCAGTGAAATGTTCGAGCAGATTATGAATATCAAGCCCGAGGACGTGATGATCGCCATTAGTTTTCCACGCTATTCCAAGCGCATCATTCACGCCGTCAATTTCGCGCACAATGCAGGCGCGGACGTTATTGCCATCACCGACAGTCCCGCTTCTCCCATTGCGCCAAACGCCAACCAAGTGCTCACCGCACGAAGTGACATGGCATCCTTTGCCGATTCGCTCGTTGCTCCTCTGAGCATCATCAATGCGATCATCGTTGCCGTCTCCCGCAAAAAGCAGGACGATCTGAAAATCCGCCTGCGCCAGCTGGAGGAAATTTGGGACGAGTACGACGTGTACGATAAAACCCAAGGGTAACGCGATGAATGAACAAATCAGAATTGCCATCATCGGCGGCGGTGCGGCAGGAATGATGGCGGCGATCCACGCTGCTGAGGCAGGTGCCGAAGTCACACTGCTCGAAAAAATGAATTCCTGCGGCAAAAAGCTTCGTATCACGGGCAAGGGACGCTGTAACGTCACCAACGACTGCACCTTGCAGGAATTTTTGCAAAACGTTCCCACCAATCCTCGCTTCTTATACGGTGCGCTCAGCTTTTTCTCGACCGAGGATACGATGCGTTTCTTTGAAAACGCAGGCGTTCCCCTCAAGGTTGAACGTGGACGCCGAGTCTTTCCGACCTCGGATAAGGCAGAGGATATTGTCCGTGCGCTGGTCGAACAGTGCCGTTTGATGGGGGTCAATACGTGCTATAAAACAGTCGAAGGGCTTGCTGTCGAAGACGGAAACGTCGTCGGTGTAACGCTTGCCGAGGGATTGCTCCAAGCAGACCGCGTCATCGTTTGTACGGGCGGCGCGTCCTATCCCCGCACGGGTTCGGACGGCGACGGCTATCGCTTTGCGAAAGCGGTCGGACATACGGTGACTCCGTTGCTCCCTTCGCTGGTCCCGATCGTCAGCCGTGATCATATCTGCGCCGAGATGCAGGGTCTTTCACTCAAAAACGTCGCGCTGAGTATTTACGACAAAAAATCGGGAAAGCTTGTCTATGAGGACTTTGGGGAAATGATGTTCACACACTTCGGTGTCACAGGACCCATGATCCTTTCGGCATCGGCACACCTCCCCGATATGACAGTGGGAAAATACGAGGCGAGCATCAATTTAAAGCCCGCGCTCGATGAAAAAACCTTGGACGCGCGAATTCTTTCCGACTTTCAGAAATATCAGAACAAAGATTTTCAGAACGCCCTCGGAGATCTTCTCCCCGCGAAAATGATTCCCATCATTCTTCGCCGTTCGGGAATTCCTCCGCATAAAAAGGTCAACTCGGTCACCAAGGAAGAGCGCAAAGCTTTACGAGATCTCCTACACGGACTTCGTATTTCGCTCGACGGCTTCCGACCGATCAACGAAGCAATCGTCACCAAAGGCGGCGTATCGATTCGCGAGATCAACCCCAAAACGATGGAATCCAAGCTCTGCCGCGGGCTTTATTTCGCAGGCGAGGTTCTTGACGTAGATGCTTATACGGGCGGATATAACCTGCAAATCGCCTTTGCTACGGGTGCTCTGGCAGGAAACTCTGCCGCTACCAAGGATGAATAAAGAAAAAACGAGGTAATAAAAATGATCCAAATTGCCATTGACGGTCCCGGAGGCGCGGGAAAAAGTACCATTTCCAAAGCGGTTGCCGCCAAACTCGGTATCGTTTACGTCGATACGGGCGCACTCTACCGCACCATCGGCTATTACGTTCGCATGAAGGAAATCGATCCCCGTGACAAGGAAGCAGTGGGTGCGATCCTTCCCGAAATCTCGATTGAAGTTGCCTACGTGAACGGTGCACAGCACGTATTTCTGAACGGAGAAGATCTTGGTGATAAGATCCGCACGCCCGAGATGTCGATGTACGCGTCTGCCGTTTCGGCAATTCCCGCGGTCCGCGCGTTTCTCCTCGAAACACAAAAGGAAATTGCGCGAAAGAACAGCGTTATTATGGACGGCAGAGATATCGGAACGGTCATTCTTCCAAACGCCGATTGCAAGATCTATCTGACAGCGTCTGCCGAGTGCCGTGCTAAACGTCGCTATGACGAGCTAATTGCGAAAGGGCAGGACGTTCGTTTTGAGGACGTTCTCCGTGAGATGAACGAGCGCGATACGCAGGATAGCACGCGCGAAATCGCACCCGCACAGGCGGCAGCCGATGCGATTCTTCTCGATAATTCGGGAATGAATTTAGAGGAGAGCGTCGAAGCAGTGATTGCCCTTGTTCGCGAAAAAACCAACTTTTTTGAAGAAAAATAACCTAAATAAAGGAGCTTCACTTTGAAAGAGAAAAAAGAGAAGAAAACCAAGCCCCAAAAAACGGGCAGTACCTTTTACCGAATTTGTTATGCAATTTTTGCGGGTCTCGTTGGTTTTTTGTTCCGCATCCGCGTTACGGGGCGGGAAAACGAACCCGATCACGGTGGTTTTATCGTCTGTGCTAACCATATTTCGGCGACCGATGCTGTCGTACTCTGCTATGCCTTCCGCAAGCATCAGGTCTGCTTTATGGCAAAGAAGGAGCTTTTTAAGGTCCCTTTGCTCTCGGGTCTGATCCGCGTCCTCGGCGCCTTTCCGATTGATCGCGGCGGCAACGACGTCGGTGCCATTAAAACGGCGGTCAACTTAGTCAAGGAAGGGAAGTGCATGGGCATTTTCCCGCAGGGACACCGTTATCCCGGTGAAAATCCCAGAGAAACGACGACCAAAAACGGCGCGGCACTGATTTGTACCAGAGCCGAAGCCAACGTCGTTCCCGTTTACATTCACAAAAAGAACAATACGCATAAGCTTTTCCGCAAAACGCAGGTCATCATCGGAGAGGAAATTCCCTTCGAATCCTTTGGTTACGATCCCGAAGCGACGGGCGAGTACGCAAGAATCACGGGACTGATCTTTGACCGTGTTTGCACCCTCGGAGAGGAATTTTCCAAGGAGGGCTCGGTATGATCGTCGAGATTGCCAAGGAAGCGGGCTTTTGCTTCGGGGTCAAGCGGGCGACCGACCGATTGGAAGAAGCGATTCTCCAGACCAGCGGAGAGCGTCTTTATACCCTCGGACCGCTGATTCATAATGACGTATATAACGGCTGGCTTGCGGAGCAGGGTGTGGGAATTACCTCGATTGCAGAAGTGCCGACTCTTGCCGCCTCTGCCACCGAAACCGCCCCCATTCGCGTGTTCGTTCGCGCCCACGGAATTCCGCGAAAGGATGAGCAACTGCTCTTAGAACTTTCGGAGCAATATCCTCACTTTTTCTATGAGGATTGTACCTGTCCGTTCGTCAAAAAGATTCATAAAATCGCAAGTGAGCACTCGGCTCCCGAAAATCTTTTTATCCTTTCCGGCTATGCTTCCCATCCCGAGGTTGTCGGAATTCTCAGCTATTTCGATTACGATACGCTCACCTTCGAAACGGCAGATGCCTTTGAGAAAGCGGTAGAAAAGGGAATTTTTGAGAAATTTCGCGAAAAAACGCCGATTTTAACGGCACAAACCACACAAAATCTGTCCGAATGGAAAAAAAGTCAAGAAATTTTAAAAAAACTATATACAAATCGATTAATTTTTGATACAATATGTAGTGTTACCGAAAAAAGGCAGACCGAAGCCGCCGCACTGTCGGCGAGAAGCGATCTGATGATTGTCATTGGAGGCAAGGACAGCTCCAATACGGCAAAGCTTTTCGGCATTTGTAAGAAAATCTGCCCCAAGACTGTCTGGATTGAACGGCCGGACGAACTTGCGGAGCTTGATTTAATAACGTCCGCCCACACGAAAGTGGGTATTACCGCCGGGGCATCGACCCCGTCGGGAGTCATTCAGGAGGTATATAAAACCATGAGCGAAATGAAAGAAAACTTTGAAGAACTGCTCAACTCGTCGTTCAAAACTTTAAATACAGGAGAAATCGTAACAGGTACCGTTACCGCAGTCACCGATGCTGAGCTTCAGCTTGACATTGGCGCCCCCGTAACCGGCATTATCAAAGCCGAGCAGATCACCGACGATCCTTCTGTGAAGCTGACCGACCTTTACAAGAAGGGCGATCAGATTGAAGCACGCGTTGGCAGAGTCAGCGACATCGAAGGAATTGCAGAGCTGTCGAAAAAGGCAGTGGACTCGGCAAAGAACTGGCAGAAGATCGCAGATGCTTGCGAGAACGGCGAAGTTCTTTCGGGTAAGGTCGTTGAGGTCATCAAGGGCGGCGTCCAGGTTCTGGTCGGCGCAAACAAGATCTTCGTTCCCGCTTCTCAGACCGGTGTTCCGAAGGACGGCGATCTGAACGCGATCAAGGGCAACGAGGTTTCTCTCAAGATTATCGAAATCAAGGGCAACCGTGCCGTTGGTTCGATCCGTGCCGTACTCCGCGACCAGAGACGTGCAATGGAAGCTGCTTTCTGGGCAGAAATCGAGGAAGGCAAGACCTACACGGGTACCGTTAAGAGCATGACCTCTTACGGCGCATTCGTTGATCTAGGCGGAATTGACGGTATGGTACATAAGACCGAGCTGTCGTGGCGTCCCATCAAGAGCCCCGCTGACGTCCTGGCGGTTGGTCAGGAGATCACCGTCTTCGTCAAGAGCTTCGACGCTGAAAAAAAGCGTATTTCTCTCGGCTACAAGACCGACGATACCAATCCTTGGTATCTCTTCACTGCAAAGTATGCGGTCGGTGACGTTGCCGCAGTCAAGATTGTCAACATGATGCCCTTCGGTGCATTTGCCGAGATCATGGACGGTGTTGACGGTCTGATTCACATTTCCCAGATCGCTCAGCAGAAGATCGGCAAGCCCGCCGACGTTCTCGAGCTTGGTCAGGTTGTTGATGCAAAGATCATCGCAATCGATGAGGAAAATCAGAAGATCAGCCTTTCGATCCGAGCACTCCTCGACGAGGCACAGGCAGAAGCTGAGGCTATGCCTGAGGACGTAGCTGAGGAAGTTGCTGAATAAGCAAAAACACAAGATACCGCAGAAATTTCTGCGGTATCTTTTTTTGTGAAAAACACTAAAATATCACCGAAAAAACACATGATTTTCCTATGAAATGCCCCCTCGTTCACAGAATGTTTATATATTTATGGTATAATGTATTCTGTATCAGAATCTTTACGGAAAGGAATCTCCGACGATGATAAAAATTGAACATCTGGTGAAAAACTACGGAACCAACTGTGCCGTAGACGACATCAGCTTTGAAGTAAAAAAGGGAGAGATTGTCGGTCTTCTCGGACCGAACGGCGCGGGAAAAAGTACCACGATGAATATTCTGACAGGATATTTGTCGGCGACCTCGGGCTCGGTGTCGATCGCGGGCTTTGACGTGCTCGACAATCCGATGGAAGCCAAAAAGCACATCGGTTATCTCCCCGAACAACCTCCGCTGTATATGGATATGACGGTCGAAGAATATCTCATCTTCAACTATAACCTCAAGGGCTGCAAGCTCAATCGAACCAAGCATCTCGAAGAGATCTGCGACGTGGTAAAGATCCGCGACGTCTACCATCGCGTCATCAAAAATCTCTCCAAGGGTTACCGTCAGAGAGTCGGCATCGCGCAAGCCCTCATTGGAAGTCCCGAGGTCATCATTTTCGACGAGCCGACGGTTGGACTTGACCCCAAGCAGATTATCGAGGTTCGCAATCTGCTCCGCAATCTCGGCAAAGATCACACAGTCATTCTCTCTACGCATATTTTGCAGGAGGTGCAAGCCGTTTGCGACCGTATTGTAATTATCAATAAGGGAAAAATCGTTGCGGACGAGCTTACCGAAAATATTACGAGAGCCGTCGAGAATACCAGACGCTTTCAGGTCAAGATCTGCGGTCCTCAAAAAGAGGTTCTCGCGGCACTCCGCGCAAAGTCAGGAATCGTTTCGGTCGAGGTGCTCTCGCAACGCGACGGAGATGCCTACACCTACACCATCGAAAGCGAAGTCGGCGTAGATATCCGTAAAAACCTCTTCTATACGCTCGCAGAGAAAAACTGGCCGCTGATTGGAATGGAAGCCATGGGAATGAGCCTGGAAGATATCTTTATTGCGATTGTTGACCAGTCCTCAAATAAGAAAAAATACGAACGCCGTTCGCCCAAGGGGCGCACGAAAGCAGAACAAGACATCGCCTCGAGCATTCTCGAAAAGGCCACGGCACAAAACTCCGACGGATTTTCGGCACTGTTCGGCTCGGACGATGACAAGAAGAATTAAGTGCGGAAGGAAGGAAGTCTATGTTTGCGATCTATAAAAAAGAACTGAGATCCTATTTTATCAACGCCATCGGCTACGTTTACGTTGGTGTCTTTCTTGCTGCCGCCTCGCTAATGTGTTGTTATACTACGCTGATCTCAAAAACCTATGATACCGGCACGTATTTTACGATGTTGCTCTTTTCCTTTATCATTCTTATTCCGCTTTTAACAATGAAACTCTTTGCGGAAGAGAAGAAGCTGCGTACCGAGCAGCTGCTGATGACCGCCCCCGTCTCGATCTGGGGAATGGTCCTCGGTAAATTCTTTGCCGCGGCAACGCTCTTTGTGGGAACGGTACTTGTTTCCTGCATCAATCTTTTCCCGCTCTACGTCTACGCCAACACCGAGCGACTTTCGCAGGACGCTCAGGTGTTCCGCATCGGTCCGTCGACACCTGAAATTATCTCTTGCGTGATCGGCGTAATCCTCATCGGGCTTGCGTTTATTTCGATCGGTCTCTTCGTATCTTCGCTGACCGAAAACCAGCTTGCCGCCGCTGTCATTACGGTCGCCATCATTCTGGTGATGTTGATTTTGGGAATTGTCAATGAATTCATTCACGTATACGCCATTCGTTTTGCAATCGATTGGCTCAGCATTGCTAGTCGATTCTTGAATTTTACCACGGGAATTCTCGATTATTCGGCAATTCTTTACTATCTGTCCATTTCGGGCATATTTCTGCTTTTGACGGTGCGTGTTTACGACAAGCGCCGTTGGGGCTGAGAAAGGGGGAACAAGCAAGATGAAATTGAACCCTCAAAACAGCCGAAAGCTTCGCTACGGCGGCGTCACGGCGGCTCTCACCGCACTGATCATCGCGGGTGTAATCATTGTCAACGTGATTTTCTCGGCTCTCGCAGGAAAATTCCTTTGGTATACCGACCTCACGCCCGAGCTGCTCTTTACGCTCTCGGACGATTGCATCAATCTGATTCGTGACGGCGATCCCGAAGTCCCGAACAGTACCTCTCCCATTGAAAAGATCGACGAGATCCGAGCTGAAAAGCGCACCGAAGATCCGAACTTCAAGGACGAGGATTTTATGCTCACGATCACTTTCTGTGACGATCCCGATGCTTGGATGTATGACAACGATCTTCAGCGCTACGTCTATGACACCGCACTGCAGTTACAAGCAGAATTTCCCGATCATATTGAGGTGAAGAACGTCAATATCGTCTGGCATCCGACCGCTGTCAAGCAATATGGTGCTGTCAACCGCACCAGTATCATCGTCGAGTGCGGCTCGGAATTCCGCGTCCGCTCGCTCTCGCACTTCTACCTGAGCGATTCCGCAGAGGAGTCGCCTTGGGCATATAACGGCGAGAAAACCTTTGCTTCTCTCATTCTGGCAGTCACCCGCGCCGAAGCCCCCGTTGCGTGTCTGACAACCAACCACGGAGAAGCGGTTTCTGCGAATATGCCGCTGGTTCAGACACTGATCACGGCAGGCTATAAGATCCATTTTCTCGACCTTTCCGCAACCTCGGAGGAGGGTTCGGACGTATACGATCCCGATTACAACCCGATTCCCGAAGATTGCCGCCTCATCGTCGTGTACGGACCAAAGGATGACTTTATGGTGCGTGACGGTGTAAACGAGGTCGATGAAATCGAGCGTCTGGAAAAATTCCTTGACGGCACCAACTCGCTGATGGTCTTTCTATCTCCCGACAACGTCGAGCCGCTGGTCAATTTCGAATCTTATCTCGAGGAATGGGGCATCTCCTACGACCGCCACGTCAGCGAGGATGGAAAATATCACCCGCATATGATCAAAGACCCCACGCAAAGCCTGAATTATGACGGCGGTTACACCTTCTTTGCCGACTACTACACGACGGGCTTTGGCGGTGCGGTCACCAAAAATCTGCACAGTGCCAACGTCCCCCCGAAGATCGTCTTCCCCAATGCTATGTCGATCTCTTATTCGAGTCAGTTCACCCCCACACATCTGGTGGATGAAAATGATTCCTCCAACGAGTACGATTGCGCGCTCTCCGCGGCAGACGGAAGCTACCGTACGATTTACGACGTCTTCGTCACAGGAGAAAATGCCATTGCGATGGCAAATAACAAGGAAGTAAAAAAAGCCACGGCACAAAATCCGCTCAAGCTGATGACCATCTCCAAGGAGGATCGCAGTACGACCGAGCAAGGCGACTACAGCGTTCTTGACCAATCCTCTTACGTCATTGCCTGCGGATCGACCGAATTTGTTTCCGAAAATCTTTTGCAGTCGTCCGCCTATGGCAACAATGCCTTTTTGGAGTACGCTCTGCGAACCGTCGGAAGCGAGCCCGTGCCCGTAGGTCTCTCCCCAAAGCCCTTTGGCGATACCTCGATCGATACCGTCACTACGGCAGAAGCAACGCAGTATACCGTCGTGCTTACGGTCATTCCCGCCGTTTTGGCAATCGGTAGCGGTATCTTCGTATTGGTAAGGAGAAAGCATCGATGAAGCATACCGCAGAAAAAAAGCAAAGCTCGCTGATGAAGCGACGTGTATGCGCCATCGTCATTTCGGCTGTCGCGCTTCTGCTTCTGACCGTTGCGATGATCTTCGTTCTGAAATATGCCGACGTCACCGAAGTGCCCGATAAGGACGGTACGGTTTACTATATCCGAAAAACCGACGGTATTTACGCACTGTACGATGAGAATAAAAACCTAATGCCGACCGAGGAGCAGTTCGGATACTACGTGACCTATCTCGGAACGCTGATTGACGTCGATGAAGAAACGGGCGAGTACCAAATCGTGGCACTCGTGGACACCGAATACAGCGAAGAATACGCGGTCAATACGAAGGTGCTGATCTTCCCGAGTATTTCCAAAGAAGATATTCTTTCCATTGAGGTGCACAACGACAAAGGAAGCTTTACCTTCTGCCGTTATAACGACGAAACGGGAAAAATCGACGCCGATGGAAGTTTTATTATCCAAGGCGCGCCGATGACCTTGTACGATCAGGAGCTTTTCGCGCGAATGTACGTTTCGGCAGGATACACGATGACCTCGCAAAAGGTTACGGGCCCCCTCGATGAAAACGGAAATCCGACGCCTGCGATCAAGCGGGACGAACACGGCAATCTCTGTACGCATACCGAGGCGTGTAACTGTGATTTCAAAGAATACGGTCTTGCGCCCTGCACAAGATACGACGAAGAGGGCAACGCGTATACCTATGAGCCCGCGTATTATCTGCTCACCGACGTTCACGGAAATCGCCACAAGATGCTTGTAGGTGATATGCTGGTCGACGGTAGCGGTTATTACGTGCAATACGTCGACGTAAGCGGAGAGAGCGAAATCAAGCGCGACACGGTTTACGTGGTCGATACCGATATGGGTCTGACGATGCTTGCCGCCATCGAGGATTACGTCGATCCGACGCTTTCCTATCCGAAGCAATCCAACAATTATTTCGACGTGCAGGATTTCACCATCGAGCGATTGAAGGATGGTGCTTCCCCCGAGGACGAGGACCGTTATGAAAACATCATTTCCTTCTCCTATCTTGACCTTTTAGACCGTGAAAACACCCTGCAAGCAAACTTTCCCTTTGCGTTTAATCTTGATATGAAGGGATATATGCCAAATAGTCTGGGAATGGAAGCCTGTCTGAGAAATATTTACGATCCCGACTACGTGAAGGTTCACAAGCTGAATCCCTCTCCCGAGGATCTGACCAAATACGGATTTTCGGTGAAAACGGTGGAGGAAGACGGAAAAGAAACTACCGTCTACCATGCGCCTTACAAAATTTCCTTCAAGCATACCATCAAAGACAGCAACGGACAAGCGGAGGGAACGATTCACGAGATCATTTTCATCGCAAAAAACCCCGAGAATGGCAATTATTTCACCTACACCATCGTCAACCAACTCACGGACAACGGTACGTTGGAATATCTGTTCTCTTACGACACCGTCCTTGAAATTTCCCGCCATTCACTGAATTTTCTGGAATGGGATCCTTACGATTGGATCACCGACACCTATATTCAGTTTGACATTGCCTTTATCGATTCGATCAAGCTGGAGTCTCCCTCCTATGATGCCTTCTTCGATGCCGACAACTCGTTCTCGGATATGAGTGGCGGCACGAACGCCAACCATATGAGCGTTACGGCAAGCGACTCGACGGACAAGAGTCTAGAAACACTCGGTATGCTGACGCTTCGAGACGTCGACGGCGTAACCTGGTTGATCACTCCGACCGAGATTCTCGCTTACGACGAAAAAGGCAACGAGCGAAAGCTGGCATCGGGGGTTGGCTATTATGAATATAACGTCGCGAACCGTCAGGCACTTTGTCTGACCGAAGGAAATTATATCACCTGCAGCGACAAGATCGTCGAGGTCGGACCGAATTATGTTTACGTCAAGTATCATAACGGTCAGGAAGAAAAGATTGAACGTTACGGAACGCATATTTTCTTCGATTTCTATGCAACGATGCAATACGCGTCGATCATCGATGATTATCCGTTGACCAAGGCAGAAGAAGAGGCACTGATCGGCAATCCCGACAACTGGATCGTTTCGTTGACCATCACCACCAAGGACGTGGACGGCACGATCGATACAAACGTCTACAGCTTCTACCGCATTTCGGCGCATAAAGCGTATATCACCATCAACGGTGTGGGCGGCTTCTGTGTCAAGATGAACCGTGTCAATAAGTTCATTACCGACGCGCAAAAAATGATGAACCTCCAGCCCATCGACCCCACCGCGAAATATTAACAAAAAGACCGCAGATTCTCTGCGGTCTTGATTTTTATTGAATTAATAAGTCGCGCTGTCGAGCATCCATTCATCGTTCTGCAAACGAAGTCCGAGTTTGATGGTCAGTCGGTCCTCAGGTGTACCTTCGAGATAAGATTCAATCTCGACCGTGATATACTTTCCGTTTTTCGGACGAACAATCTTTGCCGTGGAAAAATCGTACAGACGTTTTTCTTTCACAAGCGGCTCAAAGGTATTGGACTTCATTAACCAAACCTCACCCGTCTCCGAATCAGTGTATTCCATATATCTTGCCGAAAGAATTTCGGAATTTTCGGTTACACCTGCCGCCCCGACAAAAAGCATTTCATAGATCGATTCGAGATACTCCGCCGAATAAACCAACGCGGCGGATTCCTTGATCTGTTCGATCGTCAGATATCCCGCATCGGCACGAACGTAATCGTAGTCGTAGGGGTCATTCGCATCGTAAAACAGCTCGTAGCTCGGCGGAGTGTATTCGGTCAGCAAATAGCAATAGACACCGTTCTCCTCATAGTAAGGCATGCGCGTATCATCTTTTTCGGAAAGCACCTGCACGTACTCATAAGGCGAAAGGTAGGAGGAGCGGAACGCGATCACGCGTCCGAGGCTCGGATCACTGATTTCGTAATAATAGATACGCAGCTCCTTCGCAGGATCTTCGGGGTCGGTCTTTGTCAAGACCTTCATCGTCGACGTTGGATCGTATACGCGCTCATAGGTGGGAAGTCCCTCGCCGAAAAAGATCTCGTTGATCTCATACGACGCGTCAATCAATTCCTTAAGGCGATCCTCAATCTCGGAATATTCTGGGGCTTTGGAGCAGGATGTTGTAACAGGGAGTATGGTCACAAGGCAAAGAAGTAAACAAATGATTTTTTTCATAACAACCTCATTGTTTCGAAATGACGGGGGAATTCTTCGCTGAGATTTCCCCCGTTCTTGATTATTCTTGGGTGACTTCGGTTGCTTCCGTTGCCACGACCGTCTCTTCGGTGACTTCCACCGCATCGTCTTCGTCTTCTTCATGGGCAACTGCCGTAAAGTTGATGAGCGTCTGTCCTTCACCAAGGCGCATCACAATGACACCGCCTGCCGTTCTCGAATAGGTAGGAATGTCCGAAGCGGGCGTACGAATGATCGTACCGCTGTCGGTGATCATCATCAGATCGTCCTCATCGGAAACCGTACGGATACCGCAAAGCAGACCCGTCTTTTCGGTCAGCTTGTGGCAGGTAACACCGTAGCCGCCGCGCGTCTTCATTTCGCGGAAGTCCTCAAAGTCGGTACGCTTACCAAATCCGTTTTCGGTGATGGTTACGAGATTCTTGCCCTCTTCCACAATGGCAACGCCCGTGACGTAGTCGTCACCGCGAAGCTTGATACCGCGGACACCGCGTGCCGTTCTTCCCATCGGACGAACGTTGGCTTCGGTGTAACGGACCGCACTTCCGTACTTGGTTGCAAGCACGATATCGCACTCACCGTGCGTGTGCATCACGAAAACGAGCTCATCGTCCTCGTCAAGGCTCAGAGCGATCTTACCGCCCTTGCGCTGGTACTCATACGCGGAAAGAAGCGTACGCTTGATGACACCCTTCTTAGTGACCATCGTCAGGAATTCACCCTCGTTGAAGCCCTCGACGCTGATCATCGCGGTGATCTTCTCCTCGGGAAGCATTTCAATGATATTGACGATGTTCGTACCCTTGGCGGTTCTCGATGCTTCGGGGATCTGATATGCCTTACGCGTGTGTACCTTACCCTTGTTTGTAAACATCATCAGATAGGAATGACTGTGTACTGCCATCACCTTTTCCACGAAATCGTTTTCCTTCGTGTTCATACCAATAATACCCTTACCGCCTCTGTGTTGTGCGGAATAGGTGTCGGCGGGCAAACGCTTGATATAGCCCGCATTGGTTACGGTAATGACACAGTGATGCTTTTCAATGAGATCCTCAAGCTCGATGTCGTCGGTTGCCGCAACGATCTCGGTTCTTCTTGCGTCACCGTACTTGCGCTTGATCTCGTTCATTTCATCCTTAATGATTTGCATGATCTTTGTCTCGTCGGCAAGAATACCTTCCAGCTCGATGATCAGCGCGTGCAGTCTTGCGAGCTCGTCCTCAATTTTATCACGCTCCAGACCCGTCAGCTTACCAAGCGTCATTTCGACGATTGCCTGCGCCTGCGCCTCGGAGAGCTGACGAATATTCCCCAGCTCGTTCTCGTAGCCGTCCTTAAAGGTTACGGTAAAGAATTCTGCCATCAAGCGTTCCTTTGCTTCGGGAATCGACTTCGAGGTTTTCATAATTTCAACGATACGGTCAATATTATCGAGTGCGATGTGATAGCCCTCAAAGATATGCGCTCTTGCTTTTGCCTTTTCTAACTCGTACTGGACACGGCGGTAGATGACCGACTTCTGGTGGTCGATATACACGTCGAGAATCTGCGGAAGCGAAAGAATCTTCGGCTCATTGTTCACGAGTGCGAGCATATTGATCGCGCAGGTGTCCTCAAGCTGAGAATATTTATACAGCTGATTCAAAATCACCTGACCATTGGCATCTCTGCGGTATTCAATAACAATACGCATACCGTCTCTGCCCGACTCGTCGCGCATATCGGTAATGCCCTCTACGCGCTTTTCTCTTGCCAGTGCGGCAATCGATTCGCAGAGAACACTCTTGTTGACCTGATAAGGGATTTCGGTGATAATAATGCGGTGCTTATCCTCTTCGATCTCCGCCTTTGCACGAACCTTGATATGTCCCTTACCCGTTGTATATGCCTGAATGATGCCGTTGACACCATAGATGGTCGCATAGGTCGGGAAATCGGGACCCTTGACGTATTCCATCAGCTCGGGCACAGTACATTCGGGATTGTCCATACGGTAAATGGTTGCGTCAATCACCTCTCCGAGGTTGTGGGGAGGAATGTTGGTTGCCATACCGACAGCAATACCGACCGAGCCGTTGACCAGCAGGTTCGGGAAGCGCGAGGGCAAAACCTTAGGCTCCTTCAAACGGTTATCAAAATTCGGCTGAAAATCAACAACGTCCTTTTCGATGTCAGCAAGAAGCTCGTCAGCAATCTTCGACATTCTTGCCTCGGTATAACGGTAAGCCGCGGCACCGTCGCCGTCGACCGAACCGAAGTTTCCGTGACCCTCGACGAGAGGATAGCGGAGCGAGAAATCCTGCGCCATACGTACCATCGTATCGTATACGGCAGAGTCACCGTGCGGATGGTAGCGTCCAAGCACGTTACCGACCGTCGTTGCCGACTTGCGGAAGGGCTTGTCATTGGTCAAGTGATCCTCGTACATTGCGTACATAATGCGTCGCTGACCGGGTTTCAGACCGTCTCGGACGTCGGGAAGCGCACGGGCGGCGATAACCGACATGGAATATTCGATGAAGGACTTTTCCACTTCCTTCTTCATTTCCACGTCAACAATCTTTTGATCTCTGAATTCTATATTTTCGTGTTCCAATTTTTTTACCTACCTTATGATGATTACTTGGGGCGTCGCCCCAAACCCCATGTAAGAAACTTTTTGAAAAAAGTTTCTTAAAAATCTTCAAAAACTTTAAAAGAGGTATTTTTGTGTTGTTTTCTTTTGGTTACTTTTCTTTTCCAAAAGAAAAGTAACTTAAATATCCAAATTCTCAGCAAATTTTGCGTTTTGCTCAATGAATTCACGGCGGGGTTCTACCTTGTCGCCCATCAGGAGCGTGAACATTTCGTCACACGCGATGGCATCTTCGGTCGTGACCTTGAGAAGCGTACGCTTTTCGGGGTCCATCGTCGTTTCCCAAAGCTGTTCGGCATCCATCTCACCAAGACCCTTATAGCGGTCGGCTTCGACGTTGACACCGCCAAGCTCGGCAATATATTTATCTCTCTCTGCATCCGAGAATGCGTAGTATTCTTTCGATTTTCCCGTTCTCTTATACACGCGGTACAGCGGCGGCTGAGCAAGATAGATATGACCGTCATCAATCAACTGACGCATATGACGGAAGAAGAATGTCAGAAGAAGAATTCGGATATGCGAACCATCGACGTCGGCATCCGCCATAATAATGATCTTACCGTAGCGAAGCTTGGCAATATCGAAATCCTCTCCGATACCGCATCCAAGTGCCTGAATGATCGGGATCAGCGACTGGTTGGAATACACCTTATCGAGGCGGCTCTTTTCTACGTTCAGAACCTTACCGCGAAGAGGAAGAATCGCTTGGAATTTGGAATTTCGTCCCTGTGTTGCCGAACCGCCTGCGGAGTCTCCCTCTACGAGGTAGAGCTCGGTAAATTCCGCATTGCGTTCGTTACAGTCACGAAGCTTACCGGGAAGGGAAGAGCCCTCAAGAAGACCCTTACGGCGGGTCAACTCTCTTGCTTTTCTTGCCGCCTCTCTTGCACGGGAAGCCGCAAGTGCTTTATCGAGAATCGCACGGGCAACCGACGGATTTTCTTCAAAATATTCCGCAAGCTTTGCCGTCATCGTATTTTCTACAAGAGTACGGATCTCGGAATTTCCGAGCTTTGCCTTGGTCTGGCTTTCAAACTGTGCGTTTTCGAGCTTGACGCTGACAATAGCACAAAGGCCTTCCCGCACGTCCTCGCCCGACAGATTTTTATCGCTGTCCTTGAGAATGCCTGCTTTTCTGGCATAATCGTTGAGAACCTTAGTCAAACCCGACTTAAATCCGGTTTCGTGCATACCGCCTTCAATCGTGTTCATATTGTTTGCGAAGGTCATCAAAGTTTCATTGTAGGTATCGTTGTACTGAATGGCAATTTCGGCAACACTCGATCCTTTTTCGCCCTTCATATAAATGACCTCGGGATGGATCAGCTCACACGCTTTGTGTTCGTTGAGATAGCTGACAAAGGTACGGATACCACCCTCGAAGTGATATTCGTTTTCAATCGGCTCTTCGGGACGAATATCGCGAAGAACAATACGAATACCGCCGTTGAGGAAGGCTTGCTCTCTCATACGGTTCGCAAGAATTTCATATTCAAAGACGGTTTCTTCAAAAATGGTTGGGTCGGGTTTAAAGGTCACCTTGACACCGTGCGGACGTTCTGGATATTCTCCTTCGTCACGGAAAGGTCTTGCCACGCGTCCCTTTTCAAAGCGTTCAGTATAGCGTCTGCCTTCATAGCAGTCGTCGAGTTCTACCCATTCGGAAAGTGCATTGACAACCGACGCACCGACGCCGTGCAAACCACCTGCAATCTTATATCCGCCGCCGCCGAATTTTCCACCCGCGTGGAGAATCGTATAAACGACCTCGGGCGTGGGGATTCCTTGCTTCGGATGAATTGCCGACGGAATACCGCGTCCGTTATCTTCCACCGTAACGCTGTTATCGGGGTTAATGGTTACCGTAATTTTATCACAGTAGCCTGCAAGTGCCTCGTCAATCGAGTTATCCACAATCTCATAGACCAAATGGTGAAGTCCGCGGATTGAGGTTGTTCCGATATACATACCGGGACGCTTTCTAACCGCTTCTAAGCCCTCCAGCACTTGTATTTGGTTTTCGTCATACACCTGATGAGTGTTGTTTTCCATTGTTTTTTATTACCGTCCTTTAAAATTTTCAAAAACATTGAATATCATCAATTCAAAAGATTCATTCTTCCACGCAGAGCAGAGGAAGAGAGAGGAGAAAAACAAATTTTATAAAGTCCGTTTTCCTCAAATAAAATGAAAGATTTCGGAAGTTCTACCGCCGCAATCTCCACAAGTAGCTGCTTTTGCTTTTCGCTGAGAAATTTTCTCGTAATCGAGGATATCGTTGCATTGTCCATATCAAAAATACCGACAACGTCTTTCATTCTGATATTTTTATGATTTCCTACGTGCAAGAACATTTCGTTTCTCCTTCTTCCGTATACGTTCCGTTTGCCACCATAATGCGACGGACGTCCGAACGCTCGGAAAGCAAACTCGGCTCACAGCTCGTTAAGATTACTTGTTTATCTTTAATCTTATAGAGCAAATATTCCCGACGCGATTGATCAAGCTCCGAGAGCACGTCGTCAAAGAGAAATACGGGATAATCGCCGAACTCTTCGCGGCAAATTTCACCTTCGGCAAGCTTTAAAGCAAGCGCTAACGATCTTTGCTGTCCCTGAGAGCCGTAAATTCTCGCGCTTTTGCCGTTCAGGCGAATATCGAGGTCATCCTTATGAATTCCCCAAAGCGTCGCTCCTGCGTTAATTTCACGGTCGTGAGAGGACATCAGAAGAGAATAGTATTTTTCTTCTGTCAGCTTGCGATCCAAATATTCTTCCTCGGGCTGTCCAGAAGAACCGTCAAACACCACAGTCGGACGCTCACGCTCTCCCGTCATTTCGGCAAAGCATTCGGCAATATAACCCGAAACACGGCGAATAAATTTCAGACGCATTTCGGAAATGATTGCCGCTTCGTGCGCGAGCTGTTCACTCCAAAGCTCTACTGTCGCGTCAAAGTTTTTCCGATCCGAAAATGCTGATTTGATCAGCGCATTTCTCTGTTGCAACAGATGATGATAATTTTGGAGCGAATGAATATACATCGGCGACATACGACTGATTGCCATATCCATATAGCTTCTTCTCTGTGCGGGACCGTCCTTAATCATCGATAAATGCTCGGGACAAAAGAGCACCGCCCGAAAGCTTCCGACAATTTCCGAAAGCTTTTCCATTTTTACACCGTTTTTTTCAATCTGACGCTGTTTATCGCGAAAAATTCTGACTTTAATGGACTGATCACGTCTGACGTCGTGAAAATCCAAAATGATTTCCGCAAAGCTTTCTCCAAAGCCGATCATTTCAGGCGTGTGTGCACCGCGAAAGCTTCGACCGACCGACGGATAAAAAATTGCTTCAAGCAAATTAGTTTTTCCTTGCGCATTTTCTCCCAAAAGGATATTGACTCCTTCGGAAAAATCGACTTCAGCCTCGGAAATATTACGAAAATTCCGAACCGAAATTTTTTTACAGTACATTTGGATTAGTCTTTCATTCTGACGGGCAGAAGCATAAAGATTTCTTCTTCACCCTCTTCTTCTGCGGCAGGCTGAATATTCATACTGGTCAGCGGAGAGGACATTGAAAGAACAATTTTTTCATCACTGCAAGCCTTAACGCTGTCAATGAGGAATCTGTTGTTAAAGGCAATCAAAAGATCGTCACCCGTATGCTCGATAAAGAGCTCATCGTACGTACTTCCTGCCGAAGAAACGGCAGAAATCTTCAAAACGTCGCCAACAACGTCGAGTTTTACGTGAGAACGAACACTGCCCGCAATCTTTTCTTCGGTAACGAGAGCGGCACGCTCCAGAGCCGAAATCAACTCACGGCGGTCCAGTGTCACGGAAATCTTGTGAGAAGACATAATAATTCTGTCATAATCAATATATTCTCCGTCTACGAGACGCGAGAAGAAAACCAGATCTCCAATGAGGAAGACAATGTGTTTTCTGGTCACGTAAATCTGCATCACAGCATCCTCGTCGTCCGAAAGCAGACGCGAAAGCTCGTTCATGGTTTTCACAGGAACAATAAACTTGTATTCCAAATGCTCGTTTCCGTTGGTATTCTTATTAACAAGCTCGGTAGTTTTTACACATTTTGCAAGCTTAAAGCTGTCGCAGGCAACCATCATAATCGAATCGTCGGTAATCTTAAAGAACGTACCGTTAAGGACCGTTCTCTGATCGTTGACACCCATTGCAAAAGAAACTTGATTCATCATCTTTTTAACAACTGCCTGACCGACAATAAAGCTTCTGTCACTGACAAGATCGGGAATGTTCGGAAAATCAGAACCGTTCAGAGCACTCATTTTATGAGAAGAACGTCCGCTAAAGATGCAGGCAACCAGTTTTTCATCTACGGTCAACGTAACCTCCTCGCCCTCCATTACGCGAAGCGTCTGATTGAACTTTTGTGCATTAATAATATAGGAGCCTTCTTCGATGACTTTTGCTTCTACCGTAATACGAACGCCCTTATCCAAATCAAAAGTCGTCATCACACAGGTATCGGGAGCTTTGGCTTCAATCAGAATACCTTCGATGGTGCTGAGGGTGGATTTGCCCGAAACGGCACACATAAGGGGGGCAACAGCGGCACTGATGGCGGTACGGTTAAAAATAATTTTCATAAGAAATCTCCTTTTCGGCAGTTTCATTTTTTCTGCCTCTTTCATAAAAATAAAATAAATAATAAATAATAAAGAAAATAACAGCAGTAGTATTATTATATTTTGTCGAGAATGTGGGAAAGTCTTTGCTACCTTGACATATCAGGCTTTTGCGATGTTGAATTGTATGATATCTTATTCATCGGCGACCGAAGATTCGATGGAGAAAAACGTGGAAAAATGAAACGCTTTCGAAATTTTTTATTTTTTTACCCAAAGAACGTTTTTTCACTTTCCAAACGCTTACTATGGAAAAAATTGAAAAGATTTTTTCTGTGGAAAATCTTAATTTTGTCGTAGGTCAGTCAATATCATTTTCCATAGGAGTTGAAAAAATTTCAATATGAAAAATTCTTGATTTTTCTTGGCTTTTTTGATTTTTCAATTTCAAATGATGGAAAAATTCAAGAAAAAATACCGTATGGAAAAAATCGGGAAAGGTCGTAGGTTAGTCGCCTTATTTCGTTGGAAAAGTTATACGCCCGTAATATCCTTCATCAATTCGTCGATCTCAATTTTAAACATTGAGTCCGAGGAGTATCTGCGGTCAATCTGCTCGAAGGATGCGTGAATAGTTGCATAATCGCGATCGAAAATCTTTGCGATGCTTGGAAAGGACATATCGGTAATCTCACGGATCAGGAAGACGGCAACGTGACGAGCACTTGCAATTTCCTTGGTACGTTTCTTTCCGATCAATTCAATTTTCGTAACGTTGAATTTTTCCTGTACTGCCCCGAAAATCTTTTCGATAGTTACGTTGACCGGCTCGGCACCGCCGAGAAGCTCGGAAAGACAGCTCTTGGCAAGATCCATCGAAATTTTTTGTCCCGAAAGGAAACTCAGTGCGCTGAGCTTTTTAATCGCGCCTTCAATCTGTCGGATATTAGAACGAAGATTTTCGGCAAGGAAGGTCAATACCTCGTCGGGAATATCGATCGAAACCTGCTCTGCTTTTTTCTTGATAATCGCAATGCGAAGCTCCAGATCGGGAGGCTGAATGTCAGCAAGAAGTCCCCATTCAAAGCGCGTCTTCAATCGTTCTTCCAGCGTGGAAATATCCTTAGGGGGACGGTCCGAGGTCAGAATGATTTGTTTTCGTTCTTCATACAGTGTGTTGAAGGTGTGGAAGAATTCTTCCTGGGTTGCGGTTTTTCCCGCAATGAACTGAATGTCGTCGAGCAGAAGAATATCGCAATTGCGATACCGTTCGTGGAATTTGTGCATTTCCTTTTTTGCCAGACTTTCAATCATCTGATTGGTAAAATCGTCGCCCTTGATGTAAAGTACGCGAATGTCGGGTTGTCTTTTTTTAATTTCATTGACGATCGCGCTCATCAAGTGCGTTTTTCCAAGTCCGCTGGGTCCATAGATAAACAGAGGATTGTAGTCGGATGCAGGTCTTGTCGCTACGGCAAGACAAGCGGCGTGCGCAAATTTATTGGAATTTCCGACGATGAAATTTTCAAAGGTGTATTCGAATTTATAGTTGGGAGGAAGAATTCCCGAAGGACGTTCCTCTTCTTTCTGTGTTGCGGCAAAGGACTCCGACGTTTCATGCTTCATTTGGCTTACAATTTGCTCGGAGGAGGTCGGTGTTCCCAAAAAAATAACGTGAATTTCAACCTCAAAACCGAGTTGTGTGGAAAAGCCTTCGCGGAGTGTATCCATAAATTTTTCACAGATGGTTTTGTATTTGAATTCCGAGGGAGAGGATAACGTAATTACGTTATTTTCGTAGGACTCGACTCGCATATCTCCAAACCAATAATCCACAGTCGACGAGGCATATTTTGCGAGAAACGATTCTTTTACCATTTGCCAAATGGTGGAAAGGTCGTCAAGATAAGACATAAAATCACTCCGTTTCAAATCATAAAATGTATCAAAAAAATAGTGCGAAAAAAAGAAAATTATCTATGTTATATTATATCATAAGACAAAAAAAATTGCAAGGATTTTTTAAATTTTCTTTCAATTTTTAATATAATTTAATATATCAATTTCGGATATCTTGACAGAAAAAGAAAAAAGAGATATAATAGAGGCAGAAATGGCGTCGGGAGGAAATTTTTGATGCAAAAAACAGAAAAAAATATTTTGATTCCCGACCGAATTTTGCGTTTGGTACAGCAGATGGAGCAGGCAGGAGAAGAAGCATATTTGGTTGGTGGATCGCTCAGAGATATTTTGCTTGGATGTTCTCCGAACGATTACGATCTGGCAACATCAGCACTGCCAAATCGAACGGTAGAAATTTTTTCTGATCGCCGTGTGATTACCACGGGACTCAAGCACGGTACCGTAACCGTAATGGAAGACGGTGAACCGATCGAAATTACTACCTTTCGCATTGACGGCTCGTACAGTGATGCAAGACATCCCGATGGAGTCATCTTTACCGGACACATTGAGGAGGATCTTTCCCGAAGAGATTTTACCGTCAATGCCATGGCATATCACCCAAGGATTGGACTTGTCGATCCGTTTGGTGGAAGAGAGGATCTTGAAAGAAAAATTCTTCGTGCCGTAGGAGATCCCGCCGTGCGTTTTAAAGAGGATGCGCTTCGTATTTTGCGCGCATTTCGCTTTTCGGCACAGCTTGGGTTTGAGATAGAAAAAAATACATTGAGCGGATGTTTTAATAGTAAGTCAGGACTAACTAAAGTAGCCAAGGAGAGAATTGCTACCGAATTTTTGCGTCTTCTTTTGAGTAAAAATCCTGCATTTTCTTTGCAAAAAATGATGGAAACGGGTGTTTCATTCTTTGTTTTCGGAGAGTATCTTCCCTCTTCGAATCTTTTGCATCTTTTGCCACAAATGCCTGCGACCGATACGGCAAGACTTGGATTTTTCTTCTCGGAGTGTGCGGAAGAGCAGGCAAAAGAAATTTTGCAATCGCTTCGATATTCAAAAAAACAAATCACAGGTGCTCTTGCGGTGGCAAGGGGAGGGGCAAAAAAAATTCTGACCCCCGTAGAGGCAAGACGTTTTCTGGCAGGAAGCGGAATTTATGCCGAGGATGCTTGTCGCGCTTCCGTTTTATGGGGAAACTCTTCCGCAGAGGCTTTAGTTTGGCTGAAGGAAAGTCAAGCACCTACCAAAATTTCGGATTTGCAGATTTCGGGCAGAGATCTGATAACATTGGGATATTCAGGACGAGAAATCGGTGTGATCTTAGAAAGACTTTTGTGTCTTGTTATTGATGATCCTACGCTGAATAAAAAAGAAACGTTGCTGAATTTGATCAAAAAATAATGAAAGTTAGATATTACTAACTAAAGAAATGGAAACAATAATATGAACGATTTAAAAAAGATTTCCGAGATAAAAGGAAAAATTTTAGGTGTGGATTTTGGAGATACACGCACAGGTCTTGCCGTTTGTGATCCGTCAAGATTGCTTGCGTCGGGAATTGGATATATCAGTCCCGGCGGAATTGAAAAAACAGCCGATGCTGTAGCGGAAATCGCAAGAGAACAAGGCGTTTCTTCTGTGATTGTCGGTCTTCCCGTCAATATGGACGGAAGCGAGGGAAGCAGATCTTCTCGTTGTCGAAAATTTGCCTCGATGCTGGAGGAGCGTTTGTCGCTTCCTGTTGCAATGTTCGACGAGCGAATGACAACCATGACCGCGACACGCTATTTGAATGAAACAAATACTCGCGGAAAAAAGAGAAAAACGGTGATTGACACGCTTTCGGCACAGATTATTTTACAGAATGCGCTGGACCGTTTGAAATATTTGCAAGCTTGATTCGGAGAGTTTATAATGACTAACTATTCAGATCGATTTCGAAAAGAAAAAGCTCCCAAACAAACCGTAGGAAACTGTGAGAGCTGTGAATTTTACGACTATGACGAATATCTAGACGCTTACGTTTGTAATCAGCGTCTGGATCAGGACGAAATGGCAGATTTTTTGGGAAAAAATACCGCCGGTTGTCCTTACTACCGTTTTCATGACGAATATAAGAGTGTGCAGAAACAGAATTGACTGCCGCCGACTTCTTTGGTCGATCAAAAGGAGAAGTTATGGGTACGTTATTTGATTATTTGGATTGGCGCGGGGATCTTTCGTTCTCGGAAGCGCCGCTGTGTGAGGTTGACAGTTTAATTTTTACACAATTGAGCTACGTTGCTTTTGACGGAATTGTTTCTGACAGTCTTTCGGAGCCTCCGATGACTCTGCGTGATGCCGTTCGGAAATATTTAAAACAGCATAAAGGAGAGACGGCATATCTCGGAAAGATTGTTCCATCCGCGATCTTGAGTCTTGCGGCAAAGGCGGCGAAGAGCGCGCGTTATGCAAACGTGAAAATGTTAGTTTATACTAACCATATTGATCAAGAAACACAGATGCAGTTTTCAGCAGTGACCTTCTTACCGCCAAAAGCACCTGCGTACGTGGCGTACCGAGGGACAGATGATACGCTTGTGGGCTGGAAAGAAGATTTTAATATGAGCTTTTTGCAACCCGTGCCTGCACAGATCGAGGCGGTGGCATATCTCGAGCGTGTTGCTCCGCTTCTGACCGAAAAATTTTTTGTCGGCGGGCATAGTAAGGGCGGAAATCTTGCCGTCTATGCGGCGGTCAAGTGTTCTCCTACCTTGCAAACGAGAATTCTTTCGGTGTATAACAACGACGGTCCCGGATTTGACCGTGCGTTTATTGAAGGTGTTGATTATCAAAATCTTCGCGGAAAGATTCGCACCATCGTTCCCGAATCCTCGGTGGTGGGAATGCTACTGGAACATGAGGAAAGCTATGACGTCATCAAGAGTCACGCGATGGGTCTTTTGCAACACGACGGATGCTCTTGGGAGGTGCTCGGCGGAAAATTCATTTATTTGGATGCGATCACCAACGAAAGCCGTCTGATTGATAGCACGCTTCGTGCGTGGCTGGACGGCTTGAGTATGGAAGAACGGGAAAAAGTCGTTGATTCGGTATACGAAGTATTAGTTGCAACTAACTCAACTACGTTAACCGAACTGACCGCCGACAAGGTCAAGCTTGTCAAGGCTTGGGGAAATCTTGATCCTAAGGTGAAAAGCATCGTTCTCAAAATGATCTCCATCTTTTTCCGGGAATCTCGAACGAGTAAAAAGAAATAAAAAACGGCGCACTTGCTAATGAAGCAAGTGCGCTATTTTAACAGGATTATTTATCGTGATGGTGGAGATGGATGTGAGGAAGATGAACGAGTGTACGTGCGCTAGTTCTTCCCTCGGGAGAAATTTCTCCTGCCTTCTGAAGGGAGATTTTTGTGAGCATCGGTCCGATCAATTCGTAAATGAGAACGGCAAAGAGCGTGATGTTAGCGATGATGGTACCATACTCGCCAAGCTCCGCTTTGGCTTTAATTGCCATACCGAGAGCCACACCTGCCTGAGGCAGAAGCGTAATGCCGAGATACTTAACAATGTTGTTGTCACAGCCCATAGCTTTGGCACTAAGGTAAGCACCGCTGTATTTTCCTGCCGAACGGGCGATGATGTAGACAAGACCAATGAGAACGATAGCAAAATCCTTGAATACCGCAAGCTCAAGCTCCGCACCGCTGATGACGAAGAAGAGAATGAGCAAGGGTGCGGTCCAACGATCGACACGGTCCATCAGTTCTTCGGAAAAATCACAGATGTTGCAGAAGATGGTTCCCAGCATCATACAAACGAGCAGAGAAGAGAAGCCGATGTGAATGCCACCGATCTCAAATTTGAGCATCGAAAGTGCTACCGTGAGGAAGACGAACGCTACCGACATCGAAAGACGCTTGGATCTCGAGTGGAAGAATTTTTCGAAGAAGGTGAAGAGGAAGCCCATCACAAGACCGAGAGCGAGCGAGAGAACAACCTCAAGAATCGGTTCGACGAGAACCGAAAGAATATCGATTCTTCCGGAGATGAGTGCCTTGGAAATACCGAATGAAACGGCAAACAGAATCAGACCTACGGCATCATCCAGGGCAACGATGGGAAGAAGAATATCGGTTAAGGGCCCCTTTGCCTTATACTGACGGACAACCATCAGGGTTGCGGCGGGCGCAGTTGCCGAAGCGACGGCACCAAGCACGATGGCAGCGGGCAGGGGGAGCTTATCGGGCATTGCAAGGTGAATGCCGATGAGCACGGCGTCTACCAGCAGCGTAGCAACGACCGCCTGTACGATACCGATGACGGTTGCCTGCTTGCCCGTTTTTTTGAGCTGTGCCAAACGGAATTCGTTTCCGATGGCAAAGGCAATAAAGCCGAGAGCAACATCAGCAATGATCGAATAGGACTTAACGTCTGCCATACTGATAAATCCGAGTCCGGAAACGCCGAGCGCACCGAGACAGTACGGACCGATCAGAATACCTGCTACGAGGTACGCCGTAACGGCAGGCAGCTTTAATACTTTCGCAAGTCGGGAAAGCATCAATCCCGCAAACATTGCGATAGAAAGAGCTAAAAGAGTCTGCATATTATAAACCTCCAAAAGATAAAATCACACACCAACCGATTATAGCACTTTCTTTTTCGAATGTCAAGAGAAAAATGAAATTTATTTTATATATATGAAATAGGATACTTTTTTATGAGTGACACGGGGATTACGGCATATGCTTTTTGCGGAATTCCGAAGGGCTCATTCCAACCTCTTTTCGGAAAGCATTGGCAAAATAATATGCGTTCGAATATCCGCACATCGCTGCGATTTCGTTGATACGAAGTGCTCCCTCGTGTAAAAGCTGTTTGGCATAGTGCATACGCAGTTTGATCAAGTAGCGAGACGGGGTGGTATGGAGTTGATTTTTGAATTTCCAGATAAGTCCCACGTGACTCAGATAAACTTCATTTGCCAAGAAATCAAGGTCGATCTTTTCCGAAAGGTGATCGTTCATATAGCGAAGCGCGTAGAGGATATCTTTAGAATAGCCTTGCGCACCGTCTTTTTCACTTTGGCGGTGAATATAGTGCTCGGTGGCAATGCGTTCAATCATATGCAAAAAGAAGGAACGGTTGTCGTGCAGATGGTAAAGCAGAGCGTAGTTTTCTGCCATCGCCGCCACGTTTTCTTTTGGAATATTCAGCTTGCCCGCTGACATTTGCTCGCAGATCGGACTTTGTGGATCGGTGTGATACACGAACTGAAAAAAGTCGATTGGCTCGATGATCCATCGATAAAATTCGGTATTTGCAGGGATATAAAGAATTTCGTTTTCTCCCACAAAAATCTCCTGTCCTCCGATACGACATCCGATTTTTCCTTTCGTAATCGCAAGTATCATATCCCATGCGCGTACGCCTTCGCTGACTTCAAATTCACTTCTTCCCGAAAAGCTGTTGGAAAAAATCAGTTGAAGATTCATTGATTTCCCCTTTCGTACTATAAAAAATTATATTTTTATTATAATTTAATACATTGTATTTGTCAAGAGAAGATGATAAAATTAAGATGGAATTAACGAAAAAACAACAATTGTATTAAAAATTATAACAAAGGAGAATTTTTATGAACGCAAGTTTGAAGAAAAAAATCTTAAATTGCGATCTTTGTGTCATCGGTGGCGGTCTTTCGGGATCGTTTGCTGCTCTTGCCGCCGCAAGACACGGTGCCAAGGTCGTAGTGATGCAGGACCGTCCGATGCTCGGCGGTAACGCGTCGTCCGAAATTCGTATGTGCCCCAGAGGAGCCAAGTGCAAAAAGCCTGCCGAGGATGCGATCTATGACCGAGAGACCGGAATGATCAGCGAGCTCGAGGAGCGTCAGATTTACGGCAACCCCACCCTCGTTTACTCGATTTGGGACGCGACTCTCTATGCGATGCTCCGTGAGAACGAAAATATCACGCTCTGTTTGAATACCTCGTGTGTCGACGCTGAGATGGACGGTGAGAAAATTGTTTCGGTCACGGGCTGGCAGGCAACCACCTACACTTGGGTGACCGTCAAGGCAAAGCTCTTTGCCGACTGCTCGGGTGACAGTATCCTTGCGACCCTGACGGGCGCGGAGTTCCGCGTCGGACGTGAGGCGAAGTCGGAATTCGGCGAGACGCTTGCGCAGGACGTCGAAGATAAGCACACGATGGGCATGTCGATTCTGCTTGGTGCCAAGGAAACCGACCGTCCCGTCAAGTTTACACCTCCCACCTTTGCAAAGACCTTTGCCAAGGAGAGCGATTTTGCAAGCTCGGGCGAGAACAGCGACGAGAACCTGCCCCGTGACCACGAGGTTGGAACGAACGGCTGTAACCTTTGGTGGAACGAGCTCGGCGGTATGGTCGACAGTATTCACGATACCGAGGAGCTCCGTGACGAGCTGCTTGCCAACATCTACGGTATTTGGGATCACATCAAGAATCAGGGCGATCACGGCAAGGAAAACTGGGATCTCGAATGGGTTGGTTTTCTCCCCGGCAAGAGAGAATCCCGCCGCTACGTCGGTGACTACCTCCTCAAGGAGCAGGACCTCATTGCAGGCGGAAACTTCGACGACGTAGTTGCATACGGCGGTTGGCCGATCGATGATCACAACCCCTATGGCTTTATGAAGAACGATGAAAACAACGATACTGGAAGAAACATCTATATGACCGACCTTTACGGCATCCCGCTTCGTTCGCTCTACTCGAAGAACATCGACAACCTGCTCTTCGCGGGAAGAAATATCAGCGCAACGCACATGGCAATGTCCTCGACCCGCGTGATGAACACCTGTTCTTTGATCGGTCAGGCGGCAGGTACGGCGGCGGCAGTTGCCATCGCACACGACACTTCAATGCGTGAGGTTGCCAAGACCCACGTTAAGGAAGTACAGAAGAAGCTGATGGACGACGGTGTATATCTGCCCCGTATGCTCCGTGAGGTTTCGGATCTGACCAAGAGCGCAAAGCTCAATATCTCCGACGACGAGCGCGCGCTTCTGCTGAACGGCAAGGAGCGTCCCCGCAAGGCAGGCGAAGAGATCGGCGTATGGCAGGAGATCGGAGAGAGCTTGATCTTTACCTTCCCGAAGGCAGAGAAGCTCGGCGTGCTCCGTCTGCAGTTTGACCCCGATTTCTCGAGAATGTCGGTATCCAAGGATTTCAAGGTTCGCCGCTATGCTACGAAGATCCATACGAACGCAGATTTCGAGCCCGTGAAGGTGCCGAACACGATCGTGAAGAATTTTGTCGTTTATGCTGACGGTAAGCCTGTATTTACCGCAGAGGACAACTATCTCTCGCTCGTGAAGATCCCCTTGAACGTCGAAGCAAAAGAGCTTCGCATCGAGTGGCTCGCAACGAACGGTGCAGAGAAGGTACATCTCTACTCGGCAGATCTTCTTGACGCGTAAATCGAAAAGCAACACCCACTCTCCGTGCGCGGAGGGTGGGTAAAGTTTTTTGTTGACTTATGAGAAAAAATGGTGTATAATGGGGGCAGTAAAAATTCTTTCGGAAAAGGATATTTTTTATGCTTTCAAAAAAGGTTGATTTGCCGTCGTTTGACAATCGGAGCTTTTCGGATCATACGGCGGAATATTTGCTTTGCTTGGCACTTGACATCGGAGAGGGAATGCTCAAATGCGGTGCGGAGATCCGCCGTGTGGAGGATACCATCGAGCGCATTTGCATTGCGTACGGTGCGGCACATGTGGAGATCTTTGCCATTCCTTCGGTGATTATTGCCGCCATTCGCTTGCCCGACGGAGAATATTCCTCGCAGATGCGCCGCGTGAAAAAGAACGGAAACAATCTTTCACTTCTCGAGCGTTTTAATGAAATTTCGCGCAATATTTGCAGAAATACGCCGCCACTTACCGAAGTGGATATGATGATTCGTAAGGCAAAGGAGAAGAAGGTCTATCCTAAGTGGCTGCATTTTCTTTCGTATGCGCTTGCCTCGGGCTCGTTTGCCGTATTTTTTGGCGGAAGCTGGCGGGACGGGCTCGTTGCCGCCGCGATCGGTCTTGTATTTGCGGTAATCGACTTGATTTCGCTGGATGGTATCAATCAGTTTGCCAAAACGGCAATGCAATCCTTTGTGGGCGGACTTCTTTCCTGCCTTGCCGTTCGCGCAGGCTTTGGGGACGACGTGGGTATGATCATGATTGGAACGATTATGATTTTGATTCCCGGGGTCTTTTTCAGCACGGCACTTCGTGATTTGCTTTGCGGAGATTTCCTTGCGGGAACGCTGAAAACGGTTCAGGCAGTTCTTTCCACCCTGATGATTGCCTTTGGCTATCTTCTGGCAATGTTTCTGGTAGGAGGTGCGTTGATATGAGCGAATTTTTCACGTTGCATTTTCTGATTCAGCTAGTCACCTCTGCCATTGGTAGCGTCGGCTTTGCGATGATCTATCGCGTCGCGGGGAAATACTTACCGTTAGCGGCGCTTGGCGGCACGCTTACTTTTGCCGTATATTACACGGTAGAATTTTTGGGGCTTGGCGTATTTGCCGCGGCAATGCTGTCTTCGGCATTTTCGGCGCTCTTCTCGGAGATTTTTGCGAAGATCAAGCGCGCGCCTGTCAGCATTTTTCTCCTGCCTTGCTCGATTCCGATCGTGCCGGGAAGTGGACTTTACTATACGATCGCGAATTTTATTGCGAAAGATTTTGCTATTGCGTGGCACTATCTTGGCATCACACTCGGCATCGGTCTCGGGATCGCGTGTGGTATCGTCGTCGTTCCTGTGCTCTGGCACTTGTGCTTTGGCGCACTTGCGTATCTTAGAAAGCGAAAGAAGCAAAAAACAGAATAAAAAAGCACTTGCGGCATTTTGCCGCAAGTGCTTTTTGCTTTGCGCTTAAAATTTTGCGTCGATAATACCTTGGAATTCCTCTCTGTCGAGGAAGGGTGCCATATCGTTGAGCGACGGGGAAACGATGCGTCCGTCGGGTAGAACCTTCGACGAGGATTTGGGAGCGAAGTTCTGCATGGGATCGACCACGACTTCGCAGACGGCGGGTCCTTCGCTTGCAAGGAATTCCGCAAGCACCTCGTCTGCGTTTTTCTCCGAATCAAAGGTGTAGTACGCAAGTCCGAACGCGTCGGAGAGCTTTGCGAAATCGGGGAAGCAGATACCGCTCTTCTCATCAATGCCGATAAAGGGCGGCTTAAAGAGGTTAGTTTGCGTCTGACGGATCGAATGGTAGCCGTTGTTGTTGATGATCAGAAGCTTCATATTGAGCTTGTTATACGCAATCGTCGCAAGCTCCTGAATGTTCATCATCACGCTTCCGTCGCCGTCAATGCAGATGGTGCGTTTGGAATTATCCGAGATCGCCACACCGAGTGCCGCGGGAAGTCCATAACCCATTGCCGCGCAACCCGAATTTGTAAACATTCTCTGTCCCTGCTTGATCTTTCCTGCCTGGAAGGTCACGACGCACGCACTTCCGTTACCGCAGATGATGCGGTCATCGGGGGTGAGGTGATCAAAGAGCTTGTCAATGAAAATATAGGGGTTGATGGGCGCATCGTTGTGACGGTATTCTTCACACGCTGCGGGATATTTTTTGACTAAGTCACGGCACCAGCCGAGCCACTTTGCGTGGGAAGGAACAGGCGTATAATCCTCTGCGAGGAGCTTGTCGAGCAGATCGCTGACGTCGGCATTGACCGGCATATCGGGGCGAACGGTCGGTTTGACGAGCTCGCGAGGATCGATATCGACGATGATCTTATAGGCATTCTTGGCAAAATCATAGTGCGTATAGCCGATCATTCGGATGTTCAGACGGCAACCAAGGCTGAGGAGCAGGTCACACTGTTGAATCGCAAAGTTGCCGGGGCGCGTGCCGACGGTGCCGGGCATTCCCGCAAAGTAGGGGCTGTCGTGTGCAACCGTATCGTTTGCGTTCCACGCGGTAACTACGGGAATCTGTAGCTTATCCAAAAGCTTCAAAAGCTTTTCTTCAGCTCCGCCGAGACGGATCCCCGTACCTGCAAGAACGAGAGGAGCCTTTGCGTTTTTGATCTTTTCGAGAATGGTTTTTGCAATCTCGTCGGTGACCTCGGGTACCTGCCAAGGACATTCGATTGCCGCATTGAAATGACGAAGATCGTCGGTTTCAATCTGCGCACCTTGTACGTCGAGCGGAATGTCGAGCCATACGGGACCGGGTCTGCCGTTGGTTGCGAGGTAGAGCGCCTTTTCGAGATGGTATGCAATATCAAGAGGATCGGTGATCATGACGGCGTATTTCGTCATATTCGAAACCGAGCCGATAATATCAAATTCCTGATCTCCGAGCTGACGAAGTCCAAGCTCCGCACAGCTCCAGGTGGTGGTTTCTCTCTTGACCTGACCCGAAAGCACGAACATCGGGATCGAGTCGAGCCAACCGCCCATCACTCCCGTGATGGCGTTCGTTCCGCCGGGACCACTCGTGACACAGACAGCGCAAAGCTTATTCGTCATGCGGGTGTATCCCTCTGCGGCGATCGAGCATGCCTGCTCGTGGTGGTTGAAAATACAACGAAGTCCTTCTTCGTGGCCGAGCGCATCGTCGAGGTGCATTGCGCCGCCGCCCGTGACCATAAAGCAATCCGAAATGCCGTTCTTTACCAAGAACTCAGCAACGTATTTTGCAAGTTTGATCTTCATAGTCTTCTCCTTTCAAACTTAGAGTTCAAAAAATTTCAAAAGTCCAAGTGCCGTGTCTGCGCTTCCGACCGCTTTTTCCTTAGCCACATCGGCGGCACACGTAAAGCCAAAGCCGTAGGTGACACCAAGAAAATCGACGCCCATTCCTTCGGCACCGATCGCGTCGTGCGCGGTATCGCCGATCATCACGGCACGCTCCTTTGGAACGCCGCTGACCGTCATACATTTTTCGATGATGTCTTTCTTTTTGAGCTTGTTTTCGTGATCTCCGCCGAACATAATGTCGGTGTAGCGGTCAAATCCGAAATGGCGAAGCAGGGTCAGCGCGTAGTCTTCCCGCTTGTAGGTTGCCACCGCGGGACGAATGCCTCTTTCGCAAAGCTTCTCGAAGAGCTCGAAGATGCCGTCGTATGGCTTGGCGAGCAACAGATATTCCTCGGTGCTGTATTTATTGCGGAAGGTGGTAGCAATTTCCTGAAGGATCGGTCCCTCAAGACCATAGGTTCTCGCAAAGGAGTCCTGAATGGGCGGTCCGATAAAGGCAGAAAGGGCTTTGTCATCCGGAATAGCAAAGCCCATTTCATTCATTGTGTATTTTACAGCGGAAAGAACTCCCTCGGTCGTATCGAGAAGAGTTCCGTCCAAATCAAAGATCGCAAGATCGTAGCGGTTCATACTGATGTTTATTCCTCGTAATGAGATTTTGTCAGGAATTCGACCGTAATCTGATCCTTGACGCTTTCAAGGAAATCGATGACGTAGGAATTCAGGTATTTTACTTTCTTTCTGATAAAATCATATTCCATATCTGCGTGAATATAATTCGATGCGCGCAGGGAATATCCGTCAAAGCCTGCCAGCTGTACGTTATCCACACCGATACTGATGAGTGCCTTTAGGAGCATAACCAGCGAGTTATCGATGATCTCGGTGTTGGGGTCGATCAGCGAGCTGTAGTTGAGGCGATACGCAAAGGCACCTGTTGTCGTTTCGGTCAGATTCGAGGTCGCAATAATCGTCTGACTTGTGCGGCTGAGCTTGGTTGCCAACTGCAGATATCGTTTTGAATTGCTCAAAAAGACGTAGTCGGGACGGAAGGACTTCGGAATATAGTTAATCGAAATGACGGTAGGCTTTTCTTCCTCGACGTAACGGATGATTTTCTTCTTGGTAGTATCCGATTCCATGGTCGCGCCGGGACCGATAATCAGAATATTCTTTCCGCAGAGAGCCTCGCTGAGTGCGAGTCTGTCCGCCTCGTCGTTGATCTCGTTTTTCTGGTAGTCGACGTACAGAGCTTCGATATAATTCTTATCGTAAAGAAGCTTCTTTTCGCCCTCCAGCTTTTCGAGAATCTCGTCGATCGACTTGACCGAAAGTGTGCGTTTTTCCATCAGGTAGGAAACGTAGCTCGGATGGCAGTCATTCGATGCGGCAAGATAGTAAAACATATTGTATCCCCAAGCCGCGGGGGTATAGAATTGAATGATATTCGAGTCAATTGCCTCAAGAATCTGAGCAATGTGGTAATCCTTGCCGAGTTCGTGATTCATATGCATCGCGATTAGCTCGATGGGGGCGTTGCCCGCGCTCTTGCCCATTCCGTAGATGGTACCGTCCACTACCATCGGACGCTCGATTTTATTTGCGAGCATCGCAATGCAGTTGGCGTATCCCATTTGGAAATTGTTGTGCGCGTGGTAACCAAGTCCAATGGAAGGATCAAGGTTGTCGTTGAGAATGTTGAAATAGTGCATCAGATTGTTCTGGTGCATCAGCCCGTAAGTGTCAACCATCGATACGGCATAGGGCTTGTAATGGTTGGCAAGACGGACGAGATCGAGCATCTCTTCGTCGTCGTAACTGGTCACCGAAACGAGCTGAGCGAATACCTTGTAGCCAAGCTTGCTCAGTTCTCCACAATACGCCATTGCCTCTTCGCGCAAATGCTTTTTGAAAATGACGCGAATGCCGTCAAGGAAGCTGTCCTTGGCGGGAGAAATGTGCGACAGCGAACAGGTGCCGTAGTCGATCATTCCGACGATCATTGCTTGCTTTCTGTCAAGTTCTCCAAAGATTTTTCCGACACTGTCGGTGTCGGGCATAATGCTTCGATTGATATCAAACTCACGACGCTCGTCAAGGAAGCCGACCTCGATGATATCGACGCCCGCATCTACCAGACGTTCAAATACACTGACCAGATTGTCATGACCGAAATTCCAGTCGTTGATATATCCGCCGTCTCTGAGAGTGCAGTCTAAAAGCTTTATCTCACCCATGATTTTCTCCTTATGATGGATTTACTGCTCTACTGCCTCGATGACGGTCTTTGCCATATAATCCAGCATTTCGTCGGTCATACCGGGATATACGCCGATCCAGAAGGTATCGGTCATAATACGGTCGGTCTGCGACAGATCGCCAACGATGCGGTAGCCTTCGCCGCTCTTTCTCATCTCGTCAAAGCAGGGGTGCTTGGTGAGGTTGCCCGCAAAGAGCATTCTCGTTTGCACGCCGTGGCTTTCGATATAACCAACGACTTTTTCACGGTCGACGCCCTCACGGCAGGTCAAAAGGAATCCGAACCAGGAGGGGTTAGAGTTCTCGCAAGCCTCAGGCAGAATAAGCTTGTCCGCGATGGGAGCGAGCTTTTCCTTGAGGTAAGCGAAATTGTGGCGGCGGCGTTCGACAAAGCTCGGGAATTTTTTGAGCTGAGCGCAACCGACGGCAGCCTGCATATCGGTTGCCTTGAGGTTATATCCAAAATGAGAATATACGTATTTGTGGTCGTAGCCAAAGGGAAGCTCGCCGTACTGACGGTCGAAGCGGTGGTGACAGAAGTTGTCCATACCCGAGGGGCAGACGCAGTCACGACCCCAGTCACGGATCGAACGAATGATCTTGGACAGCAGGGGGTTATCGGTGTAAACGGCACCGCCCTCACCCATCGTCATATGGTGGGGAGGATAGAAGCTACTCGTACCGATGTCACCGACCGTACCCGTCTTGCGGACCACACCGTCAATGGTGTACTCCGAACCGAGTGCGTCACAGTTGTCTTCAATGAGCCACAGATTGTGCTTGTCACAGAATGCCTTGACCGCAGAAAGGTCGAAGGGATTTCCAAGAGTATGCGCGATCATAACAGCCTTGGTCTTTTCGGAGAGAGCTGCCTCGAGTTTCGTAACGTCGATGTTGTATTGAGGAATGGTGACGTCGACGAATACGGGAATCGCACCGTACTGAATCATCGGAGTGACCGTCGTGGGGAAGCCTGCGGCAACCGTAATTACTTCATCTCCGCGGCGAACCGTTCTCTCACCGAGCAGGGGAGAGGTCAGAGTCATAAAAGCAAGCAGATTTGCCGACGAGCCCGAGTTTACGAGACTGCAGTGGCGAACGCCGAGATATTCGGCAAACTTCTTTTCAAATTCATCGGTATATCTGCCCGAGGTAAGCCAAAATTCGAGTGCGCTGTCTACAAGGTTGCACATCTCGTCGCTGTCATAAACGCGGGATGCGTAAGGGATGCGGTCGCCTTCCTTATAGGGGGCCTTGGTATGATATTTTTCACAATATTCCTTGACTTGTTCGAGAATATTTTCTCTTGCTTCACGCTCGTTTGCGATAGGGGTCATCATAAGATTAAGTCCTTTCTCTTTCGTTTGTAATACTATGATTTGCTTTTTTTTTCAAATCATACAGTGGGAGTGCATAATTCTCTAATTTATATTACCATAGATTTCCTATTTTGTCAACAGTTTTGTAACAAAAAGGTCAAACATCGACATCTCTGTGGGGACTTGACATTCGGCTGGGAAAGGGATATAATAAAGAAAATAAATGAGAAAAAGGAGCGTGGAAGAGGCTTTGATGGAGCAAATCAGAAAAAAAACAGAGCTTTTGTGTCCCGCAGGATCGCCTGCGGCACTGTTTTCCGCGATCGAAGCGGGTGCGGATGCCGTTTATCTTGGCGGTGTTGCGTTCAATGCCCGAATGGGAGCGAAAAATTTCACAGCGGACGAGCTACGCGAAGGGATTTCGCTGGCGCACGCCTACGGAGCCAAGGTTTATCTGACCGCCAACACGCTCGTTTACGATAAGGAGCTCGACGATTTTCTTCGTGCGGCAGAGGACGCTTACCTGATGGGTGCCGATGCGCTCATCTTAGCCGATCTCGGCGGTGCACAAAGGATTCGGGAACGAATTCCGATCGAGCTTCACGCAAGCACGCAGGTGTCGGGACACAGTGTTTTTGCCGCCAAAGAGCTTTCCCAAATGGGATTTTCACGCATGGTTTGCGCCAGAGAAATGTCGGCGGCAGATCTCTGTACCTTTGTGAAAAACTCTCCGATTGAGGCAGAGGTCTTTGTGCACGGAGCACTCTGCGTTTGTCATTCGGGGCAATGTCTTTTCTCGTCGCTCGTCGGCGGTCGAAGCGGAAATCGCGGCGAGTGTGCTCAGCCCTGCCGACTTCCCTTTGGAGAGGGGAAAAAGAATGGCTATCCACTGTCTCTGAAGGACCTTTGCTTGGCACGCTATATTCCCGAGCTGATGGCAATGGGAATTGCGTCGTTTAAAATTGAAGGACGAATGAAATCACCCGAGTACGTGCGCGATACGGCAAAAATCTGGCGACGTCTGATTGACGAGAACCGCGGAGCAAACGATGACGAGCTTCGCGAGCTTGCATCGATCTTTTCTCGCGGTGGATTTACCGACGGATATTATACCGAGCGGATCGACCGAACAATGCTCGGCGTACGCTCCGAGCAGGATAAACAAAGCACAAGAGTGCTTATGCCTTTTGATAAAATTACGCGAAAAATTCCCGTATCACTGTCGGTCATTGCCGTAGCGGATGCGCCCGTGACGCTGACGCTCGCGGCAGAGGACGGTCGTTCGGTGACAGTGACGGGGGAGATTCCGCAGGTGGCAAAAACCGCACCGATGAACGAGGAAAGCGTTCTGCGAAGCGTGACAAAACTGGGAAATACACCCTACGTCGCGTCGATGGCACGTGCCGAGGTCGGAGAGGGACTGATGCTTCCCGTCTCGTCGCTCAATGCCTTGCGTCGTTTGGCGGTCGATGCGCTGAATGAAGCGGCACAGCCGAAGCGAAGTGCTGACGATTTTCGAAAAGCTTCGTCCTCTCCAAAGCTTCCGCGAGCAGAGAAGAGCCGTTCGGCAGTCTTTTATTTCCCCGATCACATTCCCAAAGAGGCATACGAATTTTTTGACCTGATGTATACGCCGCTCGAGAGCTACGACGGCTCGACGAATGGAGTGCTCCTTCCTCCCGTCATTTTCGATCGTGAGAGGGAAGAGATTGTCACGCTTTTGCGCCGTGCCGAGCAAATGGGTGCGAGCCACGCGCTGGTCGGAAATCTCGGACATTTTTCTCTGCTAGAGGCAACGAGTCTGATTCCGCACGGAGATTTCCGTCTGAATATCACCAATCGCGAGAGTGCCGCGCTCTGGGAAGCCAGAGGACTTTGCGACTATCTGCTCTCGCCCGAGCTGATCCTGCCGCGCTTGCGCGATATCGGTGGAAACAGCCGTGTGATGGTGTATGGAAGAATTCCTCTGATGGTAACCGAAAAGTGCGTCGGAAAGGAGCTTGGTTCTTGCGAGAGCTGTACCGACGGCAGAGCGACACTTGTCGACCGTCGCGGTGTGCATTTCCCCGTGCTCCGTGCGTGGAAGCACCGAAGCCTCATTGTCAACTCGGTGCCGCACTATATGGCGGACCGTAAGGACGAGCTTGCCCGCAACGGCTTGACAAGACAGCACTTTATCTTTGCGACAGAGAGTAAAAAAGAAATTTCCGCCGTGCTCCACGCCTACGAGAAGGGACTCCCCTCCACGGGCGAGGTGCGACGGATTAAATAATTAAATAAAGAGAACGCGTAGCCGTAAAAATTTCACGGCTACGCGATTTTGTTAGAGTTTTTTCTTTTGTGTTTTATCCGTGGTGTCTGCACCGCCGTAACAATGGTATTGGTCCAGCCTCCAAGGAATCGTTACGTAAGGGTTTCTTTGCTCAATGTCGTCTACCAATTCAACACCCCAACCGGGTCCGTCGGGAATTTCCATATAGCCGTCCTTGAGCTTGAATTTATACTCTCCCATACAATCTAACGCTTGTTGGAAGGTCTTTGGCGGGAAGGTTTCCATAATTAAAAAGTTGGGGATTGCCGCCGCCATATGTAAGCTTGCCGCAATGTTGATCACGCTGACCGGCACGTGCGGCACAATATATGCGTGGTGTGCTTCTGCCAAGGCACAAACCTTCATACTTCCCGTAAAGCCGCCCAAGGTGCACACGTCGGGTCTTGCGATCCTCATTCCCGCATTCAGCATCATTTCAAATTCCTGAATGCTGATGCATCTCTCGCCTGCGGCAATCGGAACGACGGTCTTTGCCGTGAATTCTTTCAGGGTTTCAATGTTTTCCGAACGGATCGGGTCTTCAAAGAAGAGGATATTCAAGGACTCCAGCATTTTGCAGAGCATCAGCGATTCGTCACCGTTCAGCTCTCGGTGGATTTCAATCGCAATATCGATCTCGTCGCCGAGCACCTCTCTTGCAAAAGCGACTCTTTGATACATCGTTGCAAGACGCTTGGAAGAGGCAAAGCCTTCCATATCTCTGCAAGGATTGAGTCGCACGGCAGTAAAGCCCTCTTCCTTTGCCTCAAGCAACAGAGCTCTGAATAATTCATTGTCGTTGCTTGGCGTAATATGACGCCATACGCGGATTTTATCGCGATACTTTCCGCCAAACAAATCGTATACGGGAACACCCAACGCCTTGCCCTTGATATCCCATAGCGCAAGATCAATGGCGGAAATAGCACTCTGTATGTTCATTCCTTTGAATTGATGCTCTTCATATAATCTTTCGTTGATAAAATTGATTCGATTGACGTCTTCGCCTAGCAAAACGGGTTCTAAGCATTTCAGGGTTCCCACAACGCCTTCTCTCATTGCCCAAAGTCCGGATTCACCAAGACCGACGATTCCTTCGTCGGTGTGAACCTTAACGAACAAATGTCTGTTCCCCGATAAAATCGGCTCTATTTTCGTGATTTTCATCTGTGCGGTCCTTTCTTATATCAGCATTGAATTTTCATTTTCGAGGTGCTTTATGATGGCATCTCCAACCTCGCTTGTCTTTGCCGTTCCGCCAAGGTCGCAGGTGAGCGTCTTGCCCTCGACCATCAGCGCTTCAATCGCATCGATCAAACGTGCGCCCCAATTCTCGTAGCCAAGAAAATCGAGCATTTGGCTTGCCGACCAGATGGAAGCAAGCGGATTTGCGATCTGTTTGCCCGCAATGTCGGGGGCAGAGCCGTGGATCGGCTCAAACATAGATGGAAATGTTCTTTCGGGGTTCAGATTTGCTCCTGCGGCAAGTCCCATACCACCTGAAATCGCGGCGCCAAGGTCGGTTAAAATGTCGCCAAAGAGATTGGACGTTACGACGATTTGGAATCTTGCGGGGTCCTTTACGAAGAACATACTTGCCGCATCGACAAGATACGAAGCGGTCTTTACGTCGGGATATTCTTTGGCAACCTCGGCAAATACGCTATCCCAAAATACCATAGAATAATTCAGAGCGTTGCCCTTGGAAATACTCGTTAACGTCTTCTTTTCCTTTCGCGCCAGCTCGAACGCGTAGCGAATGATTCTTTCGGTTCCCTTGCGAGAGAAAACTCCCGTTTGAAGTACGACCTCATTTTCCTGACCGCGATAGAGCCAATCGCCCGCGCCCGCGTATTCACCCTCGCTGTTTTCACGAATGACTACCATATCGATGTCCTCGCAGGTCGCATCCTTGAGCGGACAGGGAGCTCCGCGGAGGAGCTTGACGGGGCGAAGATTGACGTACTGATCAAATTCGTGGCGGATCTTTAAGAGGAGATCCCAAAGAGAAATGTGATCGGGCACGCCGGGGGTTCCGACCGCGCCGAGATAGATGGCGTCGTACTGCTTCAGCGTTTCAATGGCATCGTCGGGCATCATTTTGCCCGTCTGCAGATAATAATCGCATCCCCAAGGGAAGTGTGTAAATTCAAATTTGAATCCGCCGTCGAGCTTACCGACATGCTCAAGCACGCGAACACCCTCGGCAATGACTTCGGGGCCGATTCCGTCACCCGCAATGACAGCAATTTTATAGTTTTTCATAGTAATACTGCCTTTCTGTGTTATTTTGTCCATTTGATTATGTTTTCGAGCATTCTCTCTGCGGCTTCGGGGGATGAAAATCTGTTGCCGCTCAGGTAAACGCCCGTTGGGTCGACGGTTTTGAAGAATTTTTCAAGCTTGTCCTCAAGCTTTTCGTCGAGTGCCCAAAGGAGAATGAGGTTTTTGCCCTTATCCTGAATTTTTCTGTAAATATCGAACCATTTTTCGTCGCACAGAGGCTCTTTGCCCGCGCCGGGATTCCATTGGATGCCGTTCAGTCCGGGAATATCAAGTATCATATCGAGGTGGGGAAGCTCACCGATGCCGTCGAGATGGTAAACCGAGCGTTCAAGATACGACGCCTGATCGACAAGCTCCGGCAGAACAAATTTTTCAAACTGCGTGGGAGAGATCATATAGCAGAAGTCGCTCTGCATCGGATACCACGGCTTTTCCGAGGGGATATTCATCCAGGTGATGAAGGGAAGATCGAGCGCGCGGATGGTTTCGACCTGCTTATTATAGGCGATTTGAACCTCGCGGCGGACTTCCTTTGTAAAATTAT
>JAZRLS010000061.1:0-7677 GCA_045646945.1 Eubacteriales bacterium | reverse complement strand
ATGTACTACGCATATTCCGAGGTTTTCGATATGATCGTGCTTGTAGATGAAAGCTATTTTGATTTTCTTGAGTGGGACGATTCTAAATGGTTTGACTCGCAATATATCCAGCTCGATATAAGCTATATTTCTCAAATCATTATTGAATCCCCGAATTTCAATGCAAATATGTTGTTCGATAACACGGGCAGCCAGGCAGCGACATACGTTCACGGCCTTGGCAATATATTTACTGATTCCAAGAAAAATCAATTCAATATCAAAGAAAATTCTATTGGAAAATACTCCCTTTTCTTTGGCGGTGAGGAATTGACACCCACATTTAGCGGTGACTATATGATTTCCTCCGTTCCGTACGCAAAGGGAACTCCCGAAAATGAGTATTTCATTCTTATGGAAAGCACGCAGGTCGATCTCAACAGCGACGAAGAAGCTGACGGCATCATTCACTACGGCTATAACGTAATTTATAGCGAGGGTATATATACGCTCGCGGCAACCGTTGCGCTTACAGACCTCTCGGGCAATCAGCTCTCACAGAATTCTCAGGTCATGGGCGAGGTTGAATATTCTTCGGAATATTTTGTCACAACCTCAGGACAGCTTTTCTTTGCATCAAAGTCCTCTGAGTTGGGTAAAATACTCACAGAGAGATATGCCAACACAGGCCTTGGTGCATGGCACTACGGAAACGTTTTCGTTACCGCAAATGATAAGTATATCCTTATTGACCAAAAAACAGGCGAGTGGGCAAAAATTGATGCTTACTCCTGCGGTGTTTACTTTGCCGATAAGAACGATTCTGCACTCGCAAAGAATGCTGTAAGAGTCGCTCCTCAACATGACGTTGCGGGAAATCTCGTTACTCCCGAAGAATTTTACTATTCAACAGGAAACGGAAAAATAAGATATAACTACGAAGAAGGCTATGTTGAAGTCTATAAGATGTCGAAAAAGAGCTGGGAACGTGCAACCGTTGCAGATTATACGGTTGGCGTGTGGCTTTGCGGCTCGTATTTCACCATGGACGATAGAAGCTTTATCTTGATAGATGAAACCTCTGGCGACTGGGGCGTAATGAATGCAGCACAGTCCAATTCCCAGGGAGCACAGATCTATATCGACGGCAACCATCTCTCTTATGAGTTTGATACAACAACACAGGCGGGAAATGCCGTGGTACGAGATGCCGTATATAATTTCAGACAGCTTTATAAGGGCCTTTTGTATGCCTCTCTTGAAGGTATCGCTGATTTGAGCGAGGAAGAAATGCAGGCATTCAGGGAAATGGATAACTTTGATAGTACAAATCCCGAAAATCCTTGTATCTTGAAGCTCACTATTCTCAGTAAAGATCTATACGGAAACGAAAGAAATACCGTTTATAGATTCTATAAATACAGCGAAAGAAAGGCATATATAACCATCGAGGTGCTCGGTGAAAACGGAGAATCAAGCTCCGTGCAGGCTTACGGTACTTTTTACGTTTTAAGCTCGTTTGCACAGAAAATAATTTCCGATGCACAGAAGCTTATTGACGGCGAGGAAATTTTCGCCGTGTCCAAGTATTAAGCTCATCTTTTGTGAATTTCCCCCGAATTTTTTCGGGGGATTTGCGGAAGAAACACATAAAAAGGCGAGAAAACCCTTATAAATAAAGGGTTTTCTCACTCTCGAAAAAACTCAAAAAATTTTTTATTTTTTTTGAAAAAAGGTATTGACAAAAAAATTGGTTTGTGATATAATAAGTGAGTCGTAATCACGAAGTGGTTTTCGACGTCCGAAAAGAGCGGACGAATATGGCGGGATAGCTCAGTTGGCTAGAGCAACCGGTTCATACCCGGTAGGTCATGGGTTCAAGTCCAATTCCCGCTACCAGGCCCGTTGGTCAAGCGGCTAAGACACCGCCCTTTCACGGCGGTAACGGGAGTTCGATTCTCCCACGGGTCACCAAAAAAGCACATACCCAATCGGGTATGTGCTTTTTTGCTGTCCCTAACGGGAATCGGACGCGACGCAGGCACAGTTCGGCAACGTTTTGTGTGTTTGCTTGCAAACTGCCGTCGCCGACGGCAAACAAAACTTGCAGTCGAGCCACGCGAGACATATTCTCCCACGGGTCACTTTTTCGTTTTCTTGAAAATCGACTCAATCATAAACTTACGAAAAATATTTCCTAAAAAAAGAACACGCCTTGGCGCGCCTGCGATAAAGCAGGTTTATAAGCCAAACAAAACCACCGCCGAAAGCGACCAAACGGTCACTCTCGGCGGTGGTTCATTATTCTTTAATAAACGGCGTATTTCTAATATGTGATTGGAAACTATACGCTCCCTTATAGCCAATTTCTCTTGTCATCAACAATACGGCAAGCAATTTGTGGTTTGGTCTGGAATAATACAGAACCCGACTCTCGCCGTTAATTGTAAGCTCCTGTTTCCATATTAACTTTAGCGTCAACAGATCATCTATTACCATATTGATTTGATCGTTTGCAATCTCGCAATCTCTTTCAAGAACTGCGCTTTCAAAAACATAATTCTCGTTTTTATGGTACAAATAGATCAAAGCGTTCATTGTATCTGTATGAGACAGCGCCGCAAAGATTTTTTGCAAGTCGTCCTTATCATTCAGAAAATGCCCGTATCCCTCTGCCGGTTGTGGAAATACCGAGAAGAAAGGCTCTTTTCCATTAGATACGATTGTAAATCCGTTATCGTCAAGAATATAGGATGCGTTTTTCTGATTCTTGATTTCATTGGGATCATACTTCTTTTCAATTTCCATACGACAGTTAAACAAACCGCGCTCGATCTGCCAACCGATATCACGCGCAACGTTGAAGCGCTCAGTTGCCTCGGTGTTATGAATCAACTTCACGATTTTGGACGAAATATCCGCCATAGTGACAGAATCATTTCCAAAAAGCTCGTCAAGAGATACCTCAAGCACATTAGCAAGAGGAACAAGAAGCGCGCCATCGGGATAGGTTTCGCTCGTTTCCCACTTAGATACTGCTTGCGCTGATACTCCAAGCTTTGTGGCAAGCTGCTCTTGTGTCAGATTCTTTTCAAGACGCAATCTTTTGATATTAGCCGACAAACTCATCTTATTTACCTCCGATCATTTTGCATCTTCCGTTGAAGTTGTATTCATAGGACTGTCTGCCGCACATTCTTTCAAATGCCAAGGAAATCAAGGACAGAACAAGACCGTCACCGTGGCACTCATACACTCTGACCTCTCCTTCAGCAAGGTGCGCCGTTACCCAATGACAAGCTCCTACAGAACAGAATTCATCGAGAATTTCGGAAACTCGTTCTTCATTTACGCCTGTATTTTTAGCAATATAGTCCGCCGTGAAGCTTTCAGAGCAAGCGGTGGAATGAACATAATAAAGAACGGACAAAGCATCTTCACTCGACAAGAATTTGAATATCTTCACAATCTCTGCTTGCTTACTCGGATCGTTCATCCATGCAAAATCAGCTTTGTTGCGGAGCATCATTACCGCCACGTTTACATTTTCGGAGCTTGCTACAAACTCAAAAAACTCATGGAGTGATATATTAGAACGATAAAAATGCGATATCTCAGATGGAAAAACATTTTCTCTATCATATACATCATCACTATATTTGGAAACTGTTCCATACATAGCCGGAATAAGTGCTTTTACCGCTTCAAATGCTTTTAGCACAGATTCGCGGCGGTCAAGTCCTTCAAACAAACTGCGGATTTCTTCTGCCGTGTTCTGCTTTTTATCCTCGGAAAGTCCGAGAAGGGTGTCGGTGGTGACACCATAATAGTTTGCGAGTTCTATAACCATAGGAAGATCGGGTGTCGAGGCACCATTCTCCCATTTGGAAACCGTTTTATTTGAAATAGATAGGCTTTGTGCCACATCTTCTTGTGTTACTCCCTTTGAAGTGCGGAGCTCCACCAATTTTTCTGCAATCTTACATTCGTACATATTTTTCACCTCTCGAAAAAATTCAAGTTCCGGAGCTTGTGACTATATTATATACGAAACCAGCAGTGGAGTCAATAGAGCGATATTTTATCATTTCTCTGTTTTGGAGAACAAAACACACAACAATCAACCAAATGTAGTAAATGGCTTTTGTGTCCACAAAAGCAGTGCTTGTCAGGAAATTTGACAAGTCATAGATGAACAAAAGAAAGGCTCCCTTGTGTAAAGGGAGCTGACGCCGAAGGCGGCTGAGGGATTGTCTTACGATAACTTTTAGCTTTTACAATCCCTCCGTCTCGCTTGCGCGAGCCACCTCCCTTTACACAAGGGAGGCTCGTTACCACCCGACAGTTCACCTGAAAGGTGTAACACACTATACCTTGCAGGTAAGGCGTTTGAAAAGGAGTACGAACAAAACTGTCCGTACCCCTTTTGCTTTTTTCGGCAGGCAAAACCTGCTTTATGGAAGGCACCCCTTGGCGTGTTCTTTTTTATATTCAGGATTTCTTCATCTCAGCAAGAATCTGCTTGAGAAGATCTTCGGTCGTGGGATTCTGCTCCTTTTGAATACGAGCTGCCTCTGCAGCTTCCTCTGCAAGGCGCTTTTCCTTTTCGTCAAAGTAAGCAATAATTGCTTCTCTGTCGCGCAGGCTGATGCCGTGTGCCTTCAATTCCTTACGCTCTGCCTTATTGAGATATCCGTCGGCAATCTTTTCTCTGAGAGACGAGTGATCTGCTCTCATACGATTGATGATCTTGACAATCGTAAACAAAACAAGTGCAATCAGGAAGAAGTTGATAATTGCATTGATGAATGCTCCCCAATCGATGTAAATCGATTGCTCCAGATCGGGTACGATCTTGGTTCCTGTCATGATTCCGTTAGCATCCACCACGTTTTCGGTCTTTTCCACTTTAACAAGGAAGGTCATCAGCTCCGACAAGGAATCCTTGCCCAAAATCATCGCGATGATCCAGTTGATCACGGGTTTCAGCACAAAATTGCTCAGTCCGTTAACGATCGCAGTGAAAGAACTACCGATGATAACACCGACAGCCAGATCAACCACGTTTCCGCGGGTGATAAATTTTTTGAATTCAGACAAAAACTTTTTCATTTTTTCTCTCCTAAATTTTATTAATCGGTTGATTTAATCTTCAAATAGAGGGGTGGAAAAATATCTCTCCGCCGTGTCAGGAAGCACCGTAACGACGGTTTTTCCCTTTCCGAGCTTGCGCGCCAGCTTCATTGCCGCCGCAACGTTTGTTCCGCTGCTGATACCGCACATAATTCCCTCTTTGAGAGCAAGATCCTTCGAGGTCTGCAATGCCTCTTCGTCCTTGACGATGCAAACGTCCTCAAAAATCTCTTGATTGAGAATTTCAGGAATAATACCGTCGCCAATCCCCATCTGTACGTGCGTTCCGATCGAACCGCCCGAAAGAATGGCGGCGTTTTCGGGTTCCACAGCCCAAATCGTCATCTCGGGATTCTTTTCCTTAAGTGCCTCGCCGATTCCCGTAATCGTTCCGCCCGTGCCAATGCCCGAGCAAAAACCGTGAATCGGCTTGCCTACCTGCTCCAGAATCTCTACCCCCGTCTGCGAACGCTGAATGGCGGGGTTGGCAGGATTTTCAAACTGCTGAGGAACAAATACGTTTTGGTCCTCTGCTTTCATTTTCATCGCGAGAGCAAGACAATCCTCAATACATTTTCCGATGTTCCCATCGTCATGCACAAGAATCACCTCGGCACCGTAATGACGAACGAGCTTGCGACGCTCCTCGCTCACCGAGTCAGGCATAATGATCTTGACACGATATCCGCGCACTGCGCCAACGAGCGCAAGGCCAATTCCCTGATTTCCGCTGGTCGGCTCTACGATGATCGTATCTTGATTCAAAAGTCCCTGCTTTTCCGCTTCAATGATCATATTCAGTGCCGTACGCGTTTTGATCGATCCGCCGACGTTAAGTCCCTCGTATTTCACGAGAATTTCCGCGTCCTCGGGACCCGTCATATGCTGAAGACGGATGATCGGCGTACCGCCAACGGCGTCTAAAATCGTATTGTAAATCATATAGCAATACCTTTCAATGTAAAACATTCTCTTTTTAACAGTATAGCACAATCGACGAATTTTGTCAATAATGACTTTCGCTGATTTTTAGCGATCTTTTTCGGCACTTTGCCCCCTAAAAAAATCTTGCAAATTATTTTTTCTTATGGTAAAATAGAATAATAAAACCATAAATATTAAAGGAGAAAAACGATGAAAAGACTATTGTTTTCCACCGTAACCTTATTGATGATTCTTTTACTTTGCGTCGGTTGTGTCACCGAACCGATCGACGATAGAGCGAGTTCCAGCGATCTTCCGGAGCTTTCAGATGAATCTTCCTCGAGGAACAATGACACACCTGCCGCGCCGAACAATGATGAAACTCCCCCGACGCCCCAAGGAACTCCTGCGGAGGAATCCTATCTCAACGGTATAGAACTTTCGAATTTCTCTATCGTATATTCAAGCAGATCTCAAGACTACGGCAAGCGTGCCGCAGAATACATCAAAGCGAAAATTCTTGAACGCACGGAACTCGATCTTCCCTTGATCACAGACCGAGAAGCAACCTCGGCAGGATATCAGATCATCGTGGGAGAGACGGGACTTAGCATTTCAAAACGATTAGATGTCGATACCCAAAATACCGAATTTGCCATTTTAGCAGAAGAAAAGCAAATTGCGCTCGAGGGAGATTATTTTCTTATCGCCGCTGCCGCTTATTTCTTTTTAGAAACCTATATTCCCGAGGATAATTTCAACGCAGAAATTCCCGAAGGTATTTCGATTCACGAGCCGATCGTCAAGGAAGCGAAAAATTATATTTTCCTCATCGGTGACGGAATGGGACTGTATCAGACGCTCCTCTTTGACGTTATGAAAAACAATATTGAATACGGTGACGGAGAAAAGCAATTCTACGGATATTATTTCCCCGCTATGGGAATGGCGCGCACCTGGTCGCTTTCGACCATCTATACTGACAGTGCCGCCGCAGGAACGGCACTTGCGACGGGATATAAAACAGTCAACGGCTATATCGGACAAGATGGAAATCACAAGGCGGTCCAATCCCTTACGGAGCTTGCCGCCTCACGCGGAATGAGCACCGCTGTAATGTCTACCGAAGCCTCCACAGGTGCTACCCCAGGTGCATTCTCCGCTCACGCAAACAGCCGTAAGGACAGCGCTGACATCCTTGCTGATCAGGCCGCCCTGACGCAGAAGTACGGAACCATCATCGATTGCAATTACAATTATTACACAGAAGCTCAAGTGCTTCAAATCGAACAAAAGATCCGTACCACGCTGAATACCCTCGGTGAAAACGAAAACGGATTCTTTATGATGTACGAGGAAGCGCACATCGATAAGCACTGTCACAGCAAAGATCTAAACAAAGCCTTTCAAGCAGTTGTCCGCTTCAATCAAGCAATTGCAACCTTTATGGAATATGCGTTCTATCATCCCGATACGTTTCTGATCATCACCGCCGACCATGAAACCGGTGGTCTGATGTTCCGCGAAGACGGCTTCCTGGAATTTAACACCAATAGCCATACAGGAGCAGATGTTTCTGTTTTTGGCTACGGTCAGGGTGCCGAGGTGTTCCAGGACTATTTTGAAGAAAATACAGAAATT
>JAZRLS010000060.1:0-8436 GCA_045646945.1 Eubacteriales bacterium | reverse complement strand
ACAAGGGAGGCCAAAGATAGTTGCCACATCTGTGGCGGTAGGGCGACTACCGCAAGTGTCGGATAATTGGACGAGCCTATAGGCTCAGCGTGTGGAATGCCCCAAGGGGGCTTATGCAATCCACCAGCACTGCTGGTGGTCATGACTGATTTTAGGTTTTTTTTTCCACTTTGGAGGAAAAAAGGGCGTTTAAAAAAAACTTTTCCCCACCGTATTGACAATGAATTTTTGGTGTGCTATACTCAAATTATCATTAGAAAAATAGAGGGAATTGCCATGAAAAAAATCACCGCGTTGCTGTTATGTTTACTTCTTTTGTTGGGTGTCGTTTTGACGTCGTGTGACGGTGAGGAAGAGGGGACCTCGGAGGAAGAAACCTCCTCCCAGGCACAAGACCAAGATGAGGAGAACAAAAGCGAGGAAAACAATACCGAGAATAAGCCGAGCGATCCAAAGCTTGAAGCATATAGTGAAGCACTTCAGCATTTGAATGAGGGAGAGATTGAAAAGGCATACGATCTCTTTTTGATCATCAAGGATTATCGCGACGTGTCAACGTATCTGGAACGGTTTTCCTTTGGCTATCAGACAAGCTTTTCATATGAGAATGATTATGGGTTTGTTTCCCACTATGAATATGATGAATACGGTCGCCCCATCGTGCAGAGATATTTTTCTACGATGAGCAAAAATATGACTGTCATTCGTCAGGAGTATAACGAGAAGGGAAATCTGATCAAACAATCCTATCAATATTCTCCTCAAAACATACAAGAAACGACGTATGAATATGACGAAAGAGGAAATTTGATTCGTCAAAACGATCCTTATCTGAACGGAGACGGTACCTATAAGCTTGCCGCCTACGATGAGAAGGGAAATTTAACTCGCATCAGTTACTATGATTTCTCTGAGAATGAACCGTATTTTGAAGAGTTTTACGAGTACAATGAAGAGGGACAGCGAACCAAACTTACACAAAAATCAACTAAGTATGAGTATATAGATACTTATGAATATGAATACGATGTTGGTGGCAATATGGTGAAAGAAAGCGTAACATATCGTGGCGTACTTCAATATTTCTCAGAATATGAATACGATGAACGTGGTAATAAGATCAAAAGATCTCACTATACCAATAAGGATTCATTTGCAGAGCCTCGTGCAGTATGGTCTTGGGAATATGATGAAAACGGAAAATTGACCGTCGAAGCATATGAACATGAATCGGAGGATTATATTTCCAAAACAGAATATGAATATGATTCGGACGGAAACTGTCTTAAACAAAATTATTTCATAGATGGACACCTACAGACGGTGAACAGAATGGAATATGACTGTTACGGCAATCTTTTGAAACGTGAAACAGAGGAGCGAAACCATTCGGTTACGACATATTCTGGTTATAAGCTTTACTATAATCCTTACGGCTATCAAACACTTCCCACGGAATTTGAAGCGAAGGGTTGAGCTCGGATTTTTACATTTGTGAAGGACGGATATGCTTTAAGCATATCCGTCCTTCATTTTCTATTGACAAACGATGAAAACAGTGTTACTAAAAAATAAAGTGGGTAAGAGCTATAGACATTTTGTCCGAAGTATGATATAATAAAAAGGTAGCAAATAAAAAAAGAGGAGTCTTCTATGAAAAAAGGAAACGTTTGGGCACTGTTGCCCATTGGCGTATTCATCGTTTTGTACCTCACCCTCGGAATCGTCTTTGAATACGTAATGAAAATACCGATGGGCTTTTATAGTGTACCGATCGTGGTCATCTTTTTGGTAGCACTTCTTGTTGCCTGCCTGCAAAATCGCGGCGTGAAATTCGATCGCAAGCTTGAACTGATGGGGCAGGGGATTGGCGATAAGAATATCGTCACGATGCTTCTGATCTTTCTGTTAGCGGGAATTTTCGTCGGCGTGGTGGGACGCAGCAGCGCGGAGAGCGTTGCTTATTTCGTGCTTTCCATCGTTCCCGCAAAATTTGCCGTGGTTGTTTTGTTTTTGGTCAGTTGCTTTGTTTCGACGGCGATGGGGACGTCGGTTGGAACGATTACGCTTCTGACTCCGATTGCAATTGCGATTGCATCGACTTCCGGCTTTCCTTTGGCACTTTGCGTCGGCTCTGTGGTTGGCGGCTCGATGTTCGGCGACAATCTTTCTTTTGTTTCGGACACAACGATTGCGGCGTGCAACGGTCAGGGTTGTGCGATGAAGGATAAATTCCGTACGAACTTTGCGATCGTTCTTCCTGCCGCAATTGTAACCATGGTACTGATTACGGTGCTTTCCTTGCGTTCTGATATTCAGCCGATTGAGGTGAGAGAATATCATTTACTTCAGATTCTTCCGTATCTCTTGGTGCTTCTCGGTGGTATTTGCGGAATTAACGTCTTCTTGACGCTTTTGATCGGTATTGTTACGGGTTCTGTGATTATGCTGGCAACAGGGGCAGTGGACGTTCCGAATCTGCTTTCGGGAATGGGAAGCGGTGCCGCGAATATGTTTGAAACGGCGATGGTTGCGATCCTCGTTGCCGCACTTTGCGCTCTCATTCGTGATGCGGGTGGCTTTGATGCCCTCCTTCAAGGAATCCGCCGTGTATTTCGCGGAAAAAAGGGTGGACAGCTTGGAATTGGCTTGCTCGTTGGTTTTATGGATATTGCGACGGCAAACAATACGGTTGCGATCGTGATGGCAAACCCGATTGCCTCAGAGATGGCAAAGGAATATGATATTTCTCCCCGTAAAACGGCATCGATTCTCGATACCTTTTCTTGCATCTTTCAAGGATTTTTGCCTTATGGTGCTCAAATGTTGGTTGCCTTGTCTGTGGCATCAACGATGGGCTTTGAACTGACGGCATTTGAGGTGATTTCTCATTTGTATTACCCCATGATGCTTTTGGCATCCTCTCTGATTTTTGTGTTTTTTATTCCTGAACGAAAAAAGGCAAATAAAAAGTGATTGCATCATAAACTAAAGCAAGCGGAGTTCTTTCTGCTTGCTTCTTTTTGTTAAAAGTAGGAAAATATAATAAAAAACTGGAACGCATTCGACATTCTTCTCCAAGAAAAACAACAAAATGATTGACATTTGATCGAAGATATGATATACTAAACTTGTATCTGTGGGTCTTGCTGAAAAATTAAAATTTGAGGATTTATAATGAAATTTAATAATAGAAACATTTTGCTTATCAGTTTTGATTCTGCTTGTTTTGCATTGATTTCAATTTTATATTATATCATTTCTCGTCTTACCTCGGACGGTGTTGACGTGGGAAATTTGGGTTTGTTTTGTCTGAATCTTGGAATTTTACTTCTCTTGACTTTGGGATGCCGTTTGGTGATGGGAATCTATTTTACCGTTTGGAGATATACCCATACTCCTTCCTACCTCCGCCTGATTGTAGCCGATATGGTAGCTACCGTGCTTTCGATCGGCTTTGTGTATCTGGCGAGAATTCAAGTAAGCTTTTGGCTGTTTGCTACGATCGCGCCTCTTGCCGCACTGATGGCAATTTCTGCTCGGTATTGTTATCGTTTGCGCTATAAAAAACAGCATCAAGCAAAATCAGAGACGTGTTCTCGCAGCTCGGTAGCCATTGTTGGAGCAGGGCAGATGGGATCGTACCTTGTGAACGAGCTTCGAAACAACCCGAATTCAAAATATTTGCCTGTTTGTTTTATTGATACCGATCGTGATAAAATCAATAAGCATATTTCTGGTCTTCACGTGTATTCTCCCGAAGGCTTTGCGAAAATTGCAGAACAGTTTGAAATTACTGAAGTAATCGTTGCCATTGCTGCAGTCACCGGAGAACAGTTGGCTCATTTTTATGATTTTTACGCGAAGCTTGGCTGTAAAGTGAAAATTTATGACGCTCCGAATTTAGAGAATCAACAGGAAGACGGAAAAAGAGAGAGAGTCATTCGACAGTTTGAGATCGAAGACCTATTGTTCCGTAAGCAGATTTCTCTGGTGGGAAGCCAAACGGCGGAATATTATCGAGATAAGGTGATTTTGGTTACCGGTGGTGGCGGTTCGATTGGAAGTGAGCTTTGCCGACAGATTGCCAAGTGTGGACCGAAAAAGCTTGTGATCTTTGATATTTATGAAAACAATGCGTATGAAATTCAGCAAGAGTTGATTCGGAAATACGGTTCCGAATTTCCGCTTGAGGTAATCATTGGTTCGGTGCGCGACAGACAACGACTCGAATATATTTTTGATTTGTACCGTCCCGAAATCGTTTTTCACGCGGCAGCGCATAAGCATGTGCCTCTGATGGAACATAGCAGTTGTGAAGCGATTAAAAACAACGTTTTGGGTACCTACAACACTGCCGATATGGCTGAAAAATATGGCGTGGAAAAGTTTATTCTGATTTCCACCGATAAGGCAGTGAATCCGACGAACGTGATGGGTGCTTCCAAACGTCTTTGCGAAATGGTGGTGCAGTGTCGTACCGACAGTAAAACCTCTTTTGCCGCGGTTCGCTTCGGCAACGTACTCGGTTCTAACGGTTCGGTGATTCCGCTCTTTAAAAAGCAAATTGCCGAAGGCGGTCCGATTACAATTACGGACAAGCGTATTATTCGTTATTTTATGTTGATTCCCGAGGCAAGCCAGCTCGTAATGCAGGCAGGTGCGATGGCAGAAAAGGGCGAGCTCTTTGTACTTGATATGGGAAAACCCGTTCGTATTTACGACCTTGCCGAAAATATGATCAAGTTATCCGGTTTGGTTCCTCATATAGATATTGAGATTCAAGAGATTGGTCTGCGTCCCGGAGAAAAGCTTTATGAGGAGCTTCTAATGAAGAGCGAAGACCTGACGAAGACCGATAACGATATGATCTTTATTGAAAAAGATCATCCTCTGACACGCGAGGAGATGGAAGAAAATTTGGAACGACTCCAAAATTCTGTGATGGATTTTGAGATCAAGGGACAGACCGATGCGGTGAAAAATATGATCAAAGCGATCGTTTCCACCTTCCGCGATCCTGAAGAAGTCAACATAGACGCTGAAAAATCTGAAGAAATGAAGATGACGGTTGGCGTATAAATGTTTTTGATATAAAAATGCTCTCCTACCAAAGTAGGAGAGCATTTTTTACGTATTCAGTGCATCGAGATAGCGGCACGCGGCGAGTGCCGCGACAGCACCGTCCGCGGTGGCTGTGGTGATTTGACGGACCTGTTTTGTGCGGCAGTCGCCTGCGACGAAGACACCCGAGGTATTCGTCAGACAATTTTCACCCGCGGTGATATAGCCGTAGGAATTGAGGGGAACAAGATTCTCAAAGGGCTTGTTTTCTGGTACCTGACCGATGGCGACGAAGAGTCCTTCTACATAAATGCGAGAAAGATCGCCTGTTTTTTCATTCTTTAAGGTCAGTGCTTCGAGCTTGTCCTCACCGATGAGTTCGGTAACAACGGTATCAAAGATCATCGTGACGTTCGATTTCTTTTCGAGCATCGAAACAAGTCGTGCCTCGCCCGTCATCGCGGAAAGGTTCTGAATAACCGTGACGTGCGTGCAATATTCACTAAGCATCACCGCTTCCTGCAGTGCGGTATTTCCGCCGCCAACGACGGCGACGGGAGCTCCGCTGAAGAAAGCACCGTCACAAACGGCGCAGTAGGAAACACCCTTACCCGTCAGCTCTTCCTCACGCTCAAGTCCGAGGTGGCGGTGCTTCGATCCTGTAGCAAGAATCACTGAGCGTCCCTCAAATTCACCGTAATCGGTGATGACTTTCATCGTCTTTCCGTTTCTCTCAATGCGCAACACTTCTGCCATTTCAAGCTCTGCGCCGTGTTCCATAATTTGATCGAGCATCATTTGAGCAAGCTCATTTCCGCTGATCTCTTTGATAGTAGGGTAATTTTCCACCTTGGGAGAGGATGTGATCTGACCGCCAAAATTGGCTTTTTCAATCACAAGCACCGTTTTATCTGCACGGCGGGCATAGAGTGCGGCGGTCAGTCCCGCAGGACCTGCACCGACAATGATAATATCGTACATAATTCGTCCTTTCTTAGGTCCAATCGAACGATAAGGCATTGCGAGGTGCAATGCCTTATGTTCATTGAGCAAAATTTAAATCGTTTTAACGCTTTGCGGATTCTGCGAATCTGCGAATATTAGATACGTTTTCGATCTTCATCGAGGAGCCATCGGTGATCAGAACGAGCGTGGGAGCCTGCTTGATTCCAAACTTACCCGTCAATTCGGGAGCATCCTCGGCGTAAACCTTTTGGAAGTCGACACCCGCATCCAAGAGGAACTTTTCTGCCATCTTACAGTTGGGACAGGTCTTGGTTGCAAAGAGAAGCGTCTGATTCCCTGCAGAGATGGTCGTTGTTACGGGAGCGGATGCGACGACCTCGGGAGCGGTGGACTCTTCGGGAACAAACTCTTCTGCGTGCTGAATCATCTGAGGTGTGCAGCTACAGCTGTCGATTCCGAAATTGTCTTCAAAATTCATACCGCGATTTGCCATCGAGGAAGAAATATCATAGAGCTTACGGTTCTTGTACTCTTCCGCCTTACCGTCGTTCCAGTTCTGAACGGGGCGGTAGTAACCCGTGATACGGCTGTAAACCTCGGTCTTTTCACCGCAGTAGGGGCAGGTGAATTTTTCACCGTTGAGATATCCGTGGGTCTTACATACCGAGTAGGTGGGAGAGAGCGTGTAGTAGGGAAGCTTGTAGTTTTCTGCGATCTTGCGAACCAGCGTTGCGGCAGACTGCCAAGAGGGCATCTTTTCACCGAGGAAGGCATGGAATACCGTTCCCGAGGTGTAAAGCGTCTGGAGCTCATCCTGAATATCGAGTGCCTCGAAGATATCCGAGGTGTAACCGACGGGCAGGTGAGAGGAATTGGTGTAGTAAGGCGTATTTCCGTTCTCGGAAGCCGTAATGATTGCGGGGAATCTCTTAACGTCGTGCTTTGCCAGACGGTAAGAGGTAGATTCTGCGGGGGTAGCTTCGAGGTTGTAGAGGTCGCCGTACTTCTCCTGATAGTCGGAGAGGCGCTCTCTCATATGGTTGAGAACGTTCTTGGTGAATTCCTGTGCTTCGGGGTGCGTCAGATCCTTGCGTACCCAGTTAGCGTTCAGACAAGCCTCATTCATACCAACGAGACCGATGGTAGAGAAGTGGTTGTTGAAAGTGCCGAGGTATCTCTTAGTGTAAGGATACAGACCTTCGTCAAGCAGCTTGGTAATAACGGTACGCTTGATCTTCAGCGAGCGAGCCGCTACGTCCATCTTGTGGTCGAGTCTTGCGTAGAAATCTTCTTCGTTTTCTGCGAGGTATGCAATACGGGGAATATTGATGGTAACGACACCGATCGAACCCGTGCTCTCGCCGCTGCCGAAGAAGCCGCCCGACTTCTTGCGAAGTTCACGGAGGTCAAGGCGCAGACGGCAGCACATACTTCTGACGTCGCTGGGTTCCATATCGCTGTTGATATAGTTGGAGAAATAGGGAGTGCCGTACTTCGAGGTCATCTCGAAGAGCAGACGGTTGTTTTCGGTTTCGGACCAATCAAAATTCGAGGTAATGGAATAGGTGGGAATCGGATACTGGAATCCACGTCCGTTGGCGTCACCTTCGATCATCGTTTCGATGAACGCCTTGTTGATCATATCCATTTCCTTCTTACAATCCTTGTACTTGAAGTCCATTTCCTTGCCGCCAACGATAGCGTTGAGCTCTGCAAGGTCGGCAGGAACTGTCCAGTCAAGAGTGATGTTAGAGAAGGGAGCCTGTGTACCCCAACGAGAAGGAGTATTTACACCGAAAATAAAGGACTCGATGCACTTCTTTACCTGATCGTAGGTAAGATTGTCAACCTTAACGAAGGGAGCAAGGTATGTATCAAATGATGAGAACGCCTGTGCGCCTGCCCACTCGTTCTGCATGATGCCAAGGAAGTTTACCATCTGGTTGCAAAGGGTTGCAAGGTGGCTTGCGGGAGCGGAGGTTATCTTTCCTGTAACACCGCCAAGACCTTCCTGAATAAGCTGCTTGAGCGACCAACCTGCGCAGTAACCTGTAAGCATTGAAAGGTCGTGAATGTGAATGTCTGCATTTCTGTGTGCATTTGCTATCTCATCGTCATAGATTTCAGAAAGCCAGTAGTTAGCTGTGATAGCACCTGAGTTTGAAAGGATGAGACCACCAACAGAGTAGGTAACTGTTGAGTTTTCCTTAACTCTCCAGTCGGTAACCTTAACGTAGCTGTCAACGATATCCTTATAGTCAAGGATGGTTGACTTCATGTTACGGAGCTTTTCTCTCTGCTTACGGTAAAGGATATATGCCTTTGCAACGTCAGCATATCCTGCCTGAACAAGAACAGACTCAACAGAGTCCTGGATATCCTCGAAAGTCGGATCGTAGCCATGTC
>JAZRLS010000059.1:0-16225 GCA_045646945.1 Eubacteriales bacterium | reverse complement strand
AAACGTCAAGGTAATGGAAATGCAGTCCGAGGCCGGTGCCGCAGGTACCGTTCACGGTTCGCTCGCAGCCGGTGCTCTGACGACGACCTATACCGCATCGCAGGGTCTTCTTTTGATGATCCCGAACATGTACAAGATCGCCGGCGAGCTTCTGCCCTGCGTCATTCACGTATCGGCTCGTTGCGTTGCATCGCACGCGCTCAACATTTTCGGTGACCACTCCGACGTATACGCATGCCGTCAGACCGGCTTTGCAATGATGGCAGAGTCCAACCAGCAGGAGATCATGGACCTCGGCGCTGTTGCTCACCTCTCCACCATTAAGGGACGCGTTCCTTTCGTCAACTTCTTCGACGGCTTCCGTACCTCGCACGAGATTCAGAAGATCGAGATCTGGGATTACAAGGATCTCGAGGAAATGGTTGACAAGGATGCGATCGCCGCATTCCGCGCACGCTCTCTGAACCCCGAGCACCCCGTGCTCCGTGGCTCGGCTGAAAACGGAGATATCTTCTTCCAGCACAGAGAAGCTTGCAACCGTTACTACGATGCACTCCCCGCCATCGTTGAGGAGTACATGGACAAGGTCAACGAGAAGATCGGCACGAACTACAAGCTCTTCAACTACTACGGTGCCCCTGATGCAGACAGAGTCATCGTCGCAATGGGTTCGATCTGTGACGTTGCGGAAGAAGTCATCGACTACCTCACCGCAAAGGGTGAAAAGGTCGGTCTTGTTAAGGTTCGTCTGTACAGACCTTTCGTTGCAGAAAAGCTCATCGAAGCAATTCCCGCAACCGCAAAGAAGATCGCAGTTCTCGACAGAACGAAAGAGCCCGGCTCTCTCGGTGAGCCTCTCTACCTCGACGTCGTTACCGCACTCGCACAGGGCGGCGTTTCGGCAAAGGTCGTCGGCGGCCGTTACGGTCTCGGCTCGAAGGATACTCCTCCTTCCTCGATCTTCGCAATTTACGACGAGCTCCAGAAGGACGCTCCCAAGAACGGCTTTACGATCGGTATCGTAGATGACGTTACGGGAACCTCTCTCGAGGAAAAGGTTTGCCCCGACACCGCGGCAGAAGGCACCATTGCTTGTAAGTTCTGGGGTCTTGGCGGCGACGGAACGGTCGGTGCAAACAAGAACTCGATCAAGATCATCGGTGACCACACCGACAAGTTCATTCAGGCATACTTCCAGTATGACTCCAAGAAGACCTCGGGTATCACCATCTCGCACCTGCGTTTCGGTGACAACCCCATCAAGTCTCCTTACTACATCAACAAGGCAAACTTCGTTGCTTGCCACAACTCCGCGTACCTCAAGAAGTACGATATGATCAGCGACGTAAAGCCGGGCGGAACCTTCCTGCTTGACTGCGCTTGGAGCGTTGACGAGCTCGACGCTAACCTTCCCGAGAAGGTCAAGGGCTACATCGCAAACAACAATATCCGTTTCATTATCATTGACGCTACCACCATCGCTACCAAGCAGATCGGTAACGCAAAGGTAAAGAACACGGTTCTTCAGTCGGCATTCTTCTCGCTGGCAAACATCCTTCCGAAGGATGAAGCCATCGACTACATGAAGAAGGCTGCTTACAAGTCCTACATCAAGAAGGGTCAGGCAATCGTTGACCTCAACTATGCCGCAATCGACGCAGGTGCTGACGCATACGTCGAGGTAAAGGTTCCCGAATCGTGGAAGAACGCAGGCGTAGATGCTCCGAAGGCAGCATTCCAGAGTCCTCGCGCCGACCTCAACAAGTTCGTCAACGAGGTAGTAGCACCCGTCAATGCCATGGCAGGTGACAAGCTCCCCGTTTCGGCATTCACCGACTACGTCGACGGTACCTTCCCGCAGGGTTCGACCGCTTCCGAGAAGCGCGGCGTTGCCGTTTATGTTCCCTCTTGGAATCCCGAGGCTTGCGTTCAGTGTAACAACTGTGCGTTCGTATGTCCTCACGCTTGTATCCGTCCCTTCGCGATGACCGAGGAAGAGGCAGCAGCAGCTCCCGCTACCACGAAGTTCTCCGCGAAGCCCGTCATTAAGACCAACTACAAGTTCACGATGGCAATCTCTCCCGCAGACTGTATGGGTTGTACCCTCTGCGTGAAGGCTTGTCCCGTCAACAGCAATCCGAAGCTCGGAACCGCCATCGAAATGGTTCCCGCCGCAACGCAGGCAGATCAGCAGGCTCCTTGGGACTATGCCGTTGCAAACGTTTCCGAGAAGACCGAGCTCATCAACAACACCGTCAAGGGATCGCAGTTCAAGCAGCCTCTGCTTGAGTTCTCGGGCTCTTGCGCAGGTTGTGCTGAGACCTCGTACGCTCGTCTGATCACTCAGCTCTTCGGTGAGTCGATGTACATCTCCAACGCAACGGGATGTTCCTCCATCTGGGGCGGCTCGGCTCCCGCAACTCCCTACACGGTCAACCGTGAGAGCGGACGCGGTCCCGCTTGGGCAAACTCGCTCTTCGAGGATAACGCAGAACACGGTCTCGGTATCCACCTCGGACAGAAGACCATCCGCGAGAAGCTGATCCGCAAGGTCAATGAAATGGCTGCTTCCGACAAGGCATCCGCTGAGTTCAAGGCTGCTGTTGACGCATTCATGGCAACCAAGGATAACTCCAAGGCAAACATCGAGCCCACCAAGGCTCTGATCGCTGAGCTTGAAAAGGCTGCTGCCGAGGGCTGTCCCGTAGCTCCCGAAATCCTCGCAGAGAAGACCTACCTCGGCAAGAAGTCCACTTGGATCTTCGGTGGTGACGGTTGGGCATACGACATCGGCTTCGGCGGTCTCGACCACGTTATCGCTTCGGGTGAGGACGTAAACATCATGGTATTCGATACCGAGGTTTATTCCAACACGGGTGGACAGGCTTCGAAGGCGTCCAACATCGGTCAGGTTGCTCAGTTCGCAGCAGCAGGTAAGGCAATCGGTAAGAAGGACCTCGCTCAGATCGCGATGTCCTACGGTTACGTTTACGTAGCCCAGGTTGCTATGGGCGCGGATATGAACCAGCTGCTCAAGGCCCTGACCGAGGCTGAAGCATACAACGGACCTTCCATCATCATCGGCTACGCTCCTTGTGAAATGCACGGAATTAAGGGCACGATGCAGAACTGCCAGCTCGAAATGAAGAAGGCAGTCGAGGCAGGTTACTGGCAGATGTTCCGCTACGATCCCACCAAGACCGAGAACAAGCTGACCATCGACTCGAAGGAGCCCACGGCAAGCTACGTTGACTTCATCAAGTCCGAGAACCGTTACGCTCGTCTCGTACAGACCTTCCCCGAGAAGGCAGAAGAGCTCTTCGCTAAGGGTGAAGAGAACGCAAAGGCGAAGTACGACAGACTCCAGAAGATGTCTGAACTCTATAAGTAATTCGCAAAATTGCAAAACAAATGGGCTGTTGCTTCGGCAACAGCCCTTCTTCTATCATGAAAATAAAGAAGAGGAGACGCTCGTCTCCTCTTCTTTTTTTATTCCTGCTCTGCGAGCCAATGGCGGTAGTATTCCGAAATCAGCGGAACGAGCGATTTTGCGTCGCGTCCCGAGGTGTTGACCGTGAGGTGATAGCCGTGGCGGTCGCCCCAAGGGATATCCGAAATAATGCCGTGATATCTCTTACGATCCTTATCGATCTGGCGGATCTTCTTGATCATCGCCTTATCCGAGAGTTTTTCGTCCGCCTCGGCGCGCTCATGGCAACGTTTGAGCTTCGACGCCATATCGGCACAGATAAACAATTTGAAGGGATTATACTCCGCCAGGATCACGTCGGCGGCGCGTCCTACGATCACACAGTTCCCCTGCTCGGCAACTTCCTTGAGAAAGGTATTCTGCTCACGGAGAAGCTTGGTTTCGTGCGCCATCATCGTGGGCGAATACGAGAAGGTTCTGCCGTAATGAAGAGGAACACTGCGCGTAATTCCCCCCTCCAGGGCATAGGCAACGTAATTTTCATCCATCTCGTGACGCTCCGCGACCGCAACGACGATTTCACGGTCGTAATACGCGTAACCGAGCTCGTCTGCCAAACGCTTTCCAATTTCTCTTCCGCCGCTTCCGAATTCACGGCTGATCGTAATAATTCCCATAGTGTTCCTTTCCATGCCGTCCAATACCATTCGCTTCGATACTATCGTGCATATTGTTTAGTTTTCTGATTTTATTATACCATTTTTTGGTTGGTTTGTCAAGAGATTTCTTTCGACAAGAAAAAAGTGATTTGTCATAACAAAACGATCAGTATAGAAGTTTTACGAACAAAATGGCATAAAAAGAAGCCTCTCCTTTTGGGAGAGGTGGCAGCCGAAGGCTGACGGAGAGGGTTCTTTGTGGGAAAAGAATGCCCTCTCAGTCACCGTTCGGTGACAGCTCCCCCAAAAGGGGAGCCTTTTTTAGTTTCGCGTAAACCTTCGTTATAGGACATCAAGATAAAACAAATCACTTTTTCTTTTTACGGCAACCGTCCGCCAAGGGTGGTCAGGCGGCGGATCTTCTCACACAGCGCATCGGTCATTTGATCTTGCCGCATTCGCCAACGCCAGTTTCCTTGCGCCGTCGCAGGACGGTTCATTCGCGCATCGGCATCAAGCCCAAGATAATCCTGCATCGGAACGACCGCAAGGCGGGACGGCGATCGCATCAAAAGCGCGATCATCGCGTCTGCAAGCTCTTCGGTCTTCGTCTGAAAATCCCAAAGATATTCGCGAAGTCTTAGCACTTGACCCTCGCTTAAGTCCGAAAGCCACTCGCGAAGCGTCGGGTTATCGTGGGTCCCCGTGTAAGCAGCACTGTTTTCGGGATAATTGTGGGCAAGATATTCGCCCTCATAGCGATCGTCCTCCCCCTCAAATCCAAACTGCAGAATTTTCATTCCCGCAAAGCCGCTGTCTTTCACAAGCGCACGCACGCTGTCGGTCACGTAGCCAAGATCCTCGGCAATGATCTCCCGCTCTCCCAACGCTTCCCGCACCGCCGAGAAGAGTGCCATTCCCGGTCCCTTTTTCCATTCCCCCACCGTCGCATCAGGCGCACCGTGGCAAATCGCGTAATAGGAATCAAAGCCGCGGAAATGGTCGATGCGAACCACATCGTACATCGAAAAGGCGTGTCTTAGGCGGCTGATCCACCAAGCGTATCCCGTCTTGGCGTGCTCCATCCACGCATAAATGGGATTTCCCCACAGCTGACCCTTGGGAGCAAATCCATCGGGCGGACAACCCGCTACCTGCGTGGGAACGCCGTGCTCATCCATTGGAAAGAGCTCGGGGGAGCACCATACGTCGGCACTGTCGGCGGACACGTAGATGGGAAGATCTCCGACGATGCGAATGCCCTTCCCGTTCGCATACCGCTTCACGCGCTGCCAATCCTCAAAGAATCGGTATTGCAGGAATCGTTCGTATGCCATCTCGTCGGCAAGCTCCTGCCGAAGTGTATCGAGCGCGCTCGGCGCACGGCGGCGAATCCTTTCGTCCCATTCGCCAAGCGGCTTCTGCCCGACGTGTCGCTTGATTGCCATAAAGAGCGCGTAATCGTCCAGCCAAAATCGCTGTTCTTCTTCAAATTGCAACTGCTCCGCACTCTGCCGACTGCGCGAGAACGCCATCCGCAAAAGTCTTGTGCGCTTTTCATACAGCGCACCGTAATCCACCCCTCCGTCCTCCGCCGTGCAGTCTGCCGCAAGGCACTCCTCCCTCGTCAAAAGTCCTTCGTCGCAAAGACGCGAAAGACTGATAAAATACGGATTCCCCGCAAATGCCGAAAAGGACTGATAGGGCGAATCACCGTATCCCGTCGGTCCGAGCGGAAGAATTTGCCACACGCGCTGCCCCGCTCTTGCCAAAAAATCCACGAACTCATACGCCGCGCCATCGAACGCCCCGATCCCGTACTCCGACGGCAGCGCACTGATCGGCAACAAAATTCCTGCTTCTCGTTTCATCGTTTTATACTCCCCAAAACTCAATCTTCTACCGTAATTGCCACGCCAAAATGATCGGAAATCTTCGCATAGTGCACACCGTCAAAGAGGGTACGGTACGACGAAATCTGCCGTGCTCGGCGAGTCCAGATCTGATCGATGCGAAGCAAATCGCAAGGCACCGCTCTTCCGTGCCAACCGTCGATCCCCACCGCTGCCGTTCCCTCTCCCAGCTTCTTCTGTGCCAATTCGTACGCATCGTAAAAGCCGCTCCCGCGCACAAGATCATACCCCTCTCCGCGTACCTCGGCAGGCTGATTGAAATCTCCCATCAGCCAAAGAGCATTGGAACACGGTAAAAGTGCCGACAGACGCACCCACTGGGCGCAAAACGGCTCGTCGGAATCGTCCCACCATCCCGTATGAAGATTAAAAAACCATTCGTCCGAGCCCTCGCACCGAACGCCGAGCACCATTCTCGTTTTCCAGTCGTCGTACGCGCGACGCTTGCTCAAATAGCCGCATTCGATTTCGGCAATCGGCGCGCGGCAAAGAAACGCGAGCCCCTCATCGTATCTGCCATAGCCGATCTTGATGGGGAGATACCGCCAATCATACCGCACTCCGCGCTCCGAAAGCCTTACTACCACCGCCGCGGCAAAGTTGCTTTCCTTGTCTCCGATTTTCTGATTCACCTCTTGCAGTGCAATCACGTCAAAGAGCTCCTCCGCGATCGCGTCAGCAAGAACAGAGACCTGATCTTCCGCTCGTCCCTCGACAAGGCTGTGCGTATTAAACGTCAATAATTTCATTTTATAAAATATCGTTGATGTCGGACTTGAGGACGTCAGCCTTCGGTCCGTACACCGCCTGAATGCCGTCGCCCTTTTTGAGTAGACTCAACGCCCCTGCCCGTTTCCACTCGCTCTCGTCGGCAACAAGCGCTCCGTTTTTCACGGTCACACGCAAACGCGTCATACACGAATCGACCAGTACGATATTCTCACGTCCGCCCAAGAGAGAGATGATCTGCTCGGCTTGCGAATTCTCGCCCCCCTGTCTCTCGGTATCCTTCGCGCGAAAATCCTCGCCGTTCTCGTCCATATAGTTGCCAAGTCGTCCGGGGGTCGCGTAGCGAAGCTTTCCAATCATATAATATGCCACGAAATAGCCGATGGCAAAGAACGCCACGGTGGCAATCACAAAGTTGATCAGATCGCGTCCGAGACCTGCGCTGATCGACATCGGAAGTCTGGTGGCAAGCTCGACGTTGCCAAAGGAATGCAAACGGAGATTGACGATGCCCGCGAGGGCAAACGCCGCCCCCTGCAAAATCGAATAAACAATATACAGCGGAATCGCGCAGAACATAAACATAAATTCGAGCGGCTCGGTCACACCCGTCAGGAAGACCGCGAGTGCCGCCGAAAAATAGATCGAACGGTATCTCTTGCGCTTTTCAGGTTCCACGCGGCGGAACATCGCAAGTCCGACACCGAGCAAAAGTCCCGACGAGCCGATCATCTGTCCCACCTTAAAGCGCGCAGGAGTAACACCGCTCAGGAGTGCCTCATAGGCTTCCATATTGCCCGCGTTCTTGAAATTGATCAGGTCGGTCACCCACGCGAGCCACAGCGGGTCTTGCCCAAAGACGGTCACACCCGCCGACGCGCCCGTCTGAATGAGATAGCTTCCACCGAACGAAGTGTAATTCATCGGAATGGTCAGCATGTGGTGGAGACCAAAGGGCAAAAGCAGTCGCTCGAGCGTTCCGTAAATAAAGGGCGCGAGCACGGGCGAAGTATCCGCCGAGTTTGCGATCCATACGCCGAACGCATTGATCCCGTGTTGCACCACGGGCCAGACGACCGAAAGTACGAGTGCCACAACCGCCGACCAGAAAATCACGACAATCGGAACAAAACGCTTTCCATTGAAGAACGAAAGCGCATCGGGAAGTCCTCGGAAATTGTAATATTTGTTGTAGAGAATACCGCCGAGAAATCCTGCGATGATACCGACGAACACGCCCATATTCAACGCAGGCGATCCGAGAACCGAGGTGAAGTAGCCGTCTACGGCAATTTCTCTGCCAAAGAGCGTATGCGTCACGGCATTCGGATCGGCAAGCATTGCCGAGGTCACTCCAAAAATCGAGCCCGTAATGTTATTGATCAGAATAAACGCAATCACCGCCGCAAACGCACCGCCCGCGCGATCTTTTGCCCACGAGCCGCCAATTGCCACGGCAAAGAGCAAGTGCAGATTGCCAATGATCGCCCAACCGATATTCTCAAGAATCGCGCCGATCGTCAGCACCCATCCGAGCTCCCCGCCAACGAGTGCGAGCAGCTTTCCAAGGCTGATCGCAAGTCCCGCCGCAGGCATCACGGCAATCACGACCATCAGCACCTTACCAAGACGCTGTAAAAAGTCAAAGCTTTTTCCCGATCTCTCCCGTTTCTGTTTGGTCGAGGCAATCGCAAGCAGCGCTTCGCCTGCTTTGACACTGCTCCCACCCGAAGCAAGTACGTCAATCTTTGCCGCTTCGGGGGCGTTGCAGATCAGCACGGGTGTGGTCAGAGAAATCCCCTTCTTTTTGAGAAAATCGATATCGACCTTTGCCACAAGCTCGCCCTGTCTTACCGTATCTCCCTCTTTTTTCAGCGCAGTAAATCCCTCTCCGCCAAGAGAGACGGTTTCCAAACCGAAATGCACCAGCACCTCGCTCCCGTCCTTCGACAAAAATCCGTATGCGTGGCGCGTTTCGGCAACCGAAGACATCACCCCGTCCACCGGACTGTAAATATTCCCATCCTCGGGAAGGATCGCACATCCGTCTCCCAAAATCCGATCCGAAAATACGGGGTCGGACACCTCGGAAAGCGAAACGATCTTGCCGCGCAATGGCGATACGATGGGTTGTTTGTTTCGTTTCACACTTGATCTCCTTTCGGGCATCAAAGCCTTTTTTCTTGTAGTATGCACGACTCCGCACGCTTCTATCACGCTCTTTTTTCCTTTTTTGAATTTTTCGTATTTTTTTGAGAAATTCACATATAATTCACACATAGACGAAAAAAGTATGGTATAATTGTTGAGCAATCAAATATTGAGTGCTCAACTTTATAGAAAAATAACGAGGTATGTTATGGCAGCTTACAAGCGATATCCCACCAAAAAAATTCACGATCTGAGAGAAATGCTGGAGGAAAGCGCAAAGCTTTACGCGTCCCGTCCTGCTTTTTTACAAAAAATTGACGGAAAATACCACTCGTATAGCTATGCAAGACTGAAAAACGAGGTCTTTGCTCTCGGAACGGCACTTGCCGAGCGCGGATTTTCGGGCGCACGCGTGATCGTTACGGGCGAGAACTCTTACGCGTGGTGTCTTTCTTATCTTGCCGTCACCTGCGGACTCGGTGTGGTCGTCCCCGTCGACAAAGAGATTCCCGCCGAGGAGATTGCAAATATCGCAAGAATTTCCGAAGCATCGCTCGTGCTTTATTCTAAAAAGTATGAGGCAAAGATTTCCGAGCTCGGAGAGGATATCGAGAAGATTTCCTTTGAAGCTCTCGGTGAAATCATCGCCGAAGGACTCGAGCACCTCTCGAATGGAAGCACGGCATACACCGACCTCTCGATTGACATCGATGCGCTCTGCTCACTCATCTTCACCTCGGGCACGACGGGCACCTCGAAGGGGGTAATGCTCTCACAGAGAAATATTTGCCACACGGTAGAGAATCTCGCCCGTATGGTGCATATCGGTCCCGAGGACAGAGCTCTCTCGGTACTTCCCTTGCACCACGTCTACGAATGCACCTGCGGATTTCTCTATCCGCTCTCCCAAGGCGCGTCGGTCGCCTTTTCCGAGGGAGTACGCTATATTATGAAGAACCTCGGGGAGGTACACCCCACGAAGATGCTCTGCGTTCCGCTTCTGATTGAAACGATGTACCGTAAAATCTGGTCAAACATCCGAAAAAAAGGCATTGAGAAAAAGGTACGCACCGTCATTAACCTGACGAATAAAATTCAACCCGCCTCGGCAAGAATGGCGGCAAAGAAAAAAGCCTTTGCCGAAATTCACGCATCCTTTGGCGGCAGCCTCAATCTGCTCGTGTCGGGCGGCGCGCCGATCGACCCCGAGATCATCGCGGGAATGAGAGATTTCGGACTGAATATCATTCAGGGCTATGGGCTGACCGAATCCGCGCCCCTTGCCGCCGTCAACCACGACCGCTTCTACAACGACCGCGCGGCGGGACTTGTTCTCCCCGAGGGCGAGCTGAAAATCATCGACCAAGGCGAGGACGGCACGGGAGAAATCTGCTACCGCGGAGACAACGTCATGCTCGGCTACTACGGTCGCCCCGATCTTACCGCCGAGGTCAAGAAAAACGGCTGGCTCCACACGGGGGACGTCGGTTATATCGACGAAGACGGATTCCTCATCATCACGGGACGAAAGAAAAACGTCATCGTCAAGGCAAACGGAAAGAACATCTTCCCCGAAGAACTCGAAGCCTATCTTTCGCGTAATCCCATCGTCGGCGAGGTCGTCGTACTCGGAATTCAGAACGAAAAGAAAAAGGACTACGACATCGTCGCAGCCGTAGTTCCCGATCTGGAGTATGCCAAAGAACTCTTAGGAAAGCACGCCGATCCTTCCGCCATCGAACGCCTCGTGAGCTTTGCCGTAGACGACGTCAATGCCATCGTACAGACCTACAAGCGCATCGACGTTTTGCTCGTCCGATATGAAGAATTTCCCAAGAACACCTCAAAGAAAATCAAACGCTTTGAGCTCCCCGCACTTCTCGCGGAAGATTATCAGAAAAAGCTTTCCGCAGAATAAAGCAGAATAAAAAAGAAGAATACCTCAACGAAATCGTTGAGGTATTCTTCTTTTTTCATTTTTATTTCTCAGGATCGAGATATTTCCAATACGCTTTGATGTAATTGAGACCCGACCAAACCGTCATGATCACGGCAAAGGCAAGGGAAAGCCATGTCAGGGGAAGAATGTCGGTGCGCCAACCGTAGATCGGTCTGCCGTTGATCGCTTCGAGCGCAAGATAGCTCACGCGCTGAACGACGGGCTCAAGAAATACCGTAGAGATCGCAACGATCTGCGAAACCGTCTTGATCTTTCCGAGCATATTTGCGGCAACGACGATGTTCTGACCCGTGGAAACCACAAGGCGCATCGAGGTAACGGCAAGCTCACGGAATACGACCACGATAAGCACAAAGATCATCACGGTACGCAGGTTCGAAAACTTATGTAAGAGCACGAACAGCGCACCGATCACCATAAACTTATCGGCAATCGGATCCATAAATTTTCCAAAGTCGGTAATTAGATTATCGCGGCGGGCAATCTTTCCATCGAGCATATCGGTCACTGCCGTGCCGATAAAGAGTACCGCGCAGATAAAGCAAGAAAGGTAAAACGGAATGATGCTGTCGGGGAGCAATCCCACGATAAGAAGCACGGGAACCAAACAAAGACGGAGCACCGTCAGGCGATTGGGTAAATTCATTTTCATCGTTCATCTTCTCCTTCAATTATCAATCATTGATGATCGCGCGACCCAACAGATCGTAATCCAGCACGTCGCGAATCTTGACCTGCAAGAATGAGCCTGCGGCAATTCTCTTGTCCGAACGGAAATAAACCTTTCCGTCAATTTCGGGCGCATCCTCGGCACTTCTGCCGAAATGCATCTCGCTGACGGGATCGTAATCCTCACAAAGTACGGTCATCGTCTGTCCGATCTTGGTTTGATTGCGTGCCTCGTTGATTTCCAGCTGTTCGCGCATCAAAAGATCGGCGCGGTCGAGCTTCAGTTGCTCGTCGATCTGATCGGGCAGATCGTACGCGGGAGTATCCTCTTCTCTCGAATAGGGGAATACACCTGCGCGTTCAAATTTCGTTTCCTTCACAAACTCGCAAAGCTCCTCGAAATCTTCCTCGCTCTCGCCGGGGAAACCGACGATAAAGGTCGTACGAATCACGATCTCCGGAATTTCTTTTCTCAGCTTTGCGATCACACCCTTGATCATCGCCGAATCTCCGTGACGGTTCATCGCGGTGAGCATACGGTCGCTGATATGCTGAATGGGCAGGTCGATGTATTTGAGAATACGGGGATTGTCGCGCATTTCGACAATCAGCTCGTCAGTCACCTTATCGGGATAACAATAGAGCAGACGAATCCACGGAATCTCGGTCTCCTCGGTAATACGGTGCAGAAGCTCTGCCAAGCGGTACTCGCCGTAAAGATCGAGACCGTATCTCGTCGAGTCCTGCGCAACGATCGAAAGCTCGCGCACGCCAAGTGCTTCAAGCTGCTTTGCCTCTGCAACAAGATCCTCCATCGGACGGCTACGGAATTTTCCGCGAATGGCGGGAATGGCGCAATACGCGCAACGGTTGTCACATCCCTCGGCAATCTTGAGATATGCGGTGTATTCGGGTGTGGTCAGAATGCGATCTCCGCCAAGACGAACCTCATTCTTATCCTCAAACGAGGTGTATTTGCGGTGCGAGCCCTTTTTCTTTTTCACCGTCACGGCTTCAATCGCCTCGACGATCTTATGAATGCTTCCCACGCCAAGCACGGCATCGACCTCGGGAAACTCCTCCAGAATGCTCTCGCGGTAACGCTCGGCAAGACAGCCCGTCACGACAATCGCCTTCAAATGATGATTTTTCTTGAGCCATGCAATATCGAGGATATTTTCAATGGCTTCCTGTTTAGCACTTTCAATAAAACCGCAGGTGTTGATGATCACCACGTCGGCTTCGGTCTCCTCGGGCGTGATCTCATATCCCGCCACAGCAACCTCATGAAGCATCACCTCGGTGTCCAATTGATTTTTCGGACATCCGAGCGAAACAAATCCAACCTTCACAAACATTCTCCTTTTTTTCGTCCCTCGGACGAACTTCTCTTTTTATGATACCATAAAACTTCGTCCATGTCAATCCAAAATGCCCTCTTAGGCAAAAATTTCAACGAGCTGTGTTGGACGCTCCAACACGAAATCGGCTTGACTTTCGACAAGCACCTCGCGGTCGCGATATCCCCACGAGCAACCGACCGTCAGCATGCCCGCGTTCTTGCCCGTCAGCACGTCAACCTCGCTGTCACCAATGAAAGCAGTTTCCTCGGGAGCAAAGCCAAGATCGTGCGCAATCATCAAAGGCACGGTCGGATCTGGCTTCTTCGGCAGATCGGTCTGTCCCGCCGCCGATGCGACAAGTCCCTCGGGAAGCAAAATCTTCACGAGCTCCTTCACGTACACGTCCTGCTTGTTCGATAGCACCGCGAGCGTGTATCCCCTCTCGCGAAGCGTCAAAAGGCTTTCGGGAATGCCCTCGTAGCATTCGGTACAGTGCGTATAGGTTTCGCCGTACGCCGCGTGATAGTCGCGGAACACGCGGTCTACCTGCTCCTTGTCGGTATTCTCAGGCAGAGAAAGTCGGATCAGCTCGCGCGCACCGTTTCCGATGGCGCGGCGCACCTCGTCGTAGCTCCTCTCGGGATAGCCGTATTTGTTCATTGCGATATTGACACCCTCACGAATCGATTCGATCGTGTCGGCAAGCGTGCCGTCAAGATCGAGGATCAGTAATTTTATATGTTCCGTCATCATAAAAATTCCTCTCTGTTTTGTACTCTTTTTATTATACCACGCTCGACGGCACATGTCAACTTTTTGCGAAAGTTTTGGGGATTCCAATCAATTTTGATACTTTGCACAACAACTTTTTTGAATTTTTTTAAAAAATCGTCGAAAAATCTCTTTTCTATCCTCAAAAAATGTGATATAATAATTATTTGGAAAGTTTTTTACGATATTACGAATCAATACGAAAAGGAGAAACACCTGTGATCAGAACCGACTTAAGAAACGTCGCAATTATCGCGCACGTTGACCACGGAAAAACCACTCTCGTAGACGAAATGCTCAAGCAGGGCGGCATTTACCGCGACAATCAGGAAACCGTCACCCGCGTCATGGACTCGGGCGACCTCGAAAAGGAGCGCGGAATTACCATTCTTGCAAAAAACACCGCCGTTCACTACAAGGATACAAAAATCAATATTATTGACACTCCCGGACACGCTGACTTCGGCGGTGAGGTAGAGCGTATTCTCAAAATGGTCAACGGCGTTCTTCTGCTCGTCGACGCGGCAGAAGGCCCGATGCCTCAGACCCGCTTTGTGCTTCAAAGAGCACTCGAGCTCAACCACCGTGTCATCGTCGTCATCAACAAGATCGACAAACCCGACGCCCGCCTTGGCGAGGTTGAGGACGAAATTCTCGAGCTTCTCATCGACCTCAATGCGTCGGACGAGCAGCTCGACAGCCCCATGCTCTACTGTTCGGGCAGAGCAGGTACGGCAACCGAGAACCCCGACGTAGAGGGCAAGGACCTCATTCCGCTCTTCGATAAAATTCTCGACTATATCCCCGCGCCTGAGGGCGACGAGGAAGGTGAGCTTCAGCTGCTCGTTTCCTCGATCGACTATAACGAATACGTCGGACGCATCGGTATCGGACGTATTGAGCGCGGATCGATCCGCACCAATCAGGACGTCTATATGTGCAACTACCACTCGGATGCCGCTCCCAAGAGAACGAGAATCGTCTCGCTCTATCAGATCGACGGTCTTGTCCGCGTTCCCGTAGAGAGCGCAAAGATGGGCGACATCGTCTGCTTCTCGGGTGCTGAAAATATCACCATCGGTGATACCGTCACCTCGCTGAACGCGCCCGAACCGCTCGAATTCGTCAAGGTCAGCGAGCCGACGCTTGAGATGACCTTCTCGGTCAACGACAGCCCCTTTGCAGGCAAGGAAGGAAAATTCGTTACCTCGCGTCAGCTCCGCGACCGTCTGTACCGTGAGCTTCTGAAGGATGTCTCGCTCCGCGTCGAGGACGGAGAAACCACCGATGAATTCAAGGTGGCGGGCAGAGGTGAGATGCACCTCTCGATTCTCATCGAGACCATGCGCCGCGAGGGCTATGAAATGACCTGCTCGAACCCCAGAGTGCTCTTCAAGGAGATCGACGGAGTCAAGTGTGAGCCGATGGAGAGAGTCACGCTCGACGTTCCCTCGGACTACGTCGGAGCCGTCGTCGAAAAGCTGGGCCAGAGAAAGGGCGACCTTCTCGAGATGAACCCCGTGGGCAACCGTATGAGAATCGAATATTCGATTCCCTCGCGTTGTCTCTTCGGCTACCGTTCGGAATTTCTCACCGCGACCCGCGGCGAGGGTATTATGAACACGCTCTTCGACGGCTATCAGCCCTACCGTGGCGAGGTCACAATGCGCTTTACGGGATCGCTGGTTGCATCCGAAACGGGTGAAACCACGAGATACGGACTCTACAACACGCAGGAGCGCGGAAACCTCTTCGTCGGACCGCAGACGCCCGTGTATGAGGGAATGATTGTTGGAGAGAACCCGAAGAACGACGACATTGCCGTCAACCCCTGCAAGAAGAAACAGCTCACGGCAATCCGTTCGGCAGGTGCAGACGAAAAGCTTCTGCTCACCCCCCCTGTCATTTTCAGCTTGGAAGAAGCGATTGAATTCATCACCGACGACGAGCTCATCGAGGTCACGCCCAAGTCCATTCGACTCCGCAAGAAGATCCTCAATACCGAGCTTCGTATGAAGGCAATGATGAAGGCACGCCGCGAAGCCGCCGCAAAGTAAGCAAAAACTTTTTGAAAGTTTTTGCTCCAACTTTTTTCAAAAAGTTGGCAGGGTCTTGGGACAGCGTCCTAAGTCGCTCTCCGCAGAGAGCGAAATTCCCAATCGTCCAATAGCGCCCGAAAAAGGGTGAATTTCTGTTTGCTGTGCAAACAGAAAGAGGGAGAAAACCACAAGTGGGGTTTTCTCCCTTTTTTGTTGATCAAAAATTGTAGGGAATTTTCGCCTTGGTGCGACCAACGCACGGACGGCGGCATATTACCAACCCGTAGGGGTCGGTGCCCACGACGACCCGTGACACAGAATGGCATTTTTTTGCAAATCGATTCCTTTTTTGGACAGTCGAGGACGCCTGTCCCTACAAAAAGAACGTGCAATATCCAATAAAACAGCGTAGCCGTTCACTGAACAAGTCCGTTAAAAACGGACAATTGAAAAAAACAGCCTCCTATGGTAGAATTAAAGTACTACCATAGGAGGTTTTTGTTATGGCAAGAGAATACCGTCACATAGAAGGATATGAAAAAGAAATCCTACGCCTTTGGG
>JAZRLS010000058.1:0-11931 GCA_045646945.1 Eubacteriales bacterium | reverse complement strand
CACCCGTTCGATCGTGCCCTTCAACTATGAGAAGGTGATTGAGTCGGTCAAGAAGACGGGTAAGGTTCTCATCGTTGGCGACGCTTGTGAGCGTGGCTCGATTATGAGAGATATGGCGTCTAACATCACCGAGCTTGCATTCGATTACCTCGATGGACCTCCTGTAGTTGTTGGTTCGCGCAACTGGATCACTCCTTCGTTCGAGCTGGAGAAGAGCTTCTTCCCGCAGGCAAGCTGGATCATCTCCGCACTTGCTGAAAAGATCATGCCGATTCCCGGATACGTTCCCGAGGTGAACTTCACCGAGATCGAAAAGATCGAGCGCGCAAAGAAGGGTATCTAACCTGATTTAATTTTTACGAAAGGATTTCGGGCATAGTAATATGCCCGAAATCGGTTTTTATGAAGTATTATCGATTAAAGACGACAAATCCCTATCAAAACCTCGCGGTGGAGGAATATCTGTTTCGCCATACGGACGACGACGTGTTTATGCTCTGGCAGAACGAACCGACCGTGGTGATTGGAAAGAATCAGAATGCCTACGCTGAGGTTGATCTCACGTATGCCAAGGAGCAGGGAATTCATCTGAGCCGACGCATTACGGGCGGCGGCGCGGTCTATCACGATCTGAAAAATTTGAACTTTACCTTTATTACCTCGCAGGAAAAAGCGGCGGTGCTCGACTATGCCTATTTTACCAAGCCGATCCTTGCGGCATTGGCAGAGCTGGGACTCCACTGTACCCTCAGCGGTCGAAACGATCTCGAATGTGACGGACGAAAATTTTCGGGGAATGCACAGCACGCCGAGGGGGGACGGATTCTGCACCACGGAACCATTCTCTTTGATACCGATGTTTCGGTGATGTCGAAGGTGCTTCGCGTTGACCGAGAAAAGTTGGAATATCGGGCGGTTAAGTCGCACGCGAGCCGTGTGGTCAATTTGAAGGAGCTGCTTGGTGATCGCTTTGGGGTGGAAGATCTCATCTCTCATATCGAAAAATTCGTGCTTGAAACCATGAAGGCGGAAGTGGTTTTGGAAGAGCTCGACGCTCCTGAGATCGAAGCGCTTCGCAGAAGAAACGAGAGTGACGAATGGAATCTGTCGGATAAAAGATATTTGACAAGTTATACCATTCAGCGCAAGAAAAAATATCCCTTTGGACTTGTCAAGCTTGCGATGGAGATGGAAAAAGAGAAAATTGCAGGAATTCAGATTTCGGGGGACTTTTTTGGCATTCAGCCAATCGAAGAGCTCGAACAAATGTTCGTCGGACAAAACGTTGAAGAAATCACTCCGATCGATCTCGCTCCCTATATTGCGGGAATGAGTTTCGATGAGCTCTTGGAATTGATACGCTCATAAAAAACCAGTCATATCTTGACGCACCATAACGAAGTTTTTCTGCAAAATATTGTGGTTTTTCTCAAGGAATGGTATAAAAATAGCCTTCCCCAGTGGGGGAAGGTGGCACGCAAAGCGTGACGGATGAGGTGTTTCAAAAATTCAATGTAACTCCTCATCCGTCGCCTACGGCGACACCTTCTCCCTCAGGAGAAGGCTTTTTGTTTCTTACTGTCAACAAAAACTTCCTTATCGGGCATCAAATAAACTGACTGCGTTTTTTGTTGGCTTTTTCTTTGTGTAGTTTTCTTTTGCTTACTTTTTGTGTAGTTTTCTTTTGCTTACTTTTCTTTTTTAAAAGAAAAGTAAGGCGCGTCCCCATCCGATACTACACTATCTACCTCGTCAATATGGCAGAGATTGACCATATATTCCTTGCCGAGCTTTGAGGTATCGAAGAGGTAAATTTTTTTCTTGGCGTGCGCGAGCATAATCTGACGAAGACGCGATTCCTCGACCGAGGAATCGGTAATGCGCCCGTCTTCGGTGACACCACGGCTCGAGAAGAACATCAGATCGGCGTTGAATCGGCGAATAAAATCCTCTGCCTGCGCTCCGACAAATGCCTGCGAGCTTGCCAAAAGAGCTCCACCCGTACAGAACGTACGGATTCCGAGATTTCCAAGCTCGAGCGAGGTGCTCGGGGAATTGGTTACTACGGTCAGATTGGAAAATTCGGCAAGAATGGGAACGAGATGCGCTACCGTTGTTGAGGCATCAAGAAAAATCACCTTACCGTTCGAGAGGTGGGTACGCGATTTTTGCGCGATGATTTGCTTGGCTTCGTGATTTTGCGATTGACGCAAAAGACGCGGAACTTCCTTTGTCAACGTTTCTTCGAGCACCACACCGCCAAAGGTGCGGCGTACCTTGCCTGCCCGTTCGAGCTCCGAAAGGTCGCGCCGTACCGTCGATTCACTTGTAAAAAGAAGTTCGGAGAGCGCGCGTACCGTCATACTTTTTCGCTCCCGCAAAAGTGCCATAATTTCATTTTGCCGTTCTAAATGTAACATATCTTTCTCCTTGCTTGAAGATGCGCGTTTTTGCGCGATTTTGATCAAAAACGTGAAAATTTCTCAAAATTACCGCCAAATATTGACGGAATGTGATTGATTTGATATAATTATAATACAAATTTATCAAAATTGCAAGGGAGTTTTTTATGAAAACAACAATGAAAGCACTCAATTTGCACGCGATCAACGATCTTCGCCTCGATACGCTTCCCGTACCCGAGGTAGGAGAGGACGAGGTCCTCGTCAAGATCGCTTACTGCGGCGTTTGCGGAAGCGACATTCCGCGTGTGTATTCCAAGGGAACCTATCATTTTCCGACCGTCATCGGACACGAATTTTCGGGCGTGATTGAGTACGACCCGAAGGGCGAGCTGAATGGCAAGCGAGTAGCGGTATTCCCTCTGCTTCCTTGCTTTGAATGTGATTCTTGTAAGCAGGAGAGATATGCTCTCTGCGCCGATTACGACTATTACGGCTCTCGCCGTGATGGCGCGATGGCAGAGTATCTTTCGGTCAAGCGCTTTAATCTTTTGCTTCTGCCCGATGACGTCAGCCTTGCGGCGGGTGCGATGTGCGAGCCGTCGGCAGTGGCGTGCCACGCAACCAAGAAGCTCGGCGATCTTGCGGGCAAGAGCGTGCTGATCTCGGGCGCAGGTCCGATCGGTATTCTCGCCGCAATGTTCTGCCGTCACAGAGGAGCAGAAAAAGTGTACTTCTTTGACCTTGAGGAGGCAAAGGTTCGTGCCGCGGAGAAACTCGGATTTTACGAATATACCGACGATATTTCGGTAGATGCCGTCGTTGAGGGAACCGGTGCAGCTCCCGCGCTCGTTCGTTGCCTCAAGGCGCTTAAGCCCTTTGGAAAGATCGTTCTGATGGGTAACCCCTCGCGTGGTATTGAGCTGACGCAGGCGGACTATTGGCTGATCCTTCGCAAGGAGCTTCAGGTGTTCGGCACGTGGAACTCGTCCTACGGTGAGCGTGAAAACGACTGGCGAGAGGCGATCGACGCAATGGGCAAGGGAATTATCACCCCTGAAGCACTGATCACGCACAAGTTTTCTCTGGAAGACTATCGCGAAGCCTTTGAGCTGATGCGCGACAGAAAAGATTTCTATCAGAAAGTGATGCTGGAGGTAAAATAAGATGGGAAAAAAGCAGATTTCTCCTTCGATGATGTGCGTGGATTTTATGAACGTTGGCGCAGACCTTGCGACGATGGAAAAGCACGGCATCGAATATCTACATATTGATATTATGGACGGCGAGTTCGTCAACAACTATACGCTCGGAACTGATTTTTGTAAGGTGATGAAGAAAAATTCGAGCATTCCTATGGATATTCATCTGATGATCGAAAAGCCCGAAAATAAGCTTTCCTGGTTTGAATTCGGTGAGGGCGACTACGTTTCGGTGCATTACGAGAGCACAAAGCATATTCAGCGCGCACTTCAGCAGATCAAGCAGAGAGGCGCAAAGCCGATGATCGCGCTCAACCCCGCAACCCCCTTGGAGGTACTCGAATGGGTACTTCCCGATATCGATGCCGTGCTTCTGATGACCGTGAATCCCGGATTTGCAGGGCAGAAGCTCGTGCCTCAGACGCTCGAGAAGATCACTGCTTGCCGTAAATTCCTTGATGAGAGAGGATACGAGAACGTGGAGATCGAGGTCGACGGAAACGTCAGCTTCGAGAACGCACGTAAGATGAGTGACGCCGGTGCCGATATCTTTGTGGCAGGCAGTTCCTCGATGTTTGCGAAGGACATTACGCTCGATGAGGGAATTGAGAAACTCAGAGAGTCCATAAATTAAAGTTTTCGCCCGCCTTTTTCAAAAGGCGGCACGAGTCCAGCGCCGTGGAGCGCTGGTTGCCCTCCGCAGAGGGCGAAATATCCAATGCCACAATAGCGCCCGAAAGGGGTGAATTTCTGTTTGCTACGCAAACAGAAAGAGGGGAAACCACAAGTGGGGCTTCCCCTTTCTTGCTATCCTTTTGTTTAAAATTATCAAATTCAAACGCCGATTTCACGCAAACTGTCGTTTTTTGCTAAAAAATAAAATTTTTTCAAAAAACTCTTGACAAGAAAAGAAATTTGCGATATAATAATCAAGGTTAGTAGATGCTAACTAAAAAGAAATGAGGAGTTCGGTATGAATTTGCGGGACGCAGCAGAAGGAACAGAATATCTGGTCAAGCAGATTGACGTGGACGGCGACGAAGAGCTCGAAGCATTTTTGTTTTCGCTCGGCTGTTACAGCGGAGAGCCGATTACGGTGATTTCTCACCGCAAGGGTGGCGCAGTTGTGTCAATCAAGGACGGAAGATATAGTTTTGACCGTGATCTGCTCCAAGCAATTTCAATCGAAGAAAAATAATCCTCGGATTATTTTTTTGCGCAACGGTTAGCTATAGCTAACTTTCGAAAATATATTGCTTACAAGGAGAAAACTACATGAGAATTGCCTTGGCAGGAAATCCCAACAGCGGAAAAACGACAATGTATAACGCGCTGACGGGACAAAATGAAAAGGTCGGCAACTGGGCGGGCGTGACGGTCGATCAGAAAAGTCACCCGATCAAAAAAAGTCTTTACAAGGGAAAAGAGGAGCTCCTGGCGGTGGATTTGCCCGGCGCGTACTCGATGTCACCCTTTACGAGCGAGGAGAGCATCACGAGCTCTTACGTCAAAAACGAAAATCCCGACGCGATCATCAATATCGTCGACGCGACGAATCTGAGCCGAAGCTTATTCTTTACGACGCAGCTCCTCGAGCTCGGCATTCCCGTGGTTGTCGCGCTGAATAAGAGTGATATCAATAAGAAAAAAGAAAACACGATCGACGCAAAGTGCCTTTCCGAGAAGCTCGGCTGTCCCGTCATCGAAACGGTATCCAGCCAAAAAAAGGGAATGAAGGAGATCGTGGAAGCGGCGGTTGCCATCATCGGCAAGGGACAGAAAGTACCTTACGAGCAGGGGGATATCGATCTGACCGATAAAAAGGTCGTAGAAGCGGCAGACAGAGCACGCTTTGAGTTTGTCAACGGTATTGTTGCCGAGGTCGAGATCCGAAAGACGCATACGAATGAAAAGAATTTTCAGGACAAGATCGACGCCGTGCTCACAAATAAATGGGTAGGTATTCCGATCTTTGCCGTGGTGATGTTCCTCGTGTTCCAGATCTCGCAGGCGTGGGTCGGCGTTTGGCTTGCCGAAGGACTTGATATCGGCGAAACGCACCTTTGGGGTCTTGTCGACTGTATCGGTTGGTTCAAGGGAATCGTCGAAGGTTGGCTTGCCGGCTCGCATATTCTTTTGCAGGCGATCGTTCTGGAAGGTCTGATCGAAGGCGTTGCCGCCGTCGTCGGATTCTTGCCCCTCGTGATGGTGATGTATTTCCTTATCGCGCTTCTCGAGGATTGCGGCTATATGGCACGTGCAACCGTCGTTCTTGACCCGATCTTTAAAAAGGTCGGTCTTTCGGGAAAATCGGTGATTCCGTTTGTTGTCGGTACGGGTTGTGCTGTTCCGGGTGTTATGGCTTGCCGTACCATCCGTAATGAGCGTGAACGCCGAGCCACGGCAATGCTTGCTCCCTTTATGCCTTGTGGCGCAAAACTCCCTGTGATCGCGCTTTTTGTCGGTGCATTCTTTCCTAAGCACGGTTGGGTGGGAACACTAATGTATTTTCTCGGTATCGTGGTGATCTTACTGTGCGCTTTGTTGGTCAAGGCGATCACGGGAGATCGAAAGAAAAAATCTTTCTTTATTATGGAGCTTCCCGAATATAAAGGACCTTCGCTGAAGAAAGCGGCAATTTCAATGTGTCAGAGAGGCTGGTCGTACATCGTAAAGGCGGGAACAATCATTCTCGTTTGTAACTTTGTAGTCTATATGATGCAGAGCTTCAGCTGGCACTTTGAAATGGTGGACGATCCTTCGCAATCCATTCTCGCAAGCATCGGAACACCGGTGGCTTACGTGATTGCGCCGATCGTCGGACTCGTTGCATGGCAGTTTGCGGCAGCGGCAGTGACGGGCTTTATCGCTAAGGAATGTGTCGTCGGTACTTTGGCAACCTGTTTTGCATTTGAACGGCTGCTTGACGAAGAAATGATAGGACTTGCGGAAGGCGCAGATGCCCTTGGCGCGGCAAATGCGATGGGCATCGGCTCGGTTGCGGCTCTTGCGTTCCTGATTTTTAATCTTTTCTCTCCTCCTTGCTTTGCGGCAATCGGAGCAATGAGAGCCGAGCTCGGCAGTAAAAAATGGCTCGCGGCAGGTGTTGGCTTGCAGTTGGCGGTTGGCTATACGATGGCGTTTGTTACCTTCTTTTTTGGAACAATCTTCACGGGTGCTTCCTTTGAATCACTTTGGATGCCGATTCTTGGATGGGCAATCGTTGCCGTGATTGTGGTAGTGATCGCATGCTTGATCGTGCGGAACAGACGTAAACATCGGGCGGTGGCAGCATGACGCTCACGGACTGGATTGTAATCGGTGTCATTGCGTTGATCGTTGGCGGTGCTATTGCGTACATCATTCGTGCAAAGAAGAGAGGACAGAAATGCATTGGCTGCCCCGATAGCAAAACCTGTAGCGGAAAATGCGGCTCATACTCTTGCGATTGTCACGAAAACAACGAAAACGAATAAGAACGAATCAAAAAACAGCTCTTTGCTTTGGCAAAGAGCTGTTTTTTGTGCGAGAGCGGTTCTCGAAAAGAAATGTGATTTACATAACACAAACACCGATAACGAAGTTTTATGCAGTAAGGAAGAAATATCCCTGTCCCTACAAAAAGTAAGGCAAAATTCCAACAAAAACAGCGTAGCCGTGATTTTTTCGCAGCTACGCTGTTTTCGTTATCGTACATTAAATTAAATCAACGAACGTTTATTCTTCTTCCATCGTTTTTTTCCATCGCATCGAAGCAATAAGGCAGGTGACGATACCGACGGCAGCAATCGCAAACCAGATTCCAACCGTTAGACGCCAGCCGATCTTTTCGGAAAGCACCGCAATTCCGTAAGTAAAGATCGCCGCACCGATATGTGAGCAGGCATTCAGCGTTCCCGTAATCGTTGCCACGTTGCCGTATTTTTTGAAAAGCTTGGGAAAGTGGGAGAGCAACATAAAGTTGACACCGTGCATACATCCCGTAATCAAAGCCATCATCAAAATGGCAAGGATCGCGCCGCCACCTTCAAAGAAGAAGAAGAGAAGAAGCGATGCGAGGGCGGCAACCAGGAAAATGAAGAACGCACAAAAAACCTCGCTTTTGAACCATTTTTTGTAGATCGCACCGACAACGGTTACGGCAATACCGCTGAAGATCGCAAGAATCACCGTGCAGAAGATCGCCGTGCTGTTGCCTAAGGTAAAGACTTCGGCAAGATACGAGGGCATCCATGCCGTTACACCGTCGCGGAGCATTCCGTGACACATTACACCGAGTGCAACGAGAATGAGCGGGAGAAATGCTGATGAGGGAATTCGCATTTTTTCTTTGGCGGGTTCGTTTTCTTTTTTATTGATTCGGCGTGCGGGAGCGATCGAGGGCACTTTGCTTTTTAAAAGTCCCCAAGAGGTACAGCCAACGATACCGAAGGTTCCGCACATTACAAGAACGAATTTCCACGAGCTGACGGTGATGATCAGCGGAGCGGCGAGATAAACAAAGACGGTGGCAATCGTCGTGCCCCACGTAATAAAAATCTGTGCAAAGTTAAAGTCGTTACCTTCAAAATTTTCTACCATAATGCGCATAATCGGTGGCCACATCATCGCCTGCGCAAAGCCGTTGATTGCCCAAAGGATTGCCATTGAGAGCACCGATTGCGAGAAGAGTGGAAAGGTGAGATTGACGATGGTGGAGATGAGACTTCCAAAAAAGATCATATTTTGCGGACGGATTTTGTCGGCAATAAAGCCGTTGAGAATCTGACCGAGACCGTAGGTGACAGACAGCGAAATGAGAATGACGGAAAGCGTGGATTTTTCAAATCCCGTGTCGGTAACGATCTCCTGAATAATGGCGGCAAGGTTGACGCGCATCATATAGCTTGCAAAGTAAACGACGGTGAGAGCCCAAAGCAGAGGGCGTCCCGTCAGATTTTTTTTGTTGGATAACAGCATACTTGAACCTTTCTTGATAAAATACAACGGATTATATCTTTTTTAACATTTCTTGATATTCTTTTGGGATCTCGCCCTCGGTGACGAGAGCGTCGATGTCGCGCAGGTTGCCCATATTGTAAAAATAGGTTTTTCCGAATTTCGAAGAGTCGCAAAGCAGAATTTTCTTGCGGCAAGAAGCGAACATTACTTTGCGCAAATTGGCTTCCTCAATGGCGCGGTCGGTCATCTGTCCCGTCTCGGAAAGTCCGTGGCAGGAGAAGAAAAAGAGATCGGCGTTGATGGTTTTGACAAAGCTTTCCGCCTGCTCTCCGACGTAGCAAAAGGAGCGTGTGATCATTTGACCACCCGTCGAAAAGGTGCGTACACCGTGCTCGGCAAGGGCAACGGCGGTTTTTGCTCCGTTGGTGATGACGATCAGATCCTTGCATCGGGCCAGATAGGGAACGAGATGATAAGCACTCGTCGAGCCGTCGAGCATTACGACCATACCGTCGCGAATCAGCTCCGCCGCCTTTGCTCCCATCACCGTCTTGACCGAGCTTTTTTCCTGTTCACGCAGAAGAAAGGGAATTTCGCGGTCGGCGGCACCCATATTCAAAATCGCACCACCGTAGCGTTTGGTAATAAATCCTTTGCGGTGCAGCTCGGTAAAATCGCGTCGCACGGTCGGTTCACTCACCGAAAGCTTTTTCGCAAGCTCGCGCACCGTCAGATCCGGCGTTCTTTGTAATTCTTCCAAAATACGCTGTTGGCGTTCTTCAATCATCATAAAAGTGTTCCTCGATATGATTATTTTTGATTATTTTGATGAATAAAAATGATTATTTATAAAAATTATCGTCCTCTATTGACTTTTTGATCAATTTATGGTTCAATTATAATATAGAAATAAAAAATTGTCAAGAGCGTTGGCAAAACAAATAGGAGGACTATCATGAAAACTACTGCTGTTCGTTTGTACGGTGCGATGGATCTTCGTACCGAGGAATTTGAACTGCCCGAAATTACCGAAAAAGAGGTGCTTTTGCGTGTTGTGACCGATTCGCTGTGTACCTCGACCTATAAGGCAGTCGTGCAAGGTGCGGAACACAAGAGAGTGCCCGACGACGTTTCCGAACATCCCATCATCGTCGGACACGAGATGTGCGGCGAGATCATCAAGGTAGGAGATGCCATCAAGGATCAGTGGAAGGTCGGTCAGAAGATCGTCATTCAGCCCGCCCTCAAGCAGGAGAACAACCACGACGTTGGATATTCCTTTCCCTATATCGGCGGTAACACGGTCTATGCGATCGTTCCCGAGATCGTGATGGAAAAGGGCTGTATGATCCCCTACGAGGGCGACAGCTTCTTCAAGGGCTCGCTCACCGAGGCACTCGGCTGTATCGTACGCGGATACAAGGGATTTTATCACACTGACTACACAAACTACGTTCGTACTGATGGCGCAAAGAAGGGCGGAAAAATCGCCATTCTCGGCGGTGCGGGACCGATGGGTATCGGAACGGTGGAACTGGCATTTGGCTATGCGGGCGCATCGCAGGTCGTTGTTACCGACCTCAACGAGGATCGTTTGGCGTATGCCGAATCCAAGTGCAGCGTCGAGAACGCCGCAAAGCACGGCTGTGCGCTGACCTATCTCAATACCTCGAAGCTCGAGGATCCCGTCAAGACGCTGATTGAAATGTCGGACGGTGGTTTTGACGACGTGTTCGTGATGGTTCCCGTACCTGCCCTCTTTACCATGGCAGAGCAGATCTGTCGCTTTGACGGATGCGTGAACTTCTTCGCAGGCCCCCCCGTCCATAACCTGCCTGGCTCGCTCAACCTCTACCGCGTTCACTACGACGGAATTCACGTCGTCGGAACGGCGGGAAGTATTCCCGAGGACACGGTGGACACCATTCGTCTGATTGAGCAGAACGCGATCAACCCCGGTTGTATCGTTTCTCACATTCTCGGTATGAATGCCGCCATTGATACGCTGCTTGCGATGGAGAAGCCGAGCGGCGCAAAGAAGGTCTGCTACAATGAGCTTGACCTGCCGCTGATCGCCATCGACGAGCTCGCAGAGTGGGGTAAGAAGGACCCGATGTACGCAGAGCTTGACCGCATTGTCAAGGCAAACGGCGGTCTGTGGTGTGCCGAGGCAGAGAACTATTTGCTTGCAAACTGCCCGAAGATCATCTGACGGTGAACCGAATGAAGATTATTACCCTGACCCTCAACCCTGCCTTTGACGTGCATTGCTTTTGTGAGAAGTTTCAGCCTTATCACGAAAATCTTGCCAAGATCACGACGAGTGAAGCAGGCGGCAAGGGAGTGAATATTTCACGCGCGCTGACGGTGTGCGGTACCGAAAACCTTGCCTTTGTCGTCCTTGGGGAAGAGAACGGAGACGGCTTTGCCCGTGCCATGGCGGCGGACGGAATGACCTATGAAACCTTGACGGTGGCGGGAAGAATTCGGGAGAATATCACGATTCATACCGACAGCGCCGACGAGACGAGAATCAGCTTTGCAGGCTTTGACGTGCCCGCGGATCTGCTTTCTCGGGTGGAAGAGGCACTCTTGCCGATGATCGACGGTGATACCGTCGTGACCCTGACGGGACGCAATCCGTCGGGTGTGGGCATCGAGGAAACCAAAGCGATGCTTCACAGGTTTGCGGAGCACGGTGCGAAGATCGTCATTGACTCGAGGTCCTTCAGCCTTGCCGATTTGATCGAAATGAAACCGTGGCTCATCAAGCCCAATCAGGAAGAGATTTCGGCGTACCTCGGTCGCGAGATCGGAACGCTCGACGAGGTGGTCGAGGCGGCAAAGGAGCTTCACGAGGGCGGCATTACCAACGTGATGATCAGCCTTGGATCCAAGGGTGCTCTGCTCGTATCGGACGAGGGTGTGTTTTCGGCAAGACCTCCGAAGATCGAGGCGCTCTCCACGATCGGTGCGGGAGATAGCTCGATTGCAGGCTTCCTTGCCGCGTCCTCCGAGGGACGTAGCGCGAAGGATTGCCTCTGTCGCGCAGTTGCCTACGGAACGGCGGCGTGTCTGACCGAAGGAACGAAGCCTCCGCGACGCCAGGACGTTGCAAACGTGATGGGCGAAATTGTTGTGGAGCAGCTGTAAAAAAGCTGCCTTTATGCCGCAATCATAGTAGGGGAGCATTCCATATGCTCCCGATTAAACGGGCGGATATAGAATCCGCCCCTACGAAAAAAGGACAGAGATTTTTTAATCTCTGTCCTTTTTATTTGTGCGATTTACAATTTACAGATAATTTTTCATTCGCTCGACGCTGTCTTCCATAAAGGCGACGGTTTCGCGCGCGGGCTTGAGCGAGCGTTCCGAGCAGTGCTTGT
>JAZRLS010000057.1:0-19602 GCA_045646945.1 Eubacteriales bacterium | reverse complement strand
GTCTCCCGACTCGACCACTACATTGCCTCGAACGGCACGCTGTTCAATATGAAGTTTCACCCCTCGGCGCTTGAGGGCAGAAGCGGACTTGAAAGCTTCGTGGCGCTCGTTCGCGGATATTTCGACCAAAAGGGCAGTCATATCCAATTCAACGTAGTCAGCCGCGAGACCCTGCGCGACGCGCAAAAGCACCCTGAAAAATACAAGTCTTTAGTGGTAAGAGTTGCGGGCTACTCCGCTTTGTTCACTACCCTCTCCAAGGGACTTCAGGAGGATATCATCAACCGAACCGAGCAGCAGGGCTTCTGAGGCGGCGGTTGAGTGAGAGTTTTATGGAACAATCCTCGAATTTATTGGAAACGAAGGGCAGAATTTTTAATATCCAACGCTTTTCGATCCACGACGGACCGGGGGTGCGAACCATTGTCTTTCTGAAGGGATGCCCCTTGCGGTGTCGGTGGTGCTGTAATCCCGAATCGCAGGAATGGCACTTTGAAAATATGGTGCAAGGTGGCGTGACCAAGCTCGTCGGACGCGACGTGACGGTTGGGGAGGTCTTAGAAGAGATTGCTCGCGACCGAGTCTACTACCGACGCTCCGGCTTTGGCGGTATGACACTCTCGGGCGGAGAATGTCTTTGGCAACCTGAGTTTTCCGAGGCACTTCTACGGGGCGCAAAGGAAATGGGAATTTCCACCGCCATCGAAACGACGGGATACGCCGAGATGGACGTGATCCGACGCCTGCTTCCATACGTCGACACCGTGCTGATGGACATCAAGCACGTGGATGGGGAAAAGCACAAGGAATTTACCACACGCGATAACGCGAAGATTCTTGAGAATGCAAGGCAGATCGCAAAAGAAGCGAACTGCTTGATCGTGCGAACGCCCGTGATTCCGACCTTTAACGACACCGAGCGTGAGATTCAGTCGATTGCCGAATTTGCAAAATCGCTCGGCACGGTGAAAGAAATGCACCTCTTGCCGTATCACAGAATCGGGTCGGACAAGTATGCGGGACTCGGACGGACCTACACGATGGCGCATATCGAGCCGCCGACGAAAGAGAAAATGCAAACGCTTCTTTCGGTGGTTGAGAGCGTCGGAATCAGAGGACAGATCGGAGGGTAAGAAATGCAGGATTTTACGGAAAAACAAAGAATTATTCAGGAACTTGTCCCTGGAAAACAGATTACGCTGGCGCACATCATTGCGAATCCCGACGAGATTCTGTATAAGAAGCTGGGACTTGATCCCGCGGTAGAATATTCCAAGTCGGCGATCGGAATTCTGACGGTCAGCCCCGCGGAAACCGCGATTATCGCAGGCGATATCGCCATCAAATCCTCGGGTGCACAGCTCGGATTTGTCGACCGCTTCAGCGGCACGGTGATTTTGACGGGAACCTTTTCCGAGGTAGACGCCTCGCTTCGCGCGGTCGTGCAGTATGCCGAGGAAACGCTTGGCTTTACGGTATGCAAAATCACGAAAACCTGACGAACTCGCAAATGAAAAAAACGCTTCTCGTCGGTCGGCACGGTGTGGGAAAGACCACGTTGACGCAGGCACTTCGCGGCGAGGAGATCCGATACGTCAAAACACAGTACATGCTCTACGGGGATTGGCTGATTGATTCCCCCGGAGAGTATGCCGAGGTTCACGGCCTCGGGGCAGCGCTTGCCATCTACTCGTACGAGGCAGACGTGGTGGCTCTTCTGATTGCGGCGGACGACGATTATTCGCTCTTCCCGCCGAATATCACCTGTATGGTCAACCGCGACGTGATCGGAATCGTAACGAAGATCGATCGGGCATCTCCCGAGCGAGCCGCCAATTGGTTGCGGCTTTCGGGTTGTAAGGAAATTTTCCCGATCAACTCCCACACCGGAGAGGGTGTGGAACAATTAAGAGCTTATCTGCGAAAGCAGGGCTAATATAACAAAAGATAAAAAATATTTTATATTTCAAAAGGAGAACAAAATTATGGCAATGGTAAACGAGTACGAAATCAAAAAGCAGATTTGCGACATTGGTAAGCGTATTTACAACAAGGGAATGGTTGCATCCAACGACGGTAACATTTCCGTCAAGCTGAACGACAACGAGTTCCTCTGCACTCCCACGGGCGTATCGAAGGGCTTCATGACCCCCGAGTACATCTGTAAGGTTGACGCAAACGGTAAGGTAATTCAGGCAAACGGAAACTTCAAGCCTTCCTCTGAAATTAAGATGCACATGAGAGTTTATAAGGAGCGTCCTGTCGTTCAGTCGGTCGTTCACGCACATCCCCTGTATGCAACTTCTTTTGCAATCGCAGGCATTCCGTTGACCGAGCCGATCATGCCCGAGGCAGTCATTTTCCTTGGTTGTGTTCCGATCGCTGAGTACGGCACACCCTCGACCGAGGAAATTCCGGATGCAGTTTCGAAGTATCTGCAGCACTACGATGCAGTTCTTCTTGCGAACCACGGTGCACTTTCCTTCTCGGATTCGCTGCTTAGCGCATACCACAAGATGGAGTCGCTTGAGTTCTACGCACAGCTTCTGTATCAGTCGAAGGTTCTCGGCGGACCGAAGCAGCTCACCGAGGCTCAGGTTCAGAGACTGTACGAAATTCGCCGTCAGTTCGGTCTGAAGGGTAAGCATCCCGCAGACATCTGCCCCAATGCGCAGGCAGGTAAGCCCAGCTGTCACGGTTGCGGCGGTAACTGCGGTTCGAAGGGTACGGACGCTGACACCGTTGCAATGATCACCAAGCTCGTTCTGGAGCAGCTCGGCAAGTAATTCTTCCGAGGAGTTTTCAATGGACGAACGTCAAATCAGAGAGATCGTTCAAAATACCATTTCCCAAAGGAACGCTGAGAAAAGACAGATGACGCTGTCGCGTGCGGAGCAACTTGCGGACGCCGTGATTGCGGAGGCAAAACGAATCGGAGTTTGCGCGGTGGTCTGCGTATCGGACGCCGCGGGAAACCCGAAGCTTGTGAAGTGTATGGATGATGCTTATCTCGCAAGCTATGACGTTGCTGTCAACAAGGCGTATACCGTGGTGGCTTTGAAGATGTCGACGATGACGCTCAAGCCTTTGGCTCAGCCGGGGCAGTCACTGTATGGGATTCAGTTTACCAATGGCGGAAAGATCGTGATTTTCGGCGGAGGAGATCCGCTGACCGATGCGCAGGGCGCGATCGTAGGCGGTCTTGGCGTCAGCGGCGGCTCGGAAGAGCAGGACGCGGCACTTTCGCTTTACGGTAAACGGTATTTTGAAACCAAGATGTAAAATTACAAATACGAAAGGATAGACACTATGGATATGAAATCCACCGACATCGAGAAGATCGTCAGACAGGTTCTCGAGAGTATGGGTGCAGGCGAAGCTTCCGCTCCCAAGGCGGCAGGCCCGATTCCCGCGACCAGCCGTGTTGCAATGCTGACGAAGCTCGAGCACTTTGATTTGCAGGAATATCCGATTCCCGAGCTCGGCGACGACGATATTCTGGTCAAGGTTGAGGGTTGCGGTGTGTGCGGAACCGACGCGCACGAGTTCAAGCGCGATCCCTTCTCGCTGATTCCCGTTGTTCTCGGACACGAGGGAACGGGTGAGATCGTAAAGATGGGTAAGAACGTCAAGAAGGACAGCGCAGGCAAGCCCCTCGCCATCGGCGACAAGGTTGTTACCTGTATGATCTTCAAGGACAATCCCGACATTACGATGTTTGACCTCAACAAGCAAAACGTAGGAGGAGCTGACGTTTTCGGACTTCTGCCCGACGATGACAAGCACCTCAACGGTTGGTTTGCCGACTATCTGTTGGTTCGCGGCGGCTCGACGATTTTCAACGTCAGCGACCTCGACCTCGACAGCAGAATTCTGATCGAGCCTTGTGCCGTTCTGATTCACGCCGTAGAGCGTGCGAAGACGACGGGCATTCTCCGCTTCAACTCGCGTGTCGTTGTTCAGGGATGCGGACCGATCGGACTGATCTGTATTGCTGTACTCCGTGCGATGGGTACCGAAAACATCGTGGCAGTCGACGGTGAAGCAAAGCGCCTCGAATTTGCCAAGCTGATGGGTGCGACCGAAACGGTCAACTTCAAGGAGCACAAGGGCATTGACGCACTGGCAGGTGCGGTTAAGGATGCGTTCGGCGGTTACCTTGCCGACTTTGCATTCCAGTGCACCGGCTCTCCCGTAGCACACGCAAACATCTACAAGTTCATCCGCAACGGCGGTGGACTTTGCGAGCTCGGCTTCTTCATCAACGGTGGCGACGCTACCATCAATCCTCACTTCGATATCTGCTCGAAGGAGATCACCACGGTCGGCTCTTGGGTATACACCCTGCGTGACTACGTAACGACCTTTGATTTCCTCAAACGCGCGAAGGCAATCGGACTCCCGATGGAAAAGCTGATCACCCACAAGTATCCGCTCGAAGAGATCAACGAAGCACTCCAGACCAACCTGAAAATGGAAGGTCTTAAGATCGCGATCGTCAACAAGTGATCCGACGAAGGATAAGGTGACGCTATGGGAAAAGCAACAGGAATTATCGAGGTCTTCGGTCTTGCGGCGGCGTTCGTTGCCGTCGATGCCGGCTGTAAGGCGGCAAACGTGACCGTAGAAACGCTCGATAAAAACAAACCCGGCAATGCCGACGCGCTCCCTGTTCCGCTGATCGTTGCGATCAAGTTCCGCGGAACGGTAGAGGACGTCAAGGCGGCGGTGGAGGCGGCAGAGTACGCCGCAAATGGTATCACGGGCGTGATCTCGAAGCACATTATCCCGAATACCGAAGAGTCCACCGAGAAAATGCTCAAGCTCAACGCATTTGATAAAAATTAATAAAAATATCAACGATAAGAAAGGAATTTAGAGACTATGGCTATGGAAGCACTTGGAATGGTTGAAACGAGAGGTCTTGTTGCAGCAATTGAGGCAGCAGATGCAATGGTAAAGGCCGCTGAGGTTACGCTGATCGGTACTGAGAAGATCGGTTCGGGACTCGTATCCGTCATGGTAAGAGGTGACGTCGGAGCAGTGAAGGCTGCGACCGAGGCAGGCAGTGCCGCTGCCGGCAGACTCGGCGAGATCGTTGCCGTACACGTTATTCCTCGTCCTCATGCAGACGTGGAGAAGATTCTTCCCGTTTTGAAATAATCGAACATCAGTAAAATTTTGGAGGTAATACAATGGCACTTTTAGCACTTGGTATGGTTGAAACCAGAGGTCTGGTTGCCGCAATCGAGGCAGCAGATGCAATGGTAAAGGCAGCAAACGTAGAGCTCATCGGTACCGAGAAGATCGGTTCGGGACTCGTATCCGTGATGGTAAGAGGTGACGTCGGAGCAGTGAAGGCTGCGACCGAGGCAGGCAGCGCAGCTGCATCGGCACTCGGCGAGATCGTTGCCGTACACGTGATTCCTCGTCCTCATGCAGACGTGGAGAAGATTCTTCCTTCTCTGAACTAAGTCGAGACGGAATTCGTCGGAAAATAATTCGTGCTGCGCGCACGGATTATTTTCCGTGCAGTGTTCTTTTTTGCGAAAGAGGACAGCGCTCGGAAAATAATCAAACAAAAACGAAAAATACCGAAAGGTGGTTTTAAAAATGCTGGTAGGAAAAATTATTGGCAGTGTGGTTGCAACCAGAAAGAACGAAAAGCTGGTTGGAAGTAAGTTTATGATCGTCGAAACGCTCGACGCAATGGGTGAGGTGAAGCGTCTTGTTGCCGTCGACAACGTTGGTGCGGGTATTGGCGAAATGGTTCTCGTTGCTACGGGCAGTGCGGCAAGAATCGGTTGCGATCAGGAAAGTGCACCGATCGATGCGGCAATCGTCGGCATCATCGACAGCGGCACGGGACTTCCCGAGCTTGACGCATAAGCGGAATTTTTAACTTAATTTTAGGAAGATTTCTTTATGAAATTAGAAGAACTCAAGACCTTGCTTCGGGAGATGGGCATCGTTGGCGCGGGTGGCGCAGGCTTCCCGAGCTATGCAAAGCTCTCGGACAAGGCAGATACTGTGATCCTCAACTGCGCGGAATGCGAGCCGCTCTTAAAGGTTCACCGTCAGGTTATCGAGGAATATCCCTTTGAGGTGCTTTCGGCACTCTCCGAGGTGCTCGAGGCGACGGGAGCGGAGCGTGCCATTATCGCCATCAAGGCGCATTACCGTTCGGCAATCGAAGCGATTGAGACAGAGATCTCGGCATTTCCCAAGATTTCACTTCATAAGCTTGAGGCTGTTTATCCCGCAGGCGATGAGATCATTCTGATCAAAGAGGTGACAGGCAAGGTCGTCGCTCCCGGCAAGCTTCCGCTGTCGGTGGGGGTGACGGTTTGCAACGTCGAATCCATGTATAATATTTATCACGCACTGTCGGGAAAACCCGTCACCGAGAAATACGTAACGGTGGCAGGCGAGGTAGCACATCCCGTGACGCTGCTTGTTCCGCTTGGAACGAAGGTTTCCGAGCTGATCTCGGCGGCGGGCGGTGTGACGTGTGACGAGTTTGAGCTGATTTCGGGCGGACCGATGATGGGACGCATCATTTCTTCGTCCGACGTTGTGACTAAAACGACCAACGCGATTTTGGTGCTTCCCGCGGATCATACGGTAGTGAGAAACAAGCTTCGCAATCCGAAGATCAATCTTCGCCGTACGATGTCGGTTTGCTGTCAATGTCGAAGCTGTACCGATCTTTGCTCGCGCAACGTGCTTGGATACCCCGTACAGCCGCATCTTGTGATGCGTGTGCTGTCAAATGGCGGTCGCGGTGACGTGGAAGCACTTGCCGGCTCGCTCTTTTGCTCTGGTTGCGGACTTTGTGAAACCTACTCCTGTCCGCAGGGACTCTCACCAAAGCAACTCATTGACGAGATGAAGGCGGCGGCGCGCGCCAAAGGATTGAAGCTTCCCGAAGGAGTGGAAGCGGCACCTAACCGACGCGATGCCGATCTCAAAAAGGTTTCGGTCGAGCGTCTGACGATGCGACTTGGACTGAAAAAATATGACGTGGCGGCTCCGATTTCGGAGGATTTCAGTACGAAAAGTGTGAAGCTTTTACTTTCGCAGAGCATTGGTGCTCCTGCCGAGGCGGTGGTCACCAAGGGAGATCACGTCAAGACGGGCGACCTTGTCGCAAAGGCGAAGGACGGTGCGCTCAGTGTATCACTTCACGCGTCGATCGACGGTGTCGTAGAGCTTGTGACCGACAAGTATATTAAGATTCAAAAAACCAAATCATAATAAAGGAAAAAGAGAAGAGAAATGAAAAAAGCTCTTGGAATGATTGAATTCAAGACGGTTGCTTCGGGCATTACCGCAACCGATCTTATGCTGAAAACGGCGGACGTTGAGGTCGTGAGTGCAGGTCCTGTGTGTCCCGGAAAATATCTGGCGACAATTGCGGGGGAAATCAGTGCCGTCAAGGCGGCAATCGATGCGGCTGAGCGTTACAATCCCGCAATGCTGATTGACAAATTCCTGCTCGGTAATCCTCACGAAACGGTGCAACCTGCCATCTGCGGTGCACTGGACGTGAACGAGAAGGGTGCGATCGGAATTCTTGAAACCTATACGGCGGCGTCGGCTGTCGTTGCCGCGGATACGGCGGCAAAAACCGCGCTCATCGAGCTTGTGGAAATCCGCCTTGCAAAGGGAATGTGCGGAAAGTCCTACGTGATTCTGACGGGAAGCGTTTCCTCGGTCACGGCGGCGATCGAGCGAGCAAAGAGCGGAATGCAGGACGGCTGGTATCTGGACAGTTCGGTCATCGCAGGCCCCGACAAGCGACTCTGGGAAAGTATTCTTTAAAAACATCAACGAACGGAGGAAGCATTCGTGCTTGCCATTGAACGAAGAAGGGAAATTTTATCGCGCCTCGGTGCGGACGGAAAGGTCATCGTTTCCGAGCTTGCGCGCGATTTTGAGGTGACAGAGGAAACCATCCGACGCGACCTTGAGCGTCTGGACCGTGAAGGTCTTGCCTCAAAAACCTACGGCGGAGCGGTTGCCAAGCAAAGCTCGGCACTCGATCTTCCGTACAACATTCGCGAAACCGTCAACGTTGAACAGAAGCAGGAGATCGCGGAAAAGATCGCCGATCTTGTGGGTGACGGGGAGCGAATTATGCTCGACTCGAGCTCGACGGCGCTGTACGTGGTAAAAAAACTGAAAAACAAACGAAATCTGACCGTCATTACGAACTCGGTGAAAATTCTCATTGAGCTTGCCGACAAGTCGGATTGGACGGTGCTCTCCACGGGCGGTATTCTCAAAAAGGGTGCGCTGTCGCTGAACGGTTCGTCTGCCGAGAAAATGATCAACTCTTATCACGTCGACACGGCAATTTGCTCGTGTAAGGGACTTGATATGGAGCTTGGTGTGACCGATTCCAACGAGCACGACAGCCTCATCAAGCAGGCGATGTTTGCCTCTGCCGAGCGCAGAATTCTTGCAGTGGATGCCGCAAAGTTTGACGGAAAATCCTTTGTCAAGGTCTGCAGTGCTGCCGAGATTGATCTGCTTGTGACCAATGCCGAGCCCTCGGACATCTGGCTCAGCTTTTGCAATGAAAAAAATATTCAATTGATTTACTAATATATTGTAACGGAAAGGAAAATACTATGAAAATTCTTGTTTTGAACGCGGGAAGCTCTTCCCTAAAATATCAGCTTTTCAACATGGAAGATGCGAAGGTTCTTGCCAAGGGCCTTTGTGAGCGCATTGGTGCGGGCGGTACGGTAACCCACAAAAAGACGGGTGCTGAACCCTTCTTTGAAGAGATCGATCTGCCCGATCACGGTGTTGCTCTCGCTCGTGTTTTGGCATTGCTCAGTTCTTCTGAACTCGGCGTGATTGCTTCGGTCGATGAAATTGACGCTGTCGGTCACCGCGTGGCACACGGCGGTGAAAAACTCAAAGAATCCTCGCGCATTACCGAGAGCGTGATCGCGTATCTCGAGACCATCGTTCCGATCAACCCTCTGCACGGACCTCCTGCGATCGCAGGAATGAAAGCGTGTCTTTCGCTGATGCCCAACGTGCCGCAGGTTGCTGTATTTGACACCTCGTTCTATTCTGACATCGAGGATTTCCGTTACGTTTATCCCATTCCTTACGAATTTTATGAAAACGATCAGATTCGCCGTTACGGCTTCCACGGTACCTCGCACCGCTACGTTAGCCACGAGCTTGCTCGCGTGCTCGGAAAGCCGATCGAGGAGCTGAAGATCATCACCTGCCACCTTGGCAACGGTTCGTCGATTACCGCTGTAGACGGCGGTAAGGCAATCGATACCTCGATGGGCTTTACGCCTCAGGAGGGTATTGCAATGGGTACCCGTTCGGGTAGCATCGATCCTACGGTCGTCACCTATTTGATGAAGACCAAGGGCTACACGGCACAGGAAGTGGAAGACATTCTGAATAAGAAGAGCGGTCTGCTCGGTATTTCGGGACTTTCCAACGATTGCCGTAACATTACCGAAGCGGCAAACAACGGAAATGCCCGTGCAGAGCTTGCGCTCAAGATTCTCACGAACGGCATCAAGAAGCACATCGGTGCGTATGCCGCAGAAATGAACGGACTCGACGCACTCGTCTTTACGGCGGGTATCGGTGAAAACCAGTGGAACGTGCGTGCAAGAGTCTGCGAGGGAATGAGCTTTCTTGGCATCGAGATCGACGAGGAGAAGAATGTCAACTTTGAGAGAGGCGTCCCCTTCAATCTGACCAAGGAAGGCGCAAAGGTTCAGACTTGGATCATTCCCACCGACGAGGAATATATGATCGCGATCGACACGCAGCGTCTGGCAAGCAAGTAATCGTTTTAGATCAAATCAAGAAAGGACAGGTACGGTTTTTATGGCAAACATCACCGAAGCTGAAATCAGAAAAATCGTTGAAAATATTATTAAGGGGAACGGAGCGTCCGCGGGGGCTTCGTGGACCTCGACCGAATATCAGGGACGCAAGCTCCTTGGCATTTATTCGGATATGAACGAAGCCATTGACGCGGCAGAGAAGGGATACTTCGCCGTTCGCGCGATGACGGTCGAGCAGAGAGAGAAGATTATTGAGGAAATTCGCCGTCTGACGGTTGCCGAAGCTCCCATGATGGCGGAGATGGGCGTGGCAGAGACGGGAATGGGCCGTGTGGATCATAAGCGTTTGAAGCACATTCTCGTTGCGGATAAGACCCCCGGCACCGAGGATATCGTGTCCGAGGCAAAGACGGGAGACAACGGTCTGACGCTCACTGAGATGGCACCCTTTGGTGTCGTCGGCGCGATCACGCCCAGCACCAACCCCTCCGAGACGGTCATTTGTAACTCGATCGGTATGATCGCCGCAGGCAACGGCGTTGTCTTCAACCCTCACCCCAATGCGATCTGCACTTCGAACTATGCGGTTGACCTTGTCAACCGTGCGTCGCGTGCCGCAGGCGGACCTGAAATTCTCGTTTGCTCGATGGATAAGCCCACCCTGGATAGTGCCGCTGTGATGCAGTCGCACCCGAAGATCAAGCTGCTCGTTTGTACGGGCGGTCCCGGTGTCGTCAGGGCAGTGCTCTCGTCGGGAAAGAAGGCAATCGGTGCGGGCGCGGGCAATCCCCCTGTCATTGTTGACGATACTGCCGACATCAGAAAAGCAGGTAAGGACATCATCGACGGCTGTACCTTTGACAACAATCTCCCCTGTATCGCAGAAAAAGAAGTATTCGCTTTCCGCAATATTGCAGATGAGCTGATCGCCGAGATGCAGAAGAACGGCGCATACCTCATCACGAAAGAACAGGCTGACAAGCTGAATGCTGTGGTGCTTGAAGAAAAGACCAATAAGGCTGGCAAGAAGATCAAGACGGTCAGCCGCCACTGTGTCGGTCGCGACGCGGACGTTCTACTCGCAAAGATCGGTGTGAACGTCGGCAAGGAGGTTCGTTGCATTATCTGTGAGACGAATTTCGAGCACGATTTCGTTCAGCACGAGCTGATGATGCCGATTCTTCCCATCGTCCGCGTGGACAACATTGAGGAAGCTATTGAGCTTGCCGTCAAGGCAGAGCACGGCAACCGCCACACCGCACATATGCACTCGAAGAACATCGACCATCTTTCGGCATTTGCTAAGGCAGTCGAGACCACTATTTTCGTTAAGAATGCGCCTTCGTATGCCGGTATCGGATTTGGTGGCGAGGGACACGCAACCTTTACCATTGCAGGACCGACGGGCGAGGGCATTACCTCGGCACGTTCCTTTACGAGAAAGCGTCGCTGTGTAATGGCAGATAATTTCAGAATTATTTAACGGAGAATGACGATGAAATACACAGAACAAGAACTCAAGGCACTTGTGGAGCGTGTGATCGGTACGATCAAGGACGGCGGCGCATCGAGTGAGGGCGAGATTCCCGTGGGAATTTCGAACCGTCATATCCATCTGTCGCGGGAACACGTGGAAATTTTGTTTGGCAAGGGATACGAGCTGACCAAGATGAAGGATCTTTCCCAACCCGGTCAGTACGCTTGCAAGGAGCAGTTGACCATTGTCGGACCTTCAATGCGTGCCATCGAGGGCGTGCGTGTGCTCGGCCCTGAGAGAAAGAAATCGCAGGTCGAGATTTCGCGTACCGATAGCTTTGTGCTGAAGGTGAAGCCCCCCGTACGTGAGTCGGGAGATATCGCAGGCTCGGCACCCGTGACCATCATCGGTCCGAAGGGTATCGTGACGCTCTCCGAGGGATGTATTATCGCCAACCGCCACATTCATATGAGTGAAGACGAGGGCGCGCGCTTTGGCGTACGTGACGGCGAGTACGTAGACGTTGAGCTGAACGGAGAGAGAAGAAGCCTTTTCTATGACGTGCAGATCCGCGTTCATAAGGATTTCCGTCTGGAAATGCACATTGATACCGACGATGCCAATGCCGCAGGCGTGGGCAATGGCTTCAAAGCAAAGCTTTTGAAAAGATCGTAAAATAAAATCAAAAAAGCTCCGCGAGAGATCGCGGCGCTTTTTCTGTTTACGGGCAATCAAATCCCGTGATCGTGTGAAGAATTTGTTTTGCGTTGGAAATTTCCTCGTCGGTAGGAAGCCGCTCGGGGAGAGCGTGCTCCATACCGAGTGCTTTATATTTCGAGCCTGCGTAGTTGTGATAGGGAAGCACGCGGATTCTCAAAATATGCTTGAAATCTTTGAGAAAATGCGCAATCTTTTCGATCTCGCCGTCGTTATAGTCGGGAACGTAAGGAATTCGAATTTCGATCGTCTTTCCTTGCTCGTCGAGATATTTGAGGTTTTCTAGGATTTGTTTGTTGGAGCGCTCGGTACACTGGATATGCACGTCCTCGTCGTATGCCTTGAGATCGTAGAGAAAGACGTCGGTAAAGGGAATGACCTTGTCGAGTGCTTCTCTCGGAACAAAGCCACAGGTATCGACCGCGGTGGAAATTCCTTGCTCTTTGAGGGCGTTGAGAAGCTCGGCACAGAACTCGGATTGCACAAGGCACTCTCCGCCCGAGAGCGTCACACCGCCGCCCGAGGTTTCGTAAAACTCACGGTCTTCGAGCAGGAGGGGGAGCAGCTCGTCCACGGTCATTTCCTTGCCGTAGAGTACGCGCGCTTCGCCAAGGCAGCCGTCGGGGGTGAAATCTTCCTTTTGGCATTTGCCGCAGCCGATGCACTTATGCTCGTAAAAGGCAACCTGCGGCGTGGCGGTCAACCCTTCGGGATTGTGACACCATACGCAACGCAGAGGACATCCCTTGAAAAAGACGGTGGTACGAATGCCGTCGCCGTCGTGGACAGCGAAGCGTTTGAGTTCAAAAATCGTTGCCGTACGGTTCATTGTAACTCTTCTCGAATGACCTTTGTGACTGCCTCGGCAAGGCGTTTCGAACCTTCCTCATTATAGTGTACCCAGTCGGAGTGGTAGTCCTCGCGGAGCTCCCAAGAGAGGGTATAGAGGTCGTTGAAGCGAACGCCGTATTCACCGAGCACCTCAATCGCCTTTTGGTTGTAGGCTTCGATGTCGCGGTTGTAGCGGAAGAATTTAGGGTTGCCCCATTCTTCAATGACCGCCGTGGTCAAAGCAAAAATGATCTTAGCATTCGGGAAGAGGGCGCGGAGTCTTGCATAGACACGGCGAAGCATCTTGCCGTAGTCCTCGATATCGGTCAGCGGCTCGTCGCCAAACAGGCGGAGCACGTCCCAAAGACCGTTGTTCCAATGCACGACGTCGATCTCCTCTGCGGGGCATTCCTTTGCCCATTCGTGCGCATAACGGAGCGTATATTGCGCCCAGCGGCAGTTTTCGTTCGGTGCATAGACCTCTGCCTCGTCCTTCAACATTTCCTTGACATAGATACCGTAGCCGGGGTTTCGTGCACCGAAACGGATCGAATCACCAATTAAAAAGATGCGATTCATGGATGTTTCCTTTCAAAGTGAATTTTTTTATTGCAACGCTTCTCCAAAGAGATGCGGCAAACGGCCGTGTGTGTTCATCGTCTTTATCATAAGATAACCCGCATTTCTGTCGGTATCGGTATCGATCCCAAGGGTGGCGGTAGTGATGACAAGTTGATTCATTTCTTCCCCAAAGAACGCACAGCTCGCGGGAGCTTTCGTGGAGAGGGGAATCGTTTCTTTGATTTGCATTGCTTCGGGATCAATGCTGACGATGCAGCTTTTTCCCCAAGAGGCGACGAAGATCGTTCCGTCCTGATCCACGGTCAATCCGTCGGCACCCGATACGTGGACTTCGCGTCCTGTCAAGGTTACGTCACCCGTTTGTTTTTCAAATTCATATTCCCGTACCTTTTTTGCTCCTGTGTCGGCAAGATAAAAGAATCGCTCGTCGGGTGACCAATCCATTCCGTTGGCGAGAATCAGTCCGTCAAGCAGTATCGTCACTTCGCCCTCAGGAGTGATTCGGTAGAGCTTTCCGTCGACTTTTTCGGAAAGTCCCAAGCGAAATTCGCTCTGCGTTCCGACGTAAAAGCAACCGTCGGGACCGACCTTGGCGTCGTTTGCGTTCTTGATTTGGATCGTTTCATCGTACAGCGGCGAGGTCTTGCCCGTCGAAAGATCGAGGAAGAGGGCGCCGTCCTTTCGTGTGACGAGCATTCGTCCGTCCTTGGAGAATGCGATTGCCGCAACACCGATCTCTTGCGGATAGGCTTTAAAAATATCACGCTCGGGATCGTAGGTGCAGATTTCTTTGTCGATTCCATTGACGAAATAGAGAAGCTTTTCGCGCTCACACCAGATCGGACCTTCTCCGATCACACAACGCTTTTGTGTAAGAATTTTCATTCTGAACGCTCCACCAGAGAAAGATAGGCATCGAAATAGCGTTCACCGAGCGTGCGGTAGGACGCAGAGTTGAAATGAATGAGATCGTCCTTGCAAGTCAGTCCCTTGGCACTTGCGATGGCAACGTTGTCAAAATCATCGCTAATCTTGGTGAGAACTTTATTGATTTCTTGGGAATAGGGTAATGCGCCGTCCTTGTAACGTCCAACGAAGTCACCAAGCTCACCGATGACGACGGGAATATCTTTCGGAAGATCAAGGTCTTTGATCAAGGTGGAAAGCATGGTCAAAAAGCGTTCGCGGTAGGCGGCGACGTTTTCCATCGTGTCGCTGTCGCTCTCTCCCTGATGCCAGAGAATTCCGACGATCTCGGAGCTTCTCTGCGCGAGGCGCGCTTGCATCACGGCGTGGTCGTAAAGGATCTCGCCGGGCTGCCATTCGGAAATTCTTGTGCCGCCGTCAGCGCAGGGAATAAGGCCAATCTTTTCTTCAAAATGTTTTGCGTACTCGTCGGCAAAGCTTGCCGCAAGTCCGACGCCGCAATGAAACTCTCCAAAGACGCGTCGGTCGGGATTGATCGGCTCTCCCATCGGCTGCCAGCGTCCGTTGCGGAGCATTTTACAAAGACGGTTCTGAATTTCTGGGACTTCACCAAAGTCGCCGCGTCCTGCCATATTCGATTGACCGATCATCAAAAAGGATTTCATATAAGTGCCTCTGCTTGACGGATAAATCCGTCCTGTTCTTCTTTCGAGATATTGTTCCAGAGAACGTTCCAACCGCTCACGCGGATCTGTAAGTCAGCGTATTTTTCGGGATTCTTCTGCGCATCACGCAGCGTATCGGCATCGAAAACGTTGATCTGAATTGCGTGACCACCGCGCTTTTGGAAGGTTTTTACCAAGCCGTACATCGCGTCAAGTCCTTCTTCACCGCGTACGGCAGAGGGGAGCAGACCGAGGTCGAGCGCAAAGTCTGAGGGGGATACGCTTGCGTCAAGCTCGGTGGCGGAAAGAATGGCGGCGGTAGCGCCCGATTTTGCCTGACCGAGGGTGGGAGATGCGTTTTTGGAAATCTCGTCACCGCGCTTTCGTCCGTTGGGAGAAGCGAGAGATTTATCGCCCCAAACGTAGGACTGTCTTGCCACGTGTGTACCGAACGACCAAGTGCCCCCACGCGTTTCGTTGTTGGGGCGACCGCAAAGATTCTTTTGGAATATTGAGACCAGGTACTTGGCAAATTCGTTGGGACGCGCTTGATTGTTTCCGTATTTTTCACGGTCGCGGAGCAGTGCCTGACGGAAGATCTCGTCACCCTCGCCTTCAAAATTGCGATCAAGCATCGCAACAAATTCGGAAAGGGTTAGCGTTTTTTGCTCATAGACGTGCTTTTGGATCATCGTAAAGGAATCGGCAACGTCGGCAAGTCCGCCGAACATCAATCCCGAGCCATTATGCAAGGAGCCGCCTGCGATGGCATCTTTTCCCTGTGCCAAACAAGAGGGGAATGTGGCGGAGAGCATCGAAAGGGGATTCATTTCGGCAAGATAGCCCTCAAAGCCGTTGACCACCTCGACGGTCAGATCGATGACGTTTTTGAGCTGACGGTTGTATTCTGCAAGGAATTTGTCAAAGGTATCGAATGCCGAGGGGGGCGGACAGGGAAGTCCCGCAGCCTCTCCCGTGACGGCGTCGCGTCCCTCGTGGAGGGTATATTCGAGCGGCTTTAGGAGATTGAGGTAGTTCATTCCCGCACCGTAGGAACCGATGGTACCGTATTCATAGCAACCCTTGATCACGCAGGTACGTGCCTCTTCTTCGGTCGCGCCATTGCGGACGAGCGCTTCGCGGATCGTTTTGTCGCAAACAAAGACGAGCGAGTTGTTTCCGCGACGGATCATATCGAGCATTTGATATACGATGTCCTTCGGCGTCGAATCCGCGAGCTTGAGCTGAATTTTCGGGGTATAGATGTTCATTTGATCGTAGACGTCAAGGAACAGATAGGAAAGCTCGTTGATCTCGGTCGAGCCATCGGCTTTCTCACCGCCAAGATAGACGGGCTGATTCCAATAGTTCGAGATGGCAACGAACTGCAGAAAGAAGTACGCAAGGTCGCTGCGGATTTCTTCTTCCGTGACACCTCTCTCCAAATCTGCTTTGTAGTAGGGGTAGAAGAGACGGTCGAAGTTACCGAGCGAGCGCACCTGCAAATAGTCGATATGCTCACTGATGAGAAAATAGAGGTAGTCCATCATCAAGGCTTCGTAGAAATTCGTCGGTGCGCCGATTTGGAGTTGGCGGAGCGCCTTTGCCATTCTCTCCGAGCCTTCTGTCTTCTCGGCAAGGGTGGCAAGTCTGCCGACCAACGTAAGGATTGCTTCATAGGTGATACGGATGCCCTCAAAGAAGGATTCTTGCTTTTCGTCCCAAGTTCCCTTGGCTCTTGCTTCCTCACTCTCGCGGAGCAGTCCCGCAAAGCCGAGCGCAAACACTCTTTCCCATACGGGAACCGAGTGGTCGTAGTCGGGCCAGATGGTGACGATGCCCGCGTTTTCAAGATAGGAGCGTTTCTTTCCGATCTCGGGAATAGTTTCTTTCAGAACCTCGCGCTTCCACGTGTCAATCATGGTCTTTTTCAGAGGTCGGTCGTTGGCATTGACCGACGGATATCGGTCGCGCGGATCGCAGGAAATTCTTGTGTTTTTCATAATAAATTCGAGCGCACGCGCCTTGCGAATCGGGTGTGGCAGGTCCTTGATGCTTTCGTCCTGCGCGAGAAAGCCCTCGCGGAGCGCATCGGCATCCAGTCCCGTGGCGGGATCAAAAATCTCGTCGCGGCGAACAAATCTGCCCATACCGTTCCAGGGCTTCGAGGCATCGTGGTGTTTATTGATAATATAATCGTAATCTCTGTCGCTAATATACTTCATCGTAAATCTCCTTTTTTAGAGCTCTTCCGCTTGACGGATAAAGCCGTCCTGCTCCCAACGGTCAATATTGTTCCAAAGGACGTTCCAGCCGCTCACGCGGATCTGAAGATCTGCATATTTTTCGGGATTTGCCTGCGCCTCGCGGAGCATCTCGGCGTCAAAGACGTTGAAGTGTACCGCGTGACCGCCGCGACGGTTAAAGGTCATCAGTACGCCGTACATTGCCTCAAGTCCCTCCTCGCCGCGCACGGCAGAGGGGAGAAACGCGAGGTCGAGCGAAAAGTTCGACGCCATTACCGTGTTATCGAGCTTTGTAAAGGAAAGCACGGTTGCCGTGATACCCTCGCGTGCCTGACCGAGAGCGGGAGAGAGGTTTTTGGAAAGCTCCTCGCCGCATTTTCTTCCGCTGGGACAAGCGGCGGTTTTATCACCCCAAATATACGAGTGGCGCGCAACGTGGAAGTTACATTTCCAAATGCCGCCGCGCTCCTTGGCGTTGGGGCGACCGTACACGTGATCAATGCAGAATTTCGCCAGCGAGATGGTCATTTCATCGGCGCGCGGGAGGTTATTTCCGTATTTTTCGCGGTCGCGAAGGAGCATTTGACGGAAGGTTTCGTGTCCCTCAAAATTTTGGTCAAGGATCGAAACGAATTCCGAGAGCGTCAGCTTTTTCTGCTCATAGACGTATTTTTTGATCATCATCAGCGAGTCGCCGAGGTCGGCAAGTCCACCAAAGGCAATGGTAGAATCGTTATACCGCGCACCGCCGACGATGGCATCGCGTCCGCGTTCGAGACAGGTGGGAAAGGTTGCCGAGAGCATCGAAAGGGGATTCATATAGGAAAGGTATCCCTCAAAGCCGTTGACCACCTCGATCGCTTCATTGACGATGTGGCAAAACTGTCGTTTGAATTCCGCGAGCAGATCGTCAAAGCTTTCAAATGCCGAAGGGGGCGGACAGGGAAGTCCCGACCGATTGCCCGTGATGGGATCGTATCCCTCGTGCAGGGTATATTCGAACGGTTTTAAGAGATTGAGCATATTCATTTGCGCAAAATAGGAATCCTGTCGGCTATATTCGTAGCAGCCCGTAACGTGGCAAAGCCGCGCCTCTTCTTTGGTGGCTCCTTCACGCAGAAGTGCTTTTTGCATGGTGTCATCGTTGACGAAAACGATGGAGTTATTTCCGCGGCGGATCATATCGAGAGCCTTGCAAACGAAGTCTTTCGGGGTGGATTTTCCCACTTTGATTTGAATTTTCGGGGTATAGATGCCCATTTTGTCGTACCCGTCAAGGAACAGATAGGAAAGCTCGTTGATTTCGGTCGAGCCGTCGGCCTTTTCTCCGCCAAGATAGACGGGCTGATTCCAATAGTTCGAGATGGCAACGAATTGCGCGAGAAAATAGGCGATATCGGTGCGGATCTCTTCTTCCGTGATGCCGCGTTCGAGGTCGGCTTTATAGTAAGGATAGAATAGGCGGTCGAAGTTGCCGAGCGAGCGTACCTGCAAATAGTCGATATGCTCGCTGATGAGAAAGTAGAGGTAGTCGAGAAGAAGCGCCTCGTAGAAGTTTTTGGGTGCACCCTTTTCCAGCTGACGGAGTGCCTTTGCCATTCTCTCCGAGCCCTCTGTGTTCTCGGCAAGCGTGGCAAATCTGTCGACCAAAGTAAGGATTGCCTCATAGGTGATTTTAATTCCCTCAAAGAAAATTTCTTGCTCCTCGTCCCATTCTTTTGCGTGGCGTGCCTTTTCACTTTCTCGTAAGAGTCCCGCAAAGCCGAGAGAGAGAACACGCTCCCACATCGGCATCGAGTGGTCGTAGTCGGGCCAGATCGTAACGATGCCTTCTTTTTCAAAATAGGATCGCTTTGCGCCGATCTCGGGTACGATCTGCTTTAAGACCTCGCGCTTCCATTCGTCAACAATCGTCTTTTTCAGAGGACGGTCGTTGGCGTTGACCGACGGATATCGGTCGCGCGGATCGCAGGAAATTCTTGTGTTTTTCATAATAAACTCAAGAGCTCTTGCTTTGCGGATGGGGTGGGGAAGATGCTTTAGAGTTTCGTCTTGTGCAAGAAATCCATCGCGGAGCGCGTCGGCATCCATTCCCGTCGCGGGATCGAAGATCTCGTCACGGCGGACAAATCTGCCCATACCGTTCCAAGGCTTTGAGGCGTCGTGGTGCTTGTTGATGATATAATCGTAATCTCTGTCATTGATGTATTGCATTACAAAAACTCCTTTTTCTTGAATTTATTAATTTCATTATAGCAAAGAAAAAATTTTTGTCTATGAAGAAAAGAAAACACTTGACGAAATCGAAACAAAAGTGTATA
>JAZRLS010000056.1:0-2096 GCA_045646945.1 Eubacteriales bacterium | reverse complement strand
TAGGAATGACCTTCAGTTGATACAACGAAGGAGGCGAAACTGCACGGAGGGCAGTGTCCTCTTCGATGCGCCAACTGAGTTCAAGTTTCCTACGCTTTACCTCTGACGCGTACAAAATAGACAATAGATATACCAAATATTCTATCACCTATTGTAAATCTATAAAATGCCTTTCGCCTCTTTCATTCTAGCAATCAGCATTTGTTAAGTATTATAGCATAAAATCACTAAAAGCAGGTGAAAAAATTCTCCGCTTGTCGTGTAGAAAGCAAAACCGGAAAAGTTGTAGTGAGCAAAACCGGAAAACGGAATGCTACTTTTTGCGGGCTTTGGCGCGCCCCCATTCCTCTCCGGCATCTGCAAGTTCGTCTGTTTTCTTGCGAAATTTTCCGAGGCAGATGCCTGCGAGGGGGTCCCCGCGCCAATCGGCTCTGCCGACCGCCCTTACTCCGCTTCGCGGGCTATGATTGCTTCGCAATTATTATGCGAAATCATTCCATAGACGAACAATAGGATTTCGTACTTTTGGATTGTTTGAAAAAACTATTTTGGGCTGCACACCTTTCTCAGGCTTGTTCATCACTAATGTAATCGTTCCATCTAAATGATTGCAGCACCAAACACGAGTTCCATTAGCGCACTCGGTTGTACAAAGAGTATCACCAACGAGTATCCTACCTCGCGATCCTATTTTTACACTTTTCCATTCCGACCAAAGTAGTTCCCACCAACCATCACTTGGTGGCTGACGAATCTTACATCTGCCTTCAAGAACTGCTTGTTCCCATGCTTTCAAAGGCTCCTTGCCAATATCTCGATGTTTCTCAAATCCATTGCGATAGTCGATTAGACACGCCAGATCTTCATTAATATCATCTAGCGGAGTATCGCACGTAATACCTTCATGCTCTGCATAAGCAGGAAGTCTATCTTGCCACACTTGATGAATACGCTCTACCTTACCTTTAGCTTCAGGAGAATTTGCAAAAACAAAAGAAATATCCAGAAATTTCAGCCTTTTTCCTAATTGTGTAAGAGTTCCATCATCCTTTCTAAAGAAACTTGCTTTATCAACATATATCTCTAATGGAAGTCCATATCTATTAAACGCGCGATAAAATAAATCAAGATACGACCTTACTGTTTCACGTTCATAAAGCCTACCTCCAACTTGAACACGAGAACAATCGTCAAGCATATCAATAAGAGTAAGGGATGGATTTTTCTTTCCAAGAAAATAGTCAGGCGTTGCATCCAATTGCCATAATTCTCCAATAGACTTTCGTTGCCAACGTCGTATATGTGCGACGGGACGAACCCTATAATCTGTCAATGCAAATCCATGTTCTATTGCCCAATGACGAACTTGTGACCGATCTATGACATAATCAAATTTTCTTCCAACTTCGCTCGCAGCAAATGCATACGAATACCGTTTAGTATCACCATTAGGACGAAGAACCTTCTTTAAAAAAGATTGCACATTATTTGGCCACTCAGGCATGTGATTGCCACCCGAAACACCAGGCATCCACTCAGCTTCTTTTCCTTCAGCCTTTGCTTTAAGATATGATGTCCTTAATTCATATAATCGAGATTTTCCTATTTGCAACGACTCCATCGCCTGCTGACGGGTAATAGTCCCTGTAATAAACTGCATCATCGTATCGCGCACATGAGCGACACCCAACCGTGTTGATATTTGTTCTTTCATGAAGCAAAGTATACCCGATATTCCGGTTTTGCTTTCAACACCGAAAAAACAAATTTTGTAGCGATATTTCCTTATGATATCGCTACAAAACAATCGTTAAAAAAGAGTTTTCTCTAACTTTAACCCTTATTTTAAGGACTTTTTTAGCATTCCGGTTTTGCTCGCTACAGCGTTCCGGTTTTGCTTTCACCTCGACAAAAATTTTTACTTAAACCGGGCGCATCCGGTTAAGTGTCGACGGTGGCAAAAGCATTTCTCATTATCGCAAAAAGCTCCCGGATTTTACCGTCCGGCGCGGCACTTTTCAAATCCTCGACAAGCGCGACATCCGAAGAACCTGATTTGTAGAAAAACGCCCTTGATCCTGCCGTGCGGATAAGGC
>JAZRLS010000055.1:0-71307 GCA_045646945.1 Eubacteriales bacterium | reverse complement strand
TGCACACACGCATTATTTTATGCTTTGTACTTCTCTCTTGTTGTTCAATTTTCAATGACCGTTCCGCTGTGCTTTTCCGCGACAGCTTGACTATTATATCACACCTCTTAACTCTTGTCAATACCTTTTTTGAAATTTTTTTGAAATTTTTTCAGGTTTTTTCAAGCCCGATATGATATACTGCGTTTTGCGCAGCTTGATTATTCTAACACACCGCGGTTCATTTGTCAAGCACTTTTTTCATTTTTGGTATGATTTTGGCGTTTTATACAAATACTAGGCTTAAAAAATCGACTCGGGGTGAAAAAATGACCACAATTTTGATACGAACGCTTCTGATTTACATTATTTTGGTAATTTCTATGCGGCTGATGGGCAAGCGGCAGATCGGTGAGCTTGAGATCTCCGACCTGGTAACCACCTTTCTTCTTTCCGAAATTGCGTCGCTTCCGATTACCGATAACAGCATTCCTCTCTCTCACGCCATCATTCCGATTGTCACGCTCATTACTTTTGAAATTGCGTCGTCTGCGCTTCTTGCGGCGTGTCCGAGCATCAAAAATTTTATTTCCGCCCGTCCCACGACATTGATTCAAAATGGCAAGATCTGTGGCAAGGCAATGAAACAAGCACGGCTTTCGGCAGACGAACTCATCAGCGAGCTTCGGCAAAAGGACATTACCGATATCACCGAAGTGCGCTACGCCATTTTGGAGCAAAACGGAAAAATTACAGTCATTCCGCGCGCCGAATTTCGTCCTCCGAACGCAAAGCAGATGAAAATTAAGGTATCGGATTCAGGAATTTATCACATTGTTATCGACAAGGGTGTTATCAACAAGCACAATTTACAGGAGCTGAATCTGACGAGAGAAAACATCGAAAAAGAGCTTGCCAAGCAGCAACTCTCGATCAAAGACGTATATATAATGATGAAAAGTGATGCTGGGGAAACGCTGCTATTGCGAAAAAACGAGGTATAGAAAATGAAAGTGTTTTGGATTTCGCTGACTCTGTTTCTCGGTTTGCTTCTGGGAATTTTTTGGAATATCCACTATATTCACGAAAGCGAGCAATATCTTACCGAGCTTGTCACCTCGTTAGAAGAAGTCGAGGGACGCGAAGAAAAGCTTGACGAGCTCGAGTCATTTTGGGAGAAGCACCGCGATTTTTTCGGATTATCTGTGAGCTTTCGGGAAATTGATCATTTCGGAGAGGTGCTCGTCGAGCTTCGTTGGGCACACGATTTTTCGCTCGAAGCCGAATTTCAAAAATACCGTACCCTGCTTCTTGACGCGATTGAGGAGATTACGCGGAATGAGAAGATTTCACTGGGGAATATATTTTAAAATATTAATTTGACAAAATTACCATAAAAATTTATTTCTTCCCTTTACTTTTTTCTTTCTTTATGTTATACTGAAAGATGCGTTTTTAGACGCATCTTTTTTCATTGTAATTTGACGTATATAAATAAAGGAAGAATGATTGATGAATCGCAGAAAATGGTTTTTGAAAGGAATGCGGGCGGGAATTCCCATCTCGCTCGGCTATTTTGCCGTTTCTCTGGCACTCGGTATTGCCGCAAAGAATGCGGGCATTACCTCGTTTCAGGCAGCACTGACGAGCTTACTCATTAACGCCTCGGCAGGCGAATACGCAGGCTTTACGCTGATCGCCGCAGGTGCCAGCTATCTCGAGGTGCTCGTGATGGAGGCGGTTGCCAACGCGCGTTATCTCTTGATGTCGGCGTCACTCAGCCAAAAGCTCAAGTCAGGTGTTCCCATCTGGCAGAGGCTTCTGCTCGGCTTCACGGTAACCGACGAAATCTTCGGTGTCTCGATTGGTCTCCCCGTCGCCCTCGATCCCTTTTTCACCTACGGCACGTTCTGTGTTGCAACCGTGGGTTGGACAAGCGGCACCTTTGTGGGCGTGCTCCTCGGTGACGTGCTCCCGCTTCGTGTGATCAGCGCGTTAAGCGTGGGGCTTTACGGCATGTTTATTTCGGTCTTCGTTCCCGAAGCACGAAAAAATCGCGTGGTGCTCGGTCTTGTTGCTATCAGCTTTGCGGCAAGCTTTGCCTGCGCATGCCTTCCTTTGATTTCCCAGATTTCAGAGGGAATTCGCATTATCCTTTTGACCGTTGTGATTTCTCTCGTTGCGGCTCTGCTCTTCCCCATAAAGGATGACGAGGGCAGCCGAAAGGAGGCGGAAGAATGAACATTTACATCTATATTGCCTGCATGGCAGGTGTGACCTTCCTCATCCGCGTGGTCCCGCTGACGCTTATTCGAAAGGAGATCAAAAACCGCACGCTCCGCTCGTTCCTTTACTACGTTCCCTACGTAACACTTGCCGTGATGACCTTCCCTGCAATTCTTCACGCAACGCAGTCACCGATTGCCGCGACGGTGGCACTGGTTGCCGCCATTCTTTTGGCTTGGTTCGGTCGAAGTCTCTTCTTTGTGGCGGTATCGTCCTGTCTGATCGTCTTTCTTCTGGAATTGTTTTTGTAACGGTTGACTTTTTACTTTTTTTGTGCTACAATAAAAAAGAATATGGATTTTATATGATAAGGAGAATATTATGCATTGGTCTGAAGAACTTGCGCAGAGAATTATTGAGCGCAATCCCGACAAGGAAGAATACGTTTGCGCCGCGGGTGTCAGTCCCTCTGGCTCGGTTCACATTGGAAACTTCCGCGATCTCGCAACGCCGTGGTTCGTGGTAAAGGCTCTCCGCAAGCAGGGCAAAAAGGCGCGTCTCATCATCTCGTGGGATGAGTTTGACCGTTGCCGCAAGATCCCCGCAAACGTACAAGCTGTCGTTGGCAACACCTATGACAAATATATTGGCTGTCCCTACGTCGATATTCCCGACCCTTGGGGCTGTCACGAAAGCTATGCCGCACACTTTGAGGAAGAGTTCCTCAAGGGTATTGAGCCCTTCGGCATCGATCTTGACTGCCGCTATCAGGCAGAAATGTACCGCTCGGGCAAATACACCGACGCGATCATCGAGTCGATCCGCAAGAGAGGCGAAATTTTTGAAATTCTCGACTCCTTTAAGACGAAGGACACCTCGAAGTCGCCCGAGGAGTTGAAGGCTGAGCACGATGCCGAGAAGGCGGTTTACTCACCCGTGAGCATCTTCTGTCCCGAATGTCACACCGACTTTACGACCATTACGTCCTTCTCCGAGGACGGCACCGAGGCAGATTACACTTGCCGTTGCGGTCACAGCGGTCACTTCAACTTCCTTGAAAACCACAACTGCAAGCTCGGTTGGAAGGTCGACTGGGCAATGCGTTGGGGCTATGAGAAGGTTGACTTTGAGCCCGGTGGAAAGGATCACTCCGCGCCCACCGGTTCGTACAATAACTCCAAGCTCATCGCAAAGCGCATTTTCGGACACGACGCTCCGATCTATCAAGGTTATGAGTTTATCGGTATTAAGGGCATGACCGGCAAGATGTCCTCTTCGTCGGGTCTGAACCTCACCCCCGATACCCTGCTCCGCCTCTATCAGCCCGAGGTCCTTCTCTGGCTCTACGCCAAGACCGACCCCACCAAGGCGTTTGACATTTGCTTTGACGACGGAATTCTCCGTCAGTACTTTGAGTTCGACAAGATGCTCTCCGACTGCCGTGCGGGCACCGCAAACGAGCTGACAGAGAGTATTATGTCCGCTTGCGAGGTCGAGGGACGCCGTGTCGAAACCGTTCCGATGGCGCTACTCGTTCAGTTGGGCTCGGTGGTTGACTTCAACATTCCAATGCTGGAGACCGTTTTCGAGAAAATCGGAACCCCCTATAAGGAAGCAGAATTTTCCGACCGTCTCAAGCGCGCCAAATTCTGGCTCGAGCAGTGTGCGCCCGACCAGGTCAACAAGCTTCGTACCACGAGAAACTTTGAAGTATTCAATACCCTCTCCGACGAGGAGAAGAAGGCAATCGAGCTGCTGCACGCATATATCGCCAAGGGTGGCTACACGCTCGACGAGCTCAACACCGAGCTCTACGCGATCCCGAAGCAGGTGTACGGCACCGAGATGACCGACAAGGAGCTCAAGGGAATTCAGGGTGCGTTCTTCCGCACGGTTTATAAGCTTCTCATTGACAAGGAAAAAGGTCCTCGTCTCTATCTCTTCCTCTTTGCGATCGAGCCCGAACGCTACGTCGGACTGCTTGATTTCTCGTATCCCGAAACCGACGAGGAAAAGGCGGCGAATGCTCCCGCTGAGGAGGCTTGCTGTGAAGAGGTTGCTACGGTCGAAGAAAACCGCGAGCCCGATCCCGTCGAGCCCGTCAAGGAGCAGGTCACCATCGACGACTTCTCGAAGATCGACCTTCGCGTTTGCAAGGTTCTCAAGGCAGAGGGCGTCCGCAAGTCGCATTCCTGCCTGAAGTTGACGCTCGATGACGGCATCGGTGAGAGAGTCATTATGTCCTCGATCAAGGAAGAATACTCGCCCGAGGATCTCATCGGCAAGAAGATCATCGTCGTTGCCAACCTCAAGCCCAACCGAATCTGCAACGTCACCTCACAGGGTATGCTCCTCGCAGGCACAAACAATGCGTGTGGCTGCAAGGTCATCTTCGTCGACGATGCCGTTCCCACGGGTACACAGATCAAGTAAAGGAGTTCCCCTATGATCAAAAATCTTGGACTTCAGCTTTATACCGTTCGCGATTATCTCAAGGATCCCGAATTCGCTGATCTGACCTTCCGTAAGCTCCGCGAGCTCGGTTACACCGAGGTACACACGGCCGGCACCGAGTTTGACGAGATGCTCTTCGGCGAGCTTCTCAAAAAGAACGGTCTTTCGGTTGTCGGTACGCACATCTCTTTTCGCGAAGTCAGAGATGAGCAAGAGCATATGCTCAAGCTCCACAAGGCTTGGGGCACGACCAACATCGGTATCGGCAGTATGCCCTCCGACGCACGCAAGGATCTCTCTACGCTGAAAGCGTTCATTTCCGAGTTCAACCGCACCGCAGAGGTTTATGCAAAGCACGGAATGAAGCTGACCTATCACCACCACGACTTTGAATTTCTCCGCATCGATGGAACCAAGACGATGATGGATCTTTTCTATGAAGAATTCGATCCCGCGACGACCTCGTTCGTACTGGATACCTGCTGGGTCACGGCAGGCGGCGGAGATGTTGTCGATTGGATGGAGCGTCTGGCGGGTAGAATTGATATTCTGCACCTCAAGGACACCTACCTTGCAGAAGTCGAGCCGAAGAAATACGTGCACAAGATCTGTGAGGTCGGTCAGGGCTCGGTGGCTTGGGACAAGGTCATTGCCACGGCAGAACAGATCGGCGTGAAACATTACGTCGTCGAGCAGGACAACGGCTTTACGAAATCCCCCTTCGAGAGTCTTCGCATAAGTGCGGAATTTTTAAAAAAGTACAGAGGATAAAAAAACACGGAAACGCAGATAGCGTTTCCGTGTTTTTTATCTTATTCCAATGCTTCGAGACGCTGTAAAATTGTTGCAAAGCGGGGATTATCGTGCAGTGCGTTATACGTCGGGCATTGCAGTCGCTCGATATAAGCCTTCCCCGTAACCTCTTTTTCCCGATCGTGCCACGCCTGACGCGCATAGTGAATGTCGCGCACAAAGGGAGATGTGTGATCAATGCTCGAGAAGGCATAGAATTTTTCAAAATGAGAGCACATTTCTTCCAGCTCGTTCAATGCTTGCTCACACGCGCCCATCCTGACCGAAAACAGTGCCATTCGTTCGCAAATGCGAGCCAGACGCACTTCCCAAAAACCGAAATCACCGTCTTCAAACACGGTGTAAAACAGATCGTAGATCATCCCTTCCATTCGATGCTTTTCTTCGTCAGTGTATTTTGCCTCGGGGGTGGAGATCAGGCGTTCGCCAAACTTACGCGCATTCTCGCAAAGATCCCAAAAATAGTGCCTACAATGATCCACGAGAGCCTCTCCCTTGAGTACCGAGATCAAAAGATCGCATCGCGTCGGTATCATATTGGCATAGGCGACCGCTTGCTCGTAATCGTCTAAGGCTTCGTGCGTCAACGAAAGAATTTGAAGTGCTCGGACGCGTTGTTCAAGGTCTCCCCTTTCCAAAAGTTTTTGCGCAAGACGGAGAATTTCTTTTGCATTTTTCTCTACGTTCTCCTCATACAGTGCGAACGACAAATGCTGTAACACGATATTTTCATTCGGATATCGGGCATAAGTCTCGCGGCAAAGTGCCAACCGTTCTGAAAGATCGGCGTCCGCGGAAAGCTTTTGAACTTGATCCGCAAACTTTTCTAGTTCTTCTTTTCTCCGAACCTCTTCACAGCCGAGCAGATCGTCGACGGTGGTTTCATAGAAAGATGCAATCCGCGGCAGAAAGGAAATATCGGGCATTCCGTCTCCCCGTTCCCATTTGGAAACCGCCTGCGCGGAAACCGAAAGATGGGCGGCAAGCTCTTCTTGGGTATTTCCCTTTTCAGTTCGAAGCCGTTTGAGTGATTTCGCAATGGTGATCTCCATAACCTCTCCTTACATTTCCTATTTTTCGTTCTTGATCTTTTCGGCACTGCCTTCGGGCGGCTCTGTGCGTTCGTCGTAGCGATACTTTGTATAAAGCGAAAAAACTTCGCTCTCGACTGCGCTATTCTCATCCATCGTCTGAATTTCTTCGGGGGTATGACTCGCATAAATCCGTGTGCCGCGGCGAATCCGTGCGCTCACCGTCTGCCGATAGAGATATTTCATTTTTTGGCGTTCGGTTTTCAGTTGCCGCCAGCGAGGCTGTTTTTTTGCTTTTTTTTTCGTTTTTTCACTTTCCTCAAAGTGAAACCGAATGTTTGTTTCACCTAAAAGAATATTTCTTTTGTTGCGAATACTGCGCTGCTCCATCCAAAGAGAAAATCTTCTTGAGATGGCGGAAAATACTTTTTGAATTCCGAGGGCAATGGCTCTTTTCCACTTGATTTGATACAGTCGCCAAAGCACCAGCAGAATCAAAGCAAGGCATAGTGTCAGACCTGCCCCCCAAAGGAACGCGCCATTTCCCTCTACAGGAAACAAATACACAAGCCCCGCAAGAATTCCAAGGAGAAAGAGCAAGCTCCATTCATACCGAAATTGATACAGCATCTTCATACGGACTCCTTGTTTCAAGTAAAATGACGTGGATGGCATATCCGAATTGCTCTGCTTGGTAAATGAGTTTTGCCATTTCATCGTCCACGCTCGCAGTAATCAAAAAGAGATCGGTCATACGATCGAGCGTGGGAAGAATTTTCTGAAAAAGTGCTACGGTCGAATAATCTCTTTTGGAATACCACGTGATTTGGGCAAAGGCTTCGAGAATTTTTTTCGTATGTAGTTCACCGCTTCCGCACGGAATGTGAATATAGGGAGACGAATCCTGCGCACAATTTGCGGAAAATCCGACGTTTGCGCTATGCTTGATCGCTTCACAAAAAAGAAAACAAGCATAGCGAAGACCCAACTCTACCCGTTCCTCGTCGTGAAGTCTTGATTGCGAATAAGAGCTGACGTCCAGAAGAATCATAGAGTCCAAATTCTGCGAAGAATCGTAGCGATTGCACATCAGCTGGCGGACACCGCCCGAGAAAAAGCGCGCCGAGACTTTAAAATTGACCGACCGCATGGGTGCACCAAGATAATACGGAGAAATCCCCGAAACGAAGAAAGGATCTTCGATATATTTTTTCTTTGAAAGCGTATCTGCCGAATCGTTCAGCTTGGGAGAAAGCGTGATCCCCGTATGATAAATATTCGGATAGGCATAAAAATCCAGCTCGTCCGAAAACTCAAAGTCACAGCTCCGATAGGTCACCGTCGCGGTATGAAAGCGATAGTGATCTCTGCGATCTGCCTCAATCACGTGCTTTTTGGAAACGGTGGAATAGGGCGGAATCCAAAAAATACTCGTCACCTTTGTCATTTCGGAGCACTTCAATTCGTCCACCGTCAGTCCTCCGGGCACAAAAAACTCCACAGAAATCGAACAAAGCGGAAACCAAACCGAATTTCTCACCGTTTCGGTCATTTCCAGCGTCTCTCCCACAAAAACTCCGTCGGTCGAAAAGGAACGGGCGTATCTCATTTGCGACAGTGCCCATTGCTTTCCTCTTCGGTACATCAACAGCATCAAGCCGCCAAAGCAAAGCACACCGAGCGCACCCCAAAACCAAGGCGAAAATAGAACGCTCAAAAAAAGTTCAAAGAAAGATGTCATCTCGGTATCTTCCTTTATCGAGAAGCAAAATCAATATCTTCACTGGGAACAGGCGTCTGATCCAACACCGAAGCAACAAGCTCACGTCCCAAATCTCCCTTGTGGAAAAACTGATTTTGGAATACAATTCGATGTGCGAGCACAGGAATTGCCGCAAACTTGATATCATCGGGCAGAACGTAATCCCTGCCCAAAATGGCGGCACGTGCTCTTGCGACGCGAACCAGCGCGATCATCGCTCTCGGACTTGCGCCGAGAAGCACGTCCTTCTCGTGCCGTGTCGCCTCACAGATCGACGAGGCGTAGCCAAGAAGATCTCTGTGTACGTATACCGAGCGCACTTCTTCCTTGGCATCTCTGATATCCTCAAGTGTCACGGGAGACGTTGTGGTCGCCCCCTGCTCGGATGCGATCATTCGGTGAAGTATCTCCACATCTTCCGCATGCGTGGGATATCCCATCGAGGTCTTGATCAAAAATCGGTCAAGCTGTGCCTCGGGAAGTGCAAAGGTTCCCTTGGTTTCTACGGGATTTTGCGTCGCGATCACCATAAACGGCTCGTCCAATCGATAGGTGATACCGTCGACCGAAACCTGCCGCTCTTCCATGCACTCTAAGAGTCCCGACTGCGTTTTCGGCATTGCGCGGTTAATCTCGTCCACCAGCAGAATATTCGTAAACACGGGACCGCGAACAAAGCGAAATTCCGATGCTTTCATATCAAAAAAATTCACACCCACAAGATCGGAGGGAAGCATATCCGGAACGCACTGTACTCGTTTAAAATCCAAAGAAAGTGCCTTCGCAAAGGTTTTAGCCAGTACCGTTTTTCCCGTACCGGGGACGTCGTCAAGTAACATATGTCCCTCACATAAAAGCGCAATGACCGCAAGCTCGGTGACCTGCTCCTTTCCGACAATCACAGCGCCTACCTGCTCCTTGATATTTTTACACAGATGATCCACAGCTCGCATGCTTTTTTCCTTTCTGATCTTCAAAGATAATTTGTTACTTCCATTATATCATATCATCGCTTCTTTGACAAGCAACGCTTCGTTTATTTTCGGTTGAAAATATCAACGAAACGTAGTTTTTTGATGAAAAAGTACCCCAACGGGAAGTTCCGTCAGGGTACTTTGCCGTTATTCTTTTTTCAAAACCTTTTTCTACCACAATTTTTTATGGCACTTCGGGTATTTCATCATAGCTCGTACGTGCGGTATTCCCCGCCGAAGAGGTCAAAGAAGGTGCAGACACCGTTTTCGTACGTAAGGTAGCTCTTAGGTGAGTTTTCCTTAGGAATCGAAGTCGAACCGGGATTCAGATAAAGATTATTTTCTCCGAATTTCTCTGCCGCAGGGACGTGGGTATGTCCGTGGAGCAGAATCTCTCCCGCTTTGAGCGAGGGCAGATTTTTCAGGTTGTGCGTATGTCCGTGGGTTGCAAAGATCGAAAGACCGTCGACCGACAGATAGGCATAGTCGGCAAGAATGGGAAATTCGAGCACCATCTGGTCGACCTCGGTATCGCAGTTTCCGCGAACACAGAGAAGCTCGTTCTTCATTTCATTGAGCAGTGCGATGACCTTTTTCGGCGCATATCCTGCGGGCAGATCGTTGCGAGGTCCGTGGTACAGAAGATCTCCCAGAAGGATCAGTCGCTCCGCCCCCGATGCCGCATAGCGCTCGGCAAGTGCTTTGGCGCAATCGTAGTCGCCGTGAATATCAGAGGCAATCATCCATTTCGTACGTTTCGTATTCATCATCGAATTGTCCCCTCTCCACGAACAAGATATTTTTCGGTCGTCAGCGCCGAGAGTCCCATCGGTCCGCGGACGTGCAGCTTTTGCGTGGAAATCCCGATCTCCGCGCCAAATCCAAACTCGCCACCGTCGGTAAACCTTGTGGAAGCGTTCACGTACACCGCCGCCGAATTAATCTCGTTGAGAAAACGCTCGGCATGTGCTTCGTTTGTCGTTACGATCGCCTCACTGTGTCCCGTGCTGTATTTGTTGATATGCGTAATCGCATCCGAAAGCGTATCGACCACCTTGATCGCCACGATATAGTCGTTATACTCGGTCACGTAATCCTCTTCGGTCGCCTCGTTTGCCATCGAAATCAGCACTTTTGTACGCGGACAGCCACGAATCTCGACGTCAAATGCTGCCAGCCCTTCGGCAAGCTTTGGCAAAAACTCTGCCGCAATACCTGCGTGTACGAGAATCGTTTCAACCGCGTTACAAACCGACGGACGTGAGCATTTTGCATTCACTGCAATCGAAAGTGCCATCGCAATGTCGGCACTGTCATCCACGTACAAGTGACAATTTCCTTCGCCCGTTTCAATCACGGGCACGGTTGCGTTCTCGACCACGCTTCGAATCAGTCCCTTGCCACCGCGGGGAATGAGCACGTCGACCCAGCCACGCATCGTCATTAAGATTTGTGCACTTTCCCGTTCGGTCGATTCGACAAGCTCCACCGCGTGAGGATCCAAGCCGCAATCATCAAGCGCTTTTTTGATGACCGCAACGATTGCCATATTCGTATGGATCGCCTCTTTTCCACCGCGCAGTATCACTGCGTTTCCCGTTTTCAGGCAAAGAGCGGCAGAATCCACCGTAACGTTCGGTCTTGCCTCATAAATCATTGCGACCACACCGAGCGGAACACGAACACGGGAAATTGTCAGTCCCGAAGGCCGCGTCCACGTCTCTCCCTTGCCAATGGGATCTTCGAGCTCGGTCAGACTCAGAAGTGCCTGACAAATCCCCAAAATCCGAGTGGGAGTCAGCGTCAATCGGTCAATCATTGCTTTGGAAACACCGTTTTCCTCTGCGTGCTCCAAATCTTCTTGATTCGCTGCTACCAAAGCATCGGTTTCCTCTGCCAAATACTCGGCAATCCGAGCAAGCAGTGCGTTTTTTTGCTCCGTCGTAGTAAGTGCCATCTTCGCCGCGGCAATCTTCGCGTTTTGGCATAGCATTTCAATTTCTTCGCGCAAATCCATTGTTATTTACTCCGTTTCTTTTCGGTAAACTTTTTCAATTTCCAAAACGTACATTCGATGATAATCCTCCGCCGCATAATGGGAAAGCAATTCCTTGTCAATAAAGCACGCCTTTTTCAAATCATCGGCATAGAGCTTTCGGCAAAGAAGCACGCTATTCGCCTCTTTGATCACAGGAACACCCTCACACTTGACCGTGTGCAGTCCTGCCTCGAAAAGCTTATCGATATCGCGTCCGCTCTTGCTTCCGCAGAGACGAAGCGCGCTTCGGTAATCCTCGGAGAGAAACGCGATCGAGCAACGACCGTTTTCCTCCATCAATCCGTAGGTGTGCCGTTGCGGACGGATAAAGCAGGTACAGATATTTTTGCCCCAGAGAACGCCGAGTGCACCCCAACTGGCAGTCATCGCATTGGCGCGTTGATTGGTTTCATCCTGCGCCGTAATCAACATCCATTCCTTTCCGATTTTCTGCATTGCATTTTCAAGCATCAGGGGAGAAATCTCCCGAAAACCATAGCGTTCCATCGCAATCTCCTTATCTTCTTTTCTTGACATTTTCTACCATATATTATATCAAAAAATCGTATGCCCGTCAATCATTTTCAGGGAGAAAAGGGTTCTTTGAAAAAATTTATTTTTCAAAACCGACTTTTTTTGCAAAAAAAGCTCGACAACACTCTTTTTTGGGTGTATAATAGGAGTAATCTACCAAGGAAGGTATTGATGATGCAACACAATATGAAATTTATTCGCAAGCTCCCGATCCCGATGGACGTGAAAGCACAGTATCCGCTGAAAGCCGAATATGCCGAAAAAAAGATTCTCCGTGACCGTGAAATTGCTGACGTTTTTCGCGGCACGGACGACCGTATGATTTTGATCATCGGCCCCTGCTCTGCCGACCGTGAGGACGCGGTGCTTGAGTATATCACGCGGCTTGCCAAGGTACAGGAAAAGGTTTCCGACAAGCTTCTGATCATCCCCCGCATTTACACGAACAAGCCACGTACGACAGGAGACGGCTATAAGGGAATGGTACACCAGCCCAATCCCGAAGCCGCTGAAGATATGCTGGAGGGAATCATCGCGATCCGCCGTCTGCACACTCGTGCAATTGAAGAAACAGGACTTTTTTGCGCGGACGAAATGCTCTATCCCGAAAACTACCGCTATCTTTCCGATCTGCTCTCCTACGTTGCCGTCGGTGCTCGTTCGGTCGAAAATCAGCAGCACCGCCTGACTGCCAGCGGAATGGACATTCCCGTCGGTATGAAAAATCCCACGGGCGGAGATCTTTCGGTCATGCTCAATTCGATCACTGCGGCACAGCACTCGCACACCTTTCTCTACCGCGGTTGGGAATGCGTTTCGACGGGAAATCCCCTCGCTCACGCAATTTTGCGCGGTTTGGTCAATCAGCACGGCGAATCGCTCCCCAATTATCATTTTGAGGATCTTGCCCATCTTTATCACGAATACTCCGCTCGGAATCTCCAAAATATGGCAGTTATCATTGACGCCAACCACGCAAATTCAGGCAAAAAATATGCCGAACAACCGAGAATCTGCAAAGAGGTTCTTCACTCTTGCCGTCACTCGGCAGAAATTCGAAGCTACGTCAAGGGCTTTATGATCGAGAGCTATCTCGAGGATGGCGCACAGAAGATCGGAGATCACGTTTACGGAAAATCGATCACCGACCCCTGCCTTGGCTGGGACAAAACCGAGCGTTTGATTTTCGAGCTTGCAGATCTTGTATAATCAAAAAAGAAACGGACCGAAATCCGTTTCTTTTTTATACCCTACAGATAATATAGAGAATCACTCCGATCGAATGGCAGATACTTCCGAGCAGGGTCATAATATGAAAGATCGAATGAAAATATCGCTTACTCTTTCCGTACTTATAAAAGATCACGCCGCCCGTATAGAAGAGTCCGCCGCCGAGCACCAGTGCAAATCCTCCAAAGCTGAGTGCCTCGATGGCAACCTTTAGACTGAAGATGACCGACCATCCCATCGCGATATAGCAGATCATACTGAACACCTTATATTTGGAAAGGTCAATTGCCGTAAGCGTCACAGCCAGTGCGGTCAGCCCCCACAGAACGCCAAAGGTCACCCAACCCGCCCATGGGTTGATGGGTGCCATTCCGCAAATCAGAATCGGCGTATAGGTGCCCGCGATGAGAAAATAGATGGTGCAGTGATCGATGATCTGAAACACTTTTTTTGCCATATTGACATGAAGTCCGTGATAGACGCTCGACATGGTATAGAGAATAATCATCGACGCGCCAAACACCGTGCCGCAAAGCACGCCCGAAAGGCTTCCTCGGATTGCCGAGATCACCACACAAAGCACCAGCGTAGCGATTCCGACCGCACCGCCGACGATGTGCGTGACCATATTAAAAATCTCTTCTCCTTTGGTATAGTCGGGCAGGATGCGATCTCTTAAACAAATTCTCTTTTTCGACATTTCTATCTCCTTGCGATGTGGTATTGATAACTATATTGTATGGTTATTATACACGATTTATGCAGAGATGTCAAGAGTTTTTTAAAATTTAAAAAAGAAAAAACCCTCGTGACCAAGCACGAGGGTTTGATGGTTTGAATTAAGAAATTACGGTTCGGAGCGCATTCGTCAGCAGTGTCGTATAGCCTGCGTGATCTTCGATCGAGGGATGTCCCCACGAAGGTGCACCGCCTGCCACCGTCGAAGCGGGAAGCTCCAACGTATAGATCTGCGCCGTCGAATGCGTTGCCTTGTAGCTTGCGATGGCATTCTGAATCTGCGTGTTATACGTATCGTTCATCGCACCCCAGAGGCAATACACGATGCAATCGTCGCCGTTCTTGGCAAAGATACGCTCGAGCATCGTTTCATACGCTGCCTCAAATGCCGCCGTATCGGCATGATTTCCGCGGTCATTCGTACCGAGGTTAATCACAACAACGTCCGCCTTGCGACCAAAGCCATATTCGGCATCCGAACGGCTAGGACTTGCTTTAAGATAGTCCTTATCAAAATTGAGATCGGTTCCGTGAATCACTCCGCGTCCCGACAACCCCATAATCGAGTAGTCGGCATTCAGTGCTTCTGCCACAAGGTAGGGATACGCAAGAGTACCGTCCTGCGAAGCATAACCGCCGTCGTGCGTACCGACAACACCCCAACCGCAGGAGATGCTGTCGCCAAGGAACTCAATATAGAGTTCCTTGTCAGCCGTCGCGCGGATGCTTCCGCAGACCTCAATCTTGCGAAGCTCTGCCTGCGCGAGTGTATATCCCGTTGCTTTGACCAGTCGAACGGTATGCGTTCCCACGGGAACATTTTCCAGCACGATCGTGCTTTCTCCGTTCACCGTGTAGTAATCCGAGCTTCCGTTTTTCCAGAGTGCACTGTCAACGTATGCCTTGAAATAGCAAGGCGCGGTCGAGCTTGCCGTCACGGTAATATCGGAGAGTTCGGTAATTTCTGCGATAAATTCAATTCCCGAGCAGGTCCAGTCGGTATAGACAACCTGACTGTCGGAAAGATGTCTGACTCCAAGGATTTTGGCGCCCTTAGCTGCGTCCGACATCTAACCGATCGGATCACCTTCACCCCATCCCATCGAGGAACCGGGCGTAGGTACGTAAATACTCTTGAGTTGAATATCCGTAAAGGTAGGACGGTGGTCGGAAGAAACCATGACTCCCGTAGTACCATTCAAGGTGTACACCACACGAGTCTGCGTAACGGTAGCATCACCCGAGGTCATAAAGATATTGTCAATGTTTCTCTGTTCATTATTCGTAGTCAAATCATTGGTATCGGCAAGTGTCGTACCGTTCGTAAGAGCTTCGAAAACTGCCTTGTAATCCCTTTCGTCTTTGGTGGGATCCGCATTATAGTCACCCGTAATCATAATCGGAAGGTCCGGATATGCTGCTTCGAGTTCTTTGATCTCAGCATTTACTGCCGTATAGAAAGGAATTCTCGACTTCAAATGCACCTGTCCCGTTTCTTTCTCGCTACTATGCGGAGAATGAATGTTCATCACAATCACCTGATACTGGGGATTAGCAATATTTTCAAATCTTGCCCACTGCCAACGGTGCATCGTACAAGCAGCCGAACAAACGCTCTCTGTCATAATATCACTTTCCACAACCGCCCACTGATTGGAGTTGTACATAATTGGCGTAAAGTGAGAGCTTCCATTCAACTTCGCCGAGAAATCAACGTATTCGTAAGCAGGCATATAGGATTTCAGCACCGACTGCATCGTCTTGACACCGTCGAAGCAATCCACACCGTTCACCTTCGTAGAATCGGCAACCTCTTGCAAACCAATAAAATCAGGCTGATAAACGTTATAAAGATTCGCCATATTTTTCAGTCTTGCTTCATGGTCAGTCAAATAGCCATCATAGTTGGTGGATACCTTGTCTACAACGAGAATATTGCTCGACATCACACGAACCGTGGGAGAGAGAACGAGCTTCTTTGCGTCGAAGGATTCTTTTTCCTTGACGTACTGACCGTTGGCATCATAGGTAACCGAAACGGTTTCTGCCGTCATCGTCAGTCCCGATGCCGTGGTATACGAAGGCGTAAAGTCAAAGACGTAGGTCTCGCCACCGGGAATCTCACCGATGGTAAGCGCGAGGAACTTCTCGGCACCGAACTCGTTGGATTCCTTGCGCTCGAGGACCTTGCCATTCACATCGTAAACGCTGAGCGCGTCATACAGCGAGCAAGCCTTTTCATACTTCTTGAATGCCTTACCCGTGTAAGAATCGCGAACGACCACGGTCATCTTGGCAGAAGCAACGTCCGCAACGTGAGAAACACCGATAAAGCGAATCGCGTATTGATCTTTTGCCGTCAAAACCGCGTCGTTTGCGACGTTATCCTGCACACCCCAGGCGGTAATCTGTCCGCCAACGCGCTGGATAAAGCCGTCTTGCTTGATGACCATCGCATCTGCCGCATCTTCCGATACGGTCAGTACCGAACCGTCGTTGATGGCGTTGGTGTAGAACCAAACACCGTCGGGAAATACATTCGGTAATTCGGTAGCATTCAGATTGCTTCCGTTGAGCACAAGCAGTGCCTTGCTTCTATCTTCCGATCTAATAACGTGTCCGATCACATTCGCGTTTGCCATCGTCGTCACACTATTGTTGACGTTTAGATTCGACGACAGCTGACACATACCTGCACCAAGAATTACACCCGCACCCTTGCCGTTCGTTTGAGTAACAGACTGCTTGGGGAAGTTCGCGCTTACCAAACAGTGCTCCACGTTGACAGTTGCGTGGGAGTATCCCATCGTTCCAATGACACCACCAACCGCCAGAGGATCTTGCGAGGTCGTATTGGTGTTTTGTACCGTTCCGTCGATCACACAGTTGTTGATATTCAGTTCCCCATTGAAGGCATCATAATCGCCCGATTCTTTCTTAAAGGTACCAAACGTACCGACAATGCCTCCGGCACCGTTACCTGCTCTGCCCGTAGCAGAAGTTACCGTACCCGACATCTGGCAGTTTTCAATATTGATCGTTCCGCTCTCATAGAGATCTCTCGCAGCATCACCACGAGTAAAAATCGAACCGACGATACCGCCGGCAGGACCGTCATCTCTAATAACAGTACCCGACATATTGACGTTCTTGATCAAAAGCTGCGAGTTATTCTTGGGGTCTACGTTACCGACAACACCTCCTGCCGTATGCCAGCCGACCGTAGGCGGGTAGGGACGAGCGTTATGTACTGCCGCCGACACGTTGATATTCTCCAACGTAATACCAAGACCGTCTTGGAATGAAATAACACCGGCAACACCTCCAACGTTGTAGGCGTTCGAGTTGATACTACCCTTTAACGTAACGTTGGTCACCGTTCCCGCGTCCATACGGTTAATCACTATACCGGCAAACACCTGCCAACCTCTGGTCACTCCGTCAGCGGCGTAGGTATTATATACAATTTCACCGTCGATGGTGACGTCTTTAATCACCGCGCCCGTGTTCGTCACGTTAGCGATAACGGCACCCGTCGTGGTCTTGAAATTGCTGATGGTATTGTCTTGACCATCAAACGTACCCTCAAAATTTTGCGAGAAGAGGGTAGGAATGGTAGCTCCATCAAAGTCAATGCTCTGTGTAAGCTTAATGGTCTTGCCTGCAAATCTTGCGTTGGCATTTGCCGCAGCATAGCTTGCGATATCGTTCCAGTCATTCAAGTTTGCAATCTCAAATTCACTCTTCGAATAATCCAATCCGCTCGTCGTAAAGACAGCGAAGGGGATCATTGCTACGAGCATGACTACAACCAAAGCAAGCGACAGCGCTTTTTGAGTCCAATGTTTCATAGAAATATCTTCCTTTCAAAAAATTCGATCATATTTTTTATAAATTGCACAAAAATGCACCTTATAAATAGACTATTTTAGTATAACAAATAAAAAACCAATTGTCAATATCCTTTTTCCACAAAACGACGTCTTTTTTTTGGTGGAAATTACCCTTTTGGGAGGAACGTTCGGCGCACAAAACAACGGCAGTCTGCCAAAACAGACTGCCGTTGTGTTTTTTACTTTTTACCGTCGTTCCAATCTGCCGACGAACCGAAATTCGAAGGCAACTCCAAACGAATGTCCGCAAAGACGCTCGGGTGGTCAGTTGCTCTGGAAACGCCCGATCTGTTCGAGATGACTCGAAGCTGTTCTACCGTTGCGAGGTTGCTCGATACAAAGACGTGGTCAAGATCGGTCCAAGCACCATCCACGTTCGATGCCATGTGAATGCTGTTCTTCATCTGCGTTCCCTCAATCAAGGTCTGCGTCAGATACGTGTTGGTAGATTTCAAGTTATAGTCACCCGTGATCATAATCGGAACGTTCTTCTCTTCCAATTCCTTCAGTTCTCTGTTAAGATCCTTGAAGAACTTCTCATACGTAATCTCGCATGAGGAGATATGACCGTGGATATTCACAACGATCACCTCATAATCGGGATTCTGAATGCTCTTGAATCTCGCCCACTGCCAACGGTGCATACCATCCACTTTCGTGCTGTCGGTAGCAATTTTCTGATCAATCACTTCCCATTTGGTAGCATTGTACATAATGGGATTGAAGGGAGAAATTCCATTTGAAACACCGTCAAAGACAACATACTTGTAATCTGCACCCATTGCATCCAAAAGTACCGACTGCATTGTGGTATGATCCTTAAAATAATACGTCGTGTCATTATGAATTGTAGGCGATCCGTTTACTTCCTGCAAGCCAATAAAGTCGGGCTGATATGCTTTATACATATTTGCCATTTCTGCAAGACGTTTCTCTCCATCCCATCCCGTGCCATATTTCTTATTGATACGACCAAGATTTTCACCAACCTGGTCATCACGGAAGTACCGATGGTAGTTCTTACCATCCTTATAGATAGTCGTATCATTATATCCCTTGTCCATAGTCTCATCATATGTTTCACCCGTTCCATTGTGAGTATTATCCTCGTTATACCATCTGGGATCTTCCGTGAGAATATTACTCGAAATGATACGAACGGTGGGAGCGGTAATCAGCGGATTTACGTCGAAGGAATTCTTCGTCGCATCATACTGATTATTTGCGTTGTATTGAACGGAAACAGTCTCACCCGTCACCGTCAGACCCGAAGCGTTGACGTAGGAAGGAGTAAAATCAAAGGTGTATGCCGTTCCTGCGGGAATCTCACCAATGGTCAGAGCGAGGAATTTCTTTGCGCCGAACTCGGTTGCCATCTTGGATTCCATTTTGACACCGTTGACGTACGTGCTGAGCGCATCATAAATCTTACACTCTTTCTCAAATCTCTTAAGCGCCTTGCCCGTGCTTGCATTACGAACAACAACCGTCATTTTTGCCGAACGCATATCGTCAACCAACGCCGTCGCGATAAAGCGGATTGCATACTGATTCTCCTGTACAACACTATTTTGTATGCCAAATCCTGCTACCTGACCGCCGATTCGCTTGATGAAGCCGTTTTCGCTGTTGATCATATCCTCAGCTTTTTCTGCGGTAACGGTCACAACCGACGAATCGGTCACCGATGCGGAGTAGGTCCAGGGATAGGTACCGTACATATAATACGCCTTGTCTTCATCCAGGAAATTGTAGATCATCGGAACAGAGGACAAAAGATTTTTATCATTCAAAACGAGCCAAGCGCCCGTCATACGGTTTCCGCCGCCCACCTTGGCAATAATACTTCCGATGAGAGCAAAATCCTCTGCCGTCGTTACGGTGTTGTTAATATTGAGTGCCGACATCGTCTGACAGCCGCTGGTACCCATAATCAGACCCGCGCCCTCACCGTTTGCTCCCGTTAAGGAGTTGGAGAAGGTCGCCGTCACGAGACAGTGCTCGACGTTGACGGTTGCGTGGCTATAGGACATCGCACCAAGGACACCGCCGACCGAGCTCGGATGCGTTGCGCCCGAGGTGTTTTCGATCGTTCCGCCAATCGCACAATTGTTGATATTCAGTTCACCGTCAAAGGCAAAGTTATCGCCGAAATAGCGCGTAAAACCGCCAAACGTACCGACAACACCGCCCGCACCGATCAGCTCGGTGGCAATATCGGTCGAGACGTTCATCGTGCTCGCGCAGTTCGCAATCGTTACCGTACCGCCCGTGTAAAGCTCCTTGGCAGAGATGTACTGTATGTAACTATTGTCGTTACCTGCGTATGAATCACCCTTATAGGCCTCACATATGCAATTATGACCACACGGAGCAGTATAAGTTTTGATTTTCGTTTCTTTGTCCTCTACTATCTTGCCACCAATATCCTTAAATTCGCTTGCTGTATACGGCTCATACGTTATTCTACATTCGTTACACGTATACGTATATAAAGCATTCTCCCAAGAACCGTCATTATTGTAGGGATTCGTGCTTCCGAGCGTCTTGGTCGAGAAAATCGCACCGATCACGCCGCCAACCGACGCTTTTGCCGAAACGCTGCCCGAGAGATTGACGTTCTTTACGTTGAGAGTAGGCTTACCGATCGGCTCATAAATACCGATCACACCGCCCGTACCCGACATTACGTTGGTGTCTACGGTTTTGCCGTTGGTTACGGTTACGTTAACGTTCAGATTTTCCAAGGTTGCGGTCTGTCCGTCTTCCAATCTCAATACACCAATCACTCCGCCGATATGCTTCGCGGAGGTATCCACGGTAGCATTAACCGTAACGTTGCTGATCGTCAGAGAACCCGTACCGTCGTGCGAGCCGACAAGCATACCGACACCGCTATCTGCGGTTCCGCTGAGTTTGCCCTCTACCGTCAGATCCTTAATGACAGCACCTGCAGTGGTCTGTTTTGCAATCAGAGCATCCGTCGCATCAACACCGGAAATGGTGTGTCCTCGACCGTCAAACGTACCTGCAAACGTGGAAAGCAAGGTAGAAAAATCGGAATTTTCAATATCGCAGTTCAACACAATCGTCTTGTCTGCAAAATCTTCATCAAAATCCGAGATAGCTTCCCAATCCTCAGGACCATTGATGATAAATTCGCTTTGGCTGTAGTCCATGCTACCCAAAGCACTTGCCGAAAAGATGCCCATCGGGAGCATACTTGCGAGCATGATCGCAACCAGTCCCAAAGAAAGCAGCTTCTTTCCAAAATGTTTCATCTTCTTTCTTCCTTTCAAAAAACAAAAATACTCATTCATTCAATGATAAAATACTTCATTTTATTTTACCAAAAATTTCTCCGCTTGTCAATGTAGATTTTTCACAAAATCCCTTACCGTCTTTCGGGCAAAAAAGCAAAATCGTTGAGTGCTCATTGATTTTTTCACAAGAACGTCACAAAAGATGTATAAAATTCACACAATTTTGCGGAAAATGAAATCAATCGTTCAAAAAAAAATGATATGATAATGTGGATATCTTGTTTCCATATTAATTTGAAGAGGAGAATTATGTTAAAGCTTAAAAACATCGTCAAAAAATACGTCACGGGAGAAAGCGAAGTAATCGCACTCGGCGGTGTCAGTCTGAATTTCCGCCGCAACGAATTCGTTTCGATTCTCGGTGCGTCGGGCTGCGGAAAAACCACGATGCTGAATATCATCGGAGGTCTTGACCGTTACACCGACGGCGACCTCGTCATCAGCGGAAAATCGACCAAAGAGTTTCTCGACCGCGATTGGGATCATTACCGAAATCACTCGGTCGGATTCGTCTTCCAGAACTACAACCTCATTCCCCACCAGTCGGTTCTCTCGAACGTCGAGCTTGCGCTGACACTTTCGGGCGTATCCAAGGCAGAACGCAGACAAAGAGCCAAAGAAGCACTCGAAAAGGTAGGCCTCGGAGATCAGCTCTCCAAGCGTCCGAGTCAGATGTCGGGCGGACAGATGCAGAGAGTGGCGATTGCACGTGCACTCGTCAACAACCCCGAAATTCTGCTTGCCGACGAGCCCACGGGGGCGCTCGACACAACGACGAGCGTTCAAATTATGGAGCTTCTGAAAGAGGTTGCCCGCGACCGTCTCGTCATTATGGTCACGCACAACCCCGAGCTTGCAGAGGAATATTCTACGCGTATCGTCCGTCTGCGCGACGGTCTTGTGATCGACGACTCCAACCCCTTTGAGGGCGAGCCCGCGCCGATTGCCGCAGCAGAAGAGCCCAAGAAAAAAGCAAAAAAGACGGCGAAGAAGAAACAAAAGAAAAATTCGATGTCCTTCCTCACCGCGCTCTCGCTCTCGAAGAACAATCTTCTGACCAAAAAAGGCAGAACCATTCTGACCTCGTTTGCGGGAAGCATCGGTATTATCGGTATTGCGCTCATCCTTTCAATTTCGAACGGCATTCAGGGCTACATCGATCAGATTCAGGAGGACACCCTCTCGACCTATCCCCTTTCGCTCAACCGTACCGAAACCGATATGTCCGCCATGATGTCGGCAATGACCGAAACCTCGCAAATGCAGATCGAGAATCCCGATCCCAATACCATTTACGTCGACGACTCGATGGGTACGATGATGGCGGCGATGTCCGCGACGGTGGAGAACGATCTAAAATCCTTCAAGAGCTATCTTGACGCGAACTACGCGAAGATCTCGGATCACGTCAGCGATATTCAGTACACCTACGATTTCGATATGCAAATCTATACTGCCGACGGAAAAACGCAGGTCAACCCCTCTGAAATCTTCAAAAATATGGGAGACGCCTTTGCGGGAATGAGCGATCTGATGTCCTCGATGGGCGGTATGAGCATCTTCTCAGAAATGATCAACAACCAAGACCTGCTCGATCAGCAGTACGAGTTGGTCGGTGAGGACAGCCGTTGGCCCGAAAAAGCCAACGAGGTCGTGCTTGTCGTAGGCAAGAACAACCAAGTCAGCGCGATGACGCTCTATATGCTCGGTATTCTTCCGCAAGACGAGTTGGAAGACGTTATGACCAAGCTGATGCAAAACGGCGAATATGAATCCCGTCACAATATGGAATATTCGCTCGACGACTTCCTCGGTATGAAGTTCTATATGCTTGCAAGCGCGGATTTTTATACGAAGAACGGTGATTATTACTATGTAGATGGTACGCCGTATCCTAAGTGGCAGGATATGCGTGAGTACGGCTACGGCTCCTCTTCACAGGAAAAATTCGTGACCGAGAACGGCACCGAGCTTGTAATTTCGGGTATCGTCCGTCCCAAGGACGGTGTTTCGGCGACCTCGATTCAGGGCGCGGTTGGCTACACCAAGGCACTGACCGATCTGATGCTTGAGAAGAACACCACCTGCGAGATCATCCAGCAGCAGAAACTGACTCCCAACAATAACGTCCTCGACGGCGCAAAGTTTGAACGAGTTAAATATACCAGAGAAACCATCGGCGATCTGATTCATCGCGTCGGTTCGGCGAATATGGATAAATTCTATTCCATCGCAACCTCGATGATCTTCTCGAATCCCGAATTCAGCGACAGACTCGTCGTCAACGAGCAATCGGTCATCGGATTTCTCGGTATGATGGAGGATGCTCCGCAACGCGAAAAAATTCAAGGCTTGCTCAGCAATGCCATCGAATATATGAATACGCAAAGCGGCGGAATGGGCGCGATGATGCTCAATACTATCCTTTCTTCCGATCAACTGACACAGCAGTTGAATATTCCCGATACTCCTCTGACCACCGAGAATTTGATGTTCCGTCTGCCCTCACTCAATGACACGCAGAGGACCATCGTGATTGCTACGCTCTACGGTTGCTGTTCCCCCGAAGATCAGCAAGCACTCTGTGCAGAGATTCAAGCCGATCTTCCCAATTGGAAGCTTTCGAACAAGAGTCTGCAATTCTTGCTCAACACCCCCGAAATGATTGACGAAGAGACCTTTGCTCTCATCGAAGAAACCCTCTACGGACTTGTTCCCACCAAGGACGCGACCTACGAATCCAATCTGAAGCTCCTCGGTGACGCCGAGCAGGCAGATCCCGCATCGATTCATTTCTACGCCAAGGATTTCGCGTCCAAGGAAATGATCGAAGATTTCATCAAGGAATACAATGACAGCGTGGAAGAAGATCAGCAGATCGAATACACCGACCTCGTCGGCATTCTGATGTCCTCAATCTCGATCATCATCGACGTCATCTCCTACGTGCTCATCGCATTCGTTTCGATCTCGCTGGTCGTTTCCTCGATCATGATCGGAATTATCACCTATATCTCGGTTCTCGAGAGAACCAAGGAAATCGGTATTCTTCGCTCCATCGGTGCCTCGAAGAAGGATATTTCGCGCGTGTTCAACGCAGAAACGCTCATTGTCGGCTTTATTGCGGGTATGATCGGTATTCTTTCGACGGTCCTGCTCTGCCTGCCCATCAACGCGATCATTCACGCACTGTCGGGTGTAGAAGGCGTTCGCGCAAGTCTGCCCGTGGTCGCGGCGATCGTTCTCGTGGCGATCAGTATGCTCTTGACCTTTATCGCGGGACTGATTCCCTCTCGTTTGGCATCGAAAAAGGATCCCGTCGAAGCACTCCGTTCCGAATAACAAGAGGGCTTCCAAATGGGTAAAATCAAGCAAAAGCTTCAACGCTTTATGTACGGCAGATACGGGGGAGATACGCTGAACAACGTACTTCTCGGCGCCTATATTTTCCTCGTGCTTGCCTACTATATTATCTCAATGTTACTTCCGCTGGAAGCAACGGGACCGCGAATGATTCTCAGCTTCGCGCACTATCTTCTCACAATCCCGCTCATCTGCGTGATTTTCTTCCGAATTTTTTCACGCAACGTAGCCAAACGGCGGCGGGAAAACGAACGCTTTTGCGGATTTTTCCGTCTTCGTCGCAACAAAATTCGCGACCGTAAGACACACGTCTACCGCAAATGTCCCAAGTGCCGCGCCGTGCTTCGCCTCCCCAAAGCGAAGGGCAAGCACACCGTGGTCTGCCCCCGTTGCCGAAACCGATTTGAGGTAAAAGGATAAACCAACGCGAAAACCAAGCCTCCCTTGTGCAAAGGGAGATGGCACGCGTAGCGTGACGGAGGGATTGTAAACGATACTTTCGTGCTAAAAACAATCCCTCAGTCGCTTCGCGACAGCTCCCTTTACACAAGGGAGCCTTTTTATTTGCACTCGCATAACATTTCGGAATGCCGCCGAGGAATTTCTCATATAGTTTAACAGAATGAGAACCAAAAAGGAGAGACGGTATGAAAACGGCGGAACAAACAAACCTCAGAAAAGGATTGACGGCGGACGAGGCAGCACGCTCCCGTACAGAACACGGCGAAAACCGTATGAGCGTGCAGGCACAAAAAAGCTTTCTTCGCCATTTTCTCGGAAATCTCGGCGACCCGATCATCCGTATTCTTCTCTGTGCCCTCGCTGTGAATCTCTTTTTTACCTTTCGCGGCGGTGATCTTGTGGAAACCATTGGAATCGCCGTCTCGGTCTTTCTTGCCACACTCATCTCCACCCTCTCGGAACGCGGCAGTGAGGCGGCATTCCGCCGCCTCTCCGAAGAATGCGCCAAGGGCTTTTATCGCGTATGGCGAGACGGTGTTCTGCGGGAAATTTCCATCGAGGAGATCGTGGTCGGTGACCGTGTGCTTGTGAGTGCGGGTGAACAAATTCCCGCCGACGGATTCGTAGTTCAAGGAGAGCTTCGCGTTGATCAATCGTCGATGACGGGCGAAAGTCGTGAGATATTGAAAGCAAAAAGTACCGACCGTCGTAAGACCCCCGACGGAAAAAGTGCCGTGCTCCGCGGTTGTCCCGTGCTTGCGGGCGATGCTGAAATCGAGATTTTCGCCGTGGGAGACACGACCTTTCTCGGACAGATTGCCAAGGAAGTGCAGCTTGACACCAGAGAAAGTCCGCTCAAGCTCCGTCTCTCCAAACTCGCCAAGCAGATCAGCCGTCTCGGCTATCTTGCCGCCGTGCTCGTCGCCCTCTCCTATCTCTTTTACACCTTCCTTGTGGGGAGCGGAATGCGCCCCGAGGTCATCGCACTCAAGCTCCGCGACACGCCCTATCTTCTCGAGCATCTTCTTCACGCCTTTATGCTGGGGCTGACCGTCATTGTCGTTGCCGTTCCCGAGGGACTCCCGATGATGATCGCTGTCGTCCTCTCTGCCAACATCCGACGAATGATCCGCGATCAGGTACTCGTGAGAAAGCCCGTCGGCATTGAGGCGGCGGGCAGTATGGATCTTCTCTTTACCGACAAAACGGGCACGCTGACCGAAGGAAAAATGAGTGTCGGCTCTATTCTTCTTGCCAACGGAGAAGAGCTTCCCTCTTTTCGTGCGCTCGCCCGTCGCTCCCCCTCGCTGGCGCGTCTCTATGACATTTCTTGCCGCTACAACACCTCCGCCACGATCTCTGAGGGAGAAATCCTCGGGGGAAACGCAACCGAGCGCGCCCTGCTCGCGTCACTGCCAAAAGAATCTTCTCTCGCTCTGCGTGTATGCGATCAACTCCCCTTTGACAGCACGAGAAAATTTTCTGCCGTCGCGCTCGAAGGCACTTCCGAACGATATCTGATCAAGGGCGCGCCCGAACGTCTGCTTCCCCATCTTCGTTACGCGATGGATACGGAGGGAAAACGCCGTCCGTTGGGAGACCTCTCGTCCGCGCTGTTCGAGCGCATCGGTCACCTGACACGCGACGGCGGACGTGTGCTTCTTTTGGCATTTGGCGACCGCTTTCCCAAAGATTTCTCTTCTCTTGGCGAGCTGACTCTTCTTTGTGCCGTGCTTTTACGCGACCCGATTCGCAAGGAAGCAAAAAACGCTGTCCGCACGCTGCAGGGGGCAGGAATTGGCGTGGTAATGATCACGGGAGATCATCGCGACACCGCACAGAGAATCGCCCGTGACACGGGCATTCTGACAGCCGAACGATCTATCGTGTTGGAGAGCGACGAGCTTGCAAGACTCTCGGACGGGGAGCTGACAAAATTTCTCCCTCGGCTTGCCGTCGTTGCACGTGCGCTTCCCTCCGACAAAAGCCGTCTCGTTCGCGTGGCGCAAAGTGCCGACCGCGTGGTGGGAATGACGGGCGACGGCGTCAATGATGCCCCTGCCCTCAAGCGTGCCGACATCGGATTTGCGATGGGCGCGGGCACGAGTGTGGCGCGCGACGCCGGTGACATCATCATTCTAGACAATAACCTCGCCTCGATCGCCAAAGCCGTACTCTATGGGCGAACCATCTTCAAGAGCATCCGAAAATTTATCACGCTTCAGCTGACGATGAATTTATGTGCGGTCGGCATTTCGATGATCGGTCCGTTTATCGGCATCGGCGCGCCCGTCACCGTCGTTCAGATGCTTTGGATCAATCTCATTATGGATACGCTCGGCGGTCTTGCCTTTGCAGGAGAGGCACCCCTGCCCTCGTATATGAAGGAAAAGCCGAAACGCCGTGACGAACCGATTCTCAACGGCTATATGATTCACCAAATCCTCACGCTCGGCATCTTTACCATCGGACTGTTTCTCTTTTTTCTTCTCTCCCCGCGCGTGACCTCACACTTTCGGCAAACGCCCGCCTCTCTTTGCCACCTGACCGCGTTTTTCGCGCTCTTTATCTTCACCTCGGTGCTCCATTGCTTTCACGCGCGCACCGACCGGCTACGCCTCTTCGCGGGGCTTTCCCAAAACCGCGCGTTTCTCCTGATTATGACGCTCGTCTGCTCCGTGCAGATTCTCTTTGTCTATCTCGGCGGAAGTGTGCTTCGCACGATGCCTCTGAGTGCATCCGAGCTTCTCTACACCCTCTCTTTCTCCTTCCTCGTCTTGCCGGCTGAGTTCTTGCGAAAGCTTCTTTGGCGACTCGGCGGGAAGAGCGGTGGCTTTTGACTTTTATGAACAAGTATGAATAAAGAATGACGGCGGTGAAAATTCCGCCGTCATTTTTCTTCTTTTCGCCCGTTTCGGTTGACAAATTCTCAAAAAAACGATATAATAAAATATCGAAGTATTTTTCGGAGGGGTTTATGACTCGATGTAACCGAATCGGTGCGCTTCTTCTGGCACTTCTCTTTCTTCTCGCCTGCCTTGGCGGATGCACGAAAACCGAAGAAGACGAAACCGTATATTATACGATCACCTTTGATACCAAAGGCGGCTCTCCCGTGGAAGGAATCCGTGTGGCGGAGGGACAATCCATCCCGCGCGGCAATGACCCGACCAGAGAGGGTTGGCTGTTTGACGGCTGGAAGACCGAAGACGGTGCCTTTTGGAATTTTGGAAGCGACGTGGCGTTTGCCGATATAACACTGTTTGCCACTTGGATTCCCGCTACTGACGTCTTTGACCACGAGCCGACGGGCGACGGCACGACCGCCGTCACAAAGCTTCTCAAAACTCGTAGCGACCTCCCCGTTCCGAAGACACTGGACGGCTTGACCGTCACGGCAATCGGTGAGGGGGTCTTCTCGGAGCTTTCGAATGAGCAGGTCAAGTGCATTTCCCTGCCCGAAACGGTCACTTCGATCGGCGAGGACGCTTTTTACGAATGTCGAGGCATTGAGCTTGTCATCGATCCGAGAGCGGTACTTACCGAGGTCGGTGCAGGTGCTTTCTACGGTTGCGACGCGATTCGTTCGGTCACTCTCGGCGAAGGAATGACCTCGATTGCTCCCGATGCCTTTTTCGGCTGTCGCGGACTCAAGGAAATCCGAATCCCGAAGAGTGTCAAAACCCTTGAGGACAACGCCTTTGCCGACTGCACCTCGCTCGTCACGGTGATGTTCCACCCCGAACTAACCGAAATTTGTGACAGCGCATTTAAGGACTGCGATGCGCTCCGAACCATCTATTTTTACGGCAACGAAGCCGAAATCACGACACTTCGTGAAAACGGCACAGCAAAGCAGAACGATGCGTTTCTTGATGCCACCGTATATTTTTATTCCGAAACACAACCCGAAAGCGACGGTAATTTCTGGTATCTGACCGAACAAGATCGTCCGAAGCTTTGGTAACCTACACACAAAGGAGAAACCGTTTTGAGCAAAAAAACAAAATGCAAGGAGACCTGCGCCAAGAAAACCTCGATTGGCGGACAGGCTCTGATTGAAGGAATTATGATGCGCGGACCGAAGAAATCCGCGATGGCAGTACGAAATCCCGAAGGCGAGATCGTATTAGAGGTTTTGGAGAATCAGTCGAAGAAACCCTCGAAGATTGCGAAACTTCCGATCATTCGCGGTGTGTTCGGCTTTATTTCCTCGATGAAGATCGGCTACAAGGCATTGATGCGCTCGGCAGAGATTGCGGGACTGGAAGACGAAATCAAGGAAAAACCCGCCAATCCCGACATCACCGAAGAAACAACGACAACCGAGACCGCTGAACCCACCAAAAAGAGTGACGAAAAGAGCTCTTCGGTACTGATGGGCGTCGTTATGGCGATTGCAGGTGTGCTTGGCGTAGTGCTTGCCGTTCTGTTGTTCGTCATGCTCCCCACCTTCCTATATAAGTGGTGCGTCCCGATTATGCCCTTTCTTGCCCCCGACAACGCGGCACTCGAATCACTCATCAAATCGGCATTTGAGGGAATTCTCAAGATCGTGGTTCTTGTGGCATATATGCTTCTCGTGACGCTGATGAAGGACATCCGCAGAACCTTCCAATACCACGGAGCCGAGCACAAAACCATCTTCTGCTATGAGCACGGCTTAGAGCTGACCGTCGAGAACGTGCGCCGCGAGCGCCGTTTCCATCCTCGGTGCGGTACGTCGTTCCTCGTACTGATGCTTCTCGTCGGAATGTTTATTTCTTTCTTTATCGACCCGCTCTTCATCTGGCTGACGGGTGACGTTCCGCCTACGGTTCTCCGCGCGCTTCTGAAGCTTCTTCTGCTGCCGCTGACGATGGGAATCGGCTACGAGCTCATCAAGCTGGCAGGCAGACACGACAACCTCTTTACCCGCATCATTTCGGCACCCGGTATGTGGTTACAGCGCGTAACCGTGCTTGAACCGACCGACGATATGATCGAATGTGCCATTGCCGCCTTCAAGGAAGTGATTCCCGAGGACGAAAGCGATAAATTCTAATTAAAAAACAAAAACCGCCAACCGATTGCTCGGTTGGCGGTAATTTTGTTGTTTTAAACCTTAAACATCATATCACCGTAGGTCGGGAAAGGCCAATACTCACTTGACGTAAGGCACTCCATCGCATCGACGTGACGGCGAAGCGTCGCCATCGCGGGAATGACCTCGTCACAGTATGACTGCGCTCTCTTGAGAATATCCTTTTCCGCCGCCGCTTTCAGTTCAACCTCCTTGAGCACCGCAAGGTCGCGGTACGCCTTGGCATTGAGCGTGGTCAGTTTTGTAAGCAGATCTTTTTCGACCTCGCACGAAAGCTCGGGCATCACCGCGAGCTTTGCGCCCATTGTTCCTGCCACGTCACCAAGATACGCGTTGACGGCGGGAATGATATCGCGGCTGACCATTTCGATCATCGTCAGCGCTTCGATGTTGACAATCTTTGCGTAGTTTTCGAGCAAAATGTCCTCTCTCGAGCGGATTTCGCTCTCGCTCATCACTCCGTGCTCGCCAAAGAGCTTGATGTTCTTCGGCGCGTCAAAGCAACAGAACGCATCCACCGAGGTACGCAGATTGAGAAGTCCGCGCTTCTCGGCTTCCTTTTGCCACTCCTCCGAATAGCCGTCGCCGTCAAAGATGATTCTCTGATGCTTCGTAAAGGTATCCTTGAGCAGCTTTGCGACTGCCGCGTCGAAATCGTCGGCGGCTTCGAGCACGTCAGCAAACTGACGGAAGCTCTCGGCAACCGCCGTATTCAGCACAATGTTCGGCATTGCGATATTCTGCGACGAGCCGAGCATACGGAACTCAAATTTGTTGCCCGTAAAGGCAAGAGGCGAAGTACGGTTGCGGTCGGTGGTATCCTTGCGGAAGGTCGGAATCGTGGGAATTCCAAGGTCCATAATACCCGCGCGTGCTCCCTTGTACGTCTTTCCGTCGACAATCGACTGAATGATCTGTCCAAGCTCTTCACCAAGGAAGATCGAAACAACGGCAGGGGGTGCCTCACTTGATCCCAAACGGTGATCGTTGCCCGCACTGGCAACCGACAGACGCAGAAGATCCTGATGATCGTCCACCGCCTTGATGATAGCGGCGAGAATCAGCATAAACTTAAGGTTTTCGGCCGGTGTTTTGCCTGCGTCCAGCAGATTCTTGCCCGTATCGGTCGAGATCGACCAGTTATTGTGCTTGCCCGATCCGCTGACACCTGCATAGGGCTTTTCGTGAAGCAGACACACGAGTCCGTGCTTCTCCGCAATCTTCTTCATATATTCCATAATCAGAAGGTTCTGGTCCACCGCCATATTGGTCGTAGCGTAGATGGGGGCGAGCTCGTGCTGTGCGGGCGCAGCTTCGTTGTGCTTGGTCTTGGAGTTGATACCAAGACGCCACAAATTCTCGTCGACCTCTGCCATAAAGGCACCGATTCTCGCATTGAGCGGACCGAAGTAATGATCCTCAAGCTCCTGACCCTTGGGCGCGGGGGCACCGAAGAGAGTACGTCCCGTGAACTGCAGATCCTTACGAAGATCGTACATTTCCTTATCGATAATAAAATATTCCTGCTCCGCACCAACCGTCGTCGAGAGACGCTTGGTGGTCATATCGCCAAAGAGACGAAGCAATCTGAGTCCCTGTGCGTTGATGGCATCCATCGAACGGAGCAAAGGCGTTTTGGTGTCGAGTGCTTCTCCCGTATAGGAGCAGAACGCCGTAGGGATGTAGAGCGAGCCGTCCTTGACAAAAGCATACGACGCGGGATCCCACGCCGTGTATCCTCTTGCCTCGAAAGTGGCACGAAGTCCTCCCGACGGGAAAGACGATGCGTCCGACTCCCCCTTGATGAGCTCCTTGCCCGAAAATTCCATCACAACCTTGCAGTTTCCAACGGGGGAAATAAAGGAGTCGTGCTTCTCTGCCGTTACGCCCGTCAGCGGCTGAAACCAGTGCGTATAGTGGGTCGCGCCCTTCTCAATTGCCCAGTCCTTCATTGCGTTTGCCACTACGTCGGCGACCGATGCATCGATCGTTTTTCCCGTTGCGATGGTTTTGGTCAGAGATTTATACACCTCTTTCGGCAGTCGCTCACGCATCACGTCGTCGTTAAAGACCATACTGCCAAAGAGTTCGGGAACGTTTTTGTTCATTTTTATCGTCCTTTCCGTACAAATAATAATTTATTATATACCTTGTCTGAAAAATTGTCAAGTCTTGTCAGAAAAATATTCCTCAAACACGTCAATCGTCGTGCGTGCCGCGAAAGAACCGTACAAGCCTTCCTCGATCACGCAGGAAACCACAAGCTCAGGCGAGGTGAGGGGAGCAAAGCCCATAAAAAGTGCATAATCCACCCGTCCCGTGATCTGTGCCGTACCCGTTTTTCCGCCGACACTCACACCCACGTCCGAAAAATATCCCCGCAGAACGTCGCTGTCGGAGACCACTCGTTCCATTCCTTCCATCAGAATATCGTAAGTATTCTTTGAGAAATTGACGGTATCAAGAACCTCGACAGAGGGCTCGTACACAATCTCTCCCGTGTAATATTTTCGCACCGAGCCAAGCAAATGTGCGCGGTATCGCGTACCGCCGTTGACGACCGTGGACAGATAGACGCTCATCTGCAAGGGCGTATAACCGTGGGTCGACTGTCCGATGGCGGCGCGCACGGTGTCCCCGGGATTCTCACTGGTCACAGCGGCAGTTCCATCGGCGTTTCCGAGCTCTAGTCCCGTATCCACGCCAAGTCCGAGCCGTGTAGTATACTCGGTCATCGATTCGACGCCAAGCAGGTCTCCCAGGTGATAGAAGAAAATGTTACAGGAATATTGAATCGCTTCGATCACATTGAGGCGATCGTGCACGCCAAGACAGGTCGGATGGTCATATTTCGGATAAACACGTTGACAGTTGACCGTATCCGCTGTCGTAATCGCTCCGCGCTCTAATCCCGCCATCGCAGCACCAATCTTATAGGTTGATCCGGGGGGATAGACCCCCTGTAGGGCTCGGTTCAGCAGCGGAGAACGCGAATTTTCGCGAAGAGAATTATAATAATCTACGTTATCGAATTTGGTTAAATCGTAGGTGGGATAGGACGCAAGAGCAAAAGCCTCGCCCGTGTTCGGATCCAGCACCGTAATCGCGCCGCCCTTGGCAGTCGTGATTTCGTCGACGTTTGCCTTCAGGCTCTCCTCCGCAGCAATTTGCAAGTCAATATCGATCGTCAGATAAACGTCGTTGCCGCGAGTCGGCTCAAGTTCGTAGTATTTTTCAATTTGATTTCCGTTGTCGTCGTAGCGAATGACCATCACGCCGTCCTGACCTCGGAGATATTCCTCAAACGCCTTCTCACAGCCCGAAATTCCCACCAACGCATCCAGCGGGTATCCCTCGGCAATATACTGCTCGGCATTCTCAGCGGTAATTTTTCCCAACTGCCCCAGAAGATGCGACGCGACGCCGGGGTAGGCATATTCTCGCTCTGCCTGAATATCGAAGTTCACACCCTCAATATTCGATTCCTCCAGACGGGTAATGAGATTTCGGTTGATATTTTTCGCAATTGTGTAGGACTGATACTGCCCGAAATCCACGCGCTCCATCTCATAGTACAGCCGAATCAACTCGGTGATCTGCGCCTTGGTATAGCGCGACGTCGAGAGCTGATAGCGTCTGACGAAATAGTTCATCAAGTCCTCGGCGTCAGTCTCGGAACGTTCCATTTCCTGCCGATCGAGAAATCGCTTATAATGATAATACTCGGCGGAATTCTTGTCCTGAAGCTCGGGAACAAATTTCATATTCGGATAGGTACCCTTGAGGATAAATAGATCCTCTGTCCGCTTATCGCCGTTGCCCGTTTCGTTCATCGCTTCAAGAACCTTCAAAAGCGAATCGTTGATCTCACGACGCGTATCGGGCATCGCACCGTATTCGTAAACAAGATCGTAGGTCGTGGCGTTTCCCACCAGCAAATTCCCGTTGCGATCGTAGATTTCTCCGCGAAGTCCCGGCACGGTATAGGTTCGCTTGGTTCCCTCCTCCTTGGGCGGCAAAAAGCTCCCTCGGATCTGAAACGCGGCGACCGCGATCATAAACGCCGCGCAAATCGCCAAAAATGCCACGGCGACCACCAGCGTTCGGGCAGAACTATGCCGACTGCCGTACGAGGTTGCATGCCAATGACCTCTCCTCTTCATAGCTCTCCCTTTCTTTTTTCGTAAATTTCAAAAAATTATAGCAATGACAGCAAGAAAATGCCCGCAAACACCGCGAGTGCGGCGGCAACCCCTGCGTTACAGAAGACGTTCGATACTCGGCTTTCCTTGGGGGGCGGAAGCAATCCGTCGAGAAAATGGATTCTTTTCCGTCCTTTGATCAAAAACACAATGCCAAGCACTGCCGCAACGAGAAAAACTCCCTCGTAGATGACCAGCGGGAAGAGATAAAGCTGCCAGATGCGGAGAAGTCCCACAGGATCGCTCTCTGCCATTCCCACCAGCTGTTCCATTCCCTCCTCACTGATCCAAGGCGCAATGCGGTCGATCAACCACGGTGCGATGACACCGCCGAGGAAATTGATGATGATATGATACGAGATCGAATAGCGAAGACGTCCCGTTTTCACGTAAATCAGTGCAAAGAGCGCGCCGACTGCCGCGGCGTAGAAAAACTGGAAAAAGTTTCCGTGTACCAATCCAAAAAGAACCGCTGAAAGAATGACGGCGTATCCCTCTCCGAGCGGGAGCAGATGGTCACAGACCACCTTACGGAACACAAGCTCCTCGAGAATCGGTCCGATGATCGCGACGAACACAAGATTGAGCCAGAAGGACTGGCCCGAGGTCGCGCTTTCGACAGGGTTGATCGGAGAGCTTCCCGTCGCGGCGGCAAAGTAGGAAATAAAAAAATTGCCGATATAGTTTCCGATCATCATAAAGGCAAGTGCCACGCAAAGCGTACGCCACCAGTTCTTTGTTCCCATCTCTACCGGTGCCATCGTATCGGTCGGCAAGCGGCGCAAAACGAGGAAGAAGAAGGGGAACGCGATGCCATACAGCGTCACGATCGAAAAGAGATGTCCGACGATCGCATTCTGCAAAAGCCACGGCGCAAACAGATAGACCGCATAAGAAAACAGATAATTGCTCAGGTGATACGCCAGCATAAACACGCAGGCAGCCAAACCAAAGGTAGAAAAATAACGTTTTGCGTCAATCTCGGAAAGTCTGCCCGTTTCGGGCTGCAGGGAAAATTTCAACTTGTTCATAAAAATCCTTTCTCAAGAAAACGGCTTACAGCCGAGTCACACGCTCCCGACGGTCCTTGATCGGCAAAAGGCAGAGCGTGACCAAAAAATAAATAGGGAGACAAAACAGAAACGTGGAAATCGCTTCGGGCAAAATCACCCCCGAGAAGACACCGTAAAACGTAATCTCTCCCACAAAAATCCAAACGCCAACGAGACTGAAAAGGGCCCGTAATATCAGCGACGGCAACAAAAGAAGGATAAAAGAAAGAAATCCCGGAAGCATTTTTTCACTCAGAAATCCCACCGTCAGCACCACACCGAGGTAAAGAAGCGGACTGAGTGACGCGCCCACACCGCCAAGTGCGTCGACAGCAACGCCACCCGCTACGGCAACGATTGCCGCCGATGCCCTGCCGTCAAGAAGTGCCACGGCAATCACCGCGCCGAGCATCAGATCGGGGATTGCAGGAAGACTCGTCAGCTGAGCAAAAAAGGAGCTCATCGCCGCCGAAAGAATCAGCACGAGCAGTCCGAAAATGACAATCCGTCGAACGATCTCGGGGCGAATTCCACCCTGCCGTCTTTGTTTTCGTTGCATTGATCTCATCCGTCTCATATCATTTCTCCGAAGCATATCCGCAGATCACCATCAGACGACTGATCGTATCAATCTGCGACACGTCCACCGCGGGTCGAATCTGAACGATGAGTCCCGAATCATCGGCTTCGATCGAAACAATCTCTCCGATGAGCAGGTCGGGAGGATAGTTGCTTTCCTCTCCGCCCTTGGTATAAACGCGATCTCCGATGCGAAGATCGGCATTTTTGTCTATGTAAGTCATTCGGCAAAGCCCCTCGTTACGAAGAGCAAGATCTCCCTGCACCACGCCGAGTGCGCCCGTTCGGTCGGTATAAGCACCGATCGAGCTGACCGTTTCCAAAAGGCTGACCACCTTACACCAGTCCAGACCCGCCTCCTTCACGTAGCCGAACACTCCGTCGGGGGTCAGAACGGGCATATTGACCTTGACTCCGTGCACCGTACCGCGATTGAGCGTGAGTACGGTGGAATAGTTATCGGTCGCACGGGCAATGACCCTTGCTTCGGTCAAACGAAGCTTGGCGGTCGCGTCCGCAATTTCCAAATGTTCCTTGAGCCACGCGTTTTCTTCTCTGAGCACCGTGTCGCCTTGCGACTGCTCCTTGAGCGCGGCAAGCTCTCTTCGCAGCTCCTCATTTTCCTCTGCCAAACGGTCGTAATCAGTAAAAACCTCGGTAAAGCCGTTCACTGCGTTCGCAACCTGCGTACCGCACCATTCAAAGGGCTTTGCTACCGTTTTGAAAATACCTCGAATCGGTCCCGTAAAGCCGATCACGGCAAAGAGTGCCGTCAGAATTGCAACCAAAATAGCGACAATCCCGCAAACGATCAATACTCTCGTTTTTTCCAACCTCATCGAAGCATTCTCCTTTCCTGTAAAATTTTAGAGGGATTCGCTTATCTCTCCCGATAACGGAAAAAGTCCCCGTCTTCTTCTGCCACACTCATCGCTCGCAGAAGTCCCGCGCAAACACTTTCCATCGGACGCTTGGCAATCTGCACACGAACGCCCGTGCGCTCGCTGATCAGACGTGCCAGCCCCGGCAAAAGAGCCCCGCCGCCCGTCAGCATAATACCGAAATCATACAGATCCGACGAAAGCTCAGGAGGTGTTTGCTCGAGTGTCTGCTGAATGACGAAGATGATCTGATCCAGACTCTCCGCAAGTGCCTCACGCACCTCTGCCGACGAAATCTCGACCATCTCGCCCATTCTTCTTTGCAAATTCATTCCGCTGACCGTCAGACTGCCGCGGTCGATCTCCCGATGTGCCGAGCCAAGCTTAAGCTTTAAATACTCTGCCGTCGCGGGTCCGATCAAGAGTCCACGCGTCTTTCTGAGAGAGGCAATGATCGCCTCATCGAGCTCGTCACCCGCCACGCGCAAGGAGTTGGAGGCAACAATGCCGCCCATACTGATGACGGCAACCTCAGTCGTTCCTCCGCCGATATCCACGATCATCATTCCCTGCGGTCCGCGCACGTTGAGTCCGACTCCGAGTGCCGCTGCCAGCGGCTCCTCCATCAAATCAACCTTTCGCGCGCCCGCTTCAAACATTGCGTCCTCGACCGCCTGCTTTTCGACCGAGGTCACGCCGTAAGGCACGCACGCGACGACAATCGGTCGGCTGAAGGTAGAGAGTGCGCCGATATGTACAAAATAATTTCGGAGCATTCCCGCCGTGACCTCTGCGTCACTGATCACACCGTCCTTCATCGGACGGAAGGCGAGAATTCCCGTGGGCGTTTTGCCGAGCATCCGCTTGGCTTCGTTACCCTGCGTGATAATTTCTCGGCTATCTTTATTGATCGCGACCACCGAAGGCGAACGAACGACAATGCCCGATCCCTTCAGACAAATCAACGTATTCGCCGTACCAAGGTCGACTCCGACCATTTTTGCCATTCGCTCACTCCTTTCCGCGATCCCTCGCAATTGTTTCGTTGGTTATTTTAAATATTCGCCCGTCACCTCAAAAAAGAGATGATTCAAAGCATTGACGGGAAGCCCTACGACGTTAAAATAACAGCCGTGAATTCCCCGAATCCAGCGTGAAAACTGTCCTTGAATTCCGTACGCGCCCGCTTTGTCCATCGGATCCCCCGAATCGACGTACGCGAGAAGCTCCTCCTCGGGAATGCGGTCAACCTCGACAAAGGTGACAGCACTTGCCACGGTCGTCACGCCGCCCACCGTAATACCGATGCCTGTGACCACCTGATGCACGCCGCCAGAAAGCATACGGAGCATCCGCAGAGCATCCTCGCGGTCGATCGGCTTTCCGAGAATTTCCCGTTCGGTCGCCACGACCGTATCGGCAGAAAGAATCACCGCGTCGGTGTCGTCGATTCCGTCCTTGAGCCGCATCTTAATTTCTGCCCACGCCGCCTGTCCTTTTCTGCGGGCAAGCTCGGTCGCATAGTCGTCGGGCTCAGGGCAACGACAGCGTTCGTCGGCATCGACCGCGAGCACGCGAAATCGAACGCCAAGGCCCTCTAAAATTTCTTTTCGTCGGGGTGAGCCCGAAGCGAGAATAATCTTCATTGTATTGCTCCTTCCCCGTTTTTCGCATACGGGTACATCATACCATTATCCAGTATATAATTATATCATAAGTCCTCTTTTTTTGCAAGATTTATTGCGATTATTTTGTTGCTTTTTCCTAAAAAAACGTCTTTTCGAAACACTTTCCTTTCCTATGATTAAAAATCCGCAAAAGATTTCAAAAATGATTGACATTTCTTCCCCGATGTGTTATACTGTCTATGTATGTAAATTAAAAGAAATTTGTAGAATTTTATTTTTTACGGAACGAAAACAAAGAAAGGAACTCAACAAATGCAGGAGAAATTCGATACGAAATATTCCTTTGTTGAAAACGAAAAGGAAATCCTCAAGCTTTGGGAAGACAACGACTGCTTCAAAAAGCTGAAGGCAAAGAATGAGGGCGGTCCCAAGTACCGCTTCATCGACGGTCCGATTACCGCCAACAACCCGATGGGTGTTCACCATACCTGGGGCAGAACCCTGAAGGACACCTATATCAAATATCACGCAATGAAAGGCTGCGACACACACTACCGCAACGGCTTTGACTCGCAAGGTCTGTGGGTTGAGGTAGAGGTGGAAAAGGAGCTTGGTTTCAAGACCAAGCACGACATCGAGGAATACGGTCTTGACAAATTCACCGACAAGTGTATCGAGCGCGTCAAGAAATTCTCGGGTGTCATCACCGAGCAGTCGAAGCGTCTCGGTCAGTGGATGGATTGGGATAACTCCTACTTCACCTACACCGATGAAAATATTCAGGGCATCTGGCTCTTCCTCAAGAAGTGCCACGAAGGCGGTTGGATCCGTCAGGTCTACAAGCCGATGCCTTGGTGTTCGCGTTGCGGAACCTCGCTCTCCGAGCACGAAATGACGGGATCCTATAAGGAGATCGAGCACGAAGCCGTCTTCTTCAAGCTTCCCATTCTCGGAACGAACGACTACATCCTCGTTTGGACGACGACCCCCTGGACGCTTTCTGCAAACGTTGCGCTTGCTGTTAACCCCGAAATGACCTATGTCCGTCTGCACGTTGCAGGGGAGGAGCACAACTACGTCACCTCGCTCAACTACTACAAGCAGAAGTTTGAGGGTAAGGACGGTGTGGAGCTGCTCGCTACGATGAGCGGTAAGGACCTTGAGGGACTGACCTACGAAACCTGCTTCCCCGAAATGGACGAGCAGAAGTTCGAGCACAAGATCGTTCTTTGGGACGAGGTTGCCGACGATGAGGGATGCGGTGTCGTTCACATCGCGCCCGGATGCGGTGCCGAGGACTTTGCGCTTGGCGAGTCGATCGGTCTGCCCAAGATCATTCCCGTCGACGAATACGGTATTTTCTACGACGGCTTCAGCTTCCTCTCGAAGCTTGACGCGCAGGAGTGCCGTCAGCTCGTCTTTGAGGAGCTCAAGAAGAGAAACAAGCTGTTCTACACGCACAAATATAAGCACAGCTACCCCGTTTGCTGGAGATGTAAGAAGGAAATCATCTTCCGTCTGGGCAAGGAGTGGGCAATCGCTGTTGACGAGCTCCGTCCGCGCCTGATTGCAAACGCAAAGAAGGTTCGTTGGGAGCCCGCATATCAGGGCAAGAGAATGCTCGACTGGCTCGAGAATATGTCCGATTGGAATATTTCGCGTAAGCGCTTCTACGGTTTACCCCTGCCCTTCTATCTCTGTCCCGATTGCGGCGAGCTGACGGTTGTCGGCTCGAAGGATGAGCTCTATGAACTTGCTGTCGACAAATCGAAGGTCGATGCCATTCCTCACCTCCACCGTCCGTGGATCGACGAGGTTAAGATTGCTTGTCCCAAGTGCTCGAAACCTGTCGAGAGAGTCACGCAGGTCGGTGACGTTTGGCTCGATGCAGGTATCGTTCCCTTCTCTACGATGAAGTATCTGACCGACAAGGAATACTGGAAGCAATACTTCCCCGCAGAGCACGTGCTTGAAATGAAGGAGCAGATCCGTCTGTGGTTCTACTCGATGCTCTTTATGTCGACTGTTCTTGTCGACGAGCCTCCGTACGAGCGCGTCAGCACGCACGGCATGGTCGTTTCTGAGGACGGAAGCCGCTTCTCCAAGACCGGCTTTATGATCCGCTTTGACGAAGCCGCCGACATCATCGGCGCCGATGCTTCGCGTTATATCTTCGCATCCTCCTCGACCTCGACCGACGTACGCTTCGGCTTCAACCTCGGTGACGAGGCGAAGAGAAAACTGCTTGCGTTCTGGAACCTTGAGACCTTCTTCTCTACCTACGCCGACATCGACAGTGTGAAAGTCGACCTCTCGAAGCTCGACGTTACGAAGCTTTGCCCCATCGACCGTTGGCTCGTCATCCGCACCAATCAGTTCATCAAGGATGCCAACGAGTATATGAGTGACTACAACACCCGTGAGGTGGTCGGTCGCTTTGAATCCTTTGTCAACGATATTTCCAACTTCTATATCCGTGTCAACCGCGCTCGTTTCTGGGCAGGCGCTGACTCCGAGGATAAGCAGAACGCATACGCCGTGCTCTTCTACGCGATCAAGACCATCGCGCAGGCAATGGCGCCCATCGTTCCCTTCATCACCGAGACGACCTGGCAGAGATTTATCAAGAGATATTCAAACGAGGATGCGATTTCGATCTTCCTGACCGCATACCCGACCGTCGCTCCCGCATTGGATATCACCGATGACGCGATCCTCTCCGACGTAGAACGTGCCAGAGAGATCATCTCGCTCGGACTCAAGCTCCGCAACGAGAAGCAGATCAAGATCCGTCAACCGCTTCCTGCGATTTACGTTTCCGAGAACGAGGCAAATCACAGCGCGATCGCAACCTTCGGTTCGGTCATCCGCAGTGAAATGAACGTGCTTGAAATTGTTGAGATCGCAGACACCGCGTCGCTCGAGTCGAACTTCCTAACCGTCAACTTCAAGGTCGCAGGCCGCGTGCTCAAGAACCGCGCCAACGACGTTAAGGCGTACCTTGCAGGACTTGACGCAGACGCTCAACAGGCACTCTCCGACAAGGTGAAGGCAGGAGAAGCCATCGACGCGCTCGATCTGACGGGCATCGAGGCAGAGGTATTCACCGTCAATTCTCAGCCTAAGGCAAACGTGGCGATCTACAAGAACGGCGACGATTTCATTGCGCTCGACACCACCATCTCGGAAGAGCTCCAAAGAGCGGGAATTCTCCGTGACATCGTTCGTCAGTGTCAGGTATTCCGTAAGATGGCAGGATTTGACGTCAGCGACAGAATCTATATCGCTTTCGCAACCGATTCCGAGCTGATCAATAGCATCGTGGAAGAAAAGAAGGAACAGCTCGCGCGCGACCTTCTCGCTTCGTTCGACGCTCCCACCGCTCCCGAATATACGGGCACAATCGAGCTCGACGGCGCAACCGTTACGGTGACCCTACAAAGACAATAATTCCATCAAAAAACGCTTATGGCAACACTGCCATAAGCGTTTTTCTTTTTTCATTTCAAAAATCCTTCGGCTTCTTTCCCGTCACCGCGGAAAAGGCTCGGTAAAACCCTGAGGTACTGCCGAAACCGCACTCAAATGCCGCGTCGATCGGTCGCTTTCCGTTCCGAATCAGCGAGGCGGCACGCTCCACACGACAACGAACGATATATTCTTGCAGCGTAACGCCCGTATATTCCTTGAAAATACGGGAAAGATGCGACGGACTGATATACAAGGCTGCCGCAACACGATCTCGGGAAAGATCTCCCCCAAGATTTTCGTGTAGATACGCAAGCGCCTCACACACCGTCTGATACTGTGCTCGTTCCTTCACAGAAGAGGTCTTTCTTTCTACCCCCAGCAAGCGGGCGGCTCTCATCGCCATCGCCGTGATTCGATTGGCGATCCATTCGTTTTTCCACGGAAGATCGTCCGAGATTTCTTTGCGGATCACGGCAAAATCCTCTACTATTTTTGTATGATATTCATTGTTTTTCGGCAAAAGAGAGCTTCTCTCACTCTCAAAAAAGAGCTCTGCACATGCCTCGGCGGGATAAAGCGTGATCGGCAAAAAGATCACCTGCTCCATCACCAACGGCTCTCTTGAGGTCACCTCTTGGATATACCTCTGATCCTTTCGCGAAAAGATCAAAACGTCGTCCTTTTCTACCGAAAAGAGCTTCCCGTTGATATTCCAACAACACGTCCCCGACAAAACGTGAACGAATTTCAGCTCGTCAAAGCTCATCGGCGACTCTTGATGTCCCGCCTCGTGCGTCGTTACTCGGTATTGAAACGTCGTTGCTCTCATACTCTCCCCCCTATTTTTCTTATATTGTAGCACAATAATGGAATTTTTGCAACGATTTTGCAAGAATTCCTCTTTATTTATTTGCTATAATAAAACCATCACAAAAAAGGAGCATACGATGAAACGAATTTCTGAACGATATCAAGAGCTTTCTTATGACGTCATCGTCGTAGGTGCGGGTATGGCAGGCATCTGCGCCGCCATCTCGTCTGCCAGAAACGGCGCAAAAACCGCACTCATTCACGCACGATCGGTGTTGGGCGGTAACACGTCCAGTGAGATCCGTATCCACATTTCGGGTGCCGATCAAGGACTGAAGCAACCGGACTATGCCGAAGGGGGACTGGTCTACGAGCTGATGCTTGAAAACAAAAAGCAAAACGAGCATTTTTGCTACTCGATCTGGGATGCGGTATTGCACGATGCCGTCAAAAAAGAGCCGAATCTGACGCTCTATTACGACACCGTAATGTACGACGTTGAAACCGACAACGACGAGATCCAAAGCATTCTCTGTGTTCAAAGTACCACTGAAATGCGCTACCGTTTTTCCGCACCGCTGTTCGTCGACAGCACGGGAAACGGAACGCTTGGCTACTACGCAGGTGCCGAATGGCGTATGGGAAGTGAATCAAAAGAAGAATTCGGAGAGATCGACGCCCCCGAAGAGGCAAATTCCTATCGAATGGGAAACACCATTCTTCTCAAGGCAAAGAATATGGGATACCCCGTTCCCTTCACTCCGCCAAGCTTCGCAAAAAAGCTGACCGAGCAGCAGCTTGCCAAGAGGATCCACTGTGCGGGCATGCGAAACACCATTGATTGCAGTGAAAGCCCCGATCCCGAGGAATACCGCCGCATCTCGATGTGTTCGAGTGCCGCGATCGATTACGGCTATTGGTGGCTCGAGCTGATGGGCGACTCGGACGATATCATCAGCGACTACGAAACGATCCGCGACGACCTGATTGCCTACTGCTACGGTCTGTGGGATCATATCAAGAACGGCGACGAGGGAATTCACGAGCACGGTGCGGAGAATTTTGCGCTCGAGTGGGTGGGAGCGTTGCCGGGCATGCGCGAAAGCCGACGGCTTGTAGGCGATTACGTCCTCACCGAAACCGATATTCTTGAACACCGCCAGTTTGAAGATGCCGTGGCTTACGGCGGTTGGTGCATCGATCTGCACTCGCCGCACGGGCTTCTCGATTTTGATACGCTTCCCTCGGATTGCCGCTTCTTCGAGGGCATTTACACAATCCCCTACCGTTCCTACTACTCCAAAAATATCAAAAATCTCTTTATGGCAGGCAGAGATATTTCTACCACACGTCTCGGCCTCGGCAGTACCCGCATTACGGGTTGTTGCGCCATCGGCGGTGAGGCAGTGGGCATTGCCGCCGCACTTTGCCACAAATACGGCTGTACGCCGAGAGAACTGGGGTCGACTCATATTTCCGAGCTTCAGCAAAAAATTCTCAAGGCAGACGGATTTTTGCCCCATATCAAAAATGAGGATCCCTTGGATCTTGCCAAAAGCGCCGAGTTTTTTGCGACCTCGTACCGCGAGAACTGTGACCCCTCTCTGGTCGCCAACGGAATTTCCCGCAAGCTTGGAGCAGAGTTCAACGGTTGGCGCTCGCAGGGCATCTCCGAGTATGGCGAAACACTCACGATGCGCTTCCCCAGCGTCAAAAAGCTCTCCGAGCTTCGTCTTACCTTCTGGTCGGATTTCCAATATCCCATTCGCGTCACCATGGCACCCAACCGTCAAAAGCAGCAGCGTCACGGCGTTCCTGCCGAGCTTGTCAAGGATTACACCGTACAACTGTTATCTCACGGTAGTGTAAGACACGAGATCTCCGTCCAAAAGAATTATCAGCGTCTGAACGTCCTGAATTTTCCCACCACCGAATGTGACGAAGTAAAGATCACCGTACAAAATACCAACGGTGCCCCCGACGCCGTCATCTTCGAGGTTCGGGCATACGAATAACAAAACCGCGCAACCATATCAGGTTGCGCGGTGATTTTTTGCAGCTTATTCTTTGTCGAACGACATCTTGATCTGCGATGCCTGTTCCTTTTTGTGCTTGTCCACGATATTGTGGATACGCTTGACGGGATTGAGAAGCTCGCTGATCGTTTCGTCGTGGTTGAGCGTATCGATGATGTAAGAGACGTACTTACACATATTGACCTCCACGTACCACTCTCTGTCCGCCAGCTCGGGACGGCGGTAAATCAGGTTGGTTGTAAAGATCTTATCGAATACGCCCTCGGCATACGCCTTATCAAAGTTTTCTAGTCCGTCGGTAAAGAGACCGAAGGTCGTGAATGCGAAGACTCTCTTTGCGCCTCTCTCCTTGATTTGAAGAGCAACGTCAATCAGAGATCCGCCCGAAGAAATCATATCGTCAACGATAATCGCATCTTTGCCCGTCAAATCTCTGCCGAGATACTCGTGTGCTTCAATCGGGTTCTTTCCGTTCACAATGACGGCATAGTTGCGACGCTTGTAGAACATACCGATATCGATACCAAGCACCGAGGAGAAGTACATACAACGGCCCATGGCTCCCTCATCGGGAGAAATAATCATCAAATCTTCCTTGTCAAGTGAAATGTCGGGCACTGCCTTGACCAACGCTTTGATCATCTGGTATGCGGGCTTTACGTCGTCAAAGCCCGAAAGCGGGATGGCATTCTGAACGCGGGGATCGTGCGCGTCAAAGGTAATGATATTGGCAACACCCATCTGCACAAGCTCCTGCAACATCGATGCGCAGTCGAGCGACTCGCGTCCGGTTCTCTTGTGCTGTCTACCCTCGTAGAGCATCGGCATAATGACGGTAACGCGTCTTGCCTTGCCACCGATAGCAGCGATAATACGCTTGAGGTCGGCGTAATGGTCGTCGGGGCTCATCGGAACCTGCTGTCCGTACATTTTGTAAGTAACACCGTGATTAAAGGGATCGCAAATAATGTAAACGTCGTGTCCGCGAAGCGACTCGTGCAAAAGAGCCTTTGCCTCACCCGTACCAAAGCGGGGACAGTCTGCCTCAACGAGGAAGGATTCCTCACCGCCGTGACGTCGCCATTCCTTCAGATAATAGTCCACCTGCGCGGAAAAGTCCTCGCAGCCCTTCATTCCGATGACACTCAATGCCGCATATTGCGTATCTTTCATTTTTTGATCCTCCGACGATAAATTTTAAAATAGGGGTTCTGACACTATTATTATACCATATTTTTTCTCAACAGACAAGCGGATTTCGAATTTTTTTCGAGAATTTCGACGAATTATGACTTTGCCCAAGAGAAATGCTTTTGCGAGCGCATTTCTCGTATGTTTTGCAAAATTATTTCAGCTCTACAACCGTCACGCCGCCGTCACCCTCACCAAACTGTCCGATTCGGAAGGATTTGACTCGGCGATCCTTTTTGAGATAAGTCCACAGCGCGTTTTTGAGCGCGCCCGTTCCCTTGCCGTGCACGAGTCGTACGGTATGAAAGCCTGCGAGCTGTGCCTCGTCAAAATATTTATCCACAGCATTCCAAGCCTCGTCCCCCGTCATTCCGCGCAGATGAATTTCGTCGCGGAAATCGCGACTGACCGTCACGCGGTAAGAAGACGCCTTGGTCTTCTCCGAGCCGCGGAGCACCTCGCTCTCACTTTCGATGAGCTGAAGATCGTCCACACTGACCTTGGTTTTGATAATTCCCGCCTGTACAGCGACCTTGCCCGAGCGGTCGGGGTCCTCGAGGAGCACTGCCTTGCGGTCAAGGCTGACAATCAGCACCTCGTCACCGCGGCGAAGCTTGCGCGGAAGAACATAGTTCTCGACCTTTCTGACCTCGACGGGGTCAAAGGAATCTCCGTGTCGGCGCAAATGATCCCGAATTTCACGGCGTGCGCGGTCAAGCTCTTCTCCGAGCTTCTCGGATTCTCTCTCACGTCGAAGCTTGTCCATCTGCTCCATCAGAAATTCTGCCGAAAGCTTGGCACTCTCCACCATATTCTGTGCCTTCTTTCGCGCCCTCTCCATTTCCTTTTCGGAAGAAGCAAGGCGATCGGCAATGATTTTTTCGGCATCGGTGCGGTACTGCTCGTACTCGCGGCGCATCTGCTCGGCATCCTCTTTGGCGCGCTCCGCCTGCTGACGGCTCGCTTCCAAATCCCCCAGCAAATTTTCGAGACGTTTATTTTCTTGACTGACGCAAGCATTGGCTCGCTCGATGATCCGCGCGGGAAGTCCAAGCTTCTCGGAAATGGCAAACGCGTTGGATTTTCCGGGCAAGCCGACGATCAGTCGGTAGGTCGGGCGAAGCGTCTCCACGTCAAATTCGCACGACGCGTTGCAAACGCCCTCGGTGTCAAGCGCATAGGTTTTGAGCTCGGTATAGTGCGTCGTCGCGGCGCAAAGTGCCCCCGCGCTCCGCATATCTTCAATGACGGCAACAGCAAGTGCCGCACCCTCGATCGGGTCGGTGCCCGCACCAAGCTCATCAAAAAGCGCAAGCGTTCGGTCGTTTCGCTCGTTCACGATTGACACGATATTGACCATGTGTGACGAGAAGGTCGAGAGCGATTGCTCGATGCTCTGCTCGTCGCCAAGATCGACAAGAATCTTTTCAAAAGGACAGAGCGTCGTTCCCTCCTCTGAGGGTAAGTGAAGTCCCGACTGCGCCATAATAGCAAAGAGTCCGAGCGTCTTGAGCGTCACCGTTTTACCGCCCGTATTCGGTCCCGTGATAATCAGCGTATCATATTCGCCGCCAAGTCCGACCGTGATTGGAACGACGGTTTTCTTATCAATGAGCGGATGTCTTGCCTTGATGAGGCGGCAAACGCGCTCCTCGCTCAGCATCGGCTCTGCGGCATCCATTCGACGCGAAAGCTCGGCACAGCCGAAGACAAAGGCAAGCTCGGTGATATTTCGGTAATTGAGGGAAAGCGACACCGCGATATCCGCAATCTCACCCGAAAGATCGGCGAGAATCTTCTCAATCTCGTGTGCTTCCTTGGATTCGAGCATACGCAGCTCGTTGTTGGCATCCACCACCGCCATCGGCTCGACAAAAATCGTAGCTCCCGAGGACGAGGTGTCGTGAATGAGTCCCTTGATATCGTTTCGGCACTCGGCACGCACGGGAATGACGTAGCGTCCGTTTCTCTGTGTTACGATATTTTCCTGCAGATATTTCGAGTAGCTTCCACTGACGTACTTGGCAAGCGTTTCCTTGATACGCGCGTTGGCACTCCGAATCTTGCGACGAACGTCGGCAAGCGCGGGACTTGCTTCGTCGGCAATCAGTTCCTCGGAAAGAATCGAACGGAAGATGCGCTCTTCTAAGTGTCGGTTGGGGAGCAGTCGCTCAAAGACCTCGTCGAGCACGGTGGGAAAGAGTCGGTTGGAGCGCAGATAGTCAAGAAGCGAGCGCGAGGTTCGAAGCACACTTGCGGCATCGAGCAGTTCTCTCGTTGTGAGAATAGCCCCTTTCTCTGCGCGGGCGCACAGATCACCCACGTCGATCACCGAACCAAATGACGGCATTCCCTTGGCATCCGAAAGCCGTCTCGCATCGGTGGTTCTTCTCTGCCGCTTGGCGATCTGATCGATGTGCTCGGCGGGAGAGAGCGCAAGTGCCAACGCCGAAGCGCCTGCCGTAGGGCAAGCTTCTGCGAGCATCGCTCGGACTTTATCAAATTCTAGCGTAGTTAATGTTTTTTCGGTAATTTTCATAAAATCAATCCTTTACCTGATGGTAAAAATCAAGAGAGTCAAAGCCTCGTTCGAGATGATGTAACAAATAACTCTCGGTCGCGCGGCAGAAATACGCGCAACTCTCCTCGCTCGTGAGCGAGAAGGAAAAGGCACGTGCCATGGGCGCTTCGATGACGTACCGCAGGCAGGCAAGTGCCGATGCGTCGAGTGGCAGAAGAATGTTACGCACGCCTTCTTCGTCAAATTCGGGCAGCGCAAGATTTCCCGCACGCTTGCGAAGGCAATCACCGCAAACAAGAGCACCGTTCATCACGTCAAGCCATAACGACTCGTGCGCCTGGGCACCGCACGAAGCACACCCCGAAAGGTCGGGAACATAGCCCGACTGCACAACGGCAAAGACCTCAAAGACCGCTTTGATCTGCCAATAGGGCTTCGTCTGTTTTTTGATCAGGTGTAGCGAATTGAGCGTCATCCGAAGCACCTCGGAGCAATCGATATTCTCCTCGGTAATCTCGTGTGCCACCTGCGAGAGGTAGGATGCGAGCGCAATCCCCTCGAGCTCGGAATTCATTCCGAGAAAATTCTCGAGCACCGATCCCGAGGAAAGCCAACGGCGACCGTTTTTCTCGTAATATTCAAAGTTTCCGTACGTAAAGATGGTGCAGAGCGACGTGACCTTACTGCGCGAAGAGCGTGCGCCCTTTGCCGTCATCAGAAATCTGCCCTCTGCCGTCAGTACGGTCAGCAGTTTGTCGCTCTCGCCGGTGGGAATTTCCCGCAGAATCAAGCCGTCTACTGCTTTTTTCACTTGTTATGAGCCTCCGAAGCTTTGATTATTCTTCTTCACGGTAGCCGAAATTGCCGACCGTTCTGGCACTTTCGCGCCAATTTTCCTTCACCTTGACCCAAAGGTTGAGATACACCTTCACGCCAAGCATTTTTTCGAGATCCTCCCGCGCGTACGTGCCGATAAGCTTTAAGGACGCGCCGTTCTTTCCGACGATGATGCCCTTGTGCGATGCTTTTTCGCAGAAAATCTCGGCACGAATACGAACGAGCGTTCCCTCATCCTTGAATTCCTCGATGACAACGGCAGTGCCGTGCGGGACCTCCTTGTTGAGCGTACGCAAAATTTTCTCGCGAATGATCTCGGCGGCAATCTGTCGCTCGGGCTGATCGGTCACCATATCCTCGGGGAAAAACCACGGTGATTCCTCCAGAAACTTTGCACACTCGTCGAGAAGCTCGCCGACGTTCTTTCCGCTTCTTGCACTGATCGGAACGAACGCCGAAAAATCGTGACGCTCGGCATAACGGCTGATTGCATCGGCAAGATCCTCACGGCGGTACTGGTCGATCTTATTGAGCGCAAGCACGGCGGGAATTCCGCTGCGCTTAAGATAATCGATGACGTTTTCCTCCACGGCAGAGATCTCCTTGCCCGTATCGACAACGAGCACGACGGCATCCGCCTCTCTCATCGAGGTATCCGCCGCCTTGACCATAAACTCGCCGAGACTGTTCTTCGGCTTGTGCATTCCGGGCGTATCGACGAAGACAAACTGCTCCTCGTCACGGGTAAAAATGCCGGTAATGCGGTTTCTCGTGGTCTGCGGCTTATTCGAAACGATCGCCACCTTTTCTCCCAAAATAGCATTCAGCAGGGTCGATTTTCCCACGTTCGGGCGTCCGACGATCGCAATAAATCCTGTTTTTTTCATCGTATAAATTTCCTTTTTGATTTTTTTGTTATTTTACGCCAAGTCCCATTCTCTCGAGGATCTCGCGCTGGCGGCGGCGCATTTCGGCATCCTCTTCCTCACTGTTCACGTGGTCGTAGCCGAGAAGATGGAGCATCGAATGCACGCAAAGAAATGCCGCTTCCCTCTCAAAGCTATGTCCGAATTCTTCTGCCTGCGCCTGCGTTTTTTCCAGCGAAAGCACGATGTCGCCGAGCATCACCTCGGGCTCGTCAACGGGCGGCTCTTCGCCAGCGTCAAATTCGGTCAGAGGGAAAGAAAGCACGTCGGTCTCGCGGTCGATGTCGCGATACTCGGCGTTGAGCGCGCGAATCCCCTCGTTATCGGTAAAGGTCACCGAAACAGCGCAGTTGTTATAAAATTCCTCGTAGGCAAGCGACTCGCTGACCGAAGCGCGGATGAGTCGCTTGAGCTTCCGCGTCACACGGAAGGATGACTGTTCGTCGGAAAAATAAATTTTAATTTTCTGCTTCATTGCTTTTCTCCTTCGCGGGAGGATTTGCGCTCCGCACGGTATTTTGTGGGCGAGAATTTTTTCTCCGCCTCGGTCTTTTCATATTTTTCGTAGGCGCGAATGATGCGCTGTACAAGCTTGTGACGAACGACGTCACGGTCGGTAAAGGCGTGCACGGCAATGTCCTCGACACCGTCGAGCACCTTGACGGCAACAGCAAGACCGCTCTTCACGCGGTCGGGCAGGTCGGTCTGCGTGAGGTCGCCCGTAATGACCGCCTTCGAATTAAATCCGAGTCGCGTGAGGAACATTTTCATCTGCTCGGGTGTGGCATTTTGCGCCTCGTCGAGAATGATAAAGCTATCGTCAAGCGTCCGTCCGCGCATATAGGCAAGCGGCGCGATCTCGATGGTTCCCTTTTCAAGCTGTCTTTGATAATTTTCCGCGCCAAGCAGCTCGAACATCGCGTCGTAGAGCGGACGCAGATAGGGGTCAATCTTACTTTGGAGATCTCCCGGGAGAAAGCCGAGCTTTTCGCCTGCTTCGATTGCGGGACGCGTCAAAATAATACGGCTGACCTGCTTTTCGCGAAGCGCACGTACTGCCATTGCCACGGCAAGAAAGGTTTTCCCCGTACCCGCAGGACCGATGCCGAAAACCACCGTATTTGCCGTAATCGCGTCGACGTATCTTCTTTGACCGACCGTCTTTGCCTTGATCGGTTTTCCACGTGTCGTAATGCAAATACAATCCTTCTCCAATCCCGCAAGCTCGCTCTCCTTACCCGCCTTGAGCATCTCAATGACGTATCCAACCTGTTGATCGCTGAGCGTATCGTTGACCTTTGCCATTTCCTTGAGATAGCCGACCGCCTCAGACGCCATTCTGACGGCATCCGAATCGTCGCCCGATACGAGCACGGCGTCGCCGTCCTCGCCCGAACGGTTGCGAATCACCACCGAAAAGGCGCGTTCAAGCATACGGACGTTGACGTCATAACTGCCGAAGATGCACGCCGTCAGCTCAGAGTTTTCGATTTTTACGGTTTTTGTGATTTTTTCTTCCATTCCCAGTTTGATACTCCCATTGTTTTTGTGAAGCCTCTACGGGGCTTCTTCGATCTCGATTTCTTTGACGATCGCAATATTCTCGATATACTCTGCCCGACAGCGAAGAATACAACCCCTGTCGCTCAGCTCGGTGACGATATTCTTGCGGACAAGAGAACCCTCGAGTTCTTCCTCTTCCATTCTCTCGTAAAGACTTTCATAGGCGAGCTCGGTCGCCTGTCTCTCATCTCGCACCGCGTCATACATCTCATATTCTCGGTACTCCACCGTGCGAATTCCCACGGGGAGCGTTCGTCCATCCCAGAGGGAAAAATATTCTACTGTATTTATTGTATCACAAGTGGCGGGTAAATTTCTACAGTTTGAGAAAAATTTTATCTCTTTTTCAAAGAAAATCAACCTTTTTTCTTGTTTTTTGCATCCCGTATAGCGTTTCTGCTGATACGAATAGGGAATCTCGATGAGAAAATCCCTCTCGGTGCGGGCAAATACCTGCCCCGCGGCGCGTCGATAGCGAACACCTCCGCTCTGCATTTCAGTAAGACCGCTGACGAGAAGCTCGCCCTCGACCACAATGTCCCCCGGGTGTACTGCCACACTTCCGCGAATATTTTCGAGCACTTCAATTTTTCCCGATCTTGACGCCACGAGGTTGGAGGCAGCATACTCCGGTTCTGCGGGCGGAAGCTCCCCGACCTCGCGAAGCTCAACGTGCGCCACCGTGCCGATGAGATTAACACTGATCCAGGAAATTTCATCGGAGTAAATCAGCACTCGATTCTCGAGCACCTCGGTGTCAAGCTCGGAGAGCGGACAGCCAAGCGTCAGTCCGCACGCGCGAAGCTCGGTGAGGACATCTTCATCGCTCAGGGTATGATTTCCGTCGATCTCGATGCCCCACAGTACACTTTGCGACCAAAGAATAATCCCCACAAAGCAAAGCGCGCCGACGAGAAGCCCCCAACGGCGACGGTAGCGAAAAAGCAGCACGGACAATCCCCTCTCTCCCTCACTTACCGCCGCAATGCCGCGTTCACGGCAGACAGAAAGCAATTTTTTCGAGGTGGTGAGCGATGCGTCAAGACAGAGATGCTCCCCGCAAAAGCGCAGATTCCAATAAACAAAGCCGTAATGACGGCAAAGGTTCATCACCTCGCCCGCCGCCGCGACACTGAAGCGAAGCGTTCGGCTTCCCGTCAAAAAATGTAACAGTGATCTCACTCTCCCACCTCCTCAAAAAACACACCGCCAATCTTACCGTCCACACCGACAGCCCCCTGAAAATACGAGGTGCAAACAAGCCCCTCCCCACGAATCAAAAGAACGCATCTCGGCATTGAAATGCGGATCTCTTCGGGGGTATACAGCAAAATTTTTCCGCCGCCGCGTACCGTCACCGCACCGCGCCCGCGAATCTCCACCAGTCCCTCTTTTCCCAAAAGATCGGGCACGAGATCCAGCCGGCGACTGAGGCGTTCGCGAAAATTTCCCCCGCGCTCCTTGTCGTTTCTTCCCATATTCCCCTCCGTTGCATATTTTTTTGCGATCCAAAGTACACTTTAGTAGCTTTGATTTATTTGTATGAAAGGAGAGTGCCATCAATGACCGCAGGAATCAAAACCAGAGCAAAACGGAAGGCGGCTTTTTTTCTTGCGAGTCTATTTTTGCTCGCGCTCTTCTTTCGCAATGCCGAAATCGCATCAGAGGCGATCAGTAAAGGACTTCGGCTCTGCACTCGCTCACTGATCCCTTCTCTCTTTCCGCTGATGGTTGCCTCAGAGCTTCTGGTGACAAGCGGCGGCGTAGAGCGTTTTTCCGTTTTTTTGGCGCGCCCCGCACGCGCTATGCTCGGACTTTGCGGCGAATCCGCCTGCGCGGTACTGCTTGGAATGCTCTGCGGATTTCCGATTGGAACGCAGTGCGCCCTCTCGTTCTACCGCGACGGAAGAATGTCTGAGGACGAATTTTCCCGCGTACTCGCACTCTCCAACCATCCAAGTCCCGCGTTTTTGATCAGCGCGGTCGGACGCTCACTCCTCGGCTCAACGCGAACAGGAGTTCTTTTGTATCTCACAACCTTACTATCCTCTCTTTTGATTGGCATACTGATCTCTCTCCCCCAAAAGAAAAAAAGTGCCACTTCCGTGACACAACCACTCGCAAATCCACCGCTTTCCTTTTCTTCTGCTTTAGCAAGCGCGGTCAGCTCCTCGGCACTCTCCTTGCTCTCGATTTGCGCCTTTGTCGTTTTTTTCTCCGCGCTCGTTGAAAGTCTGATTCATCTCTCGACAGGCCTTTTGCTGCCTCCCACAATCACGGCAATCTTTTTCGCAATTTTTGAATTGACGGGAGGTGTCGCCCATGCGGCGGAATGCTCGGGGTACCTGATGCCTATCCTTTGTGCCTTTTCGGTCGGTTTTACGGGACTTTCGGTTCATTTTCAGCTATTTCACCTCGTGGGTGATGCAAGCTTTTCCAAGGGAAAATATCTGCTTCTCAAGCTCTCGGAGGGATGCCTGAATATTCCGTTGTTTCTTTTGTTTTTGCGAATTTGGGGGTAAGAGGAATGAAAGCTGTACAAAAGAAAGCAACACAATCCATAAAATTGTGTTGCTTTCTTTTGATTTAATAAAAATTGCATCCCAAAACCGTCGGGACGTAGGGTCCGACGGTTTTGTTCCTCAGAAAGCCGAAGTCTGCACAGACAAAACGGCGAACTAATTAATTATTTTGAGGAAGTTTTCTTTTGGTTACTTTTCTTTTTAAAAGAAAAGTAACACGCCCCTTCTCTTACTTCGGTCTGCTGTGGAAGAAGAGGGCGGCGAGATAGCCGAAGCAGAGAGCGGCGGCGGTACCTGCCGCGGCGGCACAGAGTGCGCCCTTGAGAATTCCGATGAGTCCTTCCTCATCCACCGCCGAACGAATTCCTTTGGCAATCACGAATCCGAAGCCCGTCAGTGGGGTTGTCGCTCCCGCGCCCGCAAATTCAACCAGCGGCGCATACAGTCCCACCGCACCGAGAATGACACCCGCCACAACGTATCCTACAAGAATTCTTGCCGGTGTGAGCGAGGTCTTATCGAGCAAAATCTGCGCGATCACGCAAAACAGTCCGCCCACGAGGAATGCCCAAAGGAAATCAAGAATCCAGTCCATTGTTACTCTCCCTTCGTATATTTTTCATTGCAAACTCGCAAAAGATGTGCCACGGCAGGGATCGCCTCGCCCTGCTGAATACTCGACGGGCTCATCATCGCGCCCGTGCCGAGAATCAAAATATTCCGAAGCTCACCGCGTTCGATCCTCGGAAGAAGATGCGACGCAAGCACCACTGCCGAGCAACCGCATCCCGATCCACCCGCGTGCATATCCTGCCGTTCGCGCTCGTAAATCATCATGCCGCAATCGTTGTATCGGCTCGCAATATCGAGCCCCTCGGCATGCAAAAGATCGCAAAGAATGTCGCCGCCCTCCCAACCGAGGTCGCCCGTCACGATCAGATCAAACTCTTCGGGGGTGTGTGAGCTGTAGCGAAAATAGCGCAACAGCGTATCCGCCGCCGCGGGTGCCATCGCCGCACCCATATTCGACGCGTCGTTGATCCCCTTTTCAATAACGATGCCGGGGAGTGCCTCGACCAAGCGCGCTTTTCCCCCTTTTCGAACCAGGAACGCGCCGGCACCCGTCACGGTCCACTGGGCGGTGGGAGATCGTTGGGAGCCATATTCGAGCGGTGTTCGGTACTGTCTTTCCGCGGAGCAGTAGTGCGACGAGGTAACCACGCCCGCCGTCTCAAAAAAACCCGCAGAGACCGTTGCCGCCGCGAGTGTCAGTCCCTCAATCGCAGTCGAGCACGCGCCGTAAAGTCCAAAATACGGAACGTCAAAATCGAGCAACCCATAGGACGAGCCCACGCACTGATTGAGCAAATCGCCCGCAAACAGCGCGCCCACCCGACGTTCGGAAGCCGCCGCTTTCGCAAGCGCCGTATTGAAGGCAAGACGTTGCATCTCACTCTCCGCCTTTTCCCAAGTCTTCATTCCGAACTTTTCGGTGACGTCGTGTAAATCAAAGCAATCGCCAAGAGGTCCCTCGTATTCGTATTTTCCCACCACCGATGCCGCACAGGTAATTGCCGCTCCACCCTCAAATCTCAAAATTTTCCCTTGCATCCGCTTTCTCCCCTTTTGTTTATTATCGATATTATTTGCAAAAAAAGCACCGATATACCGATAGAACCGAAAACGGCACAAAACGGCAAAAAATATTCGAAAAAAACTTTTTTATACCCTTGACACTACGCATTTTTTTTGATATAATAAGATATGTGTAAAAATGATTTTTTCGGTCGATACAGAAAATAAAAAACAGTGAAACATAAAGGAGAAGAAAATGAAAAAACTACTTGCATTCTTATTGGTACTTGTAATGATTTTGTCGATTTCCCTGGTCGCTTGCACGAAGAAGCCTGCTGAGAGCGATGAAGAAGACGATGATGATTGGGGTAACGGCGGCGTTTCTTCCTCCACCGAATCCACCAACGGCGACAACAACAATAACAACGGTGATAACAACGGCGACAACAACGTTCCTTCGGTTACCTTGACCTGGACCGACGTTGACGACGTTCTCATTTACATCGCTCACCCCATCACGCTGAGAAATTCCCCCTCGGACAACGACAAGACGGGGATCACCCTGGAGCTTGGTCAGTCGGTTCTTCTCGTTGAGAAGTCCAACAAAGAGTGGTACAAGGTAAAGTATAACGACAACGTATACTACATCTACTCTTACGTTACCGTAACTAACGGCGCGTCTGTTCGCTTTGAAAATCTCGAAGGCGAGCCCGTATATTCGAGCGTTATCAACAGCAACGCTTCGGGCAAGGAATCGACGCACAACTTCCGCTACACTCCCTGCTACGACAACTCTGAGAAATATCTCACCGAGATCAATGCGCTCAACCTCTACAAGGCTCTGACCAAGTCGGAGACCTCGGACAACAAGATGCAGGTTCTCGCACTGAGTGAAGACGGCGTTTGGGCAAAGGTTTCTTACAAGCCCGATGCAAACACCGAGAAAATTCTGTACATCAAGAAAAATTATCTGGAAGTCTACAAGACTCCCGAAAATCCCGGTGGCGGCGGAATTATGCCCGCATAAGCTATAAACAACAAAGCCTTAGCAAATTGCTAAGGCTTTTCTTTTTTCGCGCAAAAAAGCAAATACCGCAAACTTGTCGGTACTGTTCCTCAGAAAGCCGAAATCTGTACAGAGAATACGGCGATACAATTCATCATTTGCGGCAATTTTCTTTTGGTTACTTTTCTTTTTTAAAAGAAAAGTAACCGCGTCCCCTTCTATCTCTTCACTAACTTCAACACCATATCAAATGCGTTAGATGCGCTGACTTTGCGGATATAGTCACGGCTTCGCATAGAGGAGAGTGAAAGCTTTCGAACTTCTTCACTGTCTGCGGTGCTAATACCAAGGTAGACGGTACCCACGGGTTTCTCGGGCGTACCGCCCGTCGGTCCTGCAATGCCCGTCACAGAGATGCCGATATCGGCACCGAGTCGCTCACGGACCCCCTTTGCCATCTCCCGTGCAACCTGCTCGGACACGGCACCGTAAACTTCGAGCGTTTCGTGGCGCACGCCGAGAAGCTTTTCCTTTGCCTCGTTCGCATAGGTCACACAGCCTCCGAGAAAGACCTCGGACACGCCCGAAAGATCGGTCAGACGCTTGGAAATCAGTCCGCCGGTGCAAGATTCGGCACAGGCAAGCGTGAGCCCCTTTTCTTTCAGCAACGCGACGACGGTATTCTCCAGCGAGTCAACATCCACACCATAGATATACGCGCCCACCTCGGTGGCGCGAATCTTCGCGATCATTTCGTCGCACATCTCTGCCGCTTTGGGTTCGTTCTCTGCTTCAGAGGTCACGCGCAGACGAACCTCGCCCTCCTTACAATAGGGCGCGACAGTGGGATTCTTACTTTCGGTCATCAGGTCCTTGATTTTCGTCTCGACCGCCGACTCGCCCATCCCGAAAATATGGATATTCTTGCTCACAAGCACCGAATCGCGGCGGCTCTTGAGGTAAGGAAGAATCTCTTCTTCAAAAAGCGGGCAAAGCTCGCCGGGAGGGCCGGGAAGCATAATGACGGTCTGCGTGCCGTCTTCATTTCCAACTGCCAACGAAGGCGCGGTGCCGTAATGATTCGGAAATACGGTACAGCCGTGCGGCATCATTGCCTGCTTTTCGTTATTCTTGGTCATCACGCGTCCCGTGCGTTCAAAATACGAACGAATGGCGACAAGCGACGGCTCGTGCAATTCCATCGGACGACCAAAAAACGCCGCCACGGTTTCCTTTGTGAGATCGTCGTAGGTCGGTCCGAGACCTCCGCTGGTAATGACGAGATCGGCTTCGGCAAATGCCGCTTCGAGGGCGTGTTGAAGTCTTGCGGGATTGTCTCCAACAACGGTGTGACGGTAAACGTGAATGCCAAGCTCGGCAAGGCGTTGGGAAAGATATGCCGCGTTGGTATTCACGATGTCGCCGAGCAAGAGCTCAGTGCCGACACATAAAATTTCCGCCGTATGAATCGGTCGAGTGAGGTTCATAAGGATTCTCCTTTTCGTTTTAAGTTCATTGTTATTATACACCAAGTACAAACAAAATGCAAGAAAAAATTCTTCCTTGCATTTTCCCCTCAAATATGCTACAATAGAGCAAGAAAACACGAAAGGAGAGAGAAAATGCAACTTTGCCGACTTTGTCCGCGCGAATGCGAAGTCGACCGCCAAACGACGTTTGGTTTTTGCGGTCAGCCAAAGGAAATTCAGCTTGCCAAGGCAACGCTTCACTTCTTTGAAGAGCCTCCCATCAGCGGCACGCGTGGCTCGGGCACCGTCTTTTTCTGCGGTTGCTCCCTCCGCTGTGAGTTCTGTCAAAACAAAAAAATCAGCCGCGCCGAAACACACGGTCGTACCCTGACACCGTCCGAGCTCGCAGAAATATTTTTCGATCTCGAAAGGCAGGGCGCGCACAATATCAATCTCGTCACCCCCACGCATTTCGCCGACGGTGTACGCGAAGCACTGCTCCTTGCCAAACTAAAGCTTTCGATCCCCGTCGTCTACAACACGTCGGGCTACGAGCGTGTCGAGGTGCTCCGCTCCCTCGATGGGCTTGTGGATATCTATCTTCCCGACTTCAAATATTCCTCGTCCTCACTCTCCGAAAAATACTCGTCCGCACCCGACTACGCCAACGTTGCCGAGCAAGCACTCCTTGAAATGTTTCGTCAGACAGGACGCTATGAATTGAATTCCGACAAACTGCTCACACGCGGTGTGATGGTGCGACATTTAGTACTCCCCTCGGCGCGAAAGGATAGCCTTGCCGTCCTCGACCGACTTGCCGCCCTCCTCCCCACCGACGAGATTCTTTTGAGCCTGATGAGCCAATACACGCCCGAATTTGCGCTCGACAGTCCGCACCGCGAGCTCCACCGCCGTCTGACGGCATTCGAATATGACACGGTACTCTCCCACGCAGAGAAGCTTGGGTTTCAAGGCTTTATGCAGGGCCGCACCTCGTCGAGCACGAAATACACGCCCAATTTTTAAAACACAAAAAACGGTAGGCACGAATGCCTACCGTTTTTATTTGTGGAAAGTCCACCGAAAGATTATTCAGCGTCAGCTTTTTTCTCTTTCTTCTTGGTGTCCTTCTCTTCGGGCTTCACGTAATCGATCAGCTTGACGATCGCCATCTCAGCACCGTCGCCTCTGCGAGGACCGAGCTTGTAGATCTGCGTATATCCACCGTTGCGCTCTGCGTACAGAGGAGCGAGCTCGCTGAATACCTTCGTAACAACGTCTTCCTTGGTAATGTAAGCGAGAGCAGCGCGGCGGCTTGCAAGCGTGTTCTTCTTGCCAAGCGTAATCATTTTTTCAGCCATGGAACGAACTTCCTTTGCTCTGGTGAGCGTCGTTTCAACCTGTCCGTTCTCCAACAGCAGAGTTACCATTCCGCGCAGCATTGCGTTTCTGTGGGCGGTAGGTCTGCCGAGTTTTCTAGTTCCGGGCATGATAATTCCCTCCTTTGTCGTATTTCAAACTAAACTCCTGCACCTTGCAGGATGTGGGGAAAGAAGATCAGTCTTCTTCTTTTCTAAGCTCCAGACCCAACGAGTGGAGCTTCTGAATGACTTCTTCCAGCGATTTCTTTCCAAGGTTACGGACCTTAATCATGTCCTCCTCGGTGCGGTTCGTCAAATCTTCCACGGTATCAATGCCTGCGCGCTTCAAGCAGTTGAAGCTACGGACAGACATGTCAAGTTCCTCAATGGTCATCTCAAGAACCTTTTCCTTCTTGGTCTCTTCTCTTTCAACCAAAATTTCTACGTTTCTTGCCTCATCGGAAAGCTCGACGAACAAGTTGAGATGCTCGTTGAGAATCTTGGCGCCGAAGGAAATCGCTTCTTTTGCGGTAATCGTACCGTTGGTTTCTACCTCAAGCAACAGCTTATCGAAGTCGGTAATGTTGCCTACACGTGTGTTCTCTACCGTGTAGCGAACATTGTAGACGGGAGTGTAGATCGAATCGGTAAAGATCGTACCGATGGGAGCAGAGATGTTCGAGCCTCTCATCTGCGCATCCAATTGCTTGTTGCGATCCTGAGAAACGTATCCTCTGCCGTGATCAAAGGTCAGCTCCATATAAAATCTTTCGTTTTCACCTACCGTGCAGATGTGGTGCTCAGGGTTGAGGATCTCAATGTCAGAGTCCACTTTGATGTCCCCCGCCGTAACTACCTGCTCGCCAACAACGTCGATCACGACTGTCTTGGGCGCGTTCGAATGGAGCTTTGCAATAATTCCCTTGACGTTGAGAACGATTTCAGTAACGTCCTCGGTCACACCGGGAATCGTGGAAAACTCATGAAGCACACCGTCGATCTTGATGCTGACGACAGCGTATCCAGGCAGAGAGCTGAGCATAATTCTGCGAAGCGAGTTGCCAAGGGTAATACCAAAGCCACGCTCCAGAGGTTCTACGATAAAGGTTCCGACGGTTCCGTCTTCACTCAAATTCACTGTTGTTATATTGGGCTTTTCAATCTCGATCATTCCAAATAAACCCTCCTAAAATATATTTTTGTGTGATGCCAAAGATATAGCTTACCTGCGTCGCAGAGTACTCCGCGACGCCGGTTTTATTTATGCAGCGCTGCCGCATAAATAAAGGGGCGTTTGATTACTTGGAGTAAAACTCGACGATCAGCTGTTCGTTGATCTCGAAGTCAATGTCGTCTCTTGCGGGCAGAGCAACAACCTTTGCCGAAAGAGCCGTCTTATCAACGTCAAGCCACTTGGGTGCGTTCTTCGACTGAAGATCCTCTGCGAGCTCCTTGCACTTTACGGAGTCACGGAAGTTCTCCTTCACGGCAACAACGTCACCAAGTCCAACGATAATCGAAGGAATGTTTACCTTCTTACCATTCAGAGTGAAATGCTCATGGAGAACGAGCTGACGAGCCTCAGTGCGGCTCTCTGCCATACCCATTCTGTATACTACGTTATCAAGTCTGCGCTCGATGAGCTTGAGCAGGTTCTCACCCGTCATACCCTCTCTGCGGTCTGCCTCTACGAAGTAGTTCTTGAACTGCTTCTCGAGAATACCGTAGTATCTCTTGGTCTTCTGCTTCTCACGAAGCTGCATTCCGTATTCTCTCTGCTTCTTATTTGCTGCGCCATGCTGACCGGGTGCAGTAGATCTGCGGTCAAGCGCGCACTTTCCAGACGTGCAGCGGTCACCCTTCAGGAAGAGCTTCGTGCCCTCTCTGCGGCAAAGCTTACACACGGGACCGGTATATCTAGCCATTTTACTTTACCTCCTTTTTGATTAAACGCGTCTGCGCTTGGGCGGTCTGCAACCATTGTGCGGAACCGGAGTTACGTCCTTGATCATGGTGATCTGAAGGCCTACCGTCTCGAGAGCACGGATTGCCGACTCACGTCCCGATCCGGGTCCCTTTACGTATACCTCAACAGTTTTCAGACCATGCTCCATTGCTGCCTTTGCTGCCGTCTCAGATGCCATCTGAGCAGCGAAAGGAGTGGACTTTCTGGAGCCCTTGAAGCCAAGTTCACCTGCCGAAGCCCAGGAAATTGCATTTCCGGCAACGTCAGTAACCGTGATGATCGTGTTATTGAAGGTTGCGCTGATATGCACAGCACCCTTTTCAATATTCTTTTTCTCGCGGCGTCTCTTGACAACTTTCTTAGCAACTTTAGCCATCTGTCTGCCTCCTTATTTCTTCTTGTTAGCGATCGTCTTTGCAGGACCTTTTCTGGTTCTTGCATTGGTTTTGGTTCTCTGTCCTCTGACGGGCAGACCCTTTCTGTGGCGGATGCCGCGGTAGCAGTTAATCTCTACCATTCTCTTAATGTTCAGAGCGACGTCACGGCGAAGATCACCTTCCACAGTATAGGAATTTTCGATCTCATCGCGGAGTTTTGCGATTTCATCTTCGGTAAGATCCTTTGCGCGCTTGTCGGGATCGATTCCGGTCTTTGCCAGAATATCGTTCGAGCTCTTGCGTCCGATACCGTAAATGTAGGTCAGAGCAATCTCTACGCGCTTGTTGTTCGGAATATCAACACCAGCTATACGAGCCATACTGTTTATTCACCTTTCTGTAAAAATTTGCGGCTTAGCCCTGTCTCTGCTTGTGCTTGGGGTTCTCGCAGATAACCATTACTTTGCCTTTTCTCTTGATGATTTTGCACTTTTCGCAAATCTTCTTTACGGATGGTTTCACCTTCATGTTATTACACCAACCCTTTCTTTCTTACTTTGCACGCCAGGTAATGCGTCCCTTATTGAGATCGTACACAGAGACCTCAATGGTTACGCGGTCACCGGGCAGAATTCTGATATAGTTCATTCTCAGCTTTCCCGAAATATGCGCCGTTACAATGTGCTCATTGGGAAGCTTTACTTTGAAGGTCGCGTTGGGCAGTGCCTCAACTACCGTACCCTCAAACTCGATTACGTCGTCCTTTGCCACAAGTATCCCTCCTCTGTTATTCGTTTTGTGACTGTCGTTTCAACCGTTGTTTTTTACCAAGCCTCGTCTAAAAGCGTCGTGATTACGACACCATCCGAGGTCAGCGCTACCGTGTTTTCATAATGCGCAGACAGACTGCCATCGCGCGTCTTGACCGTCCAGCCGTCAGGCATTTCGTACACTTGCTCCGAACCGATATTGACCATCGGCTCGATCGCAAGCACCATTCCCGCACAAAGTCGGGTTCCTCTGCCTGCCGTTCCGAAATTCGGTACGTCGGGCTGCTCGTGCAGCTCGCGTCCGATGCCGTGCCCGATATATCGACGCACGACCGAAAAACCTTGTGCCTCAACACAGGTCTGTACGGCACTTCCGACGTCGCCCATTCGGTTTCCGATCTTCACTGCCGATACTCCGTCAAAGAAGCTCTGTCTTGTCGTTTCGATCAAGCGAAGTGCTTCTTCCGAGACGCGTCCGACCGCAATCGTTCTGGCGCTGTCGCCGTGAAAGCCTTTGTAATACGCACCAACGTCGATCTTTACGATGTCGCCCTCTTGAAGGAATCTCTTCTTCGAGGGAATTCCGTGAATGACCTCATCGTTGATGCTGATGCAAGCAGACGCGGGAAATCCACCGTAACCGAGGAAGGAAGGTTTTGCCCCCCGTTTCTCGATTGCCTCACGGATCACCGTGTCCAGCTCGAAGGTACTGATACCCTCGCGGACGTGCTCACGGGCAACGAGTAATGCCTCGCCCGTGATACGTCCTGCTTCCATCATTGTAGCAATCTGAATGGAATTTTTGAGTTGAATCATAGAGTCTTACGCCTCAAATTTCGAAAGCGCGCTCATCACGGCCGCTGTCGTGTCTGCGACCTCTTCACAACCTTGAACGCAGATCAGAAGATCCTTTGCCGCATAGTAATCCTTGAGCGGCTCGGTCGTGTTGTGATACGTCGTAAGACGCTTGAGCACCGTTTCTGCCGCATCGTCGTCTCTGATATAGAGCGCCGAGCCGCAGCTGTCACAAATACCTTCGGTCTTAGGAGCCTTATAGGCTACGTGATAAGATGCGCCGCAAGACGAGCAGATTCTGCGTCCGCTCATTCTTTCTACGATCTTTTCATCTGCGACCTCGATGCTGAGAACAGCATCGATCTGCACTCCCATAGCATCCAATGCCTCAGCCTGAGGAATGGAGCGAGGGAAGCCGTCGAGAATAAAGCCGTTTGCGCATTTCTCCGACGAAAGATAATCTTTAATAATTCCGATAACAACCTCATCGGGGACCAACTGTCCCGCATCCATAAAGGATTTCGCGGTCACACCCATCGGCGTACCTTCCTTTACTGCCGCGCGCAGCATATCACCCGTAGAAACTGCAGGAATGTTCCATTTTGCGGAAATTTTTTCGGATTGGGTTCCTTTTCCCGCACCGGGAGCACCCATAATGATTAACTTCATTTGTTCCTCCAAATAAGTTGAACGGAATCAATCAAGGAAGCCCTTGTAATTTCTGAGCGTCATCTGTGCTTCAAGTTCACGAGTCGTTTCAAGTGCAACACCGACCATAATCATCATCGACGAGCCACCAAATGCCAGTGCGGCAAAGCCCGAGAAGTTGAACATGACCGAAATGTTGTTGACGATCATCGGGAAGCAAGCGATGAACGCAACCAACAATGCGCCAACCAGCGTGATTCGGTTGAGGACCTTCTTGATGAATTCCACCGTAGGTCTGCCCGAACGGATACCGGGGATCGCACCGCCGTTGTTCTTGATGTTGTTAGCAACCTCTACGGGGTTGAAGGAAATAGCGACGTAGAAGTATGCGAACGCAATCAAAAGGATCAGGAATACACCGAAGTAGGGCCAGGTGTTGTAGTTAAACCACTTGTTCACAAAGTTCGTAAAGCCATTGGGCTTCATAAAGCTTGCAATGGTGGGCAGAATTGCCACGATCGAGTTTGCGAAGATAATCGGCATAACACCCGACATATTAACCTTCAGCGGCAGGTTCGTATTCTGACCGCCATACATTTTTCTTCCGACCACACGCTTTGCGTACTGAATCGGAATTCTTCTCTCTGCATCGGACATCCAAACGATGAGCATGATCATTCCGAGAAGGATGATGATCGATGCGATCGAGCAAACAAGTCCAATCCAGTTGAAGCCCTTGAATCCACCCAAGGGGAACACGTTGTACCAAAGAGTACCAATCATCGAGAACATGCCTGCGATGATGTTTGCGAACAGGATGATCGAGATACCGTTTCCGATACCCGATTCGTTGATCTTCTCTGCCATCCACATAACGAGTGCCGCACCTGCGCAGTAGCACATCACAATGACAGCGTAGTGGAAGAAGTTCGGCTCCTCAACCGTCAGGAAGGTTCCCGTACCCGTGCCACCGTTTTTCAGGTAGATTGCGTAACCGATTGCCGTGATCAGCGCCAGAGCAACGGTAACGATACGGGTCAGTGCGGTAATCTTCTTTCTTCCCTCCGCTCCATCTTTCGACCATTTGCCCAACGAATTGGGGAATGCAACAGCCAAAAGCTGAATGACGATGGACGACGTAATGTACGGAGATACGCCCAAAGCCAAGAGCGTTGCTTTACCGAGCGCTTCGCCCGAAAGCATGTTCAGAAAGGTGAGGATCGTGCCGCCTGCGACGGCACTTGCTTCTTTAAAAATAGTAGGATCAACGTAAGGAACAGGGATGTTCGCACCCAGACGGTAAAGGACGACGATAAGCAATGTGAAGAGGAGCTTTTTCTTGAGCTCCGGAATTCTCCAAGCGTTTTTCAGCGTCTTGAACATCCTTATACCTCCTCAGTCTTTCCACCTGCTGCTTCTATCTTTTCCTTGGCAGTTGCCGAAAAGACTGTCGCTTTGACAGTGAGATTTTTGGTCAGCTCGCCGCCGCCGAGAACCTTCAGTCCGTCCAGCTCCTTGCGTACGAGCTTCGCAGCCATCAGTGCCTCGAGATCAACGACTGCTCCGTCCTCAAAACGATTGAGGTCCGAAACGTTGATGATCGCGTAATTCACAGCGAATCTGTTCTTGAAGCCTCTCTTGGGAAGCTTTCTGTAAAGAGGAAGCTGTCCTCCCTCAAATCCGGGTCTGACTCCGCCGCCGGAGCGTGCGTTCTGACCCTTGTGTCCCTTACCGGCGGTCTTACCGTTACCGGATCCGGGTCCTCTACCCTTGCGGTAAGAATCCTTTGCGGATCCAAACGCAGGAGAAAGTTCGTTCAGTTTCATGAGTCAGTCCTCCTTATGCGTTTTCAACCTTGACCAGGTGCGAGATCACTTTGACCTTACCTGCCAAGACTGCATTGTCCTCGTGAACAATGCTATCACCGATCTTCACAAGTCCGAGCGATGCTGCCGTTGCCTTCTGGTTGGGCTTTGCACCGATCAGGCTCTTTACGAGAATTACCTTTTTCATTGTCAATTCCCTCCTTAGCCTTTGACCTGTTCTACCGTAATATCACGGATCTTTGCAACCTCTTCCGCACTGCGGAGAGCCTCAAGACCTGCGATCGTTGCCTTAACGACGTTGGTGGGGTTGTTCGAGCGCAGGCACTTCGCACGAATGTTCGAAATACCAACTGCCTCAAGTACCATTCTCACCTTGCCACCGGCAATAATACCCGTACCGGGAGCGGCGGGCTTCAGCAGAACCTTGCCTGCGCCGTATACACCAACAACCTCGTGGGGGATGGTGGTTCCCTTCAGGGATACAGTAATCATATTCTTCTTTGCGTCCTCAATTCCCTTGCGAATTGCTTCCGGAACTTCGGCAGCCTTTCCAAGTCCTACGCCAACGTGACCGTTTCCGTCACCAACAACCATCAGAGCTGCGAAACGGGCGACACGACCACCTTTAACGGTCTTGGAAACACGGTTCAGCGCGACGAGCTGCTCATGCAGATCCAGCTCAGCCGGATTAATTTTGTTTGCCATGTTTTTCCTCCTGAAATTGTGTTCAATACAAATTTTTGTGTGTTGAACAGTGTACAAACCGGACTGATTGCAAGCGCAATCAGAACTTCAGTCCGCTCTCGCGAGCGCCTTCAGCCAATTCCGATACACGTCCGTGATAAAGATAGCCGCCGCGGTCGAATACGACTTCGGTGATACCCTTTGCCGCTGCACGCTCGCCGATCTTCTGACCGACCCACTTTGCAGCTGCCTTATTTCCGCCGTTACCCTCAAATTCCTTTTCATGGGTCGAAGCAGAAGCCAAAGTTACGCCTGCAACGTCGTCAATGATCTGCGCTCTGATGTTCGCATTGGAACGGTAAACGCACAGACGAGGACGAGCAGCAGTGCCCGAAATTTTTGCTCTGACTCTCTTATGTCTCTTAAGACGAGCCTTATTTGCGTCTTTTCTCGATACCATTTGTCTCTACTCCTTTCATTACTTACCGGCTTTTCCGGCTTTACGGCGAACTCTCTCGTCGGAATATTTAACACCCTTACCATGATAAGGTTCAGGCGGTCTCTTGCTTCTGATGACGGCTGCCATCTGACCGACTGCCTGCTTGTTGATTCCCTTAACGGTGATGGTGATCGGTACTGCCTTTTCAGCAACCTCGAGGGTAATTCCTTCGGGCTCGGTGATGCAGTAAGCAGCCTGAGGCTTGCCGTTAGCAAGCAACGAGTGTCCGAGGTAAAGCTCTACGGTCTTTCCGACCTTTGCAGCCTTATATCCGACACCGATGATCTCCAGCGTCTTGGTGAATCCCTGCGTTACACCGACAACCATGTTGTTGAGCAGTGCGCGGGTCAGGCCGTGAAGGCTTCTATCTTCCTTCTCGTCGGTGGGACGAGTAACGGTAAGCTCGTTGCCTTCCAGCTTTATCATCATACGGCTGTTAAACGATTCAGTGAGAGTTCCAAGCGGTCCCTTGACCGTTACAACGTTGTTCTCAGCAATGGTGACGGTAACACCTGCGGGAACGGTAATCGGCATTCTTCCAATTCTAGACATTTCAATTACCTCCTATTACCAAACGAAAGCAAGAACTTCGCCGCCGATCTTGGTAGCGCGAGCCTTCTTGTCGGTCATAATTCCCTTGGACGTGGAAACAATTGCGATTCCGAGTCCGTTCATCACCTTGGGCATATCCTCGTAACCTGCGTAAATACGAAGACCGGGCTTGGACACGCGGCGGATACCGCGAATAACCTTCTGCTTGCCGGCAGCGTACTTCAGCGTCACACGGATGACACCCTGCTTACCGTCCTCGATAATCTGGTAGCTCTTTACGTAGCCTTCCTCAACGAGGATCTCAGCGATTGCTTTCTTCATGTTGGATGCCGGAATGTCCACGGTTGCATGCTTTGCATCATTTGCATTTCTGATTCTCGTGAGCATATCGGCGATTACGTCTGACATTTGCATAATATTTTCCTCCTGTATGCAAGTTATTTTTTCTTGCTGCCACTTCCGTGGCGGCGGTTCGGGGGTTAAGCGCATCCTCAGATTCGCTTCCTACCGTACGTTTAGGGGGGTTCCGATTTCTCGGAACACATTTTTAAAGTTGGTGCATCAGCGCAAGCTGATGCCTTTTGGCGTTAGCCAAAAAATTACCAGCTTGCTTTCTTTACACCCGGGATCTCGCCCTTGTATGCGAGCTCACGGAAGCAGATACGGCAGATGCCGTACTTGCGGAGATAAGCGTGGGGACGGCCGCAGATCTTGCAACGGTTGTACTCTCTGGTGGAATACTTCTGTGCCTTCTGCTGCTTCAAAATCATAGCCTTCTTTGCCATCTTTCCTTACCTCCTAATTAGTTTGCGAAGGGAGCGCCCATCAGCTTGAGGAGCTCTCTTGCCTCTTCGTCCGTGTTTGCCGTCGTAACGAAGCAGATATCCATACCGCGGATCTTGTCAACCTTGTCGTACTCGATTTCGGGGAAGATCAGCTGCTCTTTGAGACCGAGCGCGTAGTTTCCTCTGCCGTCGAATGCGTTGGGGTTGATGCCCTTGAAGTCACGGACTCTAGGCAGTGCGAAGTTGAAGAGTCTGTCTACAAACTCATACATTCTGTCGCCGCGAAGAGTTACCTTTGCACCAATCTTCATGCCCTCACGGAGCTTGAAGTTTGCAACCGACTTCTTTGCAAACGTGGGAACTGCCTTCTGACCCGAGATGAGGGTCAGATCTGCGAGTACTGCGTCGAGTGCCTTGGAGTTATCCTTCGCATCGCCAACGCCGCAGTTGATAACGATCTTGTCAAGCTTCGGGATCTGCATGGGGCTCTTGTATTCGAATTTCTTCATCAGAGCGGGAGCAACCTCGGCCTTGTACATGTCTTTCATTCTTGCCATCAGTTCCTACCTCCTTACAGTTCCTGTCCGCACTTAGCGCAGACACGGATTTTCTTGTCGCCGTCCATCTTGACCTTGACTCTTACGCCCTTATCGCACTTGGAGCAATAAAGAGCTACCTTCGATGCATAAATTGCACCCTCAGCGTCGATGATTCCGCCTGCCTCACCCTGCTTGCGGGGCTTGACGTGCTTGTGAATAATATTTGCACCTTCAACGATAACCTTGCCCTCCTTGGGAGAGACAGCGATTACCTTTCTTGTTACGATCTTTCCGTTTACGGGCTTATCGTCACCGGAAAGAACTACAACGGTATCTCCTGTTTTAATATGCATTTCTCGATACCTCCATTAAAGTACTTCAGGTGCGAGCGACAGGATCTTCAAGTAATCCTTCTCGCGGAGTTCTCTTGCGACCGGTCCAAAGATACGGGTACCCTTGGGGGTCTTGTCTTCTCTAATGATTACCGCAGCGTTCTCGTCAAACTTAATGTAAGAACCGTCAGCGCGCTTCATGCCCTTAACGCTTCTTACGACTACAGCCTTGACGACTTCGCCCTTCTTTACGACACCGCCGGGAGCAGCCTTCTTTACACAAGCTACTACCACGTCACCGATGTTCGCATATCTACGGCCCGTGCCGCCCAATACGCGAATGCACATCAGTTCTTTAGCTCCGGTGTTATCGGCAACCTTCATTAACGTTTGTTGCTGTATCACTTTCTTTTCCTCCTGATTTCAATACGATGTTTGCCGTATTTACTGTATATGGTTTGGGAGCTAAATTACTTAGCCTTTTCGATAATTTCGACAACACGCCATCTCTTGGTCTTCGAAAGGGGTCTTGTCTCCATAATTTCTACCTTGTCGCCGATGCCACAGACGTTGTTCTCATCGTGTGCATGAACCTTCAAGGTACGCTTAATGATCTTACCGTACACGGGGTGCTTTACGTTATCCTCGATGGCAATGACTACCGTCTTGTTCATCTTGTTGCTAACGACGCGGCCTACGCGTACTTTTCTCAGATTTCTTTCTTCCGTCATGACTTATTCCTCCTTACGCGTTTTTTTCCGAAAGAACGGTCATTACGCGAGCGATATTCTTCTTGACTTCCACAATCTTCTGAGGATTGTCAAGCTGGTTGATCGCATGCTGGAAGCGAAGATTGAACAGCTCTTCCTTGAGCTCTTTGAGCTTTGCGTTGAGTTCTTCAGCGCTCAGCTTTCTCAGATCTTCCGTGAACTTTGCTGCCTTCATTTTACGCTTCCTCCTTTACGACAAACTTACACTTGATGGGGAGCTTATGAGAAGCAAGTCTCATAGCTTCCTTTGCGACGTCCTCAGCGACTCCGTCCATCTCGAACATCACTCTGCCCGGCTTAACGACGGCTACCCAGTACTCGGGAGATCCCTTACCGGAACCCATACGGGTTTCCGCAGGCTTCTCGGTGATGGGCTTGTCGGGGAAAATCTTGATCCAAACCTTACCGCCACGCTTAATGTAACGCGTCATTGCGATACGGGCAGCCTCGATCTGGTTGCTGGTAATCCATGCGGGCTCAAGTGCGACCAGACCGTACGATCCGTTGGTCACCTTGTTGCCGCTCATTGCTTTTCCTTTAAGTCTACCACGGTGAACGCGGCGGTACTTAACTCTCTTCGGCATTAACATTACTTACGACCTCCTTCTCTGGGAGCTCTCTCGCGTCTCTCACCCTCAGGACGGCGGCCGCGTCTCTCACCGTTTCTGTTGTCACGGCGATCGCCACGTCTTGCGTCTCTGCGGTCGTTCGATGCAGGTCTGTTGACCTCGTTCAGAACCTCACCCTTGTAGATCCAAACCTTTACGCCGATCTTACCGTAGGTGGTGTTTGCTTCCCAGAAACCGTAATCGATGTCGGCTCTGAGCGTCTGAAGCGGGATAGTTCCCTCGTGATAGTGCTCACTTCTTGCGATTTCCGCACCGCCAAGACGTCCGCCGCAGGAAATCTTGATTCCCTTCGCGCCAAGTCTCATGGTGTTACGGATCGCCATCTTCATTGCACGGCGGAAAGCAACACGTCTTTCCAACTGAGCTGCGATGTTCTCTGCAACCAGCTGTGCATTGAGGTCGGGCTGTCTTACCTCAACTACGTTGAGAGCAACGGGCATACCAACCATCTTCTGAAGCTCTGCTTTGTACTTCTCTATCTCAGAACCGCCGCGTCCGATAACCATACCGGGCTTTGCGCAGTGTACGAATACGCGAACTCTCTTGCTATCACGCTCGATCTCAATCTTGGGAACGCCTGCAGCCTGAAGCTCCTTCTTAAG
>JAZRLS010000054.1:0-46547 GCA_045646945.1 Eubacteriales bacterium | reverse complement strand
CCCTTTACACAAGGGAGGCTAAAGGATAGTTGCCACATCTGTGGCAGTGGGGCAACTTCCGCAAGTGGCGGATCATTCGACGAGCCTATAGGCTCAGCGTGTGACATGCCCCAAGGGGGCTTGTGCAAGCCACCAGCACGGCTGGTGGTCATGACTTTGAAATTATAATGTTGGAGGATATTATTATGAACATCAGATTTGGAGAAGTCGTGCTCGAAAAGAACGAGCCTACGACGGTGTATGAAGCGGCAAACGAAGCGGGACTGATGAGCCGTGCCGTGCTCGCCGCAAAGCTGAACGGCAAGGTGGTTGCACTTTCGACGCCCGTGGAAGCGGACGCGGATATCACGCTTCTGACTTTCTCGGACGAGGACGGCGCACACGTGTTCCGTCACTCGGCATCGCACGTGCTGGCGCAGGCGGTGAAGCGTCTGTATCCCGCAACCAAGCTGACCATCGGTCCTGCGATCGAGAACGGATTTTATTACGATTTTGACAGTGAGATTTCCTTCTCGCCCGACATTCTCAAAGCAATTGAGGACGAGATGAAGAAGATTGTCAAGGAAAATCTCAAGATCGAACGTTTTGAGCTCCCCCGTGCCGAGGCAATTGCTTTGATGCAGGAGGCAGGCGAGCCCTATAAGGTACAGCTCATCGAAGAGCTTCCCGAGGACGCTGTCATCAGCTTCTACCGTCAGGGCGAATTTACCGACCTCTGTGCGGGCCCGCACCTCTTCTCTACGGGTGCGATCAAGGCACTCAAGCTGACGCAGTGCACGGGCGCGTATTGGAAGGGCGATCAGAACAACAAAATGCTTCAGCGTGTGTACGGTACGGCATTCCCCACGAAGGATGAACTGAAAGCACACCTCGAGGCAATTGAAGAAGCCAAGAAGCGTGACCATAATAAGATCGGACGCGACCTCGAATATTTCACCACGGTGGACAGCATCGGACAGGGACTTCCCATCATGCTTCCCAAGGGCGCGCGCACCATTCAGCTTCTCCAGCGATGGGTGGAAGACGAAGAGCAGAAGCGCGGCTATCTCTTGACCAAAACTCCTTTGATGGCAAAGAGAGATCTCTATAAGATTTCGGGCCACTGGGATCACTACCTCGACGGTATGTTTGTGCTCGGCGATCCTTATGATGAAACGAAAGAGTGCTTTGCTCTTCGTCCCATGACCTGTCCTTTCCAGTATCAGGTCTTTCTCAACAAAAAACGCTCCTACCGCGACCTGCCGATGCGCCTTGGCGAGACCTCGACGCTTTTCCGTAATGAGGACAGCGGCGAGATGCACGGTCTGATCCGCGTTCGTCAGTTCACCATTTCCGAGGGACACCTCGTTCTCCGTCCCGAACAGCTTGCCGAGGAATTCAAGGGCTGTCTTGAGCTTGCCAAGCATTGCCTCTCCGCGGTCGGACTTTGGGAAGACTGCTACTTCCGCTTCTCGCAGTGGGATCCCAACCGCGAGGGCAAATACGAGGGAACGGCAGAGCAGTGGAATGAGGCACAGAGCATTATGGGTGAGCTTCTTGACGAGTATCTCGGCAAGGGCAATTACACCATCGGTATCGACGAGGCGGCGTTCTACGGACCGAAGCTCGATATTCAGATGCGCAACGTGCACGGAAAAGAGGATACCCTCGTTACCATTCAGATCGATATGCTTCTTGCCAAGAAGTTCGGTATGGAGTACGTGGATTCCGACAATACCCTGAAGACTCCCTATATCATTCACCGCACCTCGCTCGGTTGCTACGAGAGAACGCTCGCGCTCTTGCTTGAAAAATACGCAGGTGCGCTCCCGATGTGGATGGCACCCGAACAGGTTCGCGTACTTCCCATTGGCGATGAGCAGATGGATTACGCAAAGTCGGTTGCTGATCAGATGACCGCCCTCGGAATGAGAGTTACGGTGGACAGCCGCAACGAAAAGATTGGATACAAGATTCGTTCGGCACAGCTCGAAAAGGTTCCCTATATGCTCGTTGTCGGCGAAAAGGAAATGAACGACGGCACGGTTGCCGTTCGTTCGAGAAAGAATATCGATCTGGGTGCTATGCCCGTCGATGAATTCCTGACCTTCGCGAAGAAGCAGATCGACGAGAAGGATCTGAAGAACTGATGAACAACTTTTTTGCCTATATGGCGCGGATGAAGCTCATTCGCCGTTGGAGCTTGATGAAGTCGGTTACCGACGAGAATATCGCCGAGCACAGTGCGCAGGTCGCGCAGATCGCGCATGCGCTCGCGCTCATCAAGAACCGCAAGTTTGGCGGGGAGCTCAACGCTGACCGAGTGACCTCGATGGCACTCTATCACGAGACGTCCGAGGTGCTCACAGGCGACCTTCCCACGCCGATCAAGTACTATAACCCCGAAATCCGCAACGCGTATCGAGAGATTGAGAGCGTTGCCAACGAAAAGCTGCTTTCTCAGCTTCCCGACGAGCTTCGCGACGATTACCGTGCGCTGATTGAGGTCGATCCCGCGTCCTACGAGCACCGTCTCGTCAAGGCGGCGGATAAGCTTTCGGCATATATCAAATGCCTCGAGGAGCTTCGGAGCGGAAACCGTGAGTTTGCCCGTGCGGAGGAAGCACTTTGGGGAGAGATCGAAAAATATTTCGATATGGAAGAGGTTCGCTATTTCTGCGACACCTTCCTTGAGAGCTTTAAGAAAACCTTGGATGAATTAGAATAAAACAATAAAAGGAGAAACATCATGTCGTATAGCGTACAGATGTGCAGCGTTCACGACGTAGCACAAAAGAACCTCGAGGATGCGATCCGTCAGGTGGCTGCGATCGGTTATAAAGAGGTCGAATTTTTCCACTTCTATAAAAATCCCGTGGATCAGGTCAAGGGTTGGCTCGACGAGTGCGGTCTGACCGTTACAGCGTTCCATGCACCCTTCCGTGATTTGTTCGGAAAATTTGAAAAGACGGTTGCCGACTACGAAAAGATCGGCGTCAAGGAGATTGTTCTTGCCGATATTCTGTCGGAAACCAAGGAGGATCTCGATTATATGGTCGCGTCCATCAACCGTTGGCAGCCCGAGCTTGCGAAGCGCGGGATCGGTCTGCACTTCCACCCCCACGCAAAGGATTATTGGAAGAATATCGACGGACTGATTCCGATCAAGGAGCTCGAAGAGAGAACCAATATTATGTTCCAGATCGACTCCTTCTGGGCGTTTGATGCCGGTGAGGATATCGAAGAAGTGCTCGAACACTACAAGGGAAGAATGACGATGATGCACGTCAAGGACGGGATCCGTCACAGCGATACCGACCGCGCACGCAACCGTGTCCTTGGCGACGGAGAAGCTACCGTTGAGCAGGCACTTGCCAAGGCAGAGGAGCTTGGACTGAAGATCATTGTCGAGAGCGAGAGCTGGACGCCCTCGGGTCCCGATGAGATCAAGAGATGTCTTGAATATCTCAACAAGAGAGACGCAAGTAAATAACATAAAGATAGCGCAACCGTGAGTATCACGGTTGCGCTGTTTTTGTTGGGGATATTTCTATATATTTTTGTAGGGACAGGCGTCCTCGACTGTCCGTCCTGACCGAGTGCTAATCCTTTGTAAAGGACAGTCGAGGACGCCTGTCCCTACAAGGATTGAGAGTCTTTTTTATAACTGCTTTTTCTTTTTCATTGTGCAAACAAGTACGACACACAAAACCACTGCCACAATCAATGCCGCAACGAAAATGTTTTGGTTGGGGATAAAAGATTCCGTTCCGTCGTTGTTGACGATTACTTCGGCATTGCGAAGCACGGTTTTTCCGATGTACGGACCGACAAGTCCCGGGACGAGCACCTGCGAGAAGATGCGAACGCCTTGGAAGCGTCCCGCCTCTCCTTGCGGCGTCAGGTCACGGATGCGCGCACCGAACACCGCCATGCCCGAAAGATAGCCGCACATCATCAGAAGCGAGCCGACGAAGACAAGTGCCGTCGCACGGAAGAACCAAAGGAGGACGTAACCGACGACGAGCCAAGAGAGTGCCCACCACGAAGAGGTAGAAAATCCTTTTTTGTCGTAGACCTTGCCCCACAGTGCCGTGACGACCGATGCGAGAATGATCGCGGGCGCCATAATCAGCACGTAATTCGTCATTCCGAGCGAAACGTCGTAGTAGAGAATGAGGTAGGGCATAAAGATCTGAATCGAAATGTTAAAGAGAATAAAGAGCGCGAGCGCGATGTAAAGTGAAGTGTTTTTCTTGACCGTCGAGGGGAGAAATCCGTGCACCACCGTGCGGAAATAGGGCTCCTTAACGGGAGCGATTTCAGGTTCCTTGATGAGGAAGAGTCCGAGAATTCCAACGACCAAGACCACCGCGCCGATGATCGCAAAGATGAGCGTCCAGCTTTTGGGAGAGTTCAGGTCGAATGCCATAAATCCGCCAAAGACAGCAAGGATCGCAACCAGAGGCATCATCGCGTTGATTCCCTCAGCCGCACCGCGGTTGCTTGCGTCGGTACTGTCGGTCAGCCACGCGTTGAAGGCGGCATCGTTGGCGGTCGAGCCGAAGAAGGTCATTACGCAGTCAAGAACAATCACGAGCGACACACCTACCGAAGCGGCAGACACCGTCGCGGGAACGATGGCGGAGATCACGTCAAGGCGGACAAAGCAAAAGGCAAGAATCGAAATGCCCCACAGAAGATAGCCGCCCGAAATAAAGAGCTTGCGCTTGCCGAGCTTGTCGGAGAGCGCGCCGAGGAAGACGGTGGTCAGCGTTGCGGCAACGGCAGACGCGGCAACCATCGCCGAAATGTCGGCGGCAGACGCGTGAAACATCTTGTAAATAAAGACGTTGAAGTACATATTTTCGACGACCCACGCGATCTGTCCGATCAAGCTGAAGATCGTCAGCGCGACCCAAAAACGGGGAGAGAGTTTTTCTTTCATAAAAAGCTCCTTCGATGAATTTCTGCTTGTAGTATAGCATAAAGAAAGGGAAAAGTCAAGGGATCGGTGGTGGCCGGTAACTCCGCTTCGCTCCGTGATTCCCACACCCTACGCCTGACGAGCAAGCTCGTCGATCTTCGGGTGGGGAATGTGCACCGACGCATTTGCGTACCGCAAATGCTCGGCTCGCAGAGGGACGATCCCAGCCAACACAAAAGGCACCCACATGGGTGCCTTTTGTGTTGTGACGTGTGTCCGATTTAGATGCACGTTTTTTCTCGCGAGGGTAGACGAACCCCTTGGTGATGATGGGAGTTAAAAGATTCCGCGGCCTACCGGACTTTTAACTCCATGCTTGTAACGAAGCCTATGTATATTAAACACCGCCACTGTGGTGAACAAAGAAGCATACAGCTAAAACCCAAAATAGCACTATCAAAGCAGGAGAAATAATCGTCCATATTAAAATTTTCTTTGATTTTTTTAAATCAGAGGAAAAGCATGCAATAAAATTGATGATTGTTCCAATTAGAGCCATTGGGTTAAATGTAGAACCTAAAGTAAGAATCGCTCCTATTCTAAAGCATATTTCTCCGAATGTTGTCGTATAAAATGCAGTGTACAAAGGCATACATATCACAACTAACAAACAACAAAAGCAGTAAATTAGTTGTAATATTGTTCCCATTTTAAATAATTTCATATAGATCATCTCCTTTCTTTCCTTTATTTTACCACAACTTTGTAAACATTTCAACCGTTTCGCTGGTTCAAATCCATCCAAAATACCTTTGCATCTATGGCTTTGTAAATAAAATTATGAACTGTAGGGGCGACCATTGGTCGCCCGCGGGCGTTCAATGAACGCCCCTACATTGTGGCGGTTCGAATCTGTCCACGGTTTTGGTGCTGTGTGGAGACATGGCCGGTAACTCCGCTTCGCTCCGTGATTCGCACGCTCTACGCCTGGTGAGCGAGCTCCCCGATCTCCGAGCGGCGAATGTGCACCGACGCCGCATTCGCGGCTCGGTTCTCATGGGTGCCCATCCCAGCCAGCAGAAAAGGGACGCATTTGCGTCCCTTTTCTGCTGTGACGTGTGTCCGATTCAGATGCAAAGCCGTGTGTGGCTGATTTAGATGCACACAGATTTTGCAGAGGGTAGACTAACCCCTTGGTGATGATGGGGGTTAAAAGTATCCGCGTTCTACCGGACTTTTAACGCCATGCTTGCAAACGAGACTATGTATTGTTACGGATCTAAACCAAAGAACGTTATATCAAAATTCTCTGACATATGAATCTCATACACGCAATCATCAGAAGAAAATTCCATATAATGTGTTTGCACACGGATAACATATTCGTCATTTTCCTTAGTAACAGACTCCATAAAATCGGTATTTATCCAAATGAAAAGATGTGTTCCGTTGTCACAAAAAACAGAAAGCCGATCTTCAATAGCTTCAAGAACTGTTTTCTTAATGAAATAATTCTCTTGTTCGGTCAATTCATTATTATCTGAATAGCACGAGGGAGAAAGAAACACAAATCTTGCTGCACAAGACAGAGCAATAGATATAGCAAGAACAGAAGCAATTATTATCGCAATTATAATTATTAATTTCTTGCTCATTTTGCGTTCTCCTTTGTCGTATTGATGGAGGCAATCAAAATCCTTTTTATCTCAACACATCTATCCAAAATCGTTTTGTCGTAATAATAACCGCTTTCAATTAAAAGCTCAAGCCAATATTCTGTTTCAGAGCATTCCTTGAGGGCGATATGTAGCTTTGCCACAAAATCCGCCTTGCCATGTGCATAAAACGCCTCTCGTATATTCGCACCAATGCTCGTACCCGAACGTAAAAACTGATTGATTAAAGCACTTTCACACTTTGCCTCGCGCAAAACTTTGCACGCGCGTATTACTTCCAAAGCAAATGCCTTGGATTTTATCATCAACGGACTTTCGGACATATTACATACCTCCTTACTTTGCTTTTCTCCATTATACCATAAAACCTATTACTTTTCAACTTAAAATGAAGATTTTGCGCAGCAAAATCAACCTTACCTCTTCACTATTCACTATTACTTATTACTTTGCCAAAAATCTCCTCGGACGGATTTAGTGAAAAGTGAAGAGTGAAAAGTGAAAAAGTAAAAATCTCCTCGAACTTCGTCCGAGGAGATTTTTGGCTGGGATGGCCGGATTTGAACCGACGAGTGCCAGAGTCAAAGTCTGGTGCCTTACCGCTTGGCGACATCCCATTGGTGGTTATTATACCACACTTTTCCCACTCTGTCAAGAAAATTTCGTAAAAGTTGAAAAAATTTGCAAAAAAATTTATTTACGGGCGCGAAAGTTGGCGGAAAGTGCTTGAAAAACAGACGAAAATCGGTTATAATATAATAATAAAGTATACTTATTATATTATATACTATAGCGTGACGGAATTTGAAACGAAGGGAGACTTACCGTGTATCTGAAATCCTTGGAGCTTCAGGGCTTTAAATCCTTTCCCGACAAGACAAAGCTGACCTTTGAGGGAGGAACGACGGTCATTGTAGGACCGAACGGAAGCGGAAAATCGAATATCTCCGACGCAATGCGTTGGGTGCTTGGCGAGGTGTCCTCGAAGAGCATCCGCGGAACCAAGATGGAGGATATTATTTTCGGTGGTGCTGACAGCCGTCGGCCGATGGGGTATGCCGAGGTTTCGGTGACCTTTGACAACACCGACCTTTTCGGCAGACTCGATTGCCCTTACGACGAGGTCACGGTCACCCGCCGCTACTACCGTTCGGGAGAAAGTGAATATTATATCAACCGCCAGGCAGTTCGTCTGCGCGACATTTACGAGCTCTTTATGAACACGGGTGTCGGACGTGACGGTTACTCGATCATCGGTCAGGGTAAGATCGCCGAGATCATTTCGCGCAAGAGCGACGAGAGAAGAAGCATTTTTGAGGACGCATCGGGCATCGCCAAGTACCGCCACAAAAAGAGTGAGACCGAACGCCGTCTTGCCGCCACCGAGGACAATATGACGCGTATCCTCGACGTCTTCACCGAGGTCGAGGCGCAGGTTGTTCCGCTCGAAAAGGAATCCGAGCGCGCCAAGCGTGCGATTGAATTGCTCGAAACCAAAAAGCGTGTCGACGTTCAGCTCTGGCTCTACGACACCGAGAAGCTTCGCGGCGACCTGAATACCTGCGAAGAGAACTTCCGCCGTGCCGAATTCGATCTGCAAAATGCCGACGATTCTGTCAAAGCGCTCGAGGTACAAAACGACAAGCTCTTTGAAATTTCCAGAACCAATCAAACCGAGTCCGAGCTCCTTTTGACCAAGATCCGTGAGCAGACCGAGAGAAACCACGCGCTCGACAGTGAGCATCGCATTACCGAAACCAACGTACTGCACACCCGAGAGCTGATTGCGTCTGCCGAAGGTGCCAAGGAATCGGCACTCAAATCTGCGACTGCCGAGGAAGCGTCGGGTGCGGCACACCTTGCGCGCATCGGCGAGATCGAAGCAGAGCTTCTTCTACGCGAGGGCGAGCACGAGGGTGTGGCAGGAGAGCAGGCAAAGGCATCTGCCGAAGCCGAACAGCTTTCCTTTGACGTCGACCGTGCGCTGTCCGACATTCGCGTGCTGGAGGCGGAACGCTCCGCTGTCGACGCGAGAATCGAGTTCATTGATAACGCAAAAACCTCCGACGCTGACAAGAACGTCGCCGTGCTTCGCGAGATCGAATCCTACGAGGCTCGCTCCGAGGAAATGAAGAAGCAGTGTGCGCAGGTCGAGAAAACGGTTGCCGATTACGATGCCGCAATGGCAGAGTCGGGGGCACAGGCAGACAAGCTGACCGCGGAGCTTTCCGAGCTTTACGGTGAGCGTCACGATGACAATGAAAAGCTGACCGCGCTTCGCTTACAGCGCGATGCGGCACAGCAGAGAATTGATACGTTTAAGACGATGGAGCAGCAGTTCGAGGGCTACTCGGGCAGTGTGCGCCACGTGATGAAAAAATATGCCGAGCACGGTATCACCGACCGCCACGGTAACGTTTGCGGCAAGATTTACGGACCGCTTTCGACCGTCATCTCGGTCGAGGATCCGTACCTGACCGCCATTGAAACGGCACTTGGTCCCAATCTTCAGCATATCGTCGTCGAGGACGAAAGCGTTGCCAAGGCGGCAATGTTCTCGCTCAAAAAGGATCAGGCGGGTCGCGCGACCTTCTTCCCGCTTTCCTCGATGAAGGGACAGACACCGACGCAGGAGATGAACGAAGCCATCGGTTTTGAGGGCTATATTGCCAAGGCGGACGAGCTCGTTACCTGTGACAAGAAATTTTCCGAGGTTGTGTCGTCGCTTCTCGGACGCACCCTCGTTTTTGATACCGTCGATCACGCCACAACGATGGCGAAGAGCCTGCGTTACCGCGTGCGCGCCGTGACGCTCGACGGTCAGCAGATCAACGTCGGCGGTTCGTTTACGGGTGGTTCGGTGCGTCAGAACGGCAATATTCTCGGCCGTGCGGGCGAGATCAAGCGTTTGGAAAAAGAGGTGGGCGAGCTTTCCGACAAGATTGCAAAGATCGAAGTGTCGCTCAAGAAGCTTGCCGATGAGATTTCCGACCGCGAGGACGACAAGGATTCTGCCGAGCAGAAGATGAGCCTGATTAAGGTGATGCGCGATTCCGAGCAGTCAAGGCTCGATCAGCTCACAGCAAAGCTGGATGCCAATGACGCGCTCATTCAAAAGCTTCGCGACGACTACGGTGAGAAGCTTCGCACCGAGGCAAGATATGAGGAAGACCGCAAAGAGCTGAGTGCGCGCAAAGTGGCACTCGACGGGCAGATTGCCGAAATCTCGGCGGCGCGTTCCGAAATGGACGTTCGCCGCAACGAAGCACTCGACCGCAAGGCGGATGCCGAGAGCCGTATGACGGCGATCGTCATCGCGATCGGTGAGCTCAAAAAGGACAAGGAAACTGAAGACCGCTTCGTCGAGGAAGCCGAGCTTCGCCGTCAAGGATTCGTGGCTTCGGCATCCGCACAGGATGCTCGCATTGCGGAGCTTTCCGAGAAGATCGCAGAGTACGAGCGACTCTTGGAGGAAAACCGCAAAGAGTACCGCGAGGGAAGCGAGGCACTCGATGCTTTAAATGCCGAGCGCGCAAAGCTCGAGGAGGGCAACGCTGAATTCCAGAGAAAGCTTTCTGAGGTCAATGCCAAGATGCGCGAGAAGATTCAGCAAAAGGAGCTGATTTTCAAGGAATACACCCGTTTCGAAAACAAGCTCCTCTCACTTCGTACCGAGCAGGATAAGCTCGCCTCTCGTCTGTGGGACGAGCACGAGTTGACGCGTGCCGATGCGGTCGCTCTCGGCTACCCCGCCCTCGAGCCCGCCACGCGTGCCGAGGCGGCGGCAAAGCAGGTCGAATGCCGCAACAAGCTTCGCTCGCTCGGTAACGTCGACCTTGACGCTGTGAATAAGTATAAAGAAATCAAGTCGAGATACGATTATATGTCGGGTCAGATCAAGGACCTCGAAGCCGCCAAGGAAGAGCTTGTCGGCATCATCCAGCAGCTCGAGGGAGAGATGGAGACTTCCTTCATCGAGTCTTTCCAGCAGATCAACGAGAACTTCAACCGCGTTTTCTCCGAGCTCTTCGGCGGCGGTTCGGCAGAGCTGTCGCTCTCCGATCCCGACAACGTGCTCGAGAGTGGCATTGAGATCAAGGCGGCACCTCCCGGCAAGATCATCAAGAACCTCGTACAGCTTTCGGGTGGTGAGCAGTCCTTTATCGCGATCGCGCTTTTCTTCGCGATCTTGCAGGTCAACCCCACACCCTTCTGTATTCTCGATGAGATCGAGGCGGCACTCGACGAGGTCAACGTGGCGCGCTTTGCCGAGTACATCAAACGCTATGCGAGCGACACGCAGTTCGTGCTGATCACGCACCGCAGAGGTACGATGGAGGCGGCAAACCGTCTCTATGGCGTAACGATGCCCGAGCGCGGAATTTCCAAGGTGCTCGAGCTCGACGTCGGCGATATTTCTAAGAAAAAAGGAGATGACTGGGATGGCATTTTTGGATAAATTAAAGCAGGGGCTTTCCAAGACAAAGTCCGCAATCTTCGGACAGATTGACGAGGTGCTCAAGGCCTTCGTGCGTGTGGACGAGGATCTTCTGGACGAGCTGGAGGAGCTTCTGATCACCTCCGACGTCGGTGTGAATGCGACCGAGGAGATTATTGAACGTCTGCGCGAAGCAATCAAGGACGGCAGACTCAAGGAAAAGGATCAGGTCGAGGGCGCGCTCCGCGACATTCTCGAGGAGATGATCGGAGAGGGCGAGGAATTGAATCTTTCGACCGCGCCCGCCGTTATTCTCGTCATCGGTGTCAACGGTGCGGGCAAGACGACCTCGATCGGTAAAATTTCGAACCGCCTGATCGCCAAGGGCAAAAAGGTGGTTGTTGCGGCGGCGGACACGTTCCGCGCAGCGGCAATCGATCAGCTTGCGGTATGGTGTGAAAGATCGGGTGCCGAGATCGTTCGTCAGAACGAGGGAAGTGACCCCGCGGCAGTAGTGTTTGACGCGATCGCGTATGCAAAACGCAAGAGCGCTGACGTGCTGATCATCGACACGGCAGGTCGTCTGCACAATAAAAAGAATCTGATGAACGAGCTCGCGAAGATCAATCGCGTGATTGAACGAGAATTGCCCGACGCGGCAAGAGAAAATCTTTTGGTGCTCGACGCAACCACGGGTCAGAATGCGATCCTGCAAGCCAAGGAATTCAAAAACGCTGCCGAAATTACGGGCCTTGTGCTCAATAAGCTCGACGGCACCGCCAAGGGCGGTATCGTCCTCTCCATCAAACAAGAACTCGGAATCCCCGTCAAATTCATCGGCGTCGGCGAAAAAATCGACGATATGCAGGAGTTTGATAATAAGGAATTCGTTCAAGCACTGTTTGAGTAACAGAGGAATGGAGTTGTACCTTTTCTTTCGGGAAAGAAAAGGTACCGAAAAGAAAGGGACACAATTTATGGATTATGTCACCGTATTTTTTGTACAGACTTCGGCTTTCTGAGGAACAAAACCGTCGGACCCTACGTCCTCGACGGTTTTGGGACGCGATTTGATTCAAAATGATTTATCTGCAAATTTGGTAGGGGTCGGCGCCTTCGACGACCCGAAAACAATGGAGTATCTATGAAGATTGTATTGGCATCAAAAAATGCGCACAAAATTCAAGAATGGAATGCCACCATGGGCAAATTCATCGACGGCGTAGAGATTCTCTCGCTCGACGATATCGGATTTGAGGGGGACATCGAAGAGGACGGAAGTACTTTTGAGGAGAATGCTTTCCTAAAAGCATCTGCCGCGGCAAAGCTCGGATATTTCAGCATTGGTGAGGATTCGGGACTTTCGGTCACGGCACTCGACGGAGCCCCCGGAATCTACTCGGCACGCTATGCGGGCGAACACGGCAACGATGCCGCCAACAACGCGCTTCTTCTGAAAAATCTTGCGGACAAGGAAGACCGCTCGGCAAGCTTTGTTTGTGCGATCGCGCTGATTGATCCCGCCGAGCCGACCAAAGGAATCTTCTTCCGAGGCGAGACCGAGGGCGTGATTTTGCACGAGGCGCGCGGCGAGGGCGGTTTTGGTTACGATCCGCTTTTCTTCTATGAGCCGATGGGAGTGTCCTTTTCAGAGATGAGCGGCGCGCAGAAAAATTCGATTTCCCACCGCGGCAAGGCGATTGAGAAGCTTGCCGAATATTTAAAACAAAACCAGAGGTAAAACAATGTTGACTTCCAAACAGCGCGCAACTCTGCGCGGACTTGCAACCAATGAGCCGACCATTATGCAGATCGGCAAGGGCGGCGTCACCGAAAATCTGATCAAGACGGTGTCGGATGCGCTTGAAGCGAGAGAGCTGATCAAGCTTTCTGTACTGGAAAACTGTGAATACACCGTCCGTGAGGCGGCAGAGGCACTTGCTGAGGCAACGGGTGCGGACGTCGTTTGCGTCATCGGACGTAAGACCGTGCTTTACCGTGAGTCGGTCAACCATAAAAAGATTGAATTATGACAGGACAAAACGGAATGGATATGCTCCGCGTCGGTATTTACGGCGGTACGTTTGCTCCCATTCACAATGGGCATGTGGCGGCGGCAAAGGCGTTTATGGAGCAGATGAAGCTCGATTATCTCTTCATCATTCCCACCTACCTCCCCCCGCATAAGCAGGTCGACGCATCGGACGATCCGCTCTACCGCCTCAAAATGTGCGAGCTCGCCTTTGAGGGAGTAGACGGCGTGGTCATTTCGGACGTAGAGATCGCACGCGGCGGCAAGAGCTATACCTACGACACCTTAAAGGAGCTTCAGCGTCCCGATACGAGACTCTTCTTGCTGTGCGGCACCGATATGGTGCTGACCTTTGATCAGTGGTATCGCTTTGAGGACATTTTCAAGATGTGTTATCCGACCTACGTGCGCAGGGAAAACGATCCATTTCTTACCAAGCGTATCGTGGCGAAAATCGGAGAATACTACGAGAAATACGGCGTGATGTTCCGTCGGATTGTGACCGATCCCATTGAATTGACCTCGACCGAGATTCGTCGCGCAGTCAAAGACGGCAAGGACGTTTCGGCATTGGTTCCAAAGGGCGTTGCTGAATTTATCCGCGACAACGGACTGTATCGGGAGGAGCAGAAATGATGACCGAAGCACAGCTGACTCAGCTTCGCGAGGAGCTTTCCTCGTCGATGTCGGAGAAGAGATTCCGACACACCGTTGAGGTGGAGAAAATGGTCGTGCGTCTCGGAGAGCTCTATGTGCCCGACAAAATTATGGTGCTTCGTGCAGCGGCACTGCTTCACGATATTACGAAGGAATATTCATCCGACCGACACCTGATGATTTTCGCGCAAAAAGGCTTGACGCTGACCAGGGAAGATCTCCTTGCGCCCAAAACCTTTCACGCAAGAACCGCGGCGGCGATCCTTGCGGAGCAATATCCCGAGCTTTGCGACCAAGAGGTGATTTCCTGTGTCCGTTGGCACACGACAGGCAGACGCGGAATGACGCTTCCCGAGAAACTTGTGTATCTTGCCGACTATATCGATCTTTCGCGCAAGTTTGAAAATTGTGTGAAGCTTCGCAATTTCTTTTTTGATGCACATCCCGAAAAAATGAATGAAGCCGAGCGTTTGGCGCATCTGCGCGATACGCTGATCCTTTCGTACGATATGACGATTGCCGATCTTCTGGCAGAGGGGACGCCGATTAGTCCCGATACCTTTGAGGCGAGAAATGAGCTCGTGACCGAGCGCGCTTTCGAAAACATCTGACACGGTCCCACCGTTCTTTACATATTTTCTTTGAACTATTTCAAATATTCGAAGGAAATAGAGACGAAAAGAACGGAGAAGTGCTGTGTTTCAGAAAAAAACCAAAAAAATAATTCTTGGAAGTGTTCTTGCCGCGTGCCTTGCGGTGGCACTCCTGATTCCCCTCTTGCTTGCAATGTTTCCCAAAAAGGTGGCAGAAAGAAGCTTCCCCGAGGTGACCGAAACGATCGGTCAGGAGAATTGCTTTCGCGTTCTTGTGGCAGGAAGTGACGCGACCTCGGGACTTTGCGACGTGCTGATGCTCGTTTCGATCGATCGCGTGTCCCACGAGGTCTTCGTGTTGCAGATTCCGCGCGACACCTATGCAAAATACACCGAAAAAAGTTACCGCAAGCTCAACGGTGCGGTGGCGTCTCTGGGGGGGATGGACGGCTTTCGCGATTTTCTCTCGCAGGTATTTGGCATTTCCATCGATCGGACGTTGCATCTCTCACCGTCGGCATTCCGCACGGTGGTCGATGCCCTCGGCGGCGTGGAGATTGATTTACCGAGAGATCTCGACTACGACGATCCCGCACAAAAGCTTTCGATTCACCTCAAAGCGGGCGCGCAAACGCTCGACGGCGCGGGCGCGGAGCAGTTTGTTCGCTACCGTGCGGGCTACGTGCAGGGCGACCTTGACCGCATCGACGCGCAAAAGCTTTTTCTGTCGGCACTTTTCCGCAAGATCAGCACGCTCGGCGTGTTTGAGGCGGCAACGATTGCCATGCGGATGCGGGACGAGGTGGATACCGATTTTGACACGTCGGATATTTTTTCTTTGGCAGGAGAGCTGATTTCGCTCTCGCCCGAACGCGTATTCTTTGTGACAGCCCCCGGTGCCGCTGTGACGGCAAGGAGCGGCGCGTCTTACTACTCGCTCTCCGCTCCCGCGATGCAGGAACTGCTCGTGCAGTATTTCGGCGCGACCGAGGGAGAATTTGACACGGAACACGTATTTTTGAACGAGAAGAACGAGAATTTTCGGAAAATTTACGAAGAATATCACGCATATTCTTTGCAAGCGTGCTCGTAAGAGCAAAATAGACTTGACAAACGTAGCGTTATGCTTTACAATAATATAATAAGAATTTCAGGAAAGGTAGAACGAGATGGATCAATTGCAAAACGAAGTGCTCCCGTCCCTTGAAGGGGCGTCGGCACGCGAGCTTGCCGAGGCGATTGCCGAGGTGCTCGATTCCAAAAAAGGAAGAGATATTAAGATTTTGCACGTGGAGGATAAGACGGTCATTGCCGAGTATTTTGTGCTTTGCACGGGTAATTCGTCCACGCAGATCAAGGCGCTTGCGGGCGAGGTCGAATATCGGCTTGGCTTGCGCGGCGTGAATGCCTACGGCGTCGAGGGGCGCGACAACAACTCTTGGGTGCTGGTCGATTACAGCAACGTCATCGTGCATATTTTCAGCCGTGAATCGAGAGAATTTTATAACTTAGACAAGCTCTATGCTGACTAATCACATAAAGGAAGACGAAACATGAAGTATAATCACAGTGAAATCGAAAAAAAATGGCAAGCCTACTGGGAGAAAAACGAAACTTTTAAGACTGACGTCTGGGATTTCTCCAAGCCGAAATATTACGTGCTCGACATGTTCCCCTATCCGTCGGGCGTGGGTCTGCACGCAGGGCACCCCGAGGGATATACCGCAACCGATATCGTATCGAGAATGAAGAGAATGCAGGGATATAACGTCCTGCATCCGATGGGATACGACTCCTTTGGACTCCCCGCTGAGCAGTATGCGGTGAATACGGGCAACCACCCCAATGGGTTTACACAGGAGAATATCAAGACCTTCTCGAAGCAGCTCCGTGAGCTCGGATTTGATTACGACTGGAGCAAAATGATTGCTACGAGTGATCCCGATTTCTACCGCTGGACGCAGTGGATCTTTAAGCAGCTGTATCTCGACGGCTACGCACAGTACATCGATATGCCCGTCAACTGGTGCGAGGAGCTCGGTACGGTGCTCTCGAACGACGAGGTCATCGACGGTAAATCCGAGCGCGGCGGTTATCCCGTCGTCCGTAAGAATATGAAGCAGTGGGTCATTGACCAGCCTGCCTTTGCCGAGAAGCTTCTCGAGGGACTGGACGAGATCGATTGGCCCGAGTCCACCAAGCTGATGCAGAAAAACTGGATCGGAAAATCGACGGGTGTCGAGGTCAAGTTTGACATCGTCGGCGGCGGAGAATTCTCGATCTTTACGACTTGTATCGAAACCATCTACGGTATCACCTTTATGGTGCTTGCTCCCGACGGAGAGATCGACAAGAGCCTGATGCCGAGAATCCAGAACAAGGAAGAGGTTCAGGCATACATCGACGAAACGCTCAAAAAGAACGATATGGACCGCACCGAGCTCAACAAGACCAAGTCGGGCTGTGAGCTCAAGGGCGTGACTTGTATCAACCCCGTCAACGGACGCGAGGTCAGAATGTTTATCGGTGACTTCGTGCTGGCAAGCTACGGCACGGGTGCTGTGATGGCAGTTCCGTCGCACGATCAGCGTGACTTTGAGTACGCGGTCGCGCACAACATCGATATGATTCAGGTCATCGACGGTGACGGCGAAAAGCTCGGTCACGTCGACGTATCCGAAAAAGCCTTTGAAAAGGGTGAGTACCTCGGTAAGGGTTACCGCCTGATCAATTCCGAGGAGTTTACAGGTCTGACCGTCGAGGAAGCGAAGGAAGCGATCACCGCAAAGCTCGAAGCAAAGGGCGTTGCCAAGAGAACGGTCAACTACCACTTCCGCGAGTGGATCTTCGCGCGTCAGAGATATTGGGGCGAGCCCGTTCCCGTGGTTCACAAGGAGGACGGAACCATTCACGTGCTTGACGACGCGGAGCTCCCGCTGGTTCTTCCCGAGCTCGAAAACTACAAGGGCGTGGGCGGAAAAGCACCGCTTGAGAACGCAACCGAGTGGAAGCAGTACAATAAAGACGGCGTTGTCGGTAAGAGAGAAACCTCTACGATGCCCGGTTCGGCAGGATCGTCGTGGTACTTCCTGCGCTATATTGATCCGAAGAACGACAAGGAGTTCGCGAACGCAGAGCTTCTCAAGCACTGGATGCCCGTCGACCTCTATATCGGCGGACCCGAGCACGCGGTCGGGCATCTGATGTATTCGAGAATCTGGAACAGATATCTCTACGACAAAGGACTCGCTCCCACGAAAGAACCCTTCAAGAAGCTCGTGCACCAGGGAATGATCCTTGGCTCGAACGGTATCAAGATGGGTAAGAGATTCCCTGAGTTTGTTGTTAACCCGAGTGACGTTGTCCGTGATTTCGGTGCGGATACGCTCCGTCTTTACGAGATGTTTATGGGACCGCTCGAAGTGTCCAAGCCTTGGAGCAATCAGGGCGTGGAGGGCGCAAGAAAGTTTCTCAACCGCGTCTGGGCGTTCATCACCGAGCCCGAGAACATCGTGGACGGCGAAGTGCCCGCACTCGAGAAGATCTATCACAAGAGCGTCAAGAAGATTACCGCAGACTTTGAACAGCTCGGCTTCAATACCGCGATTTCGCAGATGATGATTTTCGTCAACGCAATGTATAAGGAAGGCAAGTGCCCCAAGGCGTACGCCGAGGGACTTGTCAAGATGCTCTCCTGCATCTGCCCGCACATCGGTGAGGAGCTTTGGGAGATTCTCGGACACGATTACACCATCGCGTACGAGCCTTGGCCCACCTATGATGAAGCCAAGACGGCAGACGACGAGGTCGAGGTTGTCGTACAGATCAACGGTAAGGTCAGAGGTAAGGTACTTCTTCCCGTAGACCTTTCAAAGGACGAGGCGCTCGCCATTGCCAAGGCAGACGAAAAGGTTGCGTCGGCAATTGAGGGCAAGACCATCGTGAAGGAGATCGTCGTTCCTAACAAGATTGTAAATATTGTGGTGAAATAAGACGAACGAAATTTTTTGTAAACTTGAAAAAAACACTTGACAAGCGACTGGAAATCGTGTATAATATTATTCGATTTCATTGTCTCTGGCAATAGCGGAGGGAGGGAAAACAGAAAATGGCAGAAATTAGAGTGAAAGAAGGCGAGTCCCTGGACAGCGCACTTCGCCGCTTTAAGAGAGCAATGGCTCGTTCCGGCGTCCTCACCGAGCTTCGCAAGAGAGAACACTATGAGAAGCCCAGCGTGAAGCGCAAGAAGAAGTCGGAAGCCGCTCGCAAGAGAAAGTACAAGTAATTCGTATTTTCCGCGACTCAATGAAAAACAATAAACGGGATTGCATTTGCAATCCCGTTTTTTGTCTTACTTTTCTTTTGAAAAAGAAAAGTAAGCAAAAGAAAACGACACAAGGAAAAAATTCAAATTTTCTTGAAAGTGCTTATTGTTTTTTTAATCTTTTGAAAAAGAAAGGTAAGATAAAGAGGGGAAACCATTCGTGTGGTTTCCCCTTTTGTCAGATGATGTTCCATTGGTCTTCGCCTTCGTAATTTTCGCTGTCGATTGCTTCCAGAGAATTGAAAATCGGCTCAATCAGATCTTCCAGCTGATCGGGATTATGGCTCAATTGGATCAGGTGTGTCGTCTGGTCGATCGTGGTAGCAAACAGCACCATTCGTGACTCGGTTCCGTCCCTGATGATCGTACAGTCGATGGTCGTAATTGTCAAGCCGTTGTCATTCACCGTGGTTTCCACCGATACGTTAGAAATCGTTACGTTGACTTCCAATTTTTCCATCATACGAAGAAGTGCCTCGCGAAAACTCTCTTCGGTCATCGTGGAGAAATAATCGGTTTTAACCCCCGAGGTGATTTCGAGCACGAGTTCGGGATTGTCCGCAGGCCAAAAAAGCATCCCGTAAAAATCCTCTTGCCAGTGCGTGGGATAAGCAAAGCGGAGATTGTAGGTGTCACAGGTTTTTAATTCCGTAGAGATGATTGGAGTGTTGGAATCATCGATATTTTCGTTATGATTTGGGTCGCCGTTGCCATTGGCGTCGGAAGGTGTTTCGGTGGTGGTTTCCTCGGTTGCGTCAGAAGCGACGTCATCGGAGTTACACGCGCTCAGAAGCATACTTGCGATCAAAAGTAAGGAGAAAAATACGAGAAGTGATTTTTTCATAAAGAAATCCTTTCTGAATATCGTTGGTAACAATAGTGTATCACGGATCAAGGGAAAAGTCAATCAACGATTGGTTGCGCAGATACGCAGATCAAATTCAAATCCCACGCGGGGACGTAGGGCGTACGGCGCAGATAGAGGCGGTAGTCGGGGAACTGCTCGTGGATGAGCAGGGGGAGCGCAAACAGATCCTCACTTCGGTGATAGATCGAAACGAGTAGGCGCGGGTGATGCGCGAGAATGGTTTCTTTCGAGCCGAGAATGGCTTCTTTTTCCGCTCCCTCAACGTCGTATTTGATATAATCAACGCATTTTCCGTCAAGCACCGAGTCAAGACTCTTCGCCTCGACCTCGATCTGCTTGCCAAGCGCAAACGCGCCCGCGTTTCGGTTGCCCGTGTCGGCAAAGGAGAGGGTCGTGTTTTCCGACCACGCGGCGGCGTGGATGGTGTGAATCGTCAAATCGCTCTGCGCTTCGGAATATTCCGAAAGCTTGCGGAAGCTCCGACGGTCGGGCTCAAAGGCAAAAACCTCGGAGAGATCGGGCGCATAGCGCGAAAGCTCACGCACCGTGTCACCGTTGTACGCGCCGAGGTCGGCGGTCACGGTGAATTCGTGCGCGCCAAGCAGAGAATAGGTTTCGTCCTTTTGGCTCTCGCACGCACGCAGATCGGAGATTTTTCCGCTCAGCTTGTAGCGGAGCACGCATTCGAAAATACGGCGCGACTCGTCATCGACAAGCAAAGAGTAGACCTTTTCGAGCTCGTCGCGGTGTTCGCGGTAAAAATCAAAATCGAAGAGATTTTCCCCGCAGACGGGTACGTCGGGGGCGTATAGCTCACACTCGCTCGCGACGCGATCGAAGAGCGAGAGCACGTCGGGCAGAGAAGAGGCAAAGGAGAGAAGGACAATCAGGTTGTCCGCACCGTATTTTTCCTTGACCTCGGTATAGGAGAGCACGCGCTTGCCGTGAAAGCTATGACCGCGCACAAAGCCGTCCGAGGCGAAAAAGTCCGCCACTTCGATGCCGAATCGGTCGCAGACGGCGAGGATTTTGTCGGCACCGTTGCCCATTCCGTACATCACGACCGTTTTATCGGTGTGCGAAAGATACTGCCACAGGTCGCCCTGCGGCTCGGAACATGGAAAAATCATACGCCCTCCTTGACTTTTTTTGGAATTTATGATATCATTATATATTATAGTAAATCTTATTTTAGCATAAATCGGAGGAAAAATCAAGATGGATTGCATTTTTTGTAAGATCGCAGAGGGAAGTATCCCCTCGAACAAGGTGTATGAGGACGAGCTCTGCCTCGCTTTTTACGACATTGCTCCTCAGGCTCCCGTGCACGTGCTTGTGATTCCCAAGACGCATATTGCTTCTGCCGACGAGATCTCGGCAGAGAACAGTGCCCTCGTCGCACATATCTTTGAGGTGATCCCGAAGGTTGCCGCTTCGGCGGGCATTACCAACGGCTACCGCGTGATCACGAACTGCGGAGAGGATGCGTGCCAGAGCGTGAAGCACCTGCATTTCCACATCCTCGGCGGCAAGCCGCTGTCCGAGCAGATGGCATAAGATGGGTCCGGGATTTTTCGGTCCTCCCCCGATGGGAAAGGATCCGTATAAGAATAAACCGAAGCCCCCGAAGGGAATCGGCGATCTTCCGCGCTATCTGCGCGAGGTCCTCGGCGGCTTTTTCTCCCGCCTGACGTATATCTTTTCCATGGTGTGGAAGACGGGACACTGGATTCTTTTTGCGATGATCCTCGTGTCGATTCTCACGGGAATTTTGCCGACGGTCGGTTCGCTTTTGACCAGCGCGATTCTCAACGAATTGCAGTTGGTGGTGACTGATCATACCGCCGCAGAGCTGACGGGTGTTGCGCGTACCACCGTATTCTGGGGGTCGATGGTGATGCTCCTTTTGGTGTTCTTCTTCGTTTACAAGATTCTGAACGCCATCGTGGGACGCCTGAGTGCCGTGGTCAACCGTATTGCGGGCGAGAAGGTTGTACGCCACGTGCGTGTGCAGATTATGCAAAAAGCAAAGGAGCTGGATCTTGCCTCCTTTGACCGTCCCGAATTCTACGAGAAGCTGGAGAACGCCAACCGTGAGGCGGGAATGCGCCCGATTTCGGTGATTTCGTCTACCTTTGACGCGATCAGCAAGGTGATTACGCTGGTCAGCTATATTGTGATTCTGGCGATGGCACCCGGAATGTGGTGGACGGCACCCTTGATGATTCTCATTTCTGTCCCGACGGCAATCGTCAATTTTGCCTATAAGCACAAAACCTATCTCTATATGCGCCGCCGCTCCAAGGACCGTCGGCAAATGACCTACTATTCCGACCTGATGGTCAACAAGGATATGGTCAAGGAGATTCGAATGTTCGGTCTTGCCGACAGCTTTACCGAACGATATAACAACGTGTTTGAACGCTATTACGTCGGTCTTCGCCGTTTGATTGTGCGCGAGAGTGTCTGGCAGATTGCTTTGACGGTACTTTCGTCGATCGTCAGCTGTATCTTCTTTGCGCTGATCGCAATGAAAGTGTTTACGGGCGAAATTCTGATCGGTGACTATTCGCTCTACACGGGTGCTTTGACCTCGATCGTTACCACGGTGGGAGGACTGATTAACGTATCTGCCGCCGTGTATGAGGGAACGCTCTTTATTGATAACCTGATTATCTTTATGAAGGAAGAGCCGACGGTCGTGCCGAGCGTCGAGCCGCCTGCTCCCGTTGCCTACGGCGTGCCGCATACGATTGAATTCCAAGACGTTTGCTTTGCTTACCCCGAGACGACGCGCTACGTGCTCGACCACGTGAGTCTGACCATTCGCCCCGGCGAGACCGCGGTGCTCGTGGGACTGAACGGCGCGGGAAAGACCACCTTCTTAAAGCTTCTCACGAGACTTTACGACCCCACCGAGGGAAAGATTCTGCTTGACGGCAGAGATCTGCGCGAATACGAGCCGACCGAGCTGTACCGCATTTTCGGCATTATTTTCCAAGACTTCGGAAAGTATGCCGTCAGCGTGTCGGACAACGTGCGTTTCGGCGATATTTATCGGGAAGGAAGTGACGAGGAGATCGCGACGGCGGCAAGAAAAGCCGATGCCGAGAACTTTATTTCGCGGTTGCCGAACGGCTATGAAACTCCTCTGATGCGCTTCTTCGAACCCGACGGCATCGAACTCTCGATCGGTCAGTGGCAAAAGCTTGCGATTGCGCGCGCGTTTTACAGCAACTCGGATATTCTCATCCTTGACGAGCCGACGGCATCGCTTGACCCAATGGCAGAGCAGGAGATTTTCCGTCAGTTTGACGAGCTCAGACAGGATAAAACCACCATTTTCGTTTCACACAGACTTTCGAGCGCAACGATCGCAACAAAGATTCTCGTGCTTGAATACGGTAAGCTCGTTGAAGAGGGAACACACCGCGAGCTGATGGCAAAGGGCGGAAAATATTACGAGCTCTTCACCACGCAAGCAAAGCGTTATCTCGATGAAGCAGAGCCGACGTCGGAAAAATAAAAAAATCCGAAAAATCAGTTGACAACTCGGAAAGAATTTTATATAATAAAGCATTGATAGAACAATATACGACCAAGAAAGGCAGGAAAATCCTCTATGCAGGTAAAAGTAGTAAAATTCGGCGGCAGCTCGCTGGCTGACGCAGAGCATTTCAGACAGGTTGCCTCGATCATCAAGGCAGACCCCGCGCGCAGATACGTCGTGCCATCGGCACCCGGAAAGAGATTTAAGGACGATACGAAGGTGACGGATATGCTGTACTCGTGCTACGAGAAAATCCGCAACCACGAAAATATTGATGAGCTGTATGAGCAGATTAAGGCTCGTTACAACGGTATCATCGCCGACCTCGGATTGAATTTCGACATCAGCGGCGAGCTGGAATACGTCAAGAACGCAATGATGCACCGCTCGGGCCGCGATTTTGCCGCATCGCGCGGAGAATACCTCAACGGTCTCATTCTCTCCAAGTACCTCGGTTACTCGTTTATCGATGCCGAGAACGTGATTTTCTTCAAGGAAAACGGAACCTTTGACGAGGAAAAGACGAATCGCGTGCTTGCCGAAGAGCTGATGCAGCATAAGAACGCTGTCATTCCCGGCTTCTACGGTGTAATGCCCAACGGAACCATCAAGACTTTTTCACGCGGAGGATCGGATATTACGGGTTCGATCGTCGCGCGTGCCGCACAGGCAGACCTTTATGAAAACTGGACCGACGTTTCTGGCTTTATGATGGCTGACCCCAGAATTATCGACAATCCGTGCGCGATTCAGACCATTACCTACCGCGAACTCCGTGAGCTTTCCTATATGGGTGCGACGGTGCTTCATGAGGACGCAATTTTCCCCGTACGCTATGCGGGAATTCCGATCAATATCCGAAATACCAACGAGCCGACAGCACAGGGTACGATGATTGTGGCAGAAACGCCCGACTACGACACAGAGCGCGTCATTACGGGGATTGCGGGAAAGAAGGGCTTCTCGGTTATCACCATCGAAAAGGATATGATGAACTCCGAGATCGGCTTCGGACGCAAGGTCCTTGAGGTTCTCGAGGAGAATGAGATCTCCTTTGAGCATCTGCCCTCTGGCGTTGATAATATGAGTATCGTCGTCGCAACGACCTGCCTTGACGGCAGACGCGAGAAGATTCTCGGCGCGATCAACCGTATGGTTCGCCCCGACCACATTTCGATTGAGGACGGTCTGGCGCTGGTTGCGGTTGTCGGACGCGCGATGGTCAAAGCAAAGGGAACGGCGGCAAGAGTCTTTAATTCGATTTCCAATGCCGACGTCAATATTCGCCTGATCGACCAAGGTTCGAGTGAGATCTCGATCATCGTCGGTGTGGAGGAGAAGGATTTCAACACCGCACTCGCGGCGATTTATCGCGAATTTGTAAATTAAAAAAAGGAAAAGAATCGCCCGTGGAAATGCTCCACGGGCGGTTCTTTCCCTTAGAATAGTTTCTTCGGTTGATCGATCAATCCTGCGAGATAATCGAGAGAAACGTTATAGTATCTTGCCAAAGTAACGAAATGATGCATTGGGAGTTCACGGTCGCCTCGTTCATATAAAGAATAATGTTGCCGCGAAATGCCGAGGACCTCTGCAATCTCTGCTTGCTTTTTGTCAGCGTCTTCCCGAAGATCTCTGAGCCTTTGGTAATAATGCATAAAATAGTTCTCCTTTTTTTATTTGAAAACAAGGGAGGATTGTGCATATATCTAATTATATCACGCATATAAACATATGACTTGACAAATCATACAAACGTATGATATAATGTTTTTTGCGAATACGAATATATGCAAATTTCACTGGTTGTCACGCCAAAAAAGCCGATATGGATTCCATATCGGCTTTTGGTTTTGTTTATCGATCCTTGATTGCGTCTACGGGTTTGCGTTTTGCAATGTTATAGACGGGCAGGAAGCTTGCGACGAGCGCAACGGCAATACTGATGACGAGCATCAGAATGACCTGACGTACGCCAAAGGTCAAGAGTGTGATGTTGATGCCTTCGGATCGCATCAGCGAATTCGTAACGGTGATTGCCGCGATGACCGCTGCCAGCGAGAGCAGGAAGTTGATCAGTGCAATCACGAGAGCCTCGGAGAAGAAAATCTTGAAGACGTCGGAGGACTTGGCACCTACCGCGCGGAGAATACCGATCTCGCGCTTCTTGTAGGAGATCGAGGTCGAGATGAAGTTCATCAGGAGCAGAGCGGAGAAAACTGCAAAGCCGATACCGACGTAGAGGAAGATCTGCGATCCGATTTCAATGAAGTCGTTAAAGCTGTTCAGCGTTTCCATGACCGAATTCTTCAGAGAGAAATTCAGATCGTTTTCTTCGTCGTAGGTCATCTGCACGAGCTTGCGGAGAGCATTTTCGTTGCCCATCGGTGCAATGGCAAAGCCCCAAATGCCGTCTTCGTGCTCGGCAATGGTTTCTTTGTAGGAAATGTCAAGCTTTTCCTGCTGATCTTCGTACCACGCCTGATAGTCTGCCAAGAGGGTGTCGGAAATGATCATATCATAATAGTGATCGGAAATATAGTATCCGACAATTTCAAATTCATACTCTTCGAGCAGGGCGGAGGCTTCACTTCCGTAGGCGCGCTCTACGCGTTGGAAGGTCATTTGATCAATCGAAGGAACAAATTTCTCCGAATATTGTGCTTTTGCAAGCTCGTCAAGCTCTCTACCCGAATAGTAACCGAAGGCGTCAGAATCAAAGCCTTCCGTTTGCAGATATTCGCGATAGAAGTCACATACAATATTTTCTTTTTCGGAGAGGGAATAGAAAGCATTCCAGTCGTTCCAAGAGATTCCTCTTACGTCTAAACATGCCGCGATGAAATCGTTGTTTTGCATCAAATTGTTTTCGGCGATTACAGTGGCAAGAATTTTTGAAGCGAGATATCTTTCAATATCATACTGTTGGAATACGATCGTCAGATTGTTATCTTCGTTGATAGGGAACAGCGTATCAATCAGTCTTCTTTCAAGGTTTGTGGGAGTAGCATCGTCAAACGGAAGACCGAAAAGTTCGGCAACATACTGCGCAGCAGCGCGGTTGCATGCTTCGTTGTTCAAAGAGTAAATGCGGTTGGCATAGTCGCCCGTGGTGGTGGACCATACGTCCGAACCTGCAGCAGTGTTGATCCGCTGAGCAAACTCGGCGGGATCGATCGTTCTTGCAACTTGCGTAGGAAGCAATTGCTGATATGTGCCTTGCGAAATAATGACTTGGTTTTTACCAAGCGAGGTGAGCGGCTGTCCGTCGGCGGTCAGCCAAATGACAGAGAGCTTTTTGATCGCGTCACTTCCTGCCAGCTGGCGGAAGGTGATGTTGTTCATCGCCATATCCATCGATTCCTTATCGAAATTATCCGAAGAGGAGGGGGCGAGTGGGAGAACGACGAAGGTCTCTTGTTCATAACCGTTCATATACTGCGCGAAATTCTGGAATGCCTGTGCATAGTTTTGGGCGAGCGATGCAATGTCGTTTTTGTGTGCGAAGCCGAGTGCGTGGAATCCGTACTTGAGTTCGGAAGTGACCTCGTTGACCAGTACCATTGAGGTTAAGGTATTATCGTTTTCGGCGACAGGACGGTCGTCGGTGGCAGGGAGGAGCGACTGATAGCGATTGTAATCAAAGCTCGTGTCTACCACACCGACAATCTCAAAGGAGGTCGGAGTTCCGTTCGAAGAAAAATGAGCGTTGTTCATCGTCAGATGCTTTCCGATCAGCGATTCTGCGGTGACAGAGCCTGCCGCGATTTCTTCCTGTAAATAATTATTGACAAAGCCGTACTCGTTGAACTGACGAACCATCAGCTCAGTGATCGCGATCTGCCCCGATTGTTCGGGGAGATTTCCCGAAAGCAGTCGAAGCTTGGCTCCCGAGAGCTGATCCTCGGACATATCCACAAGGCCCGAGAGCTTTCCCGTGTAAACCTGACTGTTATTCGAATAGGATTTGAAGTGAGAGGATACGGAGAATCCGCCGTTCCACTCGTCACCGCCGGTAAAGACGGGGATAAAGTCCATTCCCGTCTGATCGCGCAGATACTGAATATCGTCGTCGTTCATCGGCGCGTAGCTGTAATAGGAATGGGGATCTTCGCCTTCATAAACGTAGGTATGCTTGACACCGAGACGGACCGAGGCGTTTTTGATGCCCGAATCCATCACCGAGGATACCGCGGCGGTTTCCTTTTCGTAGGCACCGAGGGTATCGGCAAAGCCGAAGAGGGCAAAGGCGATGAGCGAGAGGAAAATGGTCATAACCAGACGGAATTTCTTGTGCTTCAGACCGCTTACACCCATACGGAGCGCGTTCTTGATGGGAAGGCTCGAGCGAATGAATTTGCTGTCCTTCTTGTCGTATTTTTTGAGAGTTACGTCAGGCTCGGAGGTGTTTTCAAAGATCGAGGTGTGACCCTCAGCACTGATGCCTGCCGCCGAGCGAAGCTCATCGTTGATTCGTCCGTCGCCCGAAAGAATGATATCGTTCGGGTTGTGCTGGAGGTAATCGTTGATCATTTTCAGGTCGTTCTCGGTCAGGCGGTAGCCGCCCTTGATGCGGAGAATGCGATCGTTGATCTGCTGGATTCCCTCACTGAGCTGTACGCTGTGGTGCTCGTGCTTGGTGACGTCCGAGAGAATCTTTCCGTCCGAGAGCTCGACGATACGGTCGGCATAACGCTCGGCAAAGTCGCGGTCGTGCGAAACGATCAGCACAAGTTTTTCTTTGGAGAGTTCTTTTAAGGTGTCAAAGATTTGCTTTCCCGTGTTCGAATCGAGTGCGCCCGTTGGTTCGTCCGCCATAATGATCTGCGGGTCTTTGACAAGGGCTCTTGCGATGGCAACCCTCTGCTTTTGTCCGCCCGAGAGCTCGTTGGGCTTTCTCTTGGCATAGCTCAGTAAATCGACCTGCGCGAGAATCGCGTTGATTTTCTCGTCGGTGGCTTTCTTTCCTTGCAATTCGAGTGCCAGTCCAATGTTAGCACCTACTGTGAAATCGTCAAGGACGTTGTACTCCTGGAAGATGAATCCGATAAAGGTGTTTCGGTAGGCATCAAAATCCGAGCCGCCGAAATCCTTGGAGGATTTTCCTTTGATGATAAATTCACCGTCGTCATACGCGTCAAGTCCGCCCATAACGTTCAAAAGCGTCGATTTACCGCTTCCCGATTTACCTAAGATAAAGACCATTCCCGTTTCGGGGAAAGAAATCGAGACGTTGTCGAGCGCCTTGACCGACTCGCCCGTTTTGGAACGGTAGATTTTGGTTAGATTTTTAATTTCTAACATAAGAGTTCTCCTTTCGGGGACAATTGATTTAAGTTAATTATACAAGAAAAAAGCCTTCATTGCAATAGGCAGAAAAATTTTTTTCAAAAAAAGCTTGCCGAAATAAAGTATATTTTTGTTTTTTTGCGTACATTATAAATTAGATATCTCGTTTTTGGGGGATTTTTTGCTCAAAAACGGAGAGAGGAACGAAGGAGGGAGAAAATGGGAGATTTTCCGTGCATCAGAGAACGGTTTTTGGAACATGAAAAGGAACGGCTATCCCCCTATGCCTTCCTGACTGCCAATACGAGAGGACGGGAGCGATTTGTCGAACCTTGCCAATTTCGTACTGAATTTCAGCGCGATCGCGATAGGATCATTCATTCGCAATCCTTCCGTCGCCTGATGAATAAAACGCAGGTTTTTTTGGCACCCACGGGCGACCATTACCGTACGAGAATGACGCATACCCTGGAGGTCGCGCAGATTGCGCGTATTATTGCACGTGCGCTTTCGCTCAACGAGGATCTGACCGAAGCGGCGGCACTCGGACACGACATCGGACATACGCCCTTTGGACACGCAGGCGAGTTTGCGATGCGGAAATGCTTTGATCCTGAATTTACGCACTACAAGCAGAGTCTTCGAGTGGTGGAGCATCTTGAAAACAACGGAGAGGGGCTCAACCTGACCTGGGAGGTTCGCGACGGTATCGTCAACCATACGGGAAGCCATATGGCAAGCACGCTGGAGGGCGTGATCGTCAAGTTTGCCGACCGTATCGCCTACATCAATCACGACATCGACGACGCTTGTCGCGCGGGAATCCTCAAGATTGAGGATATTCCCAAGCCCTTGCGCGATATTTTGGGAGAAACCCATTCGGAGCGCATTGACACAATGGTTCATTCGATTGTTCGTGCCAGCACCAATCAACCAAAAATTCAAATGGAAGAGGAAGTGCAGTACGCGACCGACCGGTTGCGCGACTTTCTCTTTGAAGCGGTTTACCGCAATCCCGTGGCAAAGTCGGAGGAAAGCAAGGCGCAGGAGATGCTGATACGGCTCTTTGAGCATTTTGTCAAGCATCCTGACGGAATGCCGCTCCTCTATCGCCGTAACTGCGAAAAAGAAATCGTTGAGCGATGTGTGTGCGATTTCATTTCGGGAATGAGCGATCGCTATGCCATTGAGGTCTACTCCGATCTCTACATACCAAAGGTATGGAAGGGAGGACACGGATGATTTCAAGAGCAATTATTGACGAAATCGTAGCTCGCAATGAGCTTGAGGACGTGATCGGACGTTACGTGACACTCAAGCGGGCAGGCTCGAATTACAATGGACTTTGTCCCTTCCACAATGAAAAAACACCGTCTTTTACCGTCTTTCCCGCAACGAAAAGCTTTTACTGCTTCGGTTGCGGTGCCGGGGGCGACGTGATCAGCTTTATTATGCGTGAGGAAAATCTCGACTACGTCGGCGCGCTCGAATTCTTGGCGGCAAGAGCGGGTATTACGATTCCGACCGACGACACTCCCGACGATCGGAATACCGTTCCGAGAAAACGGATTTACGAGATGAACCTTGCGGCGGCACGCTTCTTCCGCGAGTGTCTTTTCGATGAGAAGCTCGGGGGAGAGGGACTGCGGTATCTGACCGAGAACCGTGCGCTCAGCACAGCGACGATTCGTCGCTTCGGACTCGGCTTTGCGCCGAATTCGTGGGATTCGCTGACCAAGACGCTCCGCCGTCAGGGCTTTACCGAAGAAGAAATCGTGGCGGGATTTCTCGGAAAGAAGAGTGAGAAGAGCGGACGCGTGTTCGACCTTTTCCGCAATCGAGTGATCTTTCCCGTTATCGATACGACGGGCAACGTGGTTGCGTTCGGTGGGCGTGTGATGGATGATTCCAAGCCGAAGTATCTTAACAGCTCGGATACACCTGCCTTTAAAAAGAGCCGACATCTCTTTGCCCTCAATTTTGCACGAAAGCACGCCGAGGAGCGACTCATTCTCTGTGAGGGATATATGGACGTGATTGCCCTGCACGCCGCGGGCTTTGAAAACGCCGTGGCGACGCTCGGTACGGCGATTACCTCGGAGCAGGCAAGGATTTTTGCCAAGCATACGAAGCAAGTTGTGATCTGCTACGACTCGGACAGCGCGGGACAGACGGCGGCAAATAAGGCGATGCGTCTGCTTGGCGAGGTCGGTGTCGACGTCCGTGTGCTGAGGCTGGAGGGCGCGAAAGACCCCGACGAATACATCAAAAAATTCGGCTCGGACGGATTCTCACGGGTACTCGATCAGAGTATGACGGGATTTGATTTTCGGCTCGGACGTATTTTGTCAGAATACAATCTGGCACTGCCCGACGAGAAAATCAAGGCTTCCGCGGCGGTTTGCCAGATGATCGCCGACGCGCATTCTGAGGTCGAGCGCGAGATCTCGATCCGCAAGGCGGCAGAGCAGATCGGTGTTTCGGTTGAGGCAATGCGAGCGGATACCGAGCGGATTCGCAAGGCTCGTTTGCGTGAGATGAAGAAAAAGCAGTCGCAGGACGCACAGCTGGAAGTGAAGCACTTTGGCGATCGCATCAATATGGACGCCGCGAAGAACATTCGCGCATCGCGTGCCGAGGAAACGGTGCTTGGACTAATCTTGATGGACGAAGCGTTTCGACAAGAAGCGGCAAGCGGTGAAATCGGTCTTTCGAGTGACGATTTCTTCACGACCTTCGGACGGCGGGTTTTTGATGCCGTCTGTGAGCTCGAGCGAAGCGACGGCGGTTTTTCCAAAGCAATGCTCGGACAGAGCTTCAGTGCCGACGAGCTTGGACGGATTGAAAAGATCGAACGGGAGCGAAGAGCCTTGGCGCGGAACGACCGCGAGGTATTTCTTGCCGCGGTGAGCGCGCTTCGGGCAGAAGCGAGCATGCTGAGCGAGGACGATAAGTTTGCCGACCTGAGACGGCGGCAAGCGGCACTCAAGCAAGCCAAAGAACAGAAAAAATAAACTAAAATACATAAACTTGGAAGGAAACGAATTATGACGGAACAGGAAATCAAACTGGATAACGATAAATCGATCGACCTTGAGGGCCTGATTGAAAAGGGAAAGCAGGGAACACTTTCGACCGACGATCTCGAAGAGGTTGTGGAGGAAATGGATTTTGATATCGACAGTCTGGATAAGCTGTACGATACGCTGGAAAACAACGGAATTACTCTCCCGGGCGATCTTTCGAATTCCGAAATGGACGAAATTGAGTCTGAGGTTGAGGCGTTCGGTACGAGTGAGAATATGGAGCGAATCCTTGAGCAAGAGGGCCTTGCCATCGACGACCCCGTCCGTATGTACCTCAAGGAGATCGGTAAGGTGCCGCTTCTGACGGCAGACCGAGAGAGAGAGCTTGCCGAAATTATGACCAACAGCACAAGTGACGCCGAAAAGGCACTCGCAAAGAACGAGCTTGTCGAAGCAAACCTTCGTTTGGTTGTCAGTATCGCAAAGAGATACGTCGGTAAGGGAATGTTCTTCCTTGATCTGATTCAGGAAGGAAACCTCGGACTGATGAAGGCAGTGGATAAGTTCGACTACAGCAAGGGATATAAGTTCTCGACGTACGCAACCTGGTGGATTCGTCAGGCGATCACCCGTGCGATTGCAGATCAAGCAAGAACTATTCGTATTCCCGTGCATATGGTGGAAACGATTCACAAGGTTTCTCGTTATTCGCGTCAGATGCTTCAGGAGCTCGGACGTGAGGCAACAGCGGACGAGATCGGTGAAAAGATGGGTATGAGCGCAGAGAAGGTGCGCGAGATTATGAAGATCGCGCAGGATCCCGTGTCGCTGGAAACACCGATCGGTGAAGAAGAGGACAGCCATCTTGGTGACTTTATTCCCGATGAGGATACCCCCACTCCGTCCGATGCGGCGGCAACGACCATTCTTCGCGAGGTCATTGAGAAGGAGCTTCATACGCTGACACCCCGTGAGGAGCACGTCATTAAGCTTCGGTTCGGATTGTACGACGGACGTTCGAGAACGCTGGAGGAGGTTGGCAAGGAATTTGACATTACGCGTGAGCGTATCCGTCAGATCGAAGCCAAGGCGCTCCGTAAGCTGAGACACCCTAGCCGTGCAAGACATCTTCGCGGATTTCTGGATTGATTTTTGAAAGAAAAATCATCACCTTGCCCAAAAAGGCTGTGTTCCAGTTGTGCAACTCTATGATTGTGTTGTGCATAGGTGAAAAACTTTTGTTTTGAAATTGTGCAAAGTGTCGCTTTTTTTCTCCCGAGTGAAGAAAAAACCGAAGAAAAGACGAAAAAAGCGACCGCCGTGACAAAAAAAAGCCTTGACATTTTTGGGAATTTAGTGTAGAATATATAAGTAATAAAATGTCATAGTGTCGCTATGGCGAATGTTTCAAGGGGGAACTTTATGATGAAAAAATTCATCGCACTCAGTTTGAGCTTGTTGATGCTGCTGAGCGTTTGTTTGACGGGATGCTCTGAAAAGACCGATGAAGAAGCGGTTGAGGATATCAGTAAAAAGGCATCGAAGTCGGCAATGACGCTTTCTATGTATTTGATGTCTGAGGAGCCTGTGGAAAAGTGTGACGATTGTATCGCTCACGATGCAGGCGAAGACGTAAAGGTATGTACCGATCAGAAGGATACGCAGCCCTGTACCTACCGTCTGGTCTCGGATGCGGTCAACAGAGTGACCGAAAGCAAATTCAAGACCCGTCTGGTTTTGAATTATTACACCGAGGCAGAGTATTATAAGAAATTGGAAGAGTCCTTTGCTGCCAGAGAGGCTGCAAAGAAGGCAGGTACGCTTGGTAATACCGCAATCGCTGAAGAGACCGAAGAGGACGAGACTTTCGTCAATGAACTCGGTCAGATCGAGATCAAGTATCCGACCATCGCAGGCTATCAGGTAGACATTTTCTTCCTGGGGGGCGAGACCAAGTTTAACGAGTACAGACAGAAGGGTCTGTTGGCAGGCTTGGATAATAACTTGAGCGATGCTTCGAAGAAGCTCAATCAGTACATTTTCCCGCAGTTCCTCAGCGGTATCAAGCAGCTGGGCAACGGCACGACCTATGCTATCCCGAACAACCGTACGGTTGGCGAATATACCTTCCTGCTTCTCAACAAGCAGGCACTCAACGAAACCTACCGTAGAATCGAGGGCGGAAACACGACGTTCGATACCTACACCTCGCTGACAGCGCAGGATTGTGAGAGATTCATCGATGACGTAGCTACTTACCAGGCAGAAAAATTCTATCCGATTTACAAGGGTGAGAACGTTACCACCTTTGACATTGCAAAGGCAAACGTACAGTTTGTCAGTGTCGGAGAGGATGGCAAGCTTGTTGACGAATTTTCGATTATGCGTTGGGATCTGCCGAGCGACACTTCTGCCGGCGGATATTCGTCGCTGAATAGTGATTTCTTGGCAACTCTGTCCACGCTTAAGAAGTATGAAAAGCAGGGTTACTACTATGATGAAGCAACCGATGCGGGCAAGAAGTTCGCTGTTGGTTACGTCAAGGGCGGCGCAGAGTTAGTAGCGCAGTACGCTGATGAGTACGAAATCGTTATGGTTCAAGCTCCTACGATGACGGCAGAGACCGTTCTTGAAAGCACGTTTGCTGTTTCTGCAAATTCCACCAGCCTTTTGCGCAGTATGCAGATTTTGACCTTCCTCAATACCGATGAAGATTTCCGCAATCTTCTTCTGTACGGCATTGAGGGTGAGCACTACCGCATCATCGACACCGATGAAGTGAAGAATGAAATGGGCGATACTTATAAGCAGGTAGAGCGTTTGAACACCAAGTACGTAATGGATGCGAAGAAGACTGGTAACGTCTTTATCTCCTATCCTTCGACCAAACAGATTGCTTCGATTTACGATTGGGGTATCAAGCAGAATCAGGATATTGTGGTAGATATGGCATTTGGCTTTGACCTTGACAATACCGGATATCAGACGGATCGCGAGGCACTGAAGGCAATGCGTGCTTTCTCGGCAGAGATTTGGGCAAAGTACGAGGCAAGCGAAACGATGGACGAATTTACCAATTTTGTAATGGCAAAGTTGAACTCTTCGGAATCGGCAGTTTTTGCACATCATATCAATTTCCACGGAAAGAATGTTTGTGCAGACCTCACTTGTCCTTACTTGTGTTGTGCATTTGTTTCGGCTTTGAAGAGTAATGCAGACGCCCAGAAGTAATTTTTGAATGAAATAAAGCAGGTCACCGCGCGGTGACCTTCTTTTTTGGAGAAACGATGAAACAAGACAACAAGTGCCCCGAAATTGTCATTTGGGATTTTAACGGAACGCTCCTTGACGACGTCGACGCGGGAATGGATGCGGTCAACGAACTGCTTTGCGAGTGCGGATATTCTCCCATTCCGAGCAGAGAAACCTATCAAGCCACGTTTGGTTTTCCGATTCGTGAATATTATGCGAGGATCGGATTTGATTTCGAGAAACACCCTTACGAGGTTCTCGCACCGCAGTGGGTGGAAAAATATTTACGTTACGTGAAGCAAGCAGAACTCTTTGCCGACGTGCGTACAACGCTCGACGCGCTTCGATTGCACGGCGTAAGACAATTTGTACTTTCGGCAACCGAGCGGCAGATGCTTGAGGGGCAGCTTTGTAATCTGGACATCCGTAAGTACTTTGAGCATATTATGGGGCTTGATAATATTCACGCCGCATCCAAGCTTTCCTTGGCAAAGGAGTGGCGGTCTGAGCATCCGAGCGAGCGTGTCCTTTTAATCGGTGATACCGACCACGACGTTGAAACGGCACATGCCATCGGTGTGGAGTGTGTCCTCGTGGCGCGCGGGCATCAGTCAAAAGAGAGACTCAAAGGATTTGGTGTTCCCGTATTCGAAACACTGCAAGCGGTGCTGGACACGTATTTTGAAATATAGAACAAAAAAGCTTTATCGTACGATAAAGCTTTTTTGTTTACGCTCCAACAATCACCTGTGCCAACAAGAGCACAATCGGCATCGAGAGCACCGAAAGAAGCGAGGTCGTACCAACGACCTGCGCCGAATACTCGGGCGCGACGTCGTGAAGCTCTGCGAGCATCGTTACCACGGTTGCCGAGGGCATTGCCGCCACGGTGGTTGCAAACCAAATCCATTCAGAAGAGAAGCCGAGCAGGCGCATCGCACCGCAAACAAGCAACGGGAAGGCAATCAGCTTTAGTGCACACAGATAATAAATCTTTCCGTTCGTCAAAAGCTGTCGAGCGGTACGTTTTGCCAGAAGTGCTCCGATGATAAACATAGAGATGGGGGTACACATCGGGGCAACGTAGGAGAATGCTTGCATAATGGGAGGCGCAACGTAGGTCGCAAAGCCGAGGGCAAATTCTTCTCCCAAGAACGACGGAACGAGTCCCTTGCAAAGATAAATTAGGATTCCGATATAGCAGGGTACCGTTCCCCAGTTGAGAAGCACCTTTTTCGGAGAGAGCGGAATGTCCTTGCGGCCGCGGGCAATGATCGAAAGTCCCCATGTCCAGAGAACGATATTGAAGCTCGCACAGAAGAACGCGCCCATAAAGAGGCCCTTGTCTCCGAGCAGAGATTCCAAAATCGGAAAACCAATGAATCCGACGTTTCCGAAAATCATTGTGAATTCGGTGATTTTTCGCTCTTCCATCGGCTTCAGACGCAGGCAGCAGAAGAACGAAAAGGCGGCAAGAATGATATGGAAGGCAAGACCAAACAGAAAGGTAGCAAAGCCGAGCTTGAGATTGGCGGCAGAATATTCCATCTTGATTAACGCATAGATGATCAGTGCGGGGTTGGTAACGGTGATGACAAGGCGGGAGAGCTTTTTGGAAGCTACTCCGTCCACGACACCGGTTCTTCCGCAAATATATCCGATCACGAGCAACAAAAAGAGCATCACGATCGCTTGAATGGGGGCGAGAAAATTGATTGTCATACGCTAGGGTTCTCCTTGATTTGATTGAAACGTTCTTTGATTTTTTTCATATCAACGAGCATTTCTTCTTTCTTTCGCGGGTCACGCAGAAGAAGTGCGGGGTGATAGACGGCGGTGATCAGGAAATTGCCTTTTTCAAACCATTCGCCGTGCTCCTTGGTGATCTTAAAATCGGGTTTGATGAGGCGCATTGCCGAAATCCGTCCCAGGCATACGATGATTTTTGGCTGAATCAGGCGAACCTGACGGCGCAAAAATTCGATGCAGGCGTATTCCTCTGCGGGCAGAGGATCGCGGTTTTTTGGCGGACGGCATTTGAGAATGTTGGCAATATAAACACTCTCGCGCGGAATATCGACCGCAAAGAGGTATTTGTCGAGGAGCTGTCCTGCTCTTCCGACAAAGGGCGTGCCGGTTTTATCCTCGTTTTCTCCCGGAGCTTCGCCTACGAAGAGAATATCGGCAGTCGTACTGCCCGTGCCAAACACGCAGTTGGTACGCGTTTTATGAAGCTCGCAGGCGGTGCAGGAAGAGCACTCGTCAAACAGCTTGTTCCATGAATCGTTCATAGGGTTCTCCTTACTCAGAGTACGATTTTTCGGCACTCGAGATAGTATCTCTTATCCTCCGCGTGACCCATCGAAAAGGTCTTGCGGGGGAGTGCGCCGTCAAACATCACGGTGGGGAAAAGCTCGCTTTTTGCCATTCCCGAGAAGAGGAAGCCGATGGCATGGGGCTTCTTTACCAGTGCCTCGACCGAAGCCTCGCCGTGAATGTAATCGACCTCGGCACCCTTGTGAGAAGCGAGGTATTCGTCAATGAAATCCTGCAGGGTTCCCACTGTCAGCTGACGAATGGGAGTGTCGATGGTCAGGGTACCGTGCTCCGAGCCAAAGAGATACTCGCAGACTTGGGGAGCGGCAGTTCCGTTCAAATTCTTCACGTAAGCGCGAAGCGAGGAAAGTACATCCTCGGGATCGACACCGAACATTACGCGGTAGATCGGCTCAAATTTCAGTGCCTCGTCGTGGATGTTGACCACTTCTACGAGCGCATAGCGCGCAGGGTGAGATGCGGCGGCTTCTTCACCGATTGCCGTCTTGACCTCTTCGTATGCCGCTTTGGCGGAGGCAAGCGAGTGGTTGCCGTCGCCCACGGCAAAGAGCAGGGGCGCAAGAGACGCATCACCGTAGCGAGCTTCCATTGCTTCGGGCGTGATCAGTGCATCGAGCGCACGTCCGATACGGCGGATCTCCGCATCGTCCAAAAAGCGTCCGAAAATATGTCCGCCGCCGAGCATCAGGTCGGTGTCGTAGGCAATATTTCCCGACTGTGCCGTTGCCAGCGGTTCAATGACGGTGCGTTCTGCGTCGTCGATGAGAAGCATCACGTGGGGAAGCTCCACCGCTGCACCGCGACGAATTGCCACTCTCGGCGGAATTCTTTCTACGACGGTAGCTTCGGTTGCGCGGATGAGTGCCGACGCGCCCTTGCGATAGTCGTAGCATTCGAGATCGATCGCCATCACAATGCCGCGACGGATCGAGCCGTCCGACTGTGTGCGCTCGACGTAAATCATCGTGTCGGTATTGGGGAGGAGCAGGGTACGAAGATATTCCTGCATCGTTTCGTTGATCGCGGGAATTCTCTTCTCGCTTTCGGAAAGGTAAACCTCGGGCAGAATCATACGGAGTGTCGAGGGCGCGTCGCCGACAAACGCCTCTGCTTTCTCCCAGTATTCGGGCTCGCTCGTAAACTGATCGCAAGCAACGACCGCCCATTTGGCGGCATCGTATTTTTCAAAGTCGGGCAGAAGAATATCTGCCGCAGCATAGCATTTTTTCATATCAAACATCCTTTCTTGGTGAAATTACAGAGTTTGGAGAATCGCGCGTGCCAGATGACGGTAGCCTTCGGACTGCCAGTGAACGCCGTCCTCGGAGAGAAGCTCGATATGTTCCTTGGCTACCGAATAAAGATTAACAGTAGGCAGAGAATACTGTTCCGCCAAACGAAGTACGACGGTGTTTCGTGCTTGCACGCGAAGATCGCGCGCAGTGTCAGAAACACAGGTCGTCAGCAGAAGCGTGAGCTTTGCTTCGGGAAATTTCGCAAGTAAAAATTGAATTTTTTTCTCATAATGTGCGGCATATTCGTCCTCATCCGAGAGGTGGAAGCCGTGCAGACCGCTATTGAGCAGAATATGCTCTCGATGAGGCTGTTGCTTGGCAAAGAGCATGACGGTGTCCTCGTAGCAGGGGTGGTCGATGGCTTTGGAGGTAGCAATTCCGTCAAAGAGAAGCGTTCCGCCTGAGAGCTCATTGAGAGCTTTGCGCGTCGCGTGGGAAATCGAATCGCCAAGATAGAGTACGCGTGACGTGGTCAAATCTTCGGTGTGCTCGTGCCAGGTCGAATCCCATTCAAAGGTTTCAAGCGTGCGCGAAGTGTTTTCATATTCATAGGTAAAATTGCTCATGATGGGTTCCTTTCTTGATGCGATCTCTCGGGCGGATTTTCTCGAAGATCGCAAAGCAGTGCGCTTGACGGCAAGCGCGATAGTCTTCGACGGTGTCAACGGTAAAAACAAAGCAGGGAAGACGGACAAGCTTTGTGAGAAGCAAGACGGAGAGGCGTCTGCGAAGATCTTTTTCTACCACGAGAAAATCGGGGCGAGTCAGATAATTTCTCAGTAAATGCGAGGTGGCAAAATCCGAGTGACTACTGACGATTTGTCCGCGCGCAAAGCTTGGGCGGTAGTTCTTAAACCAAGCAAGTATTTTGGGATCGCGGGAGATTACCGCAAAGGGGCCTGCATAGGTGTCGAGCACTTTGGCAAGCAATAGACAGAGCCGAAGACTCGTTTTTTTGCCTCCGATTTCGATCATCAAAGGTGCCGAACCCTCAAGCGTGGCAAGCACGGTGGAGAGGGGAAGCTGTCTTTGTCCCACAACCATTAAAAGACGTTCCCGTGTCGATCGAACCTCGATTTTTACACCATAGTTTAAACGGGCGGCGAGCATCATCGCCTCGAGAGAACCTTTGGGATTTCGTTCATTCCAAAGCCCGCGATAGGCATAATTTCTTCGCAAAAACGAAAGATCTGCGCCGCCCGAGGTTCTCGGCTTGAGGAAGAACCACAGCGTCAGCGCGGCGGAGATGAGAATCAGCAGAAGAATTCCTAAAATCAAGCTCATAGGATCTGCTTCATCGCGGCGGCACGAAGCACGGCGGCTTGCGTTTTTCCGTCGGGAATCTCTCCACGGAGTACCATCTCTACCATTTCGAAAAGCGGAATTCGGCAGATTTCGAGAAATTCGTCCTCATCGGGGTCGGTCTCCCCAAAGGTCAGATCCTCGGCAAGGTACATTTCAATGCGTTCTCCGATGAGTGCGGGCGAGCCGAGATAGAGACCGAGCGAGGTCAGCTTGCCGCAAATCGCACCCGTTTCCTCGCGAAGCTCGCGGAGCACGGCATCCCTTGGGTTTTCCTCTGCCGAATCGAGCTTGCCCGCAGGGATTTCAAGGAGCACCTGACCGACGGCATAGCGGTACTGTTTGACGCAGACAACCTCGCCCTCGTCGGTGATGGGAATGACACAGACCGCACCCACGTGCTTGATATATTCTCGGATCGAAGGTGCACCGTTGGGAAGTCTGATCTCGTCACGGAATACGTGGAGCACCTTGCCGTCAAAAATGCGCTCGGAGCTGATTTGTTCTTCGTAAAAACGAGCGTCGCGGTCGTTCATCTCAAAATCCCCCATCATAAAAATATCATCTTTTATTATACAACAACCCATTCTTAAAATCAAGGCTTTGCTCATATTTTTCTCGAAAGCCTCAAGAAAAATTCAGTTTTCATTTCGGTTGGGTCTTGATTTGGCGGTGAGAATATGGTACAATAAAGACAATGAAGTTAAAGGTGGAAAAGGATATGAAGCACGTAGATATTTATACCGACGGCGCTTGCCGTGGGAATCCCGGACGCGGCGGTTGGGGAGCGATCCTTGTGTACGGCACAAAGGAAAAAGAAATTTCGGGCGGTGAGCCGATGACGACTAATAACCGAATGGAGCTGATGGGCGCGATCTCGGCACTCGAGCTACTAAAAGAAGCCTGCGACGTGACGCTGACCTCGGATTCGAAATACCTGACCGACGCCATCAATCAGGGGTGGCTTGAAAATTGGAAGAGAAACGGCTGGAAAAAGGCGGATAAAAAGCCTGTGCTCAATCCCGAACTTTGGCAACGACTCGACGCGCTTCTCGCAAAGCATACCGTGCGCTTTGTTTGGGTCCACGGACATGAGGGACACGTCTATAACGAACGCTGTGACGTGTTGGCAACTACTTTTGCGGATACCTTTCCCGTATAAAATTTGGGTAAGCAAAAAAATAGCCTCTCCCATAGGGTTGTACCCTAAAGGACAGTTCTTAAAGAATACGGCATATCTCGAAAGAGGTATGCCGTATTTTGCATTTGTGTCCACAAATGCAGTGCTTGTCAAGAAAAACAGATGGACTTTCGGGGGGCAAAAAATAAGGCTCCCTTGTGTAAAGGGAGCTGTCAGCGAAGCTGACTGAGGGATTGTTCTACGAGGCGATCAATATATTCGCAAACGCTTCGAAAGTTCTTATGTATTTCCGTATTTGGTATTCTCATAACTGTCAATCCGTATTCTTCAAGAAAAGCAGTTCTTTCTTCATCGTATTGCTTTCCTTCTTCGGTATAATGCCCCGAACCGTCAAGCTCAATAACAAGCTTTGCCTCTGCACAATAAAAATCTGCGATATACTTTCCGAGAACCTTTTGACGTGAAAATCGGATGGGATAGGTATGCAGAAAATCATACCAAAGATGTTTTTCTTCTTTAGTCATATTCTTCCGTAGCATTCTTGCGGTAGGAACGATATCTTTATTGTGTTTTCGCTGCATTACAATCCCTCCGTCACGCTTCGCGTGCCACCTCCCTTTACACAAGGGAGGCTTGGCATTAAGCGATTATTTATCGTGTTGTTTTGATAATATGCAATTTAATTCATATAAAGCGGTCTTGTTGGAATCCCATTGCAATCTTTCTCTTGCTTCTTTGCATGGAAGCCAAACAAGCTCTGTATGCTCATGAGATAAAACAAGCTCGTCGGCACATTCAAAGCCGAATGAATATTCGGGAACGACATACATGTCATCAGGCCAACCATAGAGGTGTCTGCGAGGAAATATTTCAACGGGAATGTAGCACATCGACTTTAATGAAATAATATTGTTTGCAGTTATACCGCCTTCTTCCATTATTTCTCTTTTTGCCGCATCTTCGGGAGTTTCTTTATCTTCACCACCTCCGGCAATAAATTGCCATTGGTTATAATCTGAACGATGTAAAACACAGTATATAGGCATTCCGTTTTCATATTTATATGGGATTGCAAGTATTTGAAATGGTGCTCTCATAACAATCTCCTTTATCACAAGCTACAAATGAACATCAAACAATTTCCATACTCCTATTATAGCACAAAAACCGCAGAAAATCAATCTGCGGTTTCTGTTTTTTGGGGCGGTAGGTAAAACTGTCCTTTAGGGTACAACCCTATAGGGAGAGGCTTTTTATTATTTTCCAATATTCTTTTTTGATTTCAAAAGGAAGAAAAATACGGGAACTGCGAGAAGCGGGAAGATCATACCCACGAGCATACCGCATTTCATTCCAAGCTGTTCGGCACTCATGCCGAGCTTTGTTGCCAATTCCATCGCACTTTGTGATACCATCACTTTGTCGGTAATGATTCCTACCAGCTGAGGTCCGACCGATGCGCCGAGATCTCCGCTTGCAGCCATCATGGCATACATGACGACACCGCCCGTTGGAATACGGTCGGCAACGGCAATCAGACTTCCCGGCCAGAGCATAGAGACACAAAAGCCGGTCAGCGCGCAGGCGATGAGTCCGATGACTGCGACGGGAACGACGGCGGAAACCAGATAGCAAAGGGCAGCACCGATTGCACCTAAGAGAAGCACGCGCTCGATGCGAGTGCCGTATTTCGCGTACAGCGTCCGTCCGAGGCCAAGCATCAGCGAGAAGAGCGCAACACCGAAGACGTCGCCCCAAATTTTCGGAATTCCGAGCGCTTGCTCAAGATAGCCCGAGCTCCACTGTGCCATTGTACATTCTGCCGCACCGCCGAGGAAAAGTCCGAGCACGCAGACCCAAAGCATCTTTTTAGCAAAGAGTCCGTGAGAGCCTGTCGCACTTTCTCCCTCTGCCATCGGCGGAAACTTCGTTCCGAAGAAGAGAATTGCCGAAAGGACGGGAATGAGCACAAGCACAAGGATCAGCCACTGCCAACGGTGTGCGCCGAAGAGCAGTAAAAACAGACTGGAGAAAAGGACAACACCGACCACACCCCACGCGTAGACCGAATGGAGTTTACTCATCTCTCGATCGGGATTGTCCGAGGGAATTGCCGCAATGACGGGGCTCAGAAGCACCTCAACAAAGCCGCCCGATGCCGCAAACACGACCGTGCCGAGCACGAGCCCGAGATAGACTGAGTTCGGGAAGAGAAGGGGAGCAGCGGCGTAAAGCAAGAGTCCGCTTGCCGTCAGAATCGGAATGGCTTTGACCGATTTTTCGATATTGAATTTGTGCGAGAAAAATGAAAAGATCAGATCGACGCTCAACTGCGTGACAAAGTTGACGAGCACCAAAAGTCCCAGTAGAGAGTAAGAAATTCCGTAGAGCGAGCGAAAGGTCAGAAAGAGCAGGGGGGAGATATTGCTTACGACCGACATCGCAATATTTGAGGTGTAGCAAGCAAATTTCAAACGGGTATAATTGGGGTGCATTTTATTTTCCTCTTACCAAGTCCCCCACGCCGTTCAGAATATATTTCGGACGGTAGGGGAATTTGTCAATATCCTCGCGTGCGGTAACACCGCTGAGTACAAGTACCGTGTCGACGTTCGACTCAATGCCCGCAATAATGTCGGTATCCATACGGTCACCGATAAATGCGATATCCTCACTGTGACAGCCGAGAATGCGCAGACCGTGACGAAGCATCAGAGGGTTGGGCTTGCCTACAAAGTAGGCTTTTTTGCCCGTAGCGATCTCGATCGGCGCGACGAGAGAGCCCGTCGCGGGCATCACGCCGTGCTCGGTGGGACCCGTGGTATCGGGGTTCGTACCGATCAGCTTTGCGCCCTTGTTGACAAGAGCAATTGCTTTTTCGATTTTTTCAAAGCTGTAGGTTCTCGTCTCGCCCACCACCACGTAGTCGGGGTTGACGTCGTTCATATAAATTTTGTGGTCGTAGAGTGCCTTGGAGAGAGCCGCCTCACCAATCACGTACGAGGTACAGCCGGGTGCTTGCGTATGCAGAAATTCTGCCGTTGCCATCGCACTTGTGTAAAAGTGATCGGGGGAGACCGAAAGACCCATACGGTCGAGCTTCATCGAAAGCTCGTGGGGGGTTTTTTCGGGGCTGTTGGTTAAGAATACGAACTTTTTGTCATTTTCGAGCATCCAATTCACGAATTCGGCAACGCCGTCGAGAATTTTATTGCCGTGGTAGATGACACCGTCCATATCGCAGATAAAGCCCTGCTTCGCTAAAATCTTTTCCATAGGGTAGCTCCTTTATTTTTATTTTTTACCAGCGGTTATTCCATTCCTCGTTCCAAACGAGCACCTGATCGTCCTTCTTGAGGGCGCGGCAGGCTTCGACCTGAGCGGCAATTCTCTTTTTGAGAATCACCTCGCCGATGCGAGCATTTGCACCGTAAGGGGCAGTACCGTGATAGGAGTTGGGCTGATTGATCGCCCAGAAGCGGGTGCAACCCTTAAAGCCAACGTCGTAGAGATAGTCTGCCTTGTGGTTGCTTTCACCCTCGACGGCATCGCAACGGTCAAGGCGAACCGTCTCGGGATTGGTTCTCATAATAATTGCCGTTTCGTTCAGACAACCGTGACCGGTTTGCCCACCGCGATCGACAAAATCGCGAAGATAAGCAATATCCTCGGGCGTTAGTTCGGGGAAAACCTCTCCCTTGTTGAGATCGTGAACGATATCCTTGTGCGTATAGCAGAAGTCGTTGCGCGCCATAACAACGTAATCCTTTTTGTCGTGCATCGTGCTGCGGACAAAGGTATTGAGCACGGGGACGTTTCCGCCGTGACCGTTGAGAAGAATGATCTTCTTAAAGCCGTTGCGCGCGATCTCGGCGCAGAGCTCGGTGAGCATATCTATAATCAGAGGAATTGAGAAGCTGATCGTTCCCTTGTGGTCGTACAGACCGTTCACGTCGGCATACCAAATGGCAGGGGCAACCATCACGGGCTCGATCTCTGCCGCCTTTTCGGCAATATACTGACAGGTCATCGTATCGGTTCCGACAGGCAGATGCTGTCCGTGCATTTCGATACAGCCCACGGGAATGACGCAAACCTTGCCGCACTCCTCGATAGCATCATAAAATTCTTCTTCGCGTAAGTTTTGCCAAAGCATAGCGATATCTCCTTTTGTTTTTTTCTTATGTTATCTCTTTACGGCGTCAAAGAAGAAGAAGCCGCAGGGTTCGTAGATGAATTTTCCGTTCAGATAGTGCTCTTTGACGGCACGCTGAAGCGAAGAGTTTTCGGGCAGATCCTCCCACTTGGTGATCGTGGGATCGCTAAAGAGGAAGATGAGCACAGCGCGTCCGTCCGAGATGCGGGGGAAGCGCAAATATTTTCCTTGGAATGCAAGAATATTCGAGGTCGGCTTCATCATATCGCGAAGCTGAGGCTCCATCAGCCACGAGTGGCAGTAGAATGCCTTGGGCTTGTATTCGGGGAAGGATTTCTCCAAAACACGCAGGCAGTCCGAATATGCTTTTTCCATATTTTCGGGCGTGAATTCCTTGCTGGAGGGAATATGAACGCTGATGACGGGGTCGTTTTCACCGATATAAAGCTCCCATTCGGACTTCGGATAGCGCTTCTTTTCGGAAGAAATGATCGCGTTCCACGAATCAACGGGATACCCCTCGTAATATTCGTCGGTTTCGACAAATTCACCAAAGAACGCCGTGTCCTCCGCACCTGCAGAGCCTGCGATGATACCGCTTGCCGATACGGGCTGATTGTGTACGAGAATGGCGGGCTCGCCTGCCTTGTTGCGAAGAACGACCGCTGCCTCAATAAACTTCTTGCGCATCTCAAAATTGAGCAGACCGATGTGCAGAATGGTGCAATCGATCAAACGCTGATTCCAACGGAAGATGCGGGTTGCCTCAAAGCCGTCTCTGCGGAAGAGGTTGTTATAGTTTTTCAGCGAGCCGTTAAAGACGTCGCGAATGGTCAGAAGATAGATGTCTGCGGGCACTTCGCGGGATTTTAAAAACTCTGCCATATAGGGAGCAAAGGCAAGCTCTGCGAAGAATGCCGACATTTCGTAGGCAGCGCGCTCTTCTTCCGAGGGGGGAACTGCTTCCTCGGTGACGTTGGCGATCTCGCCGGGCGCACGATCCTTGACCATATGATAAAGGAGCAGGGAATGACGGGCAAGAAGCTCGTTTTCGCGCACCTTGACAATGGACTCTTTTACAAATTCGTATTTATCTGTAAACATCGAAAAATCAGTCTGAATCTGATCCAGAAATTCATCGGTCAGAAACCAAACGCCGCGTTCGTCATATTCCTTCATCACGGCGTCAAAGTCTTTGCCGTAAAGCTCGGGCATTTCGCCAATGCCAAGCTCTTTCAGAATGGATGCTCTTGTAAATTTCATAATGGAAACCTTCCTTAAAAGTAAAGTAGTTCAAGTTGCCTTTATTGTAGCATATCTTCGAAAAAAAGTCAATTAAAATCCCAAAATAAGCCATCTGTTTTCTTGATTTTTTTCTATCGTCAAAGCCGCATGTTGCATATTCTAAAAGGGACGGAGCGTATGTCTGCGGACGGATGGGACGGAAAAGAAAGCAGGACGTGTGGAGAAATACGCCGTTTGTGGCATACTGAAAAAGCACCCCGACCGAAATGTCGGGGTGCTTCGTATGTTTTATTCCATCGTTGCGAGTACTTCTTCGAGATACTTCTTGGTATCGAGAATGTCTGCGATCTGCTTTTCGCCGCTGATCTCACGCTCGATGATGAGGTTACCCGTATAGCCAACTTCCTTGAGTCTCTTGAGAACCTCGGGAATGTTTGCCATACCCTCGCCAACCTTGACC
>JAZRLS010000053.1:0-8146 GCA_045646945.1 Eubacteriales bacterium | reverse complement strand
GTTGCCGCACTTTATACCGCCCTCGATAAAGAGGTTTAAGTATGCGGTAGCAAACGCCTCGGGGATAGCCGCCGCCTCTACCATACTGCAATTTTTAGGCACGGGCATAAGCATATCATACTTAACCGCAACGTATTCGGCATAACCGCCACCGCCAAGAAGAGCGCAAACTCGGTCACCAAGCTTCCAGTTTTTAACGTCCTTACCAACCTCGGTAATCATACCCGCTACCTCAAGCCCCATCCATTCGGGACAGCCGGCAGGGGAGGGGTATTTGCCTTGCCTTTGCAATAGGTCGGCACGGTTGAGCGCCGCCGCGTGTATTTTGACAAGTACTTCGTCGTCCTTGATGATCGGATCGGCAACGTCCGACCAAACGAGATTTTTATTTTCATCAACAAGAATTGCTTTCATGTTAATCGGTTCCTTTCATCGAGAGAGTTCTTCCACCGTCACAAACGTAAGTTTGACCCGTAATAAATCCTGCCTTGTCAGAAACAAGAAAATCCACAAGATTCGCGATATCCTCCGCCATGCACTTTTTGCCAAGCAGGTTCGTTTTTAATGCGCGGTCGTCGCCACCGTTTTCCTCGGGGCGCATCACTACACCCGGAGCCACCGAATTTACGTTTATTTTATAAGGGCCGAGCTCCTTAGCAAGCGCCTTGGTCAGCGACATCACACCACCCTTTGCCGCCGCATAGTCGGCGCAGCATTTCAGACCGTTGATTCCCACTGCCGAGGAAAAATTGATGATCTTTCCGCCCTCGCCCTGTTGGATCATCACTCTTGCAGCAGCGCGGCTTGCATAAAACGCGCCGTAAAGATTGACCTTTAAAACGCGGTCGATCACATAGTCCTCTTGCTCCACAAGGGGACGGTATTTTGCATCCTTTCCCGCAATTCTTGCGCTTCCGCCGGCAATATGTACCATAATGTCAAGTCTGCCAAAATCAGACGCAGCTTGATTGATCGCAGAGTCAATGCTTGCGGAATCCGTTACGTCTGCGATATATCCTTTGGCTTCTCCGCCGTTTTGAACGATACTCTCAACCGTTTGATTTACCGTTTGTTCGTTGATATCGCAAACGGCAATGGCAATTCCGCTCTTTGCAAGCGTGCGCGCCGTCTCGCTGCCGATATATCCGCCGGCTCCTGTGATGAATGCTACTTTTTTCATGTTTTTATACTCCTTTTTAATTTCTATAAACTACCTGTCCATCCGAAACCGTCAGAACACAGCGGTAACCCTCTTTATTACATATATGATTTCCTGCCTTATCGGTCAGATCAAATCCCTCGTCTGTGTGCTCAAACACGGCAATATCGGCAGTATGTCCGATTGCAAGACTGCCCCACTCGGACTCTTTTCCAAGAACTTTAGCGGGATTTGACGTGACGGCACGGAAAATATCCTCTTCTCGCATACCAAGCGTTTTGGCAATGTTCATACACATCGTCATTCCGTACCGTCCGCCTCGGGTATAGGCGCTGAATTTTGTAATGTCGGTGCTGATCGTATCAGGAGAAGCACCGCAAGAAATTGCCTCTTTCAGCACGCAAAAATCGGTATGAACGTGCCCTGCAAAACCAGAATCAATCACAACGCCTCTCGCCCTCGCCCTTTTTATACACGCAAATCCATCCTCAAAGGCATGATTTTTGCCACCGTGAAAGCTGTGCGTAAGGATATCCCCCTTGCCGAGTGTATCAAGAATCTCCGACATTTTGACGGGAGAGCCCGAAGAGTGTACCATTACCTTGAGATTTCGCGCGTGAGCATAGCCGCATATTTTTTGAAGCGGAGAGATATCATGCACGTCTTCGATCTCGGTATCAAAATATACCTTGAGTCCAATCGCACGGTCACCGTAGCGTTCAAGCAAACGTTCCGCACGCTCAAAATCGGGAGTGTTATTTTTGATCCCCACACTGACGAACACAACGTTTTTGAGCATCAAGGAATCAAGCAGCTCCTTGCTTCCTCGTCCACCTCCTGTATCCGCCGCGGAGGTAACGCCAAACGGAAAACAGCTCATTTCCGCTTGAATGCCAAACTTCTCGCTCGAAATTCCTCTGATATGAACGTGAAGATCCACAAGTCCCGAGGAGACAATCTTCCCCTTCGCATCAAACACAAAATCTGCTGTTTCGCGCACGTTCGGTTCTATTTTGGAAATGACCGTATGATCTGTAAGAACATCTGAGAAGAAAAATTTCTCGCCGTCCCATACACGTCCGTTTTTAATCAGTATTTTCGCCATAAACGCTCACTCCTCCAACGATTCTGTCAAGCGCCTTTTGCACGAGATATTCATGCTCATAAGAATACGGATTCTCCTTTTGCCCCGTAACGAACGCATAGAGATCCTTGATCATCTCGTCATAGCGGCAAGAATCGGGCAAAGAAACGATGGGAAGCTCTCTGGCATAGTCCTCGAAATATTCTTTTCCCGCTCCCTTTTTGGCAAGCGTCATTTTCACGGGAACCTCAAGCGGTCGAATTTCGATCGTTCCTTCGCTTCCCGCCACCGAGAAGCATCTGCGTCCCCAGCCGTTGCATTCCACCGAGGAAACGAAGATCCTTGCCACGGCGTGATCGTAAATCAGCGTTGCGCATGAAAGATCGGGTGCGTCTACGCCATTTACTCCACTCCTGCCGATATGCGACTGAATCTCCTTTGGCTCTCCCAAGAGCAGAAGAATCAGATCCACCAAGTGCGAGCCGAAAATATACATATTGCCGCCCGAAAACTGTCCGAGCCACGCGCGGTATTCGTCCGAATGATAGGTACTCATTTCTGCGACAATCGAATGAATCGAGCCAATCTCGCCCGACTCGACACGGCGAAATGCCTCTTGGATTGAGGGATTATAGCGGTACATATAACCGAGCTGAACTACAAGCCCCTGCTTTTTTGCAGAGTCAAGCAAAGCCTTATATTCCTCAAGCGTTCCGCTCGCAGGCTTGTCCATGTGAATATGCTTTCCTGCATCAATGCACATTCTTGCATACTTTGTAAGATCACGAACGTCGCTCTCGATCAGAACTGCATCGGACTGCTCAATTACTTCTTCAACACTCAAACGAGGAACTCCCTCGTAGCCTTTGCTATGGCTGCGCTTTTCGATCCAACGCTCGTCCTCCTCGGCATAACCGATCACCTCAAAAAGCTCGGGGAATTTCCGCGCCGCTTTCATTTTTGCTTCGCCGTGGTTGTGACCGATACCGATCTGTCCAACTTTGATTTTTTTCATTTGATTCCTCTCAAAGCAGCTTCTTCATATTCGTAACAATCGCCATGGCGGTACGAAGATCAATCTGTTCCATCGTACTCCCCTCATCGTAACGGTCAACGCAAAAGGCAATTTGACCGCCAAGCAAAGGATTGATGATTCTTGATGCGGCTCCCGCTTTTCCTCCGGCATGATAAGCGATTGGTGTCTTTACTTCTTTTTTTAGCATAAGCATCGTGCGGATGCTCTCTGCCAAATCTTCTTCGTTTTCTGCCTTGGTAACTATCTTGATAATGTCGGGATTTCGCTTTTCCAAGAAGTGCGCAAGATCAACTACCTGCTCAGCAGTCATTGGAATTCCCGGGTGACAGGAAAGAAGCACCTCTGCCCCCATAGAATGAACCTTTTCGATCAGCTCGCACTGCTTGGAAATGATATTCTCATCCGTCACGATCTCCTTGGGATTCCCCTTGGTAAACGAATATTTATCTTCCCCGCAAAAGCCTTTTTTCGACGGCAAGTCAAAGGTATATCCTTGTATATCAACACCTGCCGCCCCTGCCTCAACAGCACGCAAAAAGCTCTCTGCACGAGCCTCTTCATCAAATCCGGCATCAGCCCATTCATAAGTGTTGTTGTAATTGAGCGCAAGTACGGGAAGCTTAGTCGAGGATATAATGCTTCTAAGGCTCTCAACGTCTGTCTTTTCAAGACAAGACATATGAAGGTCTATCATATCAGCGCCATCATACGTACAGTTTTTTATTTCAGCAATAGCGCAGCGAACATTCCTCTCTCTTATAACTCCTGCAATAGCAGGTGCATGAATTTGTGATAATTTTTGTTTCATAAAATCACCTCCGAAAAAAGTATAGCACACAACACCATTACAGTAAATATCAAATGTGCTATGATTTATCATATTTGATACAAAAGCTATTGATTCTTTTTCGCTTTTGTGATATAATTACCCCAAGGAAACAAAAGGATGGTAAGAAAAATGACGACTGATATTTTATCTGATTTGGTCATAACAAAGGTATACTCGGTATCGACCTTGTACACTCTCGAAAACACAAAATTAAAAAGAAACGACCGTGAGCGTTGGGCAGTTGTGATAAAATATGAGGGAGAAACGGTTTATACCTCAAACGGCAAACAATTTTTGTCGGATATCAATCACATGGTAGTCCTTCCCAAGGGTTGCTCGTACGATTGGCAATGCACAAAATCGGGGCATTTTTCAATCATTGAATTTGAGAGTGAATTGGCATTCCGTGAACCCATAGCTTTTTCGGTCAAGAGCGGTGAGACAATACTAAAAATGTTCAAGGCTCTGGAATACAAGCGCAATCTTAAAAGCCCTATGGTCGAGCTTGAAAGCATTCGGGATACCTATTCCATTCTGCTTGTGTTGATACAGTCGGCACCTGAGCGCTACGTTCCCAGCGAAAGGCAACAAAAGATCACGCCTGCCTTAGAATTTATTTCTCAACATTATCATGAGAATATCACCAATGACCGTCTTGCCGAGATCTCCGGAATATCGACGGTGTATTTTCGAAAGCTTTTTTCGAGCGTCGTGGGTGTTTCTCCCATCGTTTACGCGCGTAGGCTTCGCATCGAAAAAGCCAAGGAAATGCTTAGGAGTGACTACGGTACACTTTCCGACGTTGCGCAATCCTTAGGCTATGCCAGCCTTTATGATTTTTCAAGGGATTTCAAGAAGCATACGGGAACCTCTCCGTCAAGGTACGAAAAAACATCCTTGCCTTAATATCGTAACAATTCCGCAAACAATTGCTCCGCCCTGTTCGCAAACACATTAAAACACGATATAATGTTTTCAGGAAAACTGAATATGATGTGTTCGGCGAAAGGATTTTGCAACGTGAAATGCTTATATTATAAGGCTTTTTGATGGTTCAAGGTTATTCCAAACGCCCTGAAGCGTAGAGATGATGGGACTCATCGGTGCAGGTAACAACCCCATGGTTGGTATGACTGTTGCGGTCGCTGTTGCGATTGAGGAAGCAAGCAAGTAATCCTTGATTTATAAGGCTTTTTGAGATTTGCAGGGCTTCATTGAGGCTTTGTGAAAATCAAATCGCTGAAAATTGAACAATAAAAATTGGACACATCATTTACGTGTTTTTGCACGGTGATGTGTCCAATATTTTTTTACATAAACGGAGGATTTTTGCGATGAAAAAGATCAAGATGGCGAGAGGGGTAACGCTTACTTTTGATGAGGGCTACGAGAAGTATCTGGAATACTGTCGTCAGAGGAATTTAAGAGAAGGCACTACTGAGAGAAAAACAGATAGAAGTATTACTGCTTAGTATAATTTGTGGAAACACGTTCTTGATTTTTGTGGTAATATATGATATACTTATTCAAGAATGAGAATAGTGTCTTTCCATTGCGCTTCTCTGTTTCCTTGCAGGAGATGAGCTTTGGCGCAGAAAAATCGGAAACAGAAAAGGAAAAGAAATGAAGAAGATTCAATGGATCAAATCTCCCGTCGATACAGGCTCGGCGGCGGTATGCTTTACGAAAACGTTTTCCGTGGGAGAGGGATTGACCTCTGCCGTTCTGAAGGTGTCCGCTATCGGTATTTACGAGGCGAGCATCAACGGAGAGAAGATTGGCACGCAGGTGCTGACACCGGGTTGGACGAGTTACGACCATCGCGTACAGTACGCCACAGAGAATATTACTGCACAGTTGAAGCAGGAGAATGATCTCTCAATCTCGGTCGGACCCGGTTGGGCGGTCGGACGGATGGGCTATCAGGGTGACCGTCAGCTGTATGCCGATGAGGTGCACGCCGTGTGCAAGTTGACGTTGACCTATGCCGACGGCAGAGAAGAGACCTTGACGACGGGAGAAGATTGGGAAGTTTATACTCACGAGGTGATCTTCGCAGATATTTACGACGGAGAGACGGTCGATAAGACGCACGAGCCGAAGCTACTCGGAAACGCTGTGGTTTCGGACGTCAGTTTTACGCCTGTGGCACAGATTGGTGCCGATATCACCGAGCAGGAGCGCTTTGCGCCCGCATCGTTGATCGTTACCCCTAAGGGCGAGCGCGTGATCGACTTTGGGCAGAACCTGACGGGCTACGTTGAGTTGAAGATCAAGGCAAATCGAGGTGACCGCGTGGTGCTTTCCTTTGCCGAGGTGCTTGATAAGGACGGCAATTTCTACAAGGAAAATTATCGTAGTGCCAAGAATATCGTGACCTATATTTGCAGTGGTGGCGAGGATACCTTCAAGCCGAGATTTTCCTTCCAGGGTTACCGATATATTCGTCTTGATGAATACCCCTTTGATACGGTCGATCTTGACGGATTCCGTTCAGTTGCCGTTTCGTCGGATTTGATAAGAACGGGACGTTTTGCGTGCGGTGACGCGAAGATCAATCAGCTGTATCATAATATTATTTGGGGACAGAAGAGCAACTATCTCGACATTCCCACCGACTGCCCACAGCGCGACGAGCGACTTGGTTGGACGGGGGACACGCAGGTTTTCTGCCGTACTGCCGCGCTCAACTTTGACGTGCGCAAGTTCTTCGAAAAGTGGCTTGGAGATCTTCGCTTGGAGCAGAGAGAAAACGGCGCGGTGATGGGCGTTTGCCCTGAAAAATTCAAGAACGGTTATCAGACGCGTATCTCGGCAGGCTGGGGCGACGTAGCTACCATCGTTCCGTGGACACTGTATGAGATCTACGGCGACAAGCAGATTCTCTCCGAGAATTTCGAGCTGATGCGCTGTTGGGTGGAATATATGCGGCACGCGGGCGACGAGGAATATTTGTGGCTCGGCGGCTATCATTACGGAGATTGGCTGGCAATGGATGCGGGCGGAGACACCTACGTCGGCGCGACCTCGAACGACCTGATCGCGACGGCGTTTTACGCGCGCTCGGTTGAATTGCTTGTCAAGGCGGGCGAGGCGCTCGGATACGATATGAGTGAATATCGCGAGCTTCACGCAAAGGTGAAGGATGCCTTCCGCGCGTACTTTATGGAACACGGAATGCCGAAAGAGGAATTTCCTCTGACCGAGGTAACGCAAGCGGGAAAGAAGCCTTCGGACTTTATTCGCAAGGGAATGACGCAGACCGCGCTCGTGTTGATTTTGCACTTCGGACTTTGCCTCGAAGAAGAGAGAGACGCGCTTGGTGAGAAGCTTTGCGAGCTGATCCGCGAGTTTGGCAACCGTATGTCGACGGGCTTTTTGGGTACGCCGTATCTTCTGCACGTGCTTTCGTCGATCGGACGTGAGGACGTGGCGTATACGCTGTTCTTCAACGAAGGCAATCCCTCGTGGCTCTATTCGGTCAACCACGGCGCGACGACGATGTGGGAGCATTGGAACAGCCTCAAGGAGGACGGAAGCTTTTGGAGCACCGATATGAACTCCTTCAATCATTATGCGTACGGCGCGGTGGGTGATTGGATGTACGGAGAGATCTGCGGTGTGAAAATCGCAGAGGGTGGCGCAGGCTATCGCAAGATTCTCTTTGAGCCACATCCGATTCGCCGCCTCGGTTTTGCCAAGTGCGCGCTTGAGACCGTGCAGGGCAGAGTGGAGAGTCATTGGTACTATACCGAAGGCGGAGTCAACTTTGAATTTACCGTGCCCGAAGGAAGTGAGGCGATGATTGCCTTACCGAACGGCTTCTCCGAGACCGTCACGGGCGGAAGCTATTATTGTTCGATGAGAGCGAAGGACTGAAAATAAAAGAGCCGATCCTTTGAACTGCTCCAAATTGTACGGACAGCACAAAAACAGCCTTAATGGCAGAAAATATAAAATTTAAGCAACGAACTGACATCGCTTTTCGAGTGGTGTCAGTTTTGTTTTGAGTTGGATACGTTCGTTGTTGTAGAAGTG
>JAZRLS010000052.1:0-34426 GCA_045646945.1 Eubacteriales bacterium | reverse complement strand
CTTTATCACAGAAGCCGTGATATTTTCTCACTCGTCGAGTATCTGAGTAATGAATACAAGGGGTATAAGCTCTATATAAGACGGCTTATGTCCGTACCCGCATGGGAGCTTAATCTTATTATGATAAAGCAAGGGGAAAAGGAATGAAAAGACCTGAAATTTTATCACCCGCAGGAAATTTTGAAAAAATGCGTGCGGCGATCTTGTATGGCGCCGATGCCGTATATTTGGCAGGATTACGCTTTGGAATGCGCTCGGCGGCGGATAATTTCAGCGACGAGGAGCTTGCGGACGCCGTGGCGTATGCCCACGTTCGTGGAAAGAAAATCTATCTGACGCTGAACACGATGCCGCATAGCTACGAATATCCCGCGCTGCGTGATTTTCTTTTGCGGATTGCCCCACTTGGCATTGACGCTGTGATCGTTGCCGATCTCGGCGTGCTTGCCACTGTGCGCGAGCTTCTGCCCGAAATGGAGATTCATATTTCAACGCAGGCGAGTATCGTCAGCCCCGAAGCCGCACGCGCTTATGCGGCACTCGGCGCAAAGCGATTGGTGCTGGCACGCGAGCTGATGCTGGACGAGATCCGCGCCATTCGTGATGGGCTTTCCCCCGAAATTGAGCTCGAGGCATTCATTCACGGTTCGATGTGCGTGGCGTATAGTGGACGCTGTATGCTTTCCTACAATCTGACGGGACGCGATGCCAACCGCGGCGCGTGTGCACAGCCCTGCCGTTGGACCTATTCGGTCACGGAGGAAAAACGTCCCGAAATTCCGTTCCCAATCGAGCAGAATGAACTCGGCACCTTTACGATGTCCTCGAAGGATATGTGTACAATCGAAATTCTGCCCAAACTGATCGAGGCGGGAATTGATTCCTTTAAGATCGAGGGGCGAATGAAGAGCGCGTATTATACGGCGGTCGTGACCAATGCCTACCGTATGGCACTCGATGCGTATGCCGCCGATTCCGGGGGATATCAATTTAAGTCCGAATGGCTCCGCGAGTTGGAAAGCGTGTCGCACCGCGAATACGCGACAGGCTTTTATCAGGATTCCCCGATGGAGAACGCCCAATTGACAGAAATGGGTGGCTACATTCGCGAAAAAGCCTATTTTGCGACCGCACTGTCGGGAGAGGAGCTTCCTTTGCCCGATGGCTTGCAACAACATAATGAAAACGGACTGCTTTATCCTTTTATTCAAAGAAACAAGGTTTCTTTGGGAGATGCTGCCGAGATGATCTCGCCGAAGAAGATCGGTAGAGCGTTTTCGGTGTCGGAGCTTTACGACGAATCGGGCGCGCCGATCGAATCGGCACCGCATCCGTCGATGAAATTTTTTGCCAGAGTACCCTTTGAGGTTTTGGCGGGTGATATTATGAGATCGGGGGAATAACGAAGGATGTTTTTGATTGAACTTTTAAAAACCGTCTTGCTCGGCATTGTCGAAGGAATCACCGAATGGCTTCCCATCAGCTCGACGGGACATATGATTCTTCTCAACGAATTTATCTCTCTTGACGTCAGTGAGGCGTTCTGGGAAATGTTTGAGGTTGTGATTCAGCTGGGGGCGATCCTTGCGGTCGTGGTGCTTTTCTTCGGCAAGCTCAACCCCTTCTCATCAAAGAAGACTGCTGTCGAAAAGCAGGGCACGTGGCGGCTTTGGGGACTTGTGATTCTTGCGGTCATTCCCTCTGCGGTGATCGGACTTTTACTCGACGATTGGCTGAATGAGCATCTTTACCGCTATGAGGTTGTGGCAATTACGCTGATCGTGTACGGTGTTGGCTTTATCGTGATTGAGAAGCTCCGCAAAGACCGTACGTATCGCGTGGAGCGAGTGGAGGATCTCACTTGGAAGGACGCGCTTCTCGTGGGCGGATTCCAGGTGCTCTCCATTGTGCCAGGTACCTCGCGCTCAGGCTCGACCATCCTTGGCGGAATGCTGTTTGGACTTTCGAGAACTGCGGCGGCGGAATTTTCCTTCTACTTAGCTATCCCAACGATGGCAGGGGCAAGCCTTTTGAAAATGATGAAATTTTTCCTCGACGGAAACACGCTTGGCAGTCAGGAAATGATCATTTTGCTTGTAGGACTTCTGACGGCGTTTCTCGTTTCGCTTGCCGTGATTCGCTATCTGATGGACTACGTTCGCCGACATTCTTTCTCGGCATTCGGTGTCTACCGTATTGTGCTCGGCGTGCTCGTGATCGGCTATTTTTTGCTGGCTCGTTGAGGTAACAGATGAGCGAAGAAATCAGAAAACTGTCCATTCCGTATCCCATCATTGTTGAGGGAAAATACGACCGTTTGCGCCTGCTTTCGGTGTGTGATGCAACGATTCTTACGACCGACGGCTTTGGGATTTTTAAAAAGCAGGAAAAGCTTGCGCTTCTGCGGAAATTGTCCGAAAAAACACTGCTGATCGTTCTGACCGACAGCGACGGTGCGGGAAAGGTGATTCGTTCGCACCTGACCTCGGGGGTGCGCGCAGAACGCCTCATTCAGCTCTATATTCCGCAGATCGCGGGCAAGGAAAAGCGGAAGGCGCAGGCATCCGCGGAGGGAACCCTTGGCGTGGAGGGAATGGAACGGGAGTTATTGTACCGATTGCTTTCTCCCTATGAGAACGATGGCGTGCTTCGTCGCGCAGAGGAACATCCACTCTCAAAGACTGATCTTTATTCGGACGGACTTTGCGGTGGGGAAGACAGTGCTACGGCAAGAGATCGTCTTTGCGACGTGCTTGGACTTCCGCGCGGAATGAGCGCGAATGCTCTGCTTGCGGCATTGCGTCTTCTCGTCAGCTATGAGGAATATTGCCGACTTGTCGGACGGGCAGAGTCGTAAATAAATCAAGTGCGAGATATGAACATTTTGGGAAATCTGTTGCATATTTCGCGAGATTGTGCTACAATAAAGCATAAAGAACCACAGAAAAGAGGAAAAAATATGAAAACGAAAATGAAATGGACGCGTATTTTTGCGCTTGGATTGATCGCAGTGATGCTCTGCCTGACGCTTGCCTCCTGCGGAGGAAAGAAGGTGGCGGATGCTTCGGGCACGGCAGGAACGCTGGGCTGGAGCTATTCGTCGGATACGAAGACCTTGACGATCACGGGTGTTGGTGCGATGCCCGAAGCGGAGAGCACCGAAGACGTCGCGTGGATGTCGGTGCGCGAGGGAGTACAAAAGGTGGTTGTCAGCGAGGGCGTTACCGCAGTGAGTGATTACGCTTTCTACGGAATGAACGAGATGACGGAGATTGAGCTTCCTGCTACCCTGAAAACCATAGGAGATTTTTCGTTTGCTTATAGCCAGAAGCTGGTGACGGTAGAAATTCCGTCGGGTGTCGAGAAGATCGGCGACAGTGCCTTCGAGGGCTGTGGATCGCTTGGATCGATTTTCCTGCCCGGTAGCGTCAAAACGGTTGGTGCGCGTGCTTTTGCGTTCTGTCATTCGATGACGAGTGCTGTGATTGCGGGGGAACCCGAAGAAATCGGCGCGTGGACCTTCAAAAACTGTACCTCGCTTGAGAATCTCGTGCTCAGCGACAAGCTGACCGCGGACCGAGTCGATGCGACCGCTTTTGAGAATGCGGCAGAGGATTTTGAATCTGCGGAGAAAAATTCGAATCCCAACGGAGAGAGTACGATCACCATTCACTACGTGACCAGCGGTGAAACGGTGACCGAAACCTACGATAAGGATTATGGAGAAACTTACTATTATCCCACTCCCGTCAAGGAGGGATATACGGCTGACGCAACCGAGGTCAGCGGTACGGCAAACGGTGCAGATCGCACGGTAACGGTGACCTATACGAAGGATGCCGTAGAGGAGAGCTCTGAAGAGGAAGCTCCCGCCGAGGAAGAAGAGAAGAGTATGACTGCGATTATTCTCGGTATCGTGATTTTTGCCGTCGTTCTGATTGCCATCGCTGTAGGCGCATTCCTCTTGCTTCGTTCGAATAAAAAGGAAACCAAGGGTACTACGGTTCGTAAGAACAACGTTCCGAAGAACGGAAAAAAGAAATAACCGAAAGGGATTCCTAAAAAATGAAAAACGGATGTTTGATTGAAGTCAAGCTTTCGGAGGATCTTTTGCGCAAGCTTCTGTATATTTCGGAAGCCGAGCATCGGACACCGTCGGCACAGTTTAATTTTATGCTTCGCAATAATATATCGTATTTTGAAAAGACCAAGGGAAGAATTCCCGAGGCAGAGCTTCGGAAAATTGATATTTCCGAATACCAAACGGAGGAAAAATAAGAATGAAAAAGAAACTGTTTTTATCGTTGCTGGCACTTCTTTTGTGTATGAGCCTTTTGTTCGTTTCCTGTGACAAGGAAACTGCACCCGCAGAAACTACCTCTCCTGTTACGGAAGAAAATCAGGGTGAAAAGAAAGAGGTTGACATTGCGGCAGGCAAGGCTGCTGTTGTGAAATTACTCAAGGAAGATAGTGCCGCGGAGGAAATGTTGGATGCCGAGGCAATCTTGAAGAATTTGCAAATGACTGTCGAGCTCGATCTGACTTTGATGGATGAAACAACCGAAATCGATGGAGCGATGAAGGATGGCTTGCTTTATCTGAATGCGATGGGGGAAGAAACCTATCTTCTTTTGCAGGAAAACGGAGAGTCGCTGAGCTTCGTCAAGGGACCGAACGGACAGTGGATGTTGGAAGAAGATTCCTCTGAGGAAGCAGTTCCTCCCGAAGAGGACGACGGAACCGAAGAGATGATGGCAATGCTTCAGGGTGCAAGCTTTGAAAATATTACCGCCGAGGATATCGATTACGTTGACGGAAAATTCGTGCTGAAAAACGACTTCTTGGTCGATATGCTCGTCGAATCGTTGATTGAGAGCATTACGGGCGGGGAGCAGTTCGACTCTCCTGAGATGGATGAGGCGATTGCCGAAGCCAAGACCGAATTTGAAAACCTCATCGATACGATGAAGATAAAGATCTCCTTCCGTGTAGAGGGCGAAGAGGTAACTCAGATGATCGCTTCGTTCGAGATGGATGCATCGGCAATGCAGCAGATGGGATCGCTGGATTACGGCACGGACGGACACGTCAAGATGGAAATTGCGGTCAAGATGGCAGACGGTGGAAAAACCTTCAAGGAAATGTCTCTCAAGATGGATCTTTATGAGGAAGGTGTTACGGGAGTTTCGATGAATTTTGATATCAAGATGCGTTCGAAGACCCGTGTTACGATTTCGGGAGAAATTACGCTTCCCGAGGAGCTTATCGGAGAGAAGATTACGATGGACGCAACGGGTACGGTTCTTCTGGATGATGCCTCCGGCTTCCCGAAGCAGATTCCTGCGGTGATTCAAGGATATATGAACTAAAAAAATCAAGGAGAGTTCTAAGAGCTCTCCTTGATTTTTTGACTTGAAAAAAGTGCGGCGGCGTGGTATAATAAAGTAAATTGAGTTTTGGAAAGGAGAGGCTCGGATGAGATCACTTGGTATTTATCTTCATATTCCGTTTTGTGTGCAGAAATGCAACTACTGTGATTTTTGTTCGTTTGCGGGCACCGATGCTTCTCTTTCTAGTGCCTATACGGCAGAGCTCTGTCGACGGATCGAAGCAAAGAGAGGACAGATGGCGAAGTATTCGGTCAATACCGTTTATTTCGGCGGAGGTACGCCGACACTTTTGTCGGTGGAACAGCTATTGCTTGTGATGAAGACGCTTCGTCGCTGCTGTCACTTGAGTGAGGATTGTGAAATTACCTGCGAGTGCAATCCTGCCACGGCAGATCTGGCAAAATTGCGCGCGATGTGCGAGATGGGGATCAACCGTTTGAGCATCGGACTGCAAAGCGTGCACGAAGAAGAGCTTCGTCGGCTTGGAAGAATTCATTCCTACGATGATTTTCTTGTTACCTTCCACGACGCACGTGCGGCGGGCTTTGACAATATCAGCGTTGATCTGATGTATGCGCTCCCCGAACAGACCTTGTCTGCCTTTGAACAAAGTCTTGCACAGCTCGCCGAGCTTTCCCCCGAGCACGTCTCGGTTTACGGGCTGAAAATAGAAGAAGGCACGCCCTTTGCTCGCATGCGTGAATCGCTGATTTTGCCCGACGAAGACGAGGAGTACGAAATGTACCTCGCGTGCACGAGAATCCTTGCATCGTACGGCTATCACAAATACGAGATCAGTAATTTTTCAAAAGAGGGACGAGAATCGCGCCACAATCTGCGCTATTGGCAGGGAGAAGAGTATCTCGGCTTCGGCGTCGCGGCACATTCCTTCTTTGACGGCGAACGTTTTGGAAATTCGCGAGATTTTGCTGCTTTTTTGCGCGGAGAGGAGATCGTAGAGGAACGAGCACGATTGGATGAGGTCGAGCTTCGTAACGAATACCTGATGCTTCGTCTTCGTCTGTGTGAGGGGATAGACAAGGCGGAATTTCAAGAAAAATTCGGACTTCCCTTGCCAGCTACGGAGCAGTGGATTCGGGGCGGCTGGATGGAAGAGCGGGACGGAAAACTCTTTTTTACCGATGCGGGCTTCTTCGTCAGCAACGCAATTCTTTCGGAGCTTTTGACGTTTGACGAAAAAAAGTGTTGACTTTTTTATCAAAATACGATACAATAGAAGCAGAAAAACAAAAGCCGCCACGGCGGCGGATAGGAGAGTTTGAAAATGGAAGAGAAGGTATTTGACAACGATTATTTTACGCTGACCGATGAGGACGGCAACGAGATCGAATTTGAGCTGATCGGTCGCTGTGAGCGCAACGGAAAGCAGTATTTTGCTATGATTCCCGTGGAGGACGAAGAAAAAGAGAGTGACGTGTACGAATACGTCGTTCTCAAGCTCGACACGGTTGATGGAGAGGAAATGCTCGTTACGATCGATGACGACGAGGAGCTGGACGACATCGCAGATTATTTTGACGATCTTTTTTCGCAGGAGATCGATTACGATAACTAATTCGTAAAAATCTGCATATACTATCGGTAGAACGCAATGAACCTGCTTGGTTTGTGATATTCGGGTATAAAAACCCACAAATAGAAAAAGGAGTCCGAAATAGAGTCAAATGCGGTTTGCAGGCCTCCCTTTTTCCTCCTCGATTGACTTGTCTCGACAGGGAAAAAGGACGTTGGAAGCAGTGAAGCAGGAGATAGGACGCCGCCTTGCACACGCAGGGTTTCTCTATTCTCGGATACACGGCCCGGTGGGATTTTCTAAAAAAATAACGGTGGCGATTTGCCACCGTTATTTTTTCGTATTTTTTGTCTTACTTCGTTGCAACGAAGATATAGAGTACAACCGTCAGAATGACGAATACGAAGAAAAGAATCGTCGTGACACGACTAAGGATCTTATCCTTGGTCTGACCCTTGCCCTTCGAGAAGAAGGACTCGGTCGACGAACCTGCGATCGAACCCGAAAGACTCTTATCCTTGCCGGACTGCGCGAGTACACAACCAATCAAAATGACAGCAAGTACGATAATTACGATTCCCAATGCAATTTCCATCTCAGAACACCTCCGAACTTAAACATTTTAACGCCACCATGGGCAGAAATAGTCATTAACATTGATATTGTATCACAAAGACCCAAAAAAATCAAGAGCAAATTGAATATTTTTTTGGCTTTTTTTGACTTTTTCTGCTCAAAAGCGCGAAAAACGATTATTGGAGGGCGTTTTGAAGCTTTTCAAGTGCTCCTTTTTCGATGCGGCTGACATAGGAACGGGAAATCTTCAGAATCTGGGCAATCTCGCGCTGTGTCATCGGTCGCTTGCCCGAAAGTCCGTAACGAAGGAGAATGACCTGTCGCTCGCGTGGCGTGAGAATGGTGTTGACGTAGCGAAGCGCGCGATCCGAGGTGATCTTTCGCTCGACTTCACTGCAAAGACTTTCGTCACAGCTGATGACGTCGATGTAGGTCAATGGATTTCCGTCGCGATCGACGTCAATGGTTTCGTTGAGAGAAATCTCCGAAGAGTGTTTTTTTTGTGCACGAAAATGCATCAGAATTTCATTTTGGATACAGCGTGCCGCGTACGTGGCGAACTTCGCGCCACACGAAATTTGAAAGGTGTCGACCGCCTTACAAAGACCGATCGTGCCGATCGATACGAGGTCCTCTGAATTTTTGGCAGAAGCATAATATTTCCGTACGATGTGCGAAACGAGGCGGAGATTGTGCAGAATCAGCTTTTCTCTTGCATCGGTATCTCCTTGCTTCATTAAGAGAAAATACTTGTGTTCCTCTTCGCCAGAGAGCGGAGGTGGAAAGCTTTGCGGAGAGTTGATGCCGAGAATCAGGTGAAAGAAATTCGATAGCATCGAAAAGATATTGAAAAGCATTGAGTTGCTCCTCGGTACGTATGATTCGGATGCCGAGGGAAGAATTTGGCGTCCTGCGTACCGTCCCTGAGAAAAATGTATGCAAAAAAGGAAAAATCATTCCCCGCCATCGATTGACAGCGCGCGTTTTTTGTGATACAATAAATATGATAGTTAAATAATTCACATAAAGGGGGATATGATGAAAAAACTTTACGGAAATGCCATCGTCGGACAGTCGGGCGGACCGACCGCGGCGATTAATGCAACGCTTTGCGGCGTGGTGCGCGGTGTACTCTCGCAGATGGGAGAAGACGCATGCATCGAAAAGCTGTACGGAATGAGAAACGGAATCGAGGGTCTGATGGACAAGCGCACGGTTTGCTTGTCGGAGTTCTTCGACAGTGAAGAAAAGCTGAAGCTTTTGGAGCAGACGCCCGCGGCGGCACTCGGCTCTTGCCGCAAAAAGCTGCCGAGCCCCGATTCCACCGACGAAAAGGATATCGCATTTTATGAAAAGCTTTTTGCCATTCTTGAAGAATACAATATTCGATATTTTTTCTACATCGGCGGAAACGACTCGATGGATACCGTTGCTAAGATGTCGAGATGGGCAGAGAAGTGTGGCTATGAGATGAGAATTATGGGAGTGCCCAAAACCATCGATAACGATCTTCCTACCACTGACCACACCCCCGGCTTTGGCTCGGCGGCAAAGTTTATTGCCACCGTGATGCAGGAGATCATTTGCGACTGTGCGGTCTATACCACGAGGGCGGTCACCATCGTTGAAATTATGGGACGTGATGCGGGTTGGCTCACGGCGGCATCTGCCATCGGACGCGTGGTCGACGGACGCGCTCCCGACCTCGTGTATTTGCCGGAACGTGCCTTTGATATGGAGCAGTTCTTTGCTCGTATTGAGGAAAAGTTCCGTGAGCATCCCAATCTTGTGGTTGCTGTTTCCGAGGGCTTGCAGTTCTCGGACGGAAGATACGTCGGCGAGGGACAGCAGAGCGGTGCCTTAGACGTGTTTGGCCACAAATATCTGTCGGGCACGGGCAAGGCGCTCGAATGTGCCGTCAAGGAGAGATTTGGTTGCAAGGTCCGTTCGGTAGAGCTCAACCTGCCTCAGCGTTGCGCGGGACATCTGCTCTCGCGTACCGATATCGAGGAATCAGTGTCGATCGGTAAGAAGGCGGTCGAGGCGGCGATCGATGGCGTCAGCGGTGAGGTAATGATTTTCGTTCGCTCTTCGACCGAGCCGTATTGTTGTGAGATTAGCCACGAAAAAGTGACGAAAATTGCAAACAAAACCAAATATGTTCCTGATGAGTTTATCAATAAAACGGCGGACAATATAACGGATGATTGCTGTAAAAATTTGCTTCCTTTAATTGCAGGAGAATGTGATGTTATTTACAACAACGGTCTTCCTAAGCATATTATTCTTTGAGGAGTAAAAATCGATGAAGATTGTCATTGTAACCGGTGCATCCTCGGGGCTTGGACGTTGCTTTTCCGAAGTACTCGGCGCGCGTGAAAACATCGACGAGATCTGGGTTATTGCTCGAAGAAGTGATCGTTTGGAAGAATTGAAAAACACAATAAATACGAAAGTTGTTCCGATATCTTTGGATTTATCGTCGAATGAGTGTATTGAAAAATATAAAAATATGCTTGCCGATCAAAACCCTGAGGTTGTGGCACTTGTCAACGCGGCGGGCTTTGGACGCTTTGGTGAATTTGAGAATATTACGCTTTCCGACCAACTGGGAATGATTGATCTCAACGTTGCATCGCTGACTGCTGTGACCTATCTCACACTTCCGTATCTTGCAGAAGGAGCCGAGGTTTATCAGCTCGGCTCATTTTCGGCATTTTTGCCTCTGCCGTACGTCAGCGTGTATGCGGCAAGTAAGGCATACGTCGTCAGCTTTTCACGCTCGCTGAACGTCGAGCTCGCACCTCGAAAAATCCGCGTGATGGCGGTCTGTCCCAAATGGGTGCGCACCGAATTTTTCGATCGCGCCGCCGAGCAGCCCGACGTTGTGACCTATTACGATCGCTTTTATACGGTGGAGCAGGTGGTAAAAAGAGCACTCCGCGATATGAAGCGTGGCAAGGACCTTTCGACCTGCGGAATCCACGCCCGCACCGAAGCGCGCCTTTTGAAGATTCTCCCTGCCAAGCTCGCCATGAAAATTTGGTGTCGTCAGCAGAAAAAATAATTATAAAAAAGCGGCTTTGCGCCGCTTTTTTGTTATCTTTTTTTCTTTCTCGGAACGAGAATGACAATAAGGACAATGGCGATGATGGCAATCGCGATCGCGATCACCAAGCCAATCCAGCCGATGGAACGTCCCTCGTCCATCGAGGTGTCGCTGCTTGCCTCGTCTTTTTCGTTTCCGATCGTGCCGTCGCTGTCGTTCGTTCTTCCGTGCGTCGTATCCATCGCACCGTCGACTACGTCGCGGACGGCATCGCCAACGTCACTCGTCGCTTCCTTTGCGGCATCGCCAATGTCTCCCATCACACCGCCCTTGGCGTGTGCCGAGATGGTGAACGAAGCCGAAAGCGTCGTAAGAACCAGCGCGAAAATGAGCACCCATACGGAGATGCGGCGCGCGGTCATTCGTTTGCTTGTATCCATCGTAAAACTCCTTTCGTTTTGAAAAGTTTGAAGTTGGTAAAATCGTTGCTCCAAGGTTAGTTTTTCCGAAGAATTTTACAATATGTCAAGCAAAAAATGGTTGAAAATGAAAGACGCGCCGCTTTTGCGGCGCGCTGAATTTTTTAAAGATATTTCTGAATTTCGTTCCAAACGCCGTTGAAATAGTGTGCAAATCCCGCGTCGTTGGGATGGAGCGTTTTGTCGGCAAAATACTGGCTGTCCGCGGGAACAAAGCCGAAGCAGTCGATGACGGTGAGGTTCGGAAGTTCCTTGGCAAGACCGTCGAAGACCTGCTTCATGTAGGAGAACTCGCCAACTTTGGTCACCGTCTCGTAATCGGCACGCCAGATCGGTGCAAACGCAAAAATCTTTGTGTTCGGATGACGGCGCGAAAGGGTGCGGTAAAAGGCGGTTGCGGTTTCGTCGAAGACTTCTTTCGTGACGTGAGACCAGTCGTTCGTTCCGTACGCGACGGTGATGTAATCAAAGTCGCCCTTGTCGCTCAGCTCGGCAAGCTCGGGGAAGAAGGTTTCTCCGCCGATTGCCTTATTGAAAGCTTCCGCATCGAGTGCGTCGGTCAACTGAGAAGCGTAGGAAGCCGAGGGATGGATCGCTACGTAGCCGTGCGTGATTGAGTCACCGTAAACCAGCATTTTCTTGGATTTTTTGATCGGAGTAATCGTCGCTCCATCATCGAGCGTCAGTGAACGAATGGCAGAAGCCGCCGCCCAAGGGAAATAGATTTTGACCTCTTTTTCGCCCTCGCCGAGCTCAAATCTTGCCGAAAATTCGCGCTTGTCGCTTTCGTTTTCGCCAAACGAGCCAATGAGCTTACCGTTTACCACAACGTCGTGCACAAAGCAGTTGCAGGACGATGCGGGAACATCTTCGACGTCGATCGCAAGCGTGCGAGAGGTTGTGACAAATTCCAGACGAATTCCTGCCGTTGCGAGGGTTTTGTCCCACAGCGGCTTATTCGAGGGTGTCTTTCTGTCAAGATAAATATCCTCTTGCGCTTTCGTAAAGCGGAAAAAGTGTACGGCACCGTTCTTTTCTTCGACACGGACAGCACCTTTGACGATCGTTTTGATTTGTTCTAGCGTTAGTTTCATTTTTCTTCTCCTTGTGCTTCGATTTTTTTTATGGGCATTGTCAGATAAGCGACGCGGTCGTTGCCGGAATAGTCTTTATACACCTCGCAACGGAAGCCCGCCTCGGCGGCAATGGCCGATACCGACTTCCCTTGATTCCAGCCGATTTCAAGGAGCATCATTCCCGTGGGACGCAGATATTTTCCGTATTCCTTGATGATGACACGGTAAAAGTCAAGTCCGTCTTCTCCGCCGTCAAGTGCCGCCATCGGCTCGTAGGAGAGCTCTTGCTCTAAAAGAGGAATTTCCTGCGACTCGATATAGGGCGGGTTAGAAAGAATGCAGTCGAAGATGCCAAGCTCGTCCATAAATTCGGGGGCGAGCACGTCTTTTGCGATCAGTCCGATGCGGTCTCCGACACCGTTGGTTTCGGCATTTTCTCTGGCAATTTCAAGCGTTGGCTCAAAGAGGTCGACGGCAACCGCGTGACAGTCGGGGCGGGCGGCGAGCGTCGAAATGGCGATACAGCCGCTCCCTGTGCAAAGGTCGATAAAGCGAGCTTTCGGGGGCATCATACGGACGGCAAGCTCGACGAGCTTTTCGGTATCGGGGCGGGGAATGAGCGTGTCTTCGGTTACCCGATAGGTTTCATTGCAAAAGCCCCAATAGCCCAAAATATATTGCAGAGGGAAATGCGAACGGCGTTGCAGAACGGCTTGCTCGAGCTCGGGACAGTCAAAGTCCTCGTCGCGTCTCTGCAAAAGCTCGGCTTTATTGATATTGCAGAACTGACAGATGAGCATTGCCGCTTCACCACGGTCGTTTTCAATGCCCGCTTCCGCAAGCTCCAGACAAATTTCGTTATAGGTCATACGGTCCTCCGACGGGATAAAAGTAACTCTTTTGATAGTATAACATATTATAGCAGATATTCTTGTAAAAGAAAAGGTCTTTTTTGAAGAATTTAAAATAAATTACAGAAAAATTTGACTGTTTTTCGGATCGTGCAGAATTTTGACGATCACACCGAGAATTTTGGGTGCATCCAAATAAATATCGGGATATTTTTTGTTTTCTTCGGTGCATGCGTGCAGGATATACTGCCCCTCTGTACCGAGCGTATAAAGTTGTCTTGCGAGAAGGTGTCCGTCTTCGGCAGTGATCACCACGAGATCTCCGTTTTCCGCGGAGTTTTGGGCACGAAAGAGGATTGCGTCTCCGGGAAAAATTCCCGCAAGGAGCATTGAGTCATCGTCGGCGGTTAGCTCATAGAGCTTTTCACCCGCATCATTCGTTGCCGACCAATGGAAGCGGGAAAGCGAAAGCGCCTCCGTCTGCGGTGCTTCCAGTGCCAAGCGATTGTCCTTTTGCTGGAGGTTGGTTTTATATTCCTTGGGTGTACATCCAAAGCGATCTTTGAACTTTTTGTAGAATTGAAGCTTGTTGCCAAAGCCTGCTTGAAGCACAATCTCGTCGATGCTGTAGCTGGTTGTTTCGAGAAGCTCGCCCGCAAAGGTCAGACGGAGATCGGTGATATAGCTTTTGATGGGACAGCCGTAATATTTTTGGAAAAGCCGTCCGAAATAGACGGGATTGTAGTTGTAACGGCGGGCGATTTCGTCAATCGAAAGCGGTTCTTTGTAGTGGCGGTTGATGTAGTCGATCGCGCGGGGAAGAATGACGTCAGGCTCTCTCGTTTGCTCGATTTGTCGGAGCGCCGAGGCATATTCGAGCAGAAGCAGAGAGAGATAGTGGCGCACAAGCGCACGTTCCGGCTCGTCTGCCTTGTGAAGCTCGAAGTAGCATTGTGCGAAAAGCTCTTGAATGAGCTGCGTTTTTTCGGCAGAAAAGCGAACGAAGGGCTCGGAGTTTTTTCGCCCCCGTAAGAAGCTCAGTGCATCAAGTTCGGCACCGTCGAGCGAGAGGATGATTTCCTGCAAGAAATCTTCTTTTAAAAATAGATTGTAATATTCCGAGGTTTCGTGAAAATGCAGATTGTGTATCTCTCCGCTGTCAACGATGTAAAGACAGCCAGGAAACATCGTATAGGTAGCGTCGCCGATCTCGTGAATGCCGCTTCCTTGGAGAATGTAAACGATTTCAATAAAGTCGTGAGAATGGCGGTGAGTGGTGATGTTACTGATATATTTTTTGATTAGCGCGCCTTCTTTGTTGACAAAGTGTGTGCTTTTTTCGTAAATTCGCATGGTGGCGTGCCTCCTTTTTAAAAACGCAGATTGATTATAACATAAAGATATAGATTTGTCAACAAAAAGAAAAAGGTATGACAAAAAATATATGCTGTTTTTATAATTATTTTTAAAACAATCATATAAAAACCGTCAAAATGCCTATTTTTGAAATGTTATTTGTATAAAAAGTATAGTTTTGACACAAAAGGATATGGAAGTGATATTGTTTTTTTGACTTCTTGATGATACAATGAATTTGGAAAACAAGGAAGACGGAAGGAGGGGTGAGAATGGAACGTAAGGGAATTCTGATGCGCCTACGCGAGGGCGGCGGTGAAATGTACGAAAAATATCACGCTGAGGTCTGGCCCGAAATGCTGGCAATCCTCAAGAAGGCAGGCATCGAGAATTATTCGATCTGGCGCGAAGGAGATCTTCTCTTTGCTTATTACGAGGTCGAGGATATGCAAAAAGCATCCGAGATTCTTGGCGGGAGCTCGGTGCACGACGAATGGCGCAAGCTGATGCGCGATTTCCTCTGGGAAGAACCCGAAACGGGAAGAAACGAGTGGTTTATGAAAGAGGTCTTTTATCTCAAATAAGAAAATTAAAAAACAACATATAGGAAAGAAAGGAAAACAATTATGTATTACTACAACTTAAAAGAAACTGAAAACAGAATTAAGAAAACGCAGGCGATCCTTGAGGAAAAAGGGCTTGATGCCGCTCTGATCTACTTTGATGAGCTCAACGTTGCTAACGGTTGGTATCTGACCGGTTGGTGCGGACAGTTCGAAAAGGGCTCGGTGCTTGTTCCCAGAGTGGGCGAGGCTTGGCTGCTCGGCGGACCTGAGAGTGAACCCTTTGCAAAAATGTCTTCCGCAATCAAGAACACCCGTTCTTTCCCCGTATTTATGGTTCCCGATGAGGAATATCCCAACGCGGAGATCATCGACTTTGCACAGCTCAATAAGGAGCTTCTCGCAGGCGGCGTTGAACTCAAGAAGATCGGTATCGTTGGAACGAACACCATTCCGCGCCAGGTTTATATTGACTTTGCAGAAGGCTTTAAGGGCGTTGAGCTCGTGGACATTACCGATGACTACGAGATTATGCGTTCCTTCAAGAGTGAGTGGGAAAGAGAAAATATGCTCAAGGCAGTCGAGCTCTGCGATATGGCATACGACGCAATGAGAGCAAAGATCGCAAACGGCGTATTCGAGTATGAGGTTGCAGCAGCAGGTGAAGCAATTTGCCGTATGAACGGTGCAGATTCCTTTGCCTACCGTACCATCGTCGGCTCGGGTGCACGCGCTGACGCAGTTGTTCCTACCGCAACCAATAAGATGATGCAGAACGGCGAGCTCGTTATGATTGGCATCGCTCCTCGTTTCAACGGCTATGCAGGTACGTTTGGTGATACGCTTCCTGTCAGCGGTGAATACACCCCCGCACAGAAAGAGTGCATGAAGCACCTTCGCGAGGTTATGGCACTGACCAAGAATATGCTGAAGCCCGGTGTCAGCGGCCGCGAGATCGACGTTCCCGGCCGTGAGTACTACAAGAAGCACGGTCTTTTCGACTACCTCGTATGTCCCTTTGCACATACCATCGGTCTGATGGAGGCAGAGGCTCCTTTCTACGGCCCCAACAGTAACGATATTCTCGTTCCCGGTATGACTGTGATGGTAGACGTTTCCTTCTTCGGTCATCCCGAGTTCCACGGTGCGAGAATCGAGACCGGTTACATCATCACCGAAAACGGATGCAAGCCGATGTCCGAGAAGATGGACAAGTACTTCCAGCAGGACGTTCAGTAAGTTTTTTGACGGAGAATTACGATGAAAATTCTGGTTGGTTCTTATCAATGTGAATCCAACACTTTTTCTCCCAATCTCGCAAAAAAAGAACTTTTTTACCGACTGTATGGAGAAGAAGCAAAGAATGAACTTGTGGCAACGCGCGTATTCGAAGCGGAAGGTTTTTCGGTCGTTCCGCTCGGATATGCCGTAGCACTTCCTTCGGGAAGCGTTTGCCGCGAGGACTATCTTGAAATGCTTGAAGAATTTCTTGCAGAAGCGAGAAAGCATCCCGATGCCGATGGAGTGTACCTTTATTTCCACGGTGCAATGTACGTCGACGGAATCGGAAGCGGAGAGGAATATTTTGTAAAGCGCTTGCGCGAGATTCTCGGAACTGAAATTCCAATCTCGGTTGCTTCGGATTTCCATTCGAACGTATCGGACGGACTTCGTGAGAACATTCAGGCACTGTCAGGCTTCCGTACCGCGCCGCACACCGACTATGACGAGACCGAGACCCGTGCGGCAAACGCGCTGGTTCGGATTTTGAAGGAAAACCTTAAGCCCACGCTCCACCTCTTCCGCATTAAAGTGCTCTTTGCCGATGCCGCGCAGACGGCAGGCGAGCCGTATCGCACGCTGCTTTCGATGCTTCGTGAGGCAGAGCAGGATGAGAGTGTGGTTTCCGCGTCGATCTATAACGGTCAGCCGTGGGTGGATGCTGAATTTGTGGGTGCTTGCGTTGCCGTTTCTCTTGCAAACGATCATGGCGAGGCGTATGCGAAATTCAAAGCGATTGCCGACTACTACGAGGCGCACAAAACCGATATGAAATTCGATATGCCCGCGCTTTCCCCCGATGCAACGGTGAAGGCGGTGGCAGATCTTCCGAAGCCTGTGTTTATCAGCGATTCGGGTGACAACTCGACGGCAGGTGCCGACGGTGAATCGACCTTTCTCTTGGGCAAGATGCTTGGCGGTAAGACGGGCAGAGGACTTGTGGCGTCTCTCTTTGACGAGAAGACCTACGCGGTGCTTTCTGCGTTACCGGACGGAGCAATGACGAACATTACGCTTGCGGCAAAGGACGAATATTCCAAAGCTTTGGAGCTTTCGGGCAGAGTGGTTCGCAAGGGAGTCATTCTCGGATTTGTCGGCGAACGCGTTGGAGAGGGTGTGCTCTTTGAGAGCGAAGAGGGAATTGACGTGATCTTTTCGAATGCGAGAACCTCGTTTACGACCGAGGCGCATTTTGACGAAATGGGCGTGTTGCCTGCTGATTACGATTGGGTCGCACTCAAAATGGGATATCTGTGGCCCGGTGTGGATGGATTGGCAAAGAGCCGTATTTTCTGCCTGACACCCGGTAGCAGTACCAATGATTTTTCTACGCTCAACTTTAAGAATATTCGTGGCGAATATTATTATATTCTTCCTGATAAATCTTGAAAAAACAATTAAATTTTAAAATCAAAAAATATTGAAAAATACAAAAGGAGATACGACTATGGAAATCGGAAAGAAGATTTGGGTATTTTCGGACGGTGATCTGCCCCCTCAGGGCAAGAGAGAACCCCTCGGACACGAGGCGCTGATGGTGGTCAACAATAACGAGCAGGATGCGTGCATCAAGATGACGCTTCTGTTTGAGGACAAGGATCCTAAGGAAGGTCTGACGCTCCGCGTTCCCGCAAAGAGAGTCAACTGCTTCCGTATGGATTTCCCCGTTGGCGAGGAAAAGTTTGAGATTCCTGCAGGACAGTTTGCAGTAATCCTTGAGAGTGACGTTCCGATCGTTGCCGTTTACGGCCGTCTGGACCGCAGAAAGGATATGGCATACTACCCCGTTCAGGGCTACTCGCTGTAAAAAACAAAAATCGCGCCGAGCTTCGGCGCGATTTTTTTTATGCTTCGAGATTCTTCTTGATCGAATGGATATATTCGGTCGGTGTGGCGTGGACGTATTTTTTGAAGAGTGCGGAGAGGTAGTGCACCGAGGAAAGGTTCAGCTCGTCGGCAATCTGCGTTAAAGTGTACGATCCCTCGCGGAGCAGGGATTTTGCGTGCTCGATGCGAAGCATATTGACGTAATCGATAATAGTTTTTCCAAAGAGAAGCTTGAATTCTCTGGAGAGTGAGGTTTTGTTGGTGTGGAAGAGGAAGCATAGCTCCTCGACGTTGATTTTGTGGCAGTAGTTGTCGTCAATGTAGCGCTTGATTTCGTGGATCTGTGGTAGCTCCGACACGGGCGCATCCTCAGCGGTATTGGGTTTGGTATCCTCTACCGTTTCTTGTAGGCGCAGACATTTGAGTAGAAAGATTTGCAGATAATCCTTAATCAGCTGATCGGCACCGAGCGGAAAATCGCCTCTTTTTTTCATATCCTTTGCGTTCGGTACGTCGTAGGGCGGCATATACACAAGGCGCGCTTCTTTGATGATCTCGGCAAGCATTTCCTGCAATTCGTCCGAAAGAAGCAGGGGAGAATAGGTCAGCCGATCGATGTGTTCGCTATGACATTCAAATCCGATAATAATGATGTTTGGTGCAATGTTTTCGTCGCAAATCAAAGCGTGACGCTGATTTGCTCCGTGAAGGATGAGTTGATTTTTACAAAGTTCTCCCGTGTAGTGGTCCGACACGATGCGGATACTTCCGCGGTCGACGTAAAGCAGTTCGCAAAACTCGTGACGGTCGCCCGCCGTGTGATAGTTTGGCGTAAACTCAAAATAATGAATGTTTGCCAGCTGTTCTACAATCAATTCCTCTTTGAAGTGTTTTAAGACAAATTCCATTGCTCTCTCCCAAAAAAGAAAAAGTATTTACGATATTGTACTACAAAATGATGATTTTGTAAAGACATTTCATAAAAAAAACATTATAATGGAGATGAAACTTAAAGTTTTTTGATAAAAACTTTGAAAAAATAAGAAAAAGTGAGGTATTTACCATGGGAAGAATTTGTATTCCGGATCATGAGTATCAGGAAAGAATCCAGAGAGCGGCAAAGCTGATCGCCGCAAGAGGTCTTGACGCAATGCTGGTCTGCTCGACCGAGAGTGACTACGCAAACGCAAGATATTTTTCGGGCTTCTGGCCCCTCTTCGAGAGAGCAGGTGTGCTGATCTCCGCAACGGGTGAGGCTGCGCTTCTTGCAGGTCCCGAGTCCACCATTTTCGCAAGAGACTTCGGTAAGCTTGACAAGGTATTCGTTCTTCGCGAATTCCGTGAGTCGGCAGACCCCTCGTACCCCGAGCTGATTCCCGACACCTTCCGCGATGCGTTCAAGGCGGTTGGCGTTCACGGCGACAACATCAAGATCGGTCTTGGAAGCTACGTTGAGTGCACGCTCCCGATCTACGAGGGACTGAAGGAGTCCTATCCGAACGCTGAGATCGTTCGTTGCAACGACATTATGGTTGAGCTCCGTCAGATCAAGTCCGAGAACGAGCTCGCTTGTATCAAGGAAGGCTTCCGCATCGTTGAGATCGCAACCGACGAAGTGATCAAGGCTCTCAAGCCCGGCGTAACCGAGCTTCAGATGGTTGGTATCGCTCAGAAGGTGATTTACGAGCACGGTGCAGAGTACGAGGGACTTCCCATGTACGTATTCTCCGAGGCTTCGACCCGTCACGCAATCTCGCGTTCGAGCTACAAGGTGATCGGAAAGAACGACATCGTTCAGCTGAACCTCTCCGCAAAGATCGACGGTTATTCTCCTGCAATCGGACTTCCCGTATGTATGGGCAAGCTCGAGGGTGAGCGTCGTGACCTCGTTGAGTTCTGTCTGAAGATGCACGACTGGACCGAGTCCCAGATCAAGGCAGGTATTCCCGCTGACGTGATTCCGAAGCAGTTCCTGCAGATGTTCAAGGATGCCGGCTACGAGAAGAACTACGTTTACGGTCCTTGCCACGGAACGGGTATGATCGAGGTTGAGGCTCCTTGGATGGAGACTTCGTCTGACTACATCCTCCAGAAGAATATGACCTTCCAGATCGACACCTACGTTTCCTGCGACACCTTCGGTTGCCGTTGGGAAAAGGGTATTGCAGTCAAGGAGAACGGCTGTGAGAGCTACACCGACTACCTCAAGAAAGGCATCATTGAGCTGGGCTTCTGAGTATGAAAAACGTAGTAGGAAAAAAGAATTGGATTATTCCCGACTGCGAGCTTCCGCCTGAGGGTGAGGGAGTTCTCAAGGGTCACGAGAGCGTGATCTGTGTGAATGATACCGACAAGGTTGCAAAAATCAAGGTTACCCTTTATTTTGCAGACAAGGATGCTTACGAGGGCATCGAATGGATCGTTGAGCCGAAGCGCGTCAAGTGCTTCCGTATGAACGTTCCGGAGCATATGAGCGGATACGTTGTACCGCTGGAAACGCAGTATGCAATGAAGCTGGAAAGCTCGCAGAAGATCGTCGTTCAGTACGGTCGTCTCGATAACCGCCAGACTAACCTTGCTTACTACACCACGATGGCATATTGATCATCTCCCCGAGACCTGCATTTGCAGGCCTCGGGGGTTATCTTTTTTTGCGAAAAAAGTGTATTTTTTTGCAAACTGCTTGACAAGTATTTAATTATTAAGTATAATTAAACTATATAAAACATCAATGAAAATTAGAGGTATTTGCTATGATTAAACTTCCCGAAATCAGAGAGGGCGTTTGCCTGAATTTTGAATGGTTCCCGACGAAGGCTCAGTGCTTTATTTACCGCAACTGGGGACTTGTAACTGCCGAAAAAATGGCAGAGGTACTTGAGGTTGATGAGGCGGTCGTGCTCCGTATGGCAGAGGAGATGGGACTTGATCTTTCGGTCGAAGTGATGCCCGAATGGCGGACGCGCGGATATATTACGCTCATCCGAAATTGCTGGCATCTTCTTGACTACGAGCAGCTGAGCGTGCTTCTCGATTGGTCGATGGAGTATCTGGCGTTTATCATCGAGGAGGAGGATTTTCTTTGGTACAAGCTCGGACGCTTTAAGGCGGATTCGGGACACCTGCGCGTCGAGGAGCTCGACGAGGAGGGCAAGAGAAGAACCGCCGAGATCTGCCGTATTACCAAGGAGATCTATGCCAATTCGCCCGAAACTGCCGTAAAGCCCTTTGATTTCTTCCAAAAGACGGTATTTTCGACGAGCGAAGCACCCGAAATGAAGACGAAAACGCGCTTCCTTTACTCCTATTGCGCGCTGTACGGTGATACCTTCTTTGACAAGAAGCTGATCGACGTTTCCTTCCCCGACGAGATGCTCCGCTCCTATCAGAGTATGGGCATCAACGGCATCTGGACTCAGGCGGTCATGACCAAGCTCGCTCCCTACGAATTTCTTCCCGAGCTGAGCGAGGGCTACGAGCAAAGACTTGAGGGAGTCCGCTACCTGATCGAAAAGCTTGCCCGCTACGGAATGAAGCTGTATCTCTACATCAACGAGCCCCGTACGCTCCCCTCGAAGCTTTTGGAGGATCGCCCCGATATTCGCGGACATATTTACGAAGAAATGGGAATTTCCTCGCTGTGTATCCGCACCGAGACGGTGCAGAAATATCTGCGCGAGAGCGTAGCGTTCTTGACCAAAAACGCACCCGGACTCGGCGGATTCTTTACGATTACCTCGTCCGAGAACCGCACGCACTGTATGAGCCACGTCAAAGATCCCCATCTCAATAATTGCCCTTACTGCAAGGGACATTCACCGGCGGAGAATTATGCGCTGGTCAATCAGCTGATCTGGGAGGGTGCTTCGTCGGTGAATCCCGAGATCGAGGTGATGGCATACGCGTGGGCGTGGAGAGAGGATGAGATGGAAACCGTTCGTCTTTTGCCCAAGGAGGTGAAGCTGCTGAGTGTCAGCGAAACCAGAAAACAAAAGACTTTCGCGGACGTAACGACCTTCGTTTCTGACTATTCGATTTCGATCGTGGGACCGAGTGAGATCTCGAAGAAACTTTGGCGCGAGGCGTCGGCAACGGGACACAAATCGGTCGCGAAAATTCAGGCGAACAACTCGTGGGAAATGTCGAGCGTACCGTATATCCCCGTATTTGAACAGCACTATGAGCATATTTCGGGCATTCTTGCTACGGGCGACGTCGAGAGCTTGATGTACACCTGGACACTGGGCGGCTATCCCTCTCCTGTTCTTGAAATGATCAAGCTGATGTGTGAAGAAGGCAAGGAAATTCCGACGTTGGACGAAATTTACGCAAAGCTTTTCGAGGGCGCGGACGTTGCGACGATCAGCCGCGCACTGCACCTTTTCTCCGAAGCATTTTCGGAATATCCCTTCTGCGTCAGAACCGCGTATTACGCACCGCAGACCTGCGCACCCGCCAACCCCCTGTACGCCGAGCCGACGGGCTTTGAGGCAACGATGGTTTGCAACCCTTACGACGATCTGACCAAGTGGAGAAATCTCTTCCCCGAGGAGCTCTTCGTCGATCAGATGCGCAAAATGTCCGAAAAATGGAGCGAGGGCTTTGAGATTCTCAAGACGGTCGATCGGTCGAAGAATCCCTATCTCGACGAGCTTTACGACGTCGCGGATGCCTGCAACGTCACCTTCCGCGGAGTTTATAACCAATGTGCATTTATCGCCACGGGACGCAAGACCGATGATTATGAGGACGTGCTCGAGGATGAAAAACGCTTGGCTTACGAGGCAATCGACCTGATGGCAAGAAATGCGACCATTGGCTATGAGTCGACCAACCACTATTTCTACACCAAGAGCAATCTGATGGAAAAGATCGTCAATTGCGAATATCTTGCGGAGAATTTGAAAAAGAAAAAGAATTCTTAATAAGAACCCCAAAGAGGAGCGACCGTGTCGCTCCTCTTTTTTTACCTAACATAGTGTTTGTTAGGCTGACAAATTGTATGCGCATCTGTAAAAATTACTGTAAAAAATTATAGGTTTATTGTGAATTAATTTATGGTTTTTTCTAACGTGCCATGCTATAATTTAGAACAAGGTGTTCGTAAAACGACGTGAATTATTTCGAAAAGTTAAGGAGATTTTTGGATTTATGGTACTTAGATTTTTCGCGCTTCTATTGGCACTTTTGATGCTGTTTTCCTTATCGGCTTGTGCGTCTTCGGACGGAGATGATGTTGCCGAAACAACGAAAAAACAGAATTCGATTGCGGATGTTACTCCTCCCAGGGCCGACGACTCGGACGATGAGGATGAAGTCGACGATTCGACTGCGAATTATTGGGTGGATTTCGTCATTGCGGGAGAAGCACAATATACCGTCGTGAGCGAAGCACCAGAATACGATAATATGGCAAATGGTCTCGCAACATATATGAGTAGCGCAACGGGAGTGACTTTTGTGGCGAAAACAAGCACGGAAAAGGACACGGTTACGGGGAAGAAAATTTTGATCGGAAAGGATCCTGCGTTGGTGATCAGCGATCCCGAGCAGTTGACCTATAAGGGATGCCTTTCGTACGATGGCGGAGATACCATCTACCTGACGGGACGCAGTATGGACGGTATGAGCAGTGCGGTTGATAAATTCCGTGAGGGACTCCGTCCGCAGTACAAGACGACCGACGATCAGGGAAGAATTTGCTTCCAGGCACCGGATATCCGTCTGTTTTTCTTGTATAATCCAATGGATTCTTATACGAATATCTCGCCGACAGTACTCGGAGTGGCGCTGTCCGAATTCGTCATTGTCGTTCCAGAACGGATGAATGCGATGGAAGAATTGATGCTTGAGGCATTGTTGTTGGAGATCGGCTCAAAAACGGGATGCGTTATGACGGTGCTCGACGACCGTGCGGTGCAGGCGGAACATGAAATTGTGTTTGGAAAGGTCGATCGTGAGGCGAGTGAGTTGCAGTATGCGAATCTGCCCGAAGGATATTTTTCGATCGAAAGCGAAAGCGGAAGCATTTACGTAGCATACGACAATTATTTGGTGATGCAGGATGCGCGGAACGCGCTCTACACAATTGTGACAGGCTCTTCTTCGGAAGATATCAGTGTCTTGGAAAAGCCGGATTATTCGGAACGTATGGTGAAAAAATCCGATGAGAACGCGGTTCGCGTGATGAGCTCGAACATTATTTGCGCAGGAGATAAGAGTGCGCAAACCAAATATGACATCAACGGTATGACGTGGCAACGCCGTGTCGGTATTCAAGGTACGATGATGATGGATTATTTGCCTGATTTCGTTGGAATGCAGGAGATGCAAGAAGGCGAAGCCAACCATTTGTATGCCCTGATGCAGACCGAGCTTTTGAAAACCGTAGAGAGCGAATATGCCTTTGTGGACTTTTCGGGCTTGCTTGGCGGAGAGAAGTTTAACGAGCAGGTAACACCGATTCTTTACCGCCACACGGTATGGCAGGTGGAAGAAATCGATATTTCCGAAGCGTTGGACTTCGGCGGTATGCACCGCTGGCAGTGGGCACTTTTTTCGAAGGTCGATCAACCGGAAGAACGGTGCGTTTTGCTCAATCTCCACTATCCCACGGCAAAGAACTATGAGAAGCAGGTTGCGGCGGCGGAACTTGTAAACATACAAATCGAACTGCTTCAAACGATGTATCCGGACGCCCCCATCTTCGTAACGGGTGACTTTAACGCTTCGACGGGAACCGAAACTTTTGATAAAACGATCAACGGTACCTCGTTTGTTACGGCAAATTTGAATGAGGGTGCCATCGACCACGTGCTGTATGATCCTACCGATGTGACAAATCTCGGTTGGAGAGTCATAAATGATCATTACATGAAGAAAACCTCTGACCATATGCCCGTTTGTGCAGATTTTCTGTTCTGATAACTAATTTTTTAAGAGGAGCGACTGTGTCGCTCCTCTTTTTTACGGATTGTTTAAAATTTTTTATTTTCTTGACAAGACAGGAGAAAGATGATATACTTTTAGAGTAACCAGAAAAAGACGAAAGGGGGCTTTCGACCGATATGTTGAAAAAAATATTGGCAGTGATGCTAGCGGTATGGATGGTGATTTCTTTGGCGGCGTGCAATGCGTCCGAGGAGGTATCGGTTGGAGAGGATTTTACCGAAACAACCGAGCAAAAGGTTCCTGAGGAAGGGGAAAATGATTTGAACTCCGATCCCAAGGACGAAAATGAGAATGAGGGAACGGGAAACGAAAACGAGGGAACCGAACCTCCGGCACAAGAGGTTCGCTGGATTGAACTTGTGCAAGAATCCTGTCAGCAGTATACCATTGTCAGCGATTCGCCTGATTACGATAAAATGGCGCAGGGATTTGCCACCCGTATGACGCAAATCACAGGGGTTTCCTTCTTGGCGAAAAAGAGTACGGAAAAGAGCTCGGTGTCGGGCAATAAGATTCAAGTGGGAAAAAAGCCTTCGTCTGTGATGGCGGACGAATCTCGCCTGACTTATGATGGCATTCTCTCGACCGAGCTTAGAAAAACCATTCATGTGACGGGACATCACAAGGATGCGGTTGAGCGTTCGATTAATCGGTTTTTAGAGGGAGTTGCGACACAGCAACCAAAGCGGGACGAGAGTGGAAGTATCTCCTTTGCAGTGCCCGAAACCAGCTTGCTTTTCTTGGAAAACCCCGAAAGCTATGCCATCACTTCTCCCAAGCTTCTGGGCGTGGATCTTTCGGAGTTTGTCATCGTCATTCCCGAAAATATCAACGCAAACGAGCACTATATGGCACGGCAATTGATTCACGAGGTTGGCTTGAGGACGGGCGTGTTACTCAAATACGTAACCGATCAAAAGAGTGCGAAGGCGCACGAGATTGTGCTTGGAAAAACCAACAGAGGTGCCACTCAGACGCTTTATAGCACCCTTGAAAGGGGACAATATGTGATTCGGGGTATGGGCGGAAGTGTTTACGTTGCTTGCGATAATTATCTCGTAATGGATGATGCGCGTAAGGCAATTCACGGCTTGTATGGAAATTTCGAAAATACCGAAATTCATCTTTCTGCCAAGCCTGATTATTCCTCTCAGATGGTAGAAAAGCCGAGCACCGACACCATTCGCGTCATAAGTACAAACATTATCGCCGCTGCGGATGCGAATGCGGTGGAGAAGTACGACGTTGACGGTATGACTTATCAGCTTCGCATGGGTTTGCAGGGAAGAATGATTCTGGATTATCTGCCCGACTTTGTTGGAATGCAGGAGATGCAAGAAAACGGAACCAACGGAGTTACTGCCTATATGCACAGTGAGCTGCTCAAGACGGTCGGTAGCGAATATTCCTACGTAATTTACCCCGAGCTCCGCATGGTTGAAAACTGGACGCCGATCCTCTACCGCCATACCGTATGGCAGATTGTAGAGCAAGACGTACTTTCATCCGCAACGTTTGACAACGCGATGCACCGTTGGCAGTGGGCGGTTTTCTCGAGAATTGAAAATCCGTCCGAGATGTATATTCTTCTGAATTTGCACTATCCTACGAGCAGATACGTGCCGCAGCAAATGGCAGCTGCCGCGCTCGTCAACGAGCAGATTAAGCTTTTGCGGGAAAAATACCCGACTGCCCCGATCTTCGTTACGGGCGACTTCAACGCACGCTCGTCAAGTGATACGTTTACAGCAACCGTCGATGGTACGGGAATGATTACGTCGAATCCAAATGCGTCCGCAATCGATCACGTGGTGTACGATCCGTTGCTTGTGGAGTTTCTTGGTTCCAAGTCTATCGAAAACGGACTGATGCATATGACCTCGGATCACCGTCCCTTTATGGCAGATGTGGTCCTCCGAGAAAGTACTTGAAAAATACCCGAGAGGAGCGACGCGTTCGCTCCTCTTTTTTTGTGTATTGTTTCAAAAAAACAAAAATGGGAATTGTTCAAAGTGCTGAAAAGATGTGAAAAAAGCGAAAACTTCTTGATGTTTCTTGACAAGAAGAGAAAAAAATGATATACTTTTAAGGTAAATTGACAAACTGTCGCACTATGCTTTTTGTACTTGATTGAAAGGAGATTTTGTACCGTTATGTTGCGAAAATTTTTAGTGCTGACGTTGGCGGTACTGATGATCATTTCCTTTGTGTCGTGTGATACCTCGAAGCCAACCGACAGCTCGGAAACAACGAAGAAAGACCATCCCGTTGCCGACGTTACTCCACCGAAGCCCTATGAGCCCGACGAGGAACCCGATCTTGACGATTCCACGGCAAATTATTGGGTCGATCTTGTGGTCGCGGGAAAAGCACAGTACACGGTTGTGAGCGAAGCGGAAGAATATGATGGTATCGCGGCAACATTCGGTACGCGATTGACGGCAAATACGGGAGCGCATTTTGTTGTTAAAACGGCGGCAGAGAAAAATTCGGTTACGGGAAAGAAAATTTCGGTTGGAAAGAAGCCTTCTCTTGTGATGACCGATCCGTTGCAACTGACCTACCGAGGAAGTCTTTCGCTGCACTCGGGAAAGACCATTTACTTAACGGGGCACGGTATGGACGGTGTGCAGGGTGCGATCAATAAATTTTTAGAAGGCGCTCGCCCACAGTATCAAGTGAGAAATGAGCGCGGTCAAATCGACTTCAAAGCTCCTGATATTCGTCTGTTCTTCCTGTACAACCCCGATTCTTATATCAACACCTCGCCCACGGTACTCGGTGTGGCACTTTCTGACTTTGTGATTGTTGTTCCCGAAAAAATCAACGCGGCAGAACATTTTGCGTTGAAATATTTGATGGATAATATCGGAACGAGAACCGGTTGTGTGATGACGCAGACGGATGATCGCAGTGAAAAAGCAGCAAACGAGATCGTGCTCGGTAAAACGGCGCGTCCTGAAAGCCAAGCACTCTACGGTGCATTGGAGGACGGGCAGTTTGCGATCAAGAGCGTGGGTGGAAGCATTTACGTTGCTTACGACAACTACCTCGTTATGGAGGATGCCTACAATACGATCTATGAAACTGTGACAGGAAATTCCAACGAAAAAATCAATATTTTGGAAGCTCCCGACTACGCGTCGCAGATGGTCAAGAAGGAAAACGACTATTTCGTTCGTATTATGACTTCGAATATTGTCTGTGCGGGAGACTCGGGTGCGGTGGAAGATTACGATATCAACGGTGTCAATTGCACGCTTCGTGTTGGAATTCAAGGCACGATGATTATGGACTACTTGCCCGACTTCGTCGGAATGCAGGAAATGCAGGAGGGAACGGTCAACGGCATTTATTCGCTGATGCGCACCGACCTTCTAGCAACAGTGGGAAGCGAATATTCCTTCGTTAACTACCCCGAACTTAGCGCGGCAGAATATTGGGATCCGATTCTTTACCGTCACACGGTCTGGCAGATTGAGGCGCAGGACGTGATGGCTCCCGAGACCTTTGACAACGGAATGCACCGTTGGCAGTGGGCACTCTTCTCGAAAATCGAGAATCCCTATCAGAAATGTATCGTAATGAATTTGCACTATCCGACGGGAAGATTCCCCGATATGCAGATTGCGGCGGCGGCAACAGTCAACGAGGAAATCAAGCATTTGCAGGAGATTTACCCGAACGTTCCCGTATTTCTGACGGGTGACTTTAATGCTCGCCCCGGAACCGATGCGTTCGACTCGACCTTCGAGGGTACAGGACTTGTAACGGCAAATGCCGATGGAAGGGCAATCGACCACGTCGTTTACGATTCGACCAAGGTGGCGAAAATGTGCGCGAAGTCGATCGATAACGGCTATATCGCAAAGAGCTCGGATCACCGTCCTTTCTTTGCAGACGTGATGTTTTAAAACCGTATTTTTGAATTTAATTTGTAATACGTAAATTATAGAAAATAAGGAGAAAAAACCGTGAAAGACGTAATGAAAAGAGCACTGGCTCTGGCGATCGTTTTGGTGATGCTCTTGACGCTGATTGCTTGTAACGGGGATGATGAGAAAATTCCCGCGTCCGACAGCGAAGAAACTACCACCGAACCGACCGACAACCAGGGAGATGAAACGCCCGACGATCCGAATCAGGGCGGTAACGAAAATCAAGGCGGCAACCAGGGTGGTGAAAACCAAGGTGGCAACCAGGGTGGCAATGAAAATCAGATCCAACCCACGCCTCCCCCTGAAGGAAAGGATTTCGTGCTTGTCAATGACGGCGTGGCACAGTTTGCGATTGTTTCGAAGAACAAGGCATACGGTTATGATACGATGGCAACGAACTTTGCGAATGCATTGAGCGGCAAAACAAGCACGCAGTTTACGGTAAAGAAATCGGCATCCTCTTCGGAAAAAGCACTCTTTATCGGTGCGGAGCCTTCTTCCTTCCTGTCGGCGGCCGAGCTCCTTTGGCTGACCTACGACGGTTATCTGCTTCGCGAGATCAACGGAAACATTCACCTGACGGCATACACGAAGGAAGGGGTACAAAGAGCACTGGATGAATTGGTAAACGCAATTACCGAGGAAACAATGACGATGAACGGCACAAAGCTGTCGGTTACCATTCCCGGTTCTACGCTGACCATCTATAATCCGGAATATACGATGAGAAACGCAACGCTGCTCGGCAAGCCCATTTCGGACTTTGAAATTGTGTTGCCGAAGGATTATTCGGTCATCGAGCGATTTGCGGCAGAAAATCTGATTGCACAGATCGGTCATGATACGGGTTACAAGCTGGAATATGTCAAGGATAGCGCAAAACCCTCAAAGCCCTATCGCATCGTGCTCGGAGAAACATCTTTGGAGCAAAGCGTAACGCTTTACGGCGATCTTGCGGCAAATTCCTGCCGAATCAAGAGCATCGGCAATGATATCTACGTTGCGTACGAAAACTATCTTGTTTCGATGGAAATTCAGACGTCTGTTCGCGAACTCTATTCGGCGGATTCCTCTGCGGCAATCGACGTAAACAAGAGCTTTGATTATTCCGATTATAAGCTGGAAAAGAGTGTTGCCGAAGCGAAGAACCCGAACAAGGTGGTTCGTATTATGACCTCCAATATCGTAGCCCCCGGCGACGAGAACGGCCAGAAGGATATTGAAAAGAAGTATGGTGTGACTTGGCAGGACCGTATGAAGATTCAGGGCGAGGCAATTATGACCTATCTGCCCGACTTTATCGGCTTCCAGGAGCTTCAGCAAGGCGATGTGAATGGTGTTCGCGCGTTTGCGCACACCGAGCTTCTTAAGACAATCGGAGAAGAATACGCATTTGTTTATTACGATGAGGTTTCGAAGGCTTCCCACTTTACGCCGATTGCCTACCGCAAGAACGTATGGACGGTTGTAGAAAAAGCGGCGTCCGCAAACCTTTCGACCAACCATATGCACCGTTGGCAGTGGGCTCTCTTTGCGATGATCGATGACCCCGCAACCACCGAGGATGAATCTGAGATTCAGTATATTATCATCAACCTGCACTATCCGATCAGCTCGATGACAACGGAAAGAGACAAGGCGGGTAAGGAAGTCAATGCGGAATTCAAACGACTTAAAGAGCTTTATCCCGATATCCCGATTTCGATTACGGGTGACTTTAATGCCGCGTACAGTACTCCGCTCTTCAATCTGACGGTTGGTGCCAAGGAAGATGGAACTGCCGATACCGATTTGAAGACCTCGTATATGGCGACGACGAATAAGAACGGTCCCGCATCTATTGACCATATTTTGGTTGAGGACGATGACGTAACGGTATTTAATTATCGTGTGCTCGGTGATGCTTACATTCGTAAGACGTCCGACCATTCTCCTGTCGTGGCGGATATTCATATTGGTAAGATTGTTCCTTCCACCCCCGGACCTGAGATTCCTTGGGGAGACGGTACGGTTCAACCCTAAATAAAACAATCTTAGCGGAGCGCACGTGCGCTCCGCTTTTTTATTGTACAATGATACCATCGTCATAGTGGCGGGATTGCGCGGTGCGACATCTTGCTAAGCTTTCCTTCTCGGCATATCGCAAACGACGGTCGAATTTGCTTCGCAAACATCGTCGACCTCTACGGATTTGCGGTGGAAATATCGTTCGTGCGCCGAGTGTACCAAGGCGAGAAAATCCACTTTAGCGTATTAAAAGCTTATGCTTTAGCTCGCTAAAATGTTTCGGAAAACCGAACGATTTTGACGTTTGTGAGGAGTGTTAAAAAGAAAGAAAAGAAGTTTTTTAACTTTTGGTGATTTTTCACGAAAAAAATAAGTGCAAAATCACCAAAACTGTGCAAAAAAAATCGTTAAAACCGCTGAAATCTAAATAGTTTTGGCATTTTTATTGACATTTTTTTTGATGTTTGCTATAATAATGATAACGAATCAACCGAACGTTGATTTCCATGATACGCTTGTTTTTATCATGAAAAAAATATTTAAGAAAGGAACACATTTATGAGAACAAGTATCAAAAAGGCGTTATCTTTGATCGTAGTGCTTGTTATGCTTCTGACGATGATTCCCGCAGGAATGATCGCCGTTAGCGCAGACGAAGCTCCCACGATCGACCTCAGCAACTATGATCAGGCTGAGAAATACGTGATCAATAACCTGGCTGACTGGGAATTGATCGCGGCATCCGACAAAGACTTTGCAGGTATCGTAATCGAACTTGCAACCGACATCGATGCAGGCGGATATACCGAGCTGCTCAGACCCGAGAACCTCACGGCAGAGGGTGCACCCGCTCGCCGTAACGGCGTAAAGCCCACCTCGGGATTTGAAGAGGCTTCGACCTTCGCTGCAACCTTCCCCACGCTCTTCAAGAACTTTGCGGGAACCTTTGATGGCAAGGGACACACCATCAAGAACGCAAGAGTGGAAGAGGGCTTGATTGCAGCAGTTACCGGTGACGGCGCTGAAATCCTCAACGTTAACATTGACAACGTGATTGCTTCTGACTTTATCGACTACGTTGAGTTCGGTATCGTTGCAGGTAAGGCAGAGGGTTCGCTCACCTTTAGAAACGTTCACGTTACGAACGGTTTGATCCCCTGTAACACCTTCAACTCGATGCACTTCAACGCAGGCGGCGGATTCCTCGGACTTGCTGATTCTGCAGGAACTGATGTTACCGATGCATGCTTGACGATTGAGGACTGCTCGATCGACGCAAGCGTTGCAGTTTCGGGTGACCACTCTTCGTTTGGTGAGCCTCCTCACGGAACGGGTATTCTGGTTGGTACCGTATATCCCAACTTTGACGTTGAGATTGACAACGTTGTTGTCAGCGGTGACTCCAAGCAGTACTCCGGCTTCACCGGTGCTATCGGACTTCTCCACGTTGGTAAGGACAGATACTGCGAAATCTCGAACGTCACCGTTCAGAACGCAGAATTCTTAATCACCACCACTTCGATGACCCACGGTTTGATCTCCGCAGGTGCATTGATTGGTATTCTTTCTCCTCATGACAATGCATACGTTTCGATCGACAAGATCAACGTAGTTGACGTGCGTCTTGACACTAAGGTTGGAACCCTTGGCGGCGTAATCGGTTGTGTACAGTCTTACAACTCCAACCGTTCGATAACTAACTTCCACCTTGCTCAGGCTCCTGTTATGAATGCAGAAATTAACATTTCGAACATTTATACGAATGCTGTTCTCTGCCAGCTCGAGCTGAACTCTTCTCAGCCTCAGTACTCCTTCGTTGGAGGCGTGGTTGGACAGCTTGGTGAGGGTGACTCTACCGAGGACTTCCTCAGCCGTTTCTATCGCGGTACCGTTAACATTTACAACTGCTACGTAGAAGCTACCATTATGGCTGGTTATTCTACGCTGACCAATACGGTTTACGACCAGGGTGCCGGCGGTCTGCTTGGCGCATACTCGATGGCGGCAGGTGAAGCTTACGTTTCGGATATTATCCTTGACGTTTCCTTCCCCCACAACAAGATGCTTCCTTCCGTAGCTCTCGAGGATGCAACCTACAGTGCTGATTCTACTTGCTCGGTTGGTTTGATTGCATACGCAGGACACACCCGTCTGAAGGCAGCAGTTGCAGGCTTTACCGCAACTGACGATTGCGATCCTAAGTTTAAGCCCGGCGCAGATAAGTACTATGAGTGCTATCTCTACGTAGAAGACGTTGTTACCACCGTACAGGAAGAAAACGTTGCTGCAGTGGTTCACCTCAACCGTAAGGGCGGTATCCACTACAATGACGTAGACATTGCTTGCGGCGATAAGGGTAAGAACATTCCTCACGTTGATGCAGGTATCGTAAAGGTTCTTCCTGTAGAAGCAAAGCAGATGGTAGTTCTCGATGAGAACGGCTACATCGATATGGTTGTAGGCGCAGTAGCAGCTCCTGTTCAGACCGTTCAGGTATCTGCAGTAGCAGGCGGCAAGGCAAACCTCCGTATCGTAGGCTTTGCAGCATTTGACGCAGCAGACGCAGTAGGCGCAGCTGTTATGATCGGCGATAAGATGTTCGCGTTCGATAACGTTGCACTTCTTGATGAAGTAAACGCAGCAAACGGCGTTGCAGCATACACGACGAAGGACTTCGGCGCGAAGAAGCTGATGGCTATTACCATTACGAATGTTCCCGTAGGAACCGAGACCACGGTTGCATGGGCATTCACCTATCAGATTGGCGACAGAGTAGTTACCGGCGACGTTACGATGGGAACTCTCGCAGCTGACGGAACTTTCAGTGCAGTAGCTGAATAAGCACCAAACACCACGATTTTTTTGAAACACATCATAATAAATAAAAAATCCTTTGCGGAATGAAAATTTCGTAAAATGATATGGAGGAAAACTAATGAATAAGCATTTACGTATATTGATTGCTATTCTGTTGGTGGCTGTTATGGTGCTTGGCGTGGTTGGATGTACAGGCGAAGAAGAGCCTGTAGAAACCGACGCCCCCACCGAAACGACAGCTCCTGCTGGTGGCGATGATAACAATAACGATAACAATGGCGGCAACAATGGCGGCAACCAGGGTGGAAACCAGGGCGGCAACCAGGGCGGCGGCACCATCGGACGCTTTGGGCAGCGAAGAGTATATCCTTTCAGAGTTTCGCCGCGTTCGCGATGAGATACATCAGAAATTTGCTGAGCTGTTAGATTGAGGAGTTTTGAGATAGTAGAGTCTATTTTCGTCCGAAGCGCTCTTTTAGGAATGCTTGGGCAGCGGTTTTGACATAGCTCATCGTGTTGCCAATAAGGCGTTGGAAGAAGACCTCCATTGCTAAAAAAGCAGCATAGAAATACAGCACTCCCCAAAGCCATTGAATACCTTGGTAATCAACATGTTGGTTGATTTGTACGATTGACCAAATAGCTACAGCAGCCATCACGACGGCTGTCCACCAACCAGGAGATACGCCTTTGAGTCGGAACAGAAAGATGCCCCAATTGTGGATAAATCC
>JAZRLS010000051.1:0-13741 GCA_045646945.1 Eubacteriales bacterium | reverse complement strand
TCTGCTGCTTCATGTACAACAAACTGCTTAGCTCCAATGGCTAAGGCTCTTAACGATGTATACCCAATCCAAAGCGGTATCATGACAACAGTTCACGCTTACACAGGCGACCAAATGATTCTTGACGGCCCACACAGAAAGGGTGACTTAAGAAGAGCAAGAGCCGGCGCACAGAACATCGTTCCTAACTCCACCGGTGCTGCAAAGGCAATCGGTCTCGTTATCCCCGAGCTCAACGGCAAGCTCATCGGCTCTGCACAGAGAGTTCCCACCTGCACCGGTTCGACCACGATCCTCGTTGCAGTTGTTAAGGGCAAGGACGTAACGGTTGACGGCATCAACGCTGCAATGAAGGCTGCTGCTTCGGCTTCCTTCGGCTACAACACCGACGAGATCGTTTCTTCCGACGTTATCGGTATGACCTACGGCTCGCTGTTCGATGCTACCCAGACCATGGTTGCTAAGATCGACGACGACACCTACCAGGTACAGGTTGTTTCGTGGTACGACAACGAGAACTCCTACACCAGCCAGATGGTTCGTACGATCAAGTACTTCGCAGAGCTCAACTAATTTGAATTTTTCAATAAAAAAAACAGAGTCCTTCGGGACTCTGTTTTTTTAGTTTCATTGGATTAAAACTTTAGCACAAAAAATCTTAATAAAAATCGCGTCCCAAACTTGTCGGTAGGTACTGTCCGACAAGTTTGTTCCTCAGAAAGCCGAAGACTGCACTAAGAAAGGGACTATTAAAAGTCCCTTTTTCCGTGTTGCTTTCTTTTTGGTTACTTTTTCTTTCCCGAAAGAAAAAGTGACAATCACCCCAAGCGTTCATTATCTACAATGACCGCAGGATCGCCTTTTTTAGGAAAATCGAGAATGGCGGGGGTGTCGCCGAGGCGGAAGACCTGCGAGGTGCCGCGAAGTCCGAGCGGGCGGGTGCTGATATTGAATTCTGTACCGTCGATGGTCACGAAAGCCTTGCCCGAAAAGAAAGAACAGCGAAGAGAAACGGTGTGCGCAACCTCGATTGCCTCTTCGGTTTCCTCGTTCACGGTTTGTTCGGTGTAATTCCAAGTGTATTTTTTCATAGAAATTCTCCTTTAATCTTCGTAATAGGGAACGATCAGATTGCCCCAGGTTTCAAATAAAATATCGCGTGAGTTCAGAGCGCGGACGATATCGTGACTGTTTTTGATCGGTTCTTTTGTACGCAGGAAGCAAGACGCGGCGCGGTCGGTGCGGTGGACGTCCGATCCGCCCGACATCAGAAGTCGGTTCTCCTTCACGTACTTTGCCGCCCACGCGATGCGCGAATTCTGACCTGGGTGCAGATTGAAGACCTCAATGCCGTCGAGGGAGGAGAGGGGCGCGAGCGTAATTTTATCGCGGAACGGATGCGCCTGTAAAATGAGGTTGTCCTCACGCTTGAATTCCTTGTAAAATTCCTCAATGCCAATCCCTCGGTCGATCGCTTCGATCATTGGAAGAATTTCGTCGGGCTCGACACCGTAGATCAGATAATCGTTCTTATCGTCTTTATTCTTCGCGTCAAAGCGAATCTCCACACCAAGGCTCACCGAAAGGCTCGTCCCCTCGGCGGCGGCTTTGGCGCGGTAGTAGTCTGCAAGATAGTCCTCGGCATACGCTTCGGGCGTGCGGTCGCCCTGCGAGCGGAAGTTCAGGTGATTCGTAATCACAAGACCGTGCGCACCGTGCGACAGATAAAGCGCAACCAGCTCCTCGGACAAAAGACGTCCGCAAATACTCGCGGGCGCGGTGTGCGCGTGGAGCTCGGTGCGGTAGGGGTAGGCTTGGGAAAGTTCTTTTTGTATCATAAATTTACCTCTTGAAATTGAAAATCATTGGGGGAAAATACCACCGAAAATTCGTGCTCTGCGGCAAAACTCAGGGTAAAATCACCGAAACGATAGGTGCGTGCGGGAAGCGCAAGATCGGTGGCAAGCACCGACGAGAGTGGCGCGCCAAGACATTTGGCTCGCGCCTCTTTTTTTGTCCAAATCGCAAGGAAATCTCCGTGTACTGAAAATTCACGCAGCTCGGCTTCGGTGAAGAATCGGTCGGCAACGGCACGCGTGTCCATTTTGTCGCGAGCCGATTCCAGATCGACTCCCACAGGGGCGTCATGCGAGATCGCCGCGACGGCAAGTCCGTCGGTATGAGAAAGACTGAAATGCGGTGCGCCGAGCGAGGAAAAATGAGGTTTTCCGTTCTTGTCCCGCAAGATTGTGAGATCATCGAGGTCGCAAAGTGAGCGGAGCGCGAGCAGTGCGGAAAGGCTTTCGCGCTTTGCCGTATCGTGTTTGATGGCGAGCAGGCGCGACCGTTCGGAGTCACCGAAAGGGAGCACCGAAATCACATTCGTCAGGTCGTCGGGTAAATCTTTCGGTGAGAAAAAAGCAAGACGAATCCGCATAGGAACTCCTTTCAAAACATCGTTATCTTTATTATACAACAAAAAGAGAAGGATTGCAAGAAAAATGCAAAAAAGAAGAAGATAGATTTCTTTTTTTGCTTGTCATAAACCGAAAATGTCCGACATACAAATGTAGCGTATAGGGATACACCGAAAACGAAAAATCAAATGAATCATACGGAGGAACGGATATGAACACAAAATGGGATACGATGAAAGAAAAAGTCAAGGGCTTTTGCGTGAAAGTGGGAAAGCGGAATTTCGTTATTTTCGGCGCGGTACTGCTGATTGCCGCGGCGGTGACGGTCAATCTCGTCATCTTCTCGCAAGCGGACGAGGGCAACTTTGATTACGAACAGCCCGCGGGAATGAATCCCGAGGATACCGCTCCCTCGACCGAGGACGCCGATACGTCGGTCGACTCGTATTTTTCAAGTGTGCAGGTCAGCCGTCAGAGAAGCCGCGACGAGGCAATTGAGGTGCTCCAATCGGTCGTGGATAACGCATCCTCGACCGAGACGGCAAGAAACGAAGCACTCGCTGAGATCAATAAGCTCGCAGGCGTGATGGCAACCGAATCGAATATCGAGACGCTGGTGCTTGCCAAAGGGTTTGAGGAGTGCGTGGCGGTTATCAGCGGAGACAGTGCCCGCATCGTAGTACGGAGTGACGGACTGACCCCCGCACAGATTTCGCAGATCAACGAGATCGTATACACCGAGGCAGGAATCCTCCCCACGGGAATTACCATCATCGAGCGTTGAGGAGAAAAAATTCGAACCATTCTCAGCGAAACGGCATATTCTGTCGTACGAATCAAAAACGAAAAATCCTACGGGAGGAATATGCCTATGAATACAGAACAACCGGAAAAAGTGCGATTTGCGGCGGCAAACTCGGGACGCGGCTTTTGTAGCTTCTATCCTTCGGTCTTTTGCGGGGAAGAGATTCAAAAAAGATACATCATTAAGGGTGGACCCGGAACGGGAAAGAGCAGTTTTATGCGCGCTGTGGCAGAGGCGGTTGGGACGAGAGGAATGACGGTTGACGAATACCGCTGTTCCTCCGATCCCGCCTCGGTCGACGGAATTGTGATCGACGGACGGATCGTGCTTCTTGACGGAACGGCACCGCACGCGGTCGATACCGAGCTTCCTGGGGTGCGCGACGAGTTGGTGAATCTCGGGGAATTCTGGGATGGCGATCGGCTCTTGGAGTACCATAACGACATCGTTTCCTATACCGCACTCAAATCGCACGCCTACCGTCGGGGGTATCGCTATCTTTCGGCGGCAATGGAGGTCGAAGCGGCGGGGGCGGAGCTTGTGTTTCCCGCCGTCAAAGAGGAAAAACTCCGTGCGGCGGCGCGAAGAATGCTTTCGGAAATTCCCGACGGCGAGGGCGCAACCCTTCGGGCAGGGCTTGCCGATTCGATTGGAATGCGCGGCAGAGTTCGTTTTTCCTATTACGAACAGGCGGCAAAAAAGCTCTTCATCGTGGACGATTATTTCGGCACGGGAACCCTCTTCCTTTCGGCACTGATCGCAGAGGGGCAGAGAAAGGGACTTGCGATGCGTGTGTCCTATCAGCCGGTCAATCCCGAGTGCCCCGATGCGCTGCTTTTTGAAACATCAGGCGACTGCTTCGTGCTGGGAGAGTACACCGAGCGTGAGCCCGACGGACGGGTGAATATGAAGCGATTTGTCGATGCCGAGCTTCTCACACCCGTCAAGGTGGAATACCGCGCGGGACGAAGAGTGTGGGACGCGCTGATCGAGGAAGCGTGCGAGGCACTCCGCGAGGCGGGACGGTATCATATGGAGCTTGAGAAAATCTATTCTTCGTGTATGGATTTTGAGGCGGAAAAAGCTTTTGTCAAACTGTTTTGCGAGAAGATCAAATAAAGAAACAAAAAGCCTTTTTGGCGTACCTGCGATAAAGCAGGTGCGCCATTTGAATTATTCAGCTATTCCCAAAAACTTGATCACCCAACTAAGCGAACCTAACACTATTTTGGATACACAATCTCCATATTCGCGCTTAACTCCGACGAATCTATTTTGTATGTGCTGATGATTTTGAAAACCGCAAGATTGATTGACGAAAACGAACAGCACTATTTTAACTACCGAGGTTCCTATAATAATCTTTGGATACAGTAATCTATGGATATTTAAAGCCCCGCTTCGCGCGGGGCTTCTCCTTTGTGTCATTAAAAGTAGCGCTTTCGAGAAAAAACAGATACACGTTTGGATCGCACAAAGCAAGGGCTCCCTTGTGTAAAGGGAGCTGTCACCAAAGGTGACTGAGGGATTGTTTCACGATAAAAAAATTACAATCCCTCCGTCTTGCTTCGCAAGCCACCTCCCTTTACACAAGGGAGGCTTATCACCGCCCGAGAGTACACACAAAAAACGGGAGGATAATATCCTCCCCTACATTGTGAAATTTATATATTGTTGTAGGGGAGGCTATCAGCCTCCCGTTTTCTTTTTGGATTTTTATAACAATTGCTCTATTGCAGATATTTCTTTTGAGGCTTTTTTCTTTTCTCAAAAAATTCAAATCTTCGGTTGCTTTTTCGGCACTTTTATGATATAATAAATTAATATATTATTTTTTATAAAGAGGATAAAACAATGAACAATAAGGAAAAATTCATAGAGATTTACCGCGCGTGCATTCAGAGAGAGGGAAGTGAGGCTTTTCTCGACTACCTTCTCGAGAAGACCGACTTTTTCACTGCGCCCGCCAGCACGCGTTTTCACGGTGCGTACGAGGGCGGACTCCTTGAGCACAGCCTGAACGTCTACGAATGTCTTTGCAATTTCGTCAAGCGTCCGCACTTTTGCGATAAATACGGATTTTCCTTCTCCGAGGAAAGTCTTGCCATCGTAGCATTGTTGCACGATATTTGCAAGACGAACTTTTATAAGACCGAAATGCGCAACGTCAAGAAAAACGGCGTCTGGGAGAGTGTGCCGTATTATACCATTGAGGATACGCTCCCTTACGGACACGGTGAAAAATCGGTCTACATCCTGTCGGGCTTTATGAAGCTTTCGCGCGAGGAAGCCTTTGCGATTCGCTATCACATGGGATTTTCGGGTCCCGAGGACGCAAATCAGGTGGGCAAGGCACTCGAGATGTTCCCACTTGCCTTTTCTCTCTGCGTTGCCGATATGGAGGCATCCTACTACATGGAAGGTACGAACCTTCCCCAAAATTAAAATTACGAGGGAATTATTATGTCGAATTATCCTACGCCTCATATTAACGCAAGACCCGAAGAGATCGCAAAGACGGTCTTAATGCCGGGCGATCCTCTGCGCGCCAAATTCGTGGCAGAGAACTACCTTGAGAACGCGGTGCTCTTCAATAACGTCCGCGGAGTCCAAGGCTACACGGGCACCTTTGAGGGGGAGCGCGTGTCGGTGATGGCAAGCGGAATGGGAATGCCGTCGATCGGCATTTACAGCCACGAGCTTTACAACTTTTTCGGTGTGGAAAATATCATTCGTATCGGCTCGGCGGGCGCGATCAGTCCGAAGCTCGGTCTGCGTGAGCTCGTCTTCGGTATGGGCGCGTGCACCAATTCCGCCTACGGAAAGCAGTTTGGTCTTGGCGACGGCTCGTTTGCCCCGATCTGTGATTTCGGACTTCTGACAAGTGCGGTCGAGATCGCTAACGAGAAAAATATGATCTATCATATCGGAAATCTTCTTTCCTCGGATACCTTCTATTCAGCAGACGAGGGCGAGATTTCGCGTTATGCAAAGCTCGGTGTGCTCGCCGTCGAAATGGAAGCGGCGGCACTCTATATGAACGCCGCGGCGGCAGGCAAGCGTGCGCTGGCAATCTGCACCGTGTCCGACTCGCTTGTGACGGGAGAAGCGACCACGGCAGAGGAGCGACAGAATACCTTTGGCGAGATGATTGAGCTTGCGCTTTCGGTTGCCAAAAGGAACGCATAAGGAGTAGGGAATGAGCAAAGCGAAAACAATACGACAGAAAAAAGAAGCGCGCCGCCGCGTGCTTCTCTACATCAAAGCGTGGTTGCCCGTCGTGACGGTCGTGCTCCTGATGGTTGCCATGGCGATTCCCGCACTGCAATATACCATTATGGGAGTGGGACAGCGAGAAGCCATTTCGGAATGGGAGCTTCTGTCAAATAGCTGGACCACCTCGCGCGCGACCCTCTTTGGCAAGGGGGATTTTTCGGTGCAAGAGTTGGGCTTTTCCAAAGCCTGCTTTTGGACGGTACTGATCTCGTCGATTCTTTCCCTTGTTTCGGTCGGATTGTCGGTCTGGTCGGCGGTGGGCGCGACAAGATATTTGTCTGAGCCCAAGAGAGAGGACAAGCAGAGCGCACTTTGGCGTACCTTCTTTACCCGTCCCTTGCTCTTCGTCTATCAGCTTCTTCTTTTGCCGCTCGTCGCGTTTCCGAGAATCATCGTGTGGTTTTATCAGGATATGATGTTTTATCCCACCGTGCTCGATCTCACCTTTGCCGAGCCGCTGATGATCTTCGGCGGGCTACTCGTGCTTTGGCTGGTCGCAACGCTTATGATGAGAAAATGGGAGAGATCGATGGGACTTGATCCCTTTGCCGATCCCCTTCGTGAGAGGGAAACGGAGGAAGAAGAGGCTTACGTACCGCAATTCTCGAACGAAGAAGAGAAAAAGATTTACGAAATGAAAGAACAGTCCAGAGAGGAGCAAATGGCAGAGATCCGCAAGCTCTTCTCGAAGAAAGAATTAGAAGATCATCAAGGAAAGAACGAATGATAAATCAAGCAATGTCCGCAAGATACCTTGCGGCAAAACGAAAATTATTTGACCGTGCCTACGCGTCGCTCAATGCGCCGCAGAGGGAGGCGGTCTTTACCACCGAGGGCTCACTCCTTGTGCTTGCGGGCGCGGGAAGCGGAAAAACGACGGTGCTCGTCCACCGCATCGTCTTTCTGCTCCGCTATGGAAACGCCTATTTTTCCGACTACGTGCCCTACGATCTGAGCGAGGATCATCTTTTGATGCTCGAGACGTCGGCAGAGAAGTGCCCCGCAGACCAGATCGAGCCTTTGCTTTCGGAATTTACATCTTCTCCCTGTCCGCCGTGGCAGGCACTTGCCATCACCTTTACGAATAAGGCGGCAAACGAGATCAAAAACCGTCTGCGCCGCGCGATTCCCGACGAGAACGCGGCGGATGCGATCTGGGCAGGCACCTTTCACTCGGTGTGCGTGCGCATTTTGCGTACCTACGGAGATCGCCTCGGTTACGATAAGGGATTTACGATCTACGACGCGACCGATGCGAAAAACGCGCTGACCGAGACCATCAAGTCGCTGAATATCGACGAAAAATCGCTCCCCGTCAAATCGGTGATGAGTGCCATCAGCCACGCAAAGGACAGCCTGCTCACGCCCGAGGATTACCTCAAGGAATACGGGCTTCGCGACTTCCGCCAAAAGCAGATCGCGCAGGTGTATGCGGCATATCAGGCGCGCCTTCGCAGCTCGAATGCGATGGACTTCGACGACCTCATTATGCAAACCGTGCTCCTTCTCGAGCAGGATGCCGAGGTGCTTGAGACCTATCAAAGAAAATTCCGCTATGTCTCGGTGGACGAGTTTCAGGATACCAATATCGCACAGCTGAAGCTGACCGCACTTTTGTCGGGGCTTCATAAGAATATTATGGTGGTCGGCGACGACGACCAGAGTATCTATAAATTTCGCGGTGCCGTCATTGACAATATTCTGAAATTCGATCAGAAATTCAAGAATACCAAGACCATTCGCCTTGAACAAAACTACCGCTCGACCTCGGTGATCCTCGATGCCGCGAACGGCGTCATCGAAAAGAATCAGGGACGAAAGGGAAAAACGCTCTGGACGAGTCGCAAGGGAGGAGAAAAGATCACCCTGCGTATTTGCCCTGATCAGAATATGGAGGCAAGATACCTCGTTGACGAGATGCAACGACTGATCTCCGAGGGAAGCTATACATACCGCGATTTCGCCGTGCTTTACCGTACCAACGCGCAGTCGCAGGTCATTGAGCGCACCTTTGCCAAGAGTGCTGTTCCTTACCGAATGCTCGGCGGACTTCGCTTCAACGACCGTAAGGAGATTCGCGATATCGTCGCGTATTTGCAGTTTATTGCCAATCCCTCCGACAAGGAGAGAATGCGCCGCATCATCAACGAGCCGAAGCGAAAGATCGGCGCGGCAACCGTCATTGGAGTGGAAACCATTGCCGAGGAGCAGGGAACAACGGTCTATGACGTGATGCTTCACGCGAACGATTACCCCGCGCTCTCACGGTCGGCTCCCCGACTCTTCGAGTTTGCAAAGATGATCGCGCTTTTGCGTCAGAAGCTTGCGAAGTGCGAGAGCCTTTCGGAATTCGTCCGTGAGGTGCTCGATAAAACGGGATACCGTCAGATGATCGTCGACGCGGGCGCGGAAGAAAAGGAGCGTCTGGAGAACCTCGACGAATTTATTTCGGGCGTGATCGAATATGAAACTCACGCCGATGAGCCTACGCTGATTGGATTTCTGGAAGAAAACGCGCTCGTATCCGAGGTCGATAAATACGACGAGAATGCCGATGCCGCTGTGATGATGACCATTCACTCAGCAAAGGGACTTGAATTTCCCGTCGTGTTCCTGCCCGGAATGGAGGAAGGACTTTTCCCGGGAATGCAGACCATTACGGCAGGGCCCGAGGAGCTCGAAGAAGAGAGACGGCTTGCCTACGTCGCGATCACGCGCGCCAAGGATAGACTCTACCTCATTCGAGCAAAGAACCGTATGCTCTACGGCAGAACCTCGTGTAATCCCGTTTCACGCTTTGTCGGCGAGATTCCGCAGGAGCTCATCGTCGAGGACGCCCCCGCCTACGCGTACGGTGGATTCGGCGGCTACGATTATGAGTGCAAACCGAAGACCTATTACCACGCTGACGACGATGCGCCGAGTCTGCGTAAGCCTCAAGCGACCGATAGCTTTACGGTGATGAAAAAGCCGAACCCGCCCAAGGGAGCGACGCTCAAAGAGGGCGACCGCGTGCTCCATATCACCTTTGGCGAGGGCGAAATTCTTTCGGTGCGCCCGATGGGGGCCGACGTCCTCTATGAGGTCGCTTTCGACCGCGTCGGTACGAAAAAGCTGATGGGCACCTACGCGAGATTGAAGAAGCTTTGATGAATAGTTTTACAAAAAAACGGTGAAAAATGGAAAAAGAATTGCCGAAAAGAAAAGACCTTAGAATCAAAGAATATGATTATAGTTCCCAAGGCGCATATTTTTTGACGATCTGTATCAAGGATAGGAAACCAATACTTTCAAATATTCTCAAACCGGTAGGGGTCGGCGCCCTCGACGACCCGCAAATACGATTGAGCAAAATTGGAAAAATTGTGGAGAAACATTTGCTATCCAGTGAAAATATATCTGGTGTGATAATTGACAAATATGTCGTAATGCCGGATCATATACACGTAATCGTTTTTCTTGAACCGAAGCAATATAACAAACATAAAAACGGGTCGTCGAGGGCGCCGACCCCTACCAACGAAATGTTACCACATATCGTTTCTACATTTAAACGATTCTGTAACAAAGAAATTGGAAAAAACATTTTTCAACGCGGGTATATGGAACATATTATTCGAGATAAAGAAGATTACGAAACAAGAAGAAAATACATCCACGAAAATCCAATGCAGTGGTATTACAAGCATTTACAAAAAGATTGATTTTATCATAAAATCAATCGACCAAAAGGACTTTTCGGCATAAAAGAAAAACGGCAGTTTTCTGCCGTTTTTCGCTTTTTAAAACACCGATTCCACAACCTTCGTCGCGCCCTTGGGCGAATACCGCCACGCATCGATGTGCTTGGTGAGGTTCCCATCAATGTAATAGCTCAGCGCGCGCGAGGGCGGTGCTCCGCGGTAGGTATCGATCAGCACAAGCTTGATCTTCATTCGTTCGGGAATGATACTCTTGATGTACACGGCGGCATATTGCCCTACGATCGCAAGATCGCGATCGCGATCCTCGCGAAGCTCGGCAAGTCCCGCCAAATTTGGCGCGAGTTCCACAAAAACACCGTAGCTCTCCACACTCCGAACAATGCCCGCTACCGTCTGTCCCGCCTCAAAGCGAGCCGCGTTTTCCTCCCACGTGCCGAGAAGCTCGCGCATACTCACGAAAATTCGCTCCTCTTCGGGTTGAAGGGAAGAAACGACGGTATAAATCTCATCGCCTACCGAAAGACGGTCGGACGGATGAGAAATGCGCGATACCGAAATCTGATCAACCGAGAGCAGAGAGGGAATCCCGCAGCCGATATCGACAAATGCACCGAAATTTTCCATATGCGTCACACGCGCGGGGATAATATCGCCCGTGATCAGATCCTCAAGATAATTGTGAATACATTCGATCTGTGCCGCACGCCGAGAAAGCAGAGCGACGACCTCGCCCCCCTCTCGGGTAAAGCCAATCACCTTAAAGCAGACGGGTTTTCCCACACGGGTGATGACGGCAATGTCCTTGACAAGCTCTCCGCGCCGAGGATAGACCGCCTCCTCGCGCGCAATAATGCCGCGCATACAGCCGAGATCGACGTGCAGACGCATCGACGTGTCGCAGAGAAGTACGGTTGCTTCTAAAATTACGCCCTCGTTTCGTGCGCGCTCCAAGCCTGCGGGTGAGGCGAGATATTCGCGCACCTCGGGAAGAGGGGAGAGCAGCCCCTCGGGAAGATAACGGTTTTTCATCATTCTTTGACCTCCGTTGTTTTCATTTTGATATTTTTAATATAATGTATGTGCGCCTCGTTGGGGATATGATTCAAAAAATGAAATTGCGATTCTCAAAAACGGGAGGAAAAGGGGTGATTTTGCGAGAAAATGAGAGCTTTGAAGTATCTAAATTAATTTTTTTAACTTTTTTTAAAAAAGGTATTGACAAGATGGCTTTTGCATGATATAATAGGCAAGCATGAAAAAATACAAACAAAAATTTGGAGGAATTTGCAATGTCAACTTTTATGGCAAAGGCTGAAACGGTTGAGCGCAAGTGGTACGTCCTGGACGCTGCCGGCAAGCCCATGGGTAGAGTCGCTGCAGCTGCCGCAACCATTCTTCGCGGAAAGCACCGTCCCGAGTTCACCCCTCACGTAGACTGTGGTGAGTTCGTTATCATCATCAATGCTGAAAAGGCAATCCTGACGGGTAGAAAGATGGAACAGAAGTACTATCGCCGTCACTCCGGTTACATCGGCGGACTGAAGGAAGTTCAGTACAAGACCCTGATGGCAACCAAGCCTGAGCTTGCAATGGAGCTCGCAGTAAAGGGAATGCTCCCCCACAACTCGATCGGAGCAAAGTCTGCTACCAGACTTAAGGTATTCGCAGGTGCAGAGCACACGCACGAGGCTCAGAAGCCCGTAGCAATCGAAGTAAAGTAATCGGGAGGACGGAAGAATGTATACTAGTGCAAAGCCTTATTTCTACGGAACGGGCAGAAGAAAGAAATCCGTTGCCCGCGTACGCATCGTTCCCGGCACGGGAATGATCACCATCAACAAGAAGTCGATCGACGAGTATTTCGGTCTTGAAACGCTCAAGCTGATCGTCAACCAGCCTTTCGGCGCAACGGGCACCGAGGGTAAGTTCGATATCATCGCTATCGTTAACGGCGGCGGTCTTTCGGGACAGGCAGGCGCAATTCGCCACGGTCTCGCTCGCGCACTCGTTCAGGCAGATGAGAACTACAAGCCCGCTCTCAAGGCAGCAGGCTTCCTGACCCGTGATCCTCGTATGAAGGAAAGAAAGAAGTACGGACTCAAGGGCGCTCGTCGTGCTCCTCAGTTCTCGAAGAGATAATTTCGACCTTTGGTCGAAACTTCAAAAAGCACTCTGCTTCGGCAGAGTGCTTTTTGTTATCTCTTCGATGAACTGGGGAGCAACGAAATTCGCCTTTGGCGAGTGAAATATGGCTTCGCTATGTGAAATAGCTACGCTGTGAAATATTTGCTTCGCAAATGTGAGGGGCGAATTTCATTTCACATCGAACGAAGTGAGATATTTCACAATGTGCTTCAGCACATTATTTCACATTCGGCACAAGCCGAATATTTCACTTTCCTTCGCCGTCCTATTTACTTTTTGCCGTTTTTATGGTATAATCTAACTAATCGATAAACTTGAATTTGACAAATAGTCCAATTGATCAAAAATTACAATATATGGGAGATTAAAATGAATAAAATTCAAAAAAGAGACTTATTGGGATTTTTTTGTTATTTGCTTATTTTAGTTGCTATTTTTTGTATAGCCGTTTTTGTGTATCCAATGTGTCTGACAAGTGAAGGCTATTCGGGTGAACATGTCACCCCAAGTCTGAAAGAAATAATAAAATCTATGTTGTTATTTATTCCAATTATATTGTCTTTTGGGGCTGCAACATATCTCTATTATTTTGTTTTAAAATTCAAGAGATTTAATAAATTGGTTTTTCCGTGTATTGTTATTGATGCTACGGTTTTAGTATGTTTGGGTGGTATCGCATTGTGCGGTGGAGCTTTTTTGTGGTTAATGTTTTTAATAATTCCCGCTTCTTTTGTCTTGTTTATCTTAGGAATTATTTTGGGTTGGAAACTTGATAACAAATCCCAAAAACCATAAAAAGTTCAACAAATTCCAATTTGTCGAGCTGAATAGGCGTTGAATGTTGGTGTAATTTTGGTGCAAATTTGGTGCAAATTTGGTGCAACACTTTATGCGACGATACTCACGATGTTCATGATATCAAACGGTATTGCTAAAACTCCAAGAGATAATTACCCGTTTGGGATTATTTTGATACAAAACAGCACTCATTTCGGTGGGTGCTGTTTTCGTTTTCGTAGGGGAGACCTGCGGTCTCCCGCGGGCGAACACAGTTCGCCCCTACGGCAAGGGCGGTTCAATTTGTAAAAACTCTGCCGTCCTATTTACTTTTTGCCGTTTTTATGGTATAATCTAACTAATCGATAAACTTGAATTTGACGAGGGATAAAGATGATAGATATTACTGCTTGGATGAAAAATTTCTTGCATACATTAAATGAGACTTTTAGAGGCCGTGTATGGTTTGTTGGTTTGCAAGGCAGTTATGGTCGTGGCGAAGCAACAGAAACAAGCGACATTGATATTGTTGTAATACTCGATCAACTATCCGCCACGGACATTCAAAAATACAATACAATGTTAGATACCCTTCCTAACAGAGAGCTGATTTGCGG
>JAZRLS010000050.1:0-5476 GCA_045646945.1 Eubacteriales bacterium | reverse complement strand
GATGTCTCCGTTTTCTGCGGAGCCGCGGAGAACGGGGTGCTCAGGATTGAGAGCGCGAGCGCGGAACTCAGCAACAGCGTCCATGTCTACCATTTCCTTGAGGTCATCGTAGTTCCATGTCTCGATCTTCTGGATCTCGTGAGAGGTACGGAAGCCGTCGAAGAAGTTGACGAAAGGAACGCGTCCCTTAATGGTGGAGAGGTGAGCAACCGCACCGAGGTCCATAACCTCCTGAGGGTTGGAGCCTGCGATCATTGCGAAACCGGTCTGACGGCAAGCGTAAACGTCGGAGTGGTCACCGAAAATGTTGAGCGCGTGCGATGCAACGCAACGAGCCGATACGTGAATGACGCAGGGCAGAAGCTCGCCGGCGATCTTGTACATGTTCGGGATCATCAAAAGAAGACCCTGAGATGCAGTGTAGGTCGTCGTCAGAGCACCGGCTGCGAGCGAACCGTGAACGGTACCTGCGGCACCGGCCTCGGACTGCATTTCCATTACCTTGACGTTTTCACCCATAATGTTCTTCAAGCCGGTAGCGGACCAAGCGTCGGTGAGCTCAGCCATGACGGAAGAAGGCGTAATGGGGTAGATTGCGGCAACCTCGGTAAACGCATAAGATACATGCGCCGCCGCGGTATTACCGTCCATGGATTGTTTTTTTCTTGCAATTGCCATGTTGGATTTTCCTCCATATATAATATAAATTTTTGCCACCTAATATCATAACATAAAAAATTAAATAAGTAAAGAGAATTTGATGAATTTTTACAAAAAAAATCAAAGAAATTTCAGGAAAATCGCTTTTTTGGAAAAAATCGCAAGATCGTGCTATAAAAAAGCAAGAAATATCTATTGAAATTTTGGTTTTTTCGGAGTATAATAAAGATAAAGAAACACGTTTTGTTCGGAATACGTGGAAAAATTTCAGGAGGAAGAATAAATGAAAAAGGGAATCAAGGTAGCAATGCTCGGCTTCGGCGGTATTGCAAGATCACACAGAAAAGCATACTGGCGTTTAGCACAGGAGGGAAACACGGGCATTGAGCTGGTTGCCATCTGTGACATCGACCCTGCACAGTTTACCAACTCGGTTTCGATCAACCTCGGTGCAGATCAGACCGCAAAGGAAGAAATCATTCATACCTATACCGATCTTGACGAGATGCTTGCAAAAGAAGAGTTCGAAATGATCGATATCTGTTTGCCCACCTATTTACATAAGGAATACACCGTTCGTATGCTTCGCGCGGGCAAGCACGTTCTGTGTGAGAAGCCGATGTCTCTCAGCTACGAGGATTGCGACGAGATGATTCGTGTCGCAAAGGAAGAGAACCGCAAGCTGATGATCGGTCAGTGTCTGCGCTTCGATTTGTCGTATCTGTTCTTGAAGGAGTGCATCGACGACGGTCGCTTTGGCGCACTGAAAAGCATATTTATGGATCGCCTGAGCGCGCATCCCACGTGGGGCTTTGAGAATTGGTTCTCCGATTCCTCTAAGAGTGGCGGATGTCTTCTTGATCTGCACGTACACGATATCGATATGGTTCGTTTCTTTTTGGGCGAGCCCAAAGCGGTCAGCGCCATTGCCTACGACGGAATTGCACGTTGGGAAATGGTCAATACCCGTCTGTTCTACGACGGCGTGATGGTCGTGGTCAACGGCTCTTGGGATGAATCTCCCACAAGAGGATTTGAATCCGGTTGCCGCTTGACGTTTGAAAAAGCGCAGGTTGTATTGAATGGAAGAAAGGTTACGGTGTATCCCAACGAGGGAGAGACGTACGAGGTTGAGATTCCGAAGTGCGACTACTATGCCGAGGAAATTCGCATGATTGCGAACACGATTATGGATCCTTCGCTCAAGAACGAAGCGAACCCGCCCGAGAGTGCGCGTAACACCGTAGCTCTGATGAACAAGCTTCGCGACAGTGCGGATCTTGGCGGTCAGTTGCTTACGTTTGAGGCGTGAGAGAATTTTTTAGATTTCTCTTGACAAGACTCAAAAGAAGTGCTATAATATCAAAGAAATAAAATATTAACGCAGAGATTTGGAGATGCGCAAAAAAGACGGAAGAGCTTTCCGTGTTTTTTGCGTGTCTTTTTTTCTCTGACGAAAAAGGAAGGAAAGCGTATGAAATACGATATTACCATCATCGGTGCGGGCGTTGTGGGCGGAATGATTGCACGCGAGCTTGCAAAGTATGATCTCCGCTTGTGTATTCTGGAAAAGGAAGCTGACGTTGCTATGGGCGCGACCAAGGCAAACAGTGCCATCGTTCACGCAGGCTTTGACGCAAAGGAAGGCTCGCTCAAAGCAAAGCTGAACGTTCGCGGCTCGATTCTGATGCCGAAGGTCACCGAGGAGCTTGGTGTCAAGTACCAGAGAAACGAGTCTCTTGTCGTTGCGTTCCCGCACGAAAGAGCTGAGGTTGAGGCGATTCTTGAGAGAGGAATCCGCAACGGAGTCGAGGGACTTCGCATCGTCGAGCACGACGAGCTTCTTGCGATGGAGCCGAACATCAATCCCGACCTCGCTTGCGCGCTGCTCGCTCCCACGGGCGCGATCGTTTGCCCCTACGAGCTCTGCATTGCTGCTGTCGGTAACGCGATGGACAACGGCGCGGATCTCAAACTGAACTTCAAGGTCGCTTCGATTGAGAAGAAGGACGGAGGCTACGTGATTACCGCAGAGAACGATGAGACGGTGGAAACCGCAATCGTGATTAACTGCGCAGGCGTTTACTCCGAGGAAATTGCAAAAATGACGGGCGACGCCGACTTTACGGTACATCCCCGCCGCGGCGAATATATGGTACTCGACAAGGAGTGCGGATCCTTTACGCAGAGAACCATCTTCCATACCCCCACCAAGATGGGTAAGGGAATTCTCGTTTCTCCTACGGTGGACGGCAACCTGCTCTTAGGACCGACGGCAACCGATATGGAGGACAAGGAAGACGTATCGACCACGCCCGAGGGCTTTGCCACCATTTTTGACAAGGCAAGCGACAACGTGGCAAAGATTCCGTTCAATAAAGTAATTACCTCCTTTACGGGACTTCGTGCGGTTGGAAGCACGGGTGACTTCATCATCAAGCACCGCGAGGGCGTCCTGACGCTGGCAGGCATCGAGAGCCCCGGGCTTACCTCCGCCCCCGCGATTGCAGAGTACGTCGAGGAAATGCTCAAGAGTGAGATGGGACTGAGCGCACCCTTGAAGAAGGATTACGATCCTACGCGTAAGGCAGGACACTATTTCCACGATCTTTCGATGGAAGAGAAGAACGAGATCATCAAGAAGGATCCCCGCTATGGACGCATCGTCTGCCGTTGCGAGGGCATTACCGAGGGTGAAATCATTGAGGCAGTGCATCGCAATCCGGGTGCGTCCGACGTTGATGGCGTCAAGCGCCGCACGAGAAGCGGTATGGGACGCTGTCAGGGCGGCTTCTGCTCGCCGATCGTCGTAGACATCATCGCAAGAGAAAAGCAGATGGCGTTCGAGGACGTAACCAAGTTCGGCAGAGAGTCGGTTATCAATTACGGAAAAACAAAGGGGGTGAACTGATATGGCTATGACGAAGGTTGATCTTGTCATCGTCGGCGGTGGTCCTGCGGGCATGAGTGCTGCAGTTGCCGCGTACGACGCAGGTCTTAGAAATATTCTCATTCTCGAGCGTGACCGCAGTCTTGGCGGAATTCTCCGTCAGTGTATTCATAACGGCTTCGGTCTGCACCGCTTCAAGGAGGAGCTGACGGGTCCCGAGTACGCCTACCGCTACGAGGTACAGGTCAGAGAGAGAAATATCCCCTTTAAGCTCAACACGATGGTACTCGATATCACCCCTGAAAAGGTGATCACCGCAATGAACTCGGAAGACGGACTCTTCCAGATCGAGGCGGGCGCGATCATTCTCGCGATGGGATGCCGCGAGCGTCCAAAGGGTGCCCTGAACATTTGCGGAACCCGTCCTGCGGGTATTTTCACGGCAGGTACGGCGCAGAAGTTCGTCAATATGGACGGCTATATGCCCGGCAAGAAGGTTGTCATTCTCGGTTCGGGTGACATCGGTCTGATTATGGCGAGAAGAATGACGCTCGAGGGTGCTGAGGTCAAGGCGGTCTGCGAGCTGATGCCTTATTCGGGCGGTCTTGCGAGAAATATCGAGCAGTGTCTCAACGACTTTGGAATTCCGCTGATGCTCAGCCACACCGTCGTCGAAATCCACGGCAAGGACCGTGTCACGGGCGTTACCATTGCCAAGGTCGATGAGCGCAGAAAGCCGATTGCCGAAACCAGACAGTATATCGAATGCGACACCCTGCTTCTCTCGGTCGGACTTCTCCCCGAGAATGAGCTGACCAAGAGCGCAAAGATTCCGCTTTCTCCCATCACGGGCGGTGCGACGGTCGATCAGAACCGTCAGACCGAGCTTGAGGGCGTCTTCTCCTGCGGTAACGTGCTTCACGTGCACGACCTTGTGGATTACGTTTCCGAGGAGGCTGAGATTGCGGGCAAGGCAGCAGTCGCTTACCTCGAGGGCAGAACGCTTTCGGGCAGAAATATCAAGCTTGCGACCGACGGCAAGGTCCGCTACACCGTTCCTCAGCGCATTACCGCCGAGGAGAACGTGACCGTTTACTTCCGCGTTGCCGACGTTTACCGCGATATCCGCATTGTGGTTCGTGACGGAGAGAACGTGCTGATCAACAAGAAGAAGCAAAAGGTTGCTCCCGGTGAGATGGAAAGCCTGACGCTCTCGGCAGAGATGATCGCGGGTGTCAGCACCGATACGCTGAGCTTCAGCATTGAGCAGTAAAAGGTAGGAGGAAGAGAATATGATCAGAAATCTTACTTGTATCGTATGCCCCAAGGGCTGTCAGCTCAAGGTCGAGCTGGACGATAACGATTTGAAGAAGGTACTTTCGGTCGAGGGGCACACCTGTAAAAGAGGAGAGAAGTACGCCAACGACGAGTGCGTCGCTCCGATGAGAACGCTGACGACGACGGCAGCCGTCGAGGGCGGCGGCGTCGTTCCCGTGAAGACCGACCGCACCATTCCGAAGGAACTGATGTTTGAGTGTATGAAGGCAGTCAACGCCGTCCGCGTCCCCGCAGACGCAAAGCTCGGCGATATTGTGATCGAGAATGTCCTCGGCACGGGCGCGAATATCGTTACCACGAGAAACGTTCAGCTCTAAGACGGAATTTTATAAGAAAATAAGAACGACAGCGTCGCTGTGAGAAATCACGGCGGCGCTGTTTTTTTGTGAAACGAAAACCACCAGCAGTGCTGGTGGTTCTAAAAAGCTTTAGCTTTGCACAGTTTCTGCCGCAGCGGCAGGCTCCCCTGTGTAAGGGGAGCTGTCAGCGAAGCTGACTGAGGGGTTGTACTCGTGGAAAATCAGAAAAAACAATCCCTCCGTCACGGCAAGCCGTGCCACCTCCCTTTACACAAGGGAGGCTTTGGTG
>JAZRLS010000049.1:0-11322 GCA_045646945.1 Eubacteriales bacterium | reverse complement strand
ACCGCCGTCGGTGCGGAGAACGCAGAATGTTTCGGTTTCCACCAAGGCTCCCTTGTGTAAAGGGAGCTGTCGAGCGAATGCGAGACTGAGGGATTGTTACGGTACTGAATTTAACTTTTACAACCCCTCCGTCACGGCGTTGCCGTGCCACCTCCCCTTACACAGGGGAGGCTATGGCGGGGTGCGAAGCTTTCTGCGTCGAACGCAGAAAGATGAAAAATTCCAAAAAAACTGTAGGGACAGGCGTCCTCGACTGTCCGTAGAAAACAAACAATTAGCACTCGGTCAGAACGGACGACCAAAGGTCGCCCCTTCGGTTTGAGGGGAAAATATCGTTTGTGCGTTGAACGCGCAAGCGAACGAATCTCCACCAAGCCTCCCTCCGAGAGGTGATGCCGCAAGCGGCGTCGAGTTTTCTTCGAAAACATCGAGGTGTCACCGTTAGGTGACGGAAGGAGTGAGCGTGACGATGGAATTTGGCAAATATCATTCTGCCCCACCCCTCTTCCCTCTCTCAAAAGCAAAAAGAAATGACCCTTGACAGCATCTTTCACCTACCGTCAAGGGTCACTTCTGTTCACTCTTGATATCTAACATCTTTTTTTATACCTCTCTTTCGCTGTCTGCCACCGCTCTTTCCTCTCACACGAAAACGCTCAAATTCTTCATCCTCAATGGAGGACCTACATTTGTTTTTGCTGCTCGATTTTTGCCTGTGGCGAATAGTTTTGGCTTCGGGATCTTCACGGATCTGCGCTCCGAATTTCTGACGCATTGATTATTTATATCTATGCGTAACACCGCCGTGCTGGTTGATCATTCCCGTCAACCGAAATTCGTTTCACACTGCGTCATATTCTTCTTCGTGCGCTTGAGTAATACTTCCCTTTTGCCAAATGGGAAACTGTTTGAAAAAAGTTAATCTGCCATGGGAGTGTACTTCCTTTTTTAACTTTGGGTTACGTGAAAACTTAACGTTTCATCGGTCCGTACTTCCTTTTTAAGATTTGGTAGATGTTCCGGTGTTTGCTTATTTTCTCATCGGAGTGTACCTTCCTTTCTTCACCTATAGTATAGCACAAAGCAAGGGCATTTGCAATAGGCAAATTGTAAAAAGTTTCTAATTATTTTTTGTGCAACACACAGAACTTTAGTCAATATCACAAAAAACGTATTGACAAACCGCGCGTTTTATGATAAAATAAATATGTTGTGTTGCAGAAAAAAGACCGACTCGCTCGAATCGGTCTTTTCTTTTTTTATTTCATATTAAAGAATTCCCGTCAGGAAAATCTCAATTCCAATGATGATCAGAATCGCACCGCCGAGAATGGAGGCGCGGCCTGCCAGATGCGTGCCGAATTTCTTTCCGAGCCAAAGTCCGCCCATACAAATGAAGAGCGTCACCGTACCGATCAGCAAACAAGCCACGATCGCTTGCAAAAACTCGTATTCGGCAATCGTAAAGCCGACCGAAAGTGCATCAATCGAGGTTGCAATTCCCTGCACCAGCAGTGCACCGAAAGCAATTCTCTCGCACGGACAAACGCCGTCCTCACACTCCTTCTTCCGAATCCCTTCCAAAAGCATCTTGCCGCCGATGAAGCAAAGCAGCACGAGCGCAATCCAAGGGATCATCTTTTCAAATGCCGCAAACTTCTCCGCAATGGTATGTACGCAAAGCCAGCCGATCAGCGGCATCAAAAACTGAAAGAAGGCAAAAATACCCGCAATGGATATCAAGCGACGCTTCCGCATACACGGCTCATTGAGTCCGTTCGCAAGCGACACCGAAAAAGCATCCATCGCAAGTCCGACACCGAGTAAAACACTATTGAAGAAAAATACAAGATTCCAGTCCATTTTGTTTCCTTTAATTCATTCTTATCGTGCAGATACGACCGCCCAAGCGGTCGTATCTGTCTTTGTTATTTCACGTACTTTACCGCCACCGCTCTCATTTCCTCGAGCTTAGATTCGATGTCCTCGGTCAGACGAATCTGATTGCGGGTACGAACCAAATTGTGCTCGGGATAGAGCAACTTAAAGTACATATCGCCTTCGAGATAGTCGGTCATAAAGCGAAGTGCCACCTCGTAGGTCATAATCAACGCCGATTCGGGCAGAAGAGCGACCTCCTTCTCGGTAATCGCGCCCTTGATGCCTGCCAAAAATCCCGAAACATACTCCTCGTAAAGATCGAGTCGAAGCCAAACGTGGCTCAGGTCGGGGTCGTCCTCAATGGTGTTGTTGGCGGCAAAGCGAATCGCATCACCAAAATCATAGAGCAACGAACCTGGCATAACGGTGTCGAGGTCGATCACGCAAAGACTCTTGTCGGTCTTTTGGTCAAACAAAATATTGTTGAGCTTCGTGTCGTTGTGCGTCACTCGCGTGGGAATCGTTCCGTCGGCAAGTCCGTCGACGATGACCGACGCATAGGGCGCAAAACGGCGAAGTGCCTCAATTTCCGCCTGCACCGATGCCGCGCGTCCCACCGTATCCTTCGCCACCGCCTCCTCAAAGGCTTCGTAACGCTTGACGGTGTGGTGGAAGTTCGGAATGGTTTCGTGCAACGTTTCGGCAGGATAATCCTCCAGCTGACGTTGGAATTTTCCAAAGGCTCTTGCCGCCTCAAACAGAATGCCGGGGCGAGCTGCCGAATTATACGCCACCGAACCTACGATATAAAGATATACGCGCCAAAAAGCATGGTTCTCGTGGTTGTGATAGCAATACTTTCCGTTGTCGCTTTGTACCGTATTCAAGGTACCGCGCTCATAATCTCCGCCCTTGGCATCAATTTTTTTCGCCAAAAAGTTCGTGACGTTGTGAATATTTTCCATCAACTCGTACGGCTTTTTGAAAACGTAGGTGTTCACCTTTTGCAACAAATATTCACTGCCGTCATCGGTTTTTACCCAATAGGTATGATTAATGTTTCCGTCACCGCAAGGGTTGCACGCAATCGGCTCGCCCGAAATCTCAAAATGCTTTAATACCTGTCTGGCTTCCAATAGCTCCATTCTAACATCCTCTTTAAAATCTATATTTTCACTACATACCATTTATATGAAATTGACGCCGTTTTAGAACGAAAGACCGCAAATCAATCGTTCGATGGGAAGATATCCCTTCGCGCTCTGCTTGAGTGCCAAATCCGCCTGCGAGCAAAGCTCCAGTGCCTGACGCAACCGCCGTTCGGATTTTCCCACCGCTGCATTGACGTAGAGCTTTACGCGGTATTCGCTCTTCATTCCGAGAATCGACGTCATCTCGGCAACCGTTGCACCGTCTGCCGCCAGCATCTTCACGGCAAGCAGATCGCAAAGCGACCGCGAAATTTCTCCGAGCACCAACACAGGCTCCATCCGTCGGAATTTCATCACCTCGAGTGCCCGAAGCGCATCTTCACTGCGTCCGTCAAGCAACGCATTGGTCAGCGCAAAGGAGTCCGACGCGATCTCCGCAATGGCAATCTCGTCCACCTCGCGCTCACTCACCACGTTCTTTCCGTGGGAAAGCACGTAATACGCAAGCTTTTCGGTCTCGGAGGCAAGAACAAACATCGACGATCCGCAAATCGAAATCAGCTTCGCGCATACCGCGGGTGACGCCGTCACACCGTGATGCTCAAAATGCTTCCCTACCCACGCCGTCAAGCGCGCCGTGGAGATCGACTCAAACCAAACCGGCGTGACTACCTTCAAAAATTCGCCAAGCATCTTGGAGGGACGCTTGGGAAGCATGCCCTCGTCCAGCTGTCCTGCGGGAACCGAAATAATCAGCACGTTGTAATCATATTGCGGCAACAGAGAGAGAACCTCCAAAAGATCCTCGATCTCGCTCGCGCGCATCGAAGCCAGCGGAAGTCCGCTGAGCGTAATGATTTTCTGATCCGCCATCATCGGCGGCGGCATCATCGCATCCAGCAGTACCGCGGGAGAATAGTCCAGCGCATCAATGCGTACGTCGTTAAAGAGAGCAAAGGTCTCGTCAGGGCAGATCGCCTCGCGTGCCGATCGCAACGCAACACTCTTGAGGTAATCCTCATCGCCGAAGAACAGATATCCACCCGAGAGGGATTTTTTGATCTGTTTTCGAAACACGTCCTCCTTGATCAGCTCCACAAAAACACCGCCTTTACACATCGCTTTCATACATATTATTTTTATTATAGCACAAAAAAATGAATTATACAATGATTTTTTAAAATTCTGTGCATAAAATGTCAAAATTTCAAAAAAAAAACGCAAAATACATCAAAAACGGAGGTTTTTGTCACATATCATATTTGTACAAATATTGTACCCCCTGAAAAGTCAAGTACTTTTTCTCTCTTTTTTTTAAAAAAGATAAAAAGATCGAAAAAATCTCGAAAAAATTCAAAAAAGCTCTTGACAAAAAAGAGAAAATATGGTTTAATATATGTTGTCATTGTATAAAGCGTATTTTTGGCTGAAACAGCAACACGCTTCCGGATCATTTCGGACGGCGTACCGCTCGAAATGAAAACAACTATCAAGGAGGTGCAAGTAAATGCTCAGAACCTATCAACCCAAAAAGCGTCAGAGAAAAAAGGAGCACGGCTTCAGAAAGAGAATGGCGACTGCTGACGGCAGAAACGTCCTCAAGAGAAGACGCGCAAAAGGCAGAAAAAGACTGACCTATTAATCGAATTTCAAATTTGCAGATGATGCAAGCTTGAACGTCTATGCTGACACATAAAACCGCCGATGACCTTGAAAACAGCTCCCTGTTTTCCGTGTGCATCGGGGTTTTTGGTATATAGACGAATCAAGCGTAAGGAATGAACACGATGAAAAACGTTGCGATCAAAGAAAACCATTTGTATCAAAAAGCATACAAGAACGGAAAACGCTTCGTGGGAAAAACCATCGCGGTTTACGTCTTAAAGGACCTCGCGGCAGGAAGACTTCGTCGGGAACATCCCGAAAAGAAGTACGTCAATCGCCTCGGTCTTTCGGTATCCAAAAAGATCGGCGGTGCCGTCGTCAGGAATCGGGCAAAGCGCGTCATTCGCGCGGCGTACGATCCTCTGAAGAGCGACCTTAGAACCGGTTTTCTCATCGTCATCAGCGCACGCGGCGCCATCGTCGGTCAAAAAAGCACCGACGTGCGTGCCGAACTCGACGCGGCATTCAGACAGCTTTCGCTCTACGCGCAACCGTCGGGCGAATCAATGAAAAATCAATGAAGTACGTTTGCATTTGGCTCATACGTCTTTATCAGAAATTCCTATCTCCCTTAAAACGAAATCCCTCTTGTAGGTTTACCCCTACTTGCTCTGCCTATGCCGCTGAGGCATTTATGAAACGTGGCTTTTTCGTGGGATTCGGTCTTACGGTGTGGCGAATTCTTCGCTGTCAACCGTTCTCGGCGGGTGGGTATGATCCCGTTCCCCCCAAGAAAATTCCGAAATACCAAAGGGATCGGAGAGAAGAAGATCATCACAATGACAAACAGTAACCAAAAAAGCAAAGAGAGGAGTTTCCGTAGCTCGCTACGGAATCCGTAAAGTATCATGAGTTCACTTTGGGATATTATCAACGTACCCTTCGGCTTCGTGATCCGCTTCTGCAATAAGATTGTGGGCGGCCATTATATTCTGGCGCTTCTGATCTTTGCCGTCATCCTTGAGCTTGTTTTGCTTCCCTTTGGAATCAAACAGCAGAAAAATTCTATCAAGCAGGCAAAGCTTCGCCCCAAGGAAATGGCAATCCGCAAGAAATACGCGGGACGCGACGACCAACCGACCAAGCAAAAAATGTCGATGGAGATTCAGGAACTCTATCAGAAGGAAGGCTACAACCCCATGGGCGGATGCCTGCCGCTGCTCATTCAGTTCCCGATCCTCATCGCACTCTATAACATCGTTATGAGCCCCCTGCACTATATCTGCCAGCTTTCGACCGAGACGATTCAGAATCTCGTCGGCGTCGTCAACTCTTACGGATATAGCTTTGACGTCGCCGCCGTCGGAACGCGTAACATCGACCTGATGGGCGCGGTCAAGAACGTGCTCGCAGAGAATCCCGCCGCATTCGCAGGCGTGGAAGGCTTCCATCTCACTGCAGCAGATCTGCCGAACCTCACAGTCTTCGGCGCGATCGACCTCGGGGCAATTCCGAGCTTCAAATCCTTTGACCTGCTTCTGCTGATCCCCGTGCTGACCTTCGTGGTCTACTTCTTCAGCATGAAGCTGACGCGTAAGCTTTCGTATCAGCCTACCAACGCAAACGACCCCGCGATGGGTTGCTCCAATAAAATGATGGATATCGTGATGCCGCTCTTCAGCGTATATATCACCTTCATCGTTCCCGCAGCCATCGGCGTTTACTGGATTTTCAAGAGCATTCTCGGCGTTATCAAGCAGTGGATTCTTAAGAAGACGATGCCGATTCCCGTCTTTACCGAAGAGGATTACAAGGCAGCCGAAAAGGAAATGAACGTCCGTGTAGACAATAAAGCACCGAAAAATAAATCGGGTAAGGTCGTTCGTTCGCTCCACCACATCGACGATGAGGACTTTGAGGACACCGCAGAAAAGGCAAAAGCACACAAGGCGGCACTCGAAGCACAGGAAGCAGAAAAAGCGAAGGACGAAAAGCCTCAGAAGAAGAGTTCTCTGATCGAGGGCGCAGTCATCAAGGAAGACGATAAGCCAGAACGCAAGGCGAAAAAAGAAAAAATTTCCGATATGGAAAATTACCGCAAAGCTATCAATGATCGGATGGATCAAGCAGACGACACAGATTCTGACAATGAAAATCATACGGACGGAGAAGTAAAGTGAAAAAGGAAATTGTAATCAGCGCTAAGAGCGTTGAGGAAGCAGTTGCGCTGGCGGTTGCCGAGCTTGGCGCGCCTTCCGCAGACAAAATTGAATATACCGTGCTCGAAGAAGCAAAGAAGGGATTTTTGGGACTCGGTGCCACCGACGCAAAGATCTCGGCAAGCTACACCTGCGGCGGTGAAGCAAGAGCAATCGATTTTATCGAAAAGCTGCTTGCTGATATGAATATTGAGGCAGAAATGACGGTCACCGAGGGAGAGAACGGAGAGACGAGAATCGCCATCAACGGTGAAGGAGCATCGTTGCTCATCGGTCACCACGGCGATACGCTCGACTCGCTCCAGTACCTCGCAAACCTCGCCGCAAATAAGAGAGTCGACGGCAAGAAAGAGGAATACGTCAAGATTTCGGTCGACGTCGAGGGATACCGTGCAAAGCGTGAGGAAACCCTCCGTACGCTGGCAAGAAGAATGGCGGCAAAGGTTCAGAAGTATAAGAAGAGCGTCATGCTCGAGCCGATGAATCCCTACGAGAGAAGAATCATTCATTCGGAAATTCAGAACATCGAGGGAGTTTCGACTAACTCGATCGGATCAGAAAATAACCGTAAGATCGTGATTTTCCTCGACGGAGAAAACGACTAACCAAAAATGAGGAAGAGCCGCAGCTCTTCCCTACGCGGGTGTGGCGGAATTGGCAGACGCGCCAGATTTAGGATCTGGTGAGAATTCGTGCAGGTTCAAGTCCTGTCACCCGTACCAAACAAAAAAGGAGGCGTTGCCTCCTTTTTTGTTTGGTCCTTGGGTGACCGACTCGCAGAACATACTTGAGCGAAGCAAAAGATGTTCAAGCGTCCTGTCACCAACTTTTCTTCTCCATTCTAAGCCATACGAAAACCACCGAAAATATTACGTCACATCAGATAAGGAAAATCAAGATAACCCTTGACTTTGAAGAAAAAATCTGTTATAATATTATGCGTAAATTCTTATTTCTTTGTTATTTTTCTTTTCGGGGTGTGGCGCAGTTGGGGACGTTTCCGAGCGCACCCTGTGGGTGAGTGAGCGAGGAATAAGGAGTGGCAGCCGTCGCAGAACGCGAGCAAATTCATTTGCGATGCGCGATGCGGTAACGGCAACAGGAAGCGCAGCGGACAACTGCCGTGTTGCATAAAATTCAATATTTCGGGGTGTGGCGCAGTTGGTAGCGCGCGACGTTTGGGAGCAAGACACCGCCCCCTCATTATGAAATCCCGAAAAACGCCGAAAAGCCTTGTAAATACTGACTTTTTCGGCAATATACTCTCTTTCAAAATCGCTGTGAAAAGCGGTTTGACCACATGTTTGACCACTTACGGAAATTGACCTAAAAATCGAATATTTTACACACTTCGGGGTGTGGCGCAGTTGGTAGCGCGCGACGTTTGGGACGTCGATGCCGCAGGTTCGAACCCTGTCACTCCGACCAAAATCGCGGTTTTGACCGCAAAATCAAAGCCGTAAGGTGTATCCTTGCGGCTTTTTATTTTATCTTCAAGGAGTAGCACTATGGAAAAAATAACGTATTTTGATGTCGAGTACGCCAATTCAAAAAACAAGGCAATATGTCAACTTGGTATTGTTTGTGAGAATTATAATGATCACGAGCCGTATTATCCTGAATTGGATATCTACGTTAATCCTGAAGATGGTTTTGATTCAAACTGTGTCCGTGTGCATGGTATTACGGCTTCACAAGTAGCAGACGAGCCTTCTTTCCCCGAAATTTGGAAAGACATTGAAAAATATTTTACCAATGCCGTTGTGATTGGTCATAATGTTGCTTCCTCTGACTTAGATGCATTGGTTAAAAACTTACGCAGATACAATTTGGATATTCCTGAATTCTACTACATCTGTACTTATGATTTGGCGAGAAAATTTGTTCCTTCATATGCTGTGCCTAATTACAGTTTAGCTTCTCTTTGCGAATATTTCGAAATCGATATTGATTCAGAACATAACGCTTTTGATGACGCTTGTGCCTGCTCCGACCTTTTCAACGCCCTTGTAGAAGCTTATGATATAGATGTTGATGATTGCGTAAAGAAATATTATCCTAACAACACGGCTGTACACACCTCATATATAGATGCTGCTGTGCTTAGAAAATCGATTAGCGAATTCTACGGCCTTGTTAGAGGCTTTTCCATTGATAATACTATCAATCAAGATGAGATCGATTATATTACCGTTTGGAGAGATAGCAACAGTCAGTATTCCAATCATAAAGAGGTTTCTGACATTATCGAGGTTATTAATGCGATTTTGGATGACAATGTTATTACCTTGGACGAAATTACTCAGCTCCAAAAATGCATGAAAGAGTATCTCGATTCAATGTCAACATCGCCGGTTACATTGGCAACACAAATTCTTGACGGTATTCTCAAAGGCATAGCTGTTGACGGTGAGGTAACAGACGAAGAATGTAAAAACCTCCGTCAGTGGCTCTACGACAATATATATTTGTCTGACCATTTCCCGTTCAACAAGGCATTGGAAATAGTCGAAAAAGTATTAGAAGATTCTGTAGTAACCAAAGAAGAAGCAGAGTATCTAACCTCTGTTATTTGCGATATGCTTAACCCTGTTGAAGCTCTTAAATCTGAGATTTACTCCGTTGAAGATAAGCATGTTTGTTTGAGCGGAAATTTCGCATACGGACAAAAAGCAGAAGTTGAGAAATACATTGTCGAACGCGGAGGAATTGTTGAATCCAGCGTAAAAAAGACAACTGATTATTTGATTATTGGTGCGTGTGAGTGCCAAACGTATTCTAACGGAACATACGGCACGAAAGTAAAAAAAGCAATCGAGTACAACGATAAAGGATGTAACATCCAGATAATCAAGGAAACAGACTTTTTCGCGGAAATAAAATAATATACTTTTCTTTGTTTACTGCAAACCAATATTCAAGGGCGGCTCTTATGAGCCGCCCTATCTTTCTATTAAGGAATATGCATACTTTTTAGTGTTTACTTTGTAGGGATTTTTCAACATATGTTACCATGCTTTTTAAATCTTCTAAATGCACCTTGTTTTCCGCTACTTTGTCTTCACCCAACCAAGGAAGATACCTTGCAAGAAAGCGAATAATAATGAGCAATACTACGCAAATACATAAGGGAAAGAAATTTGGCGTTTCATTTTTAATAAAATCCACAATTATATCAATGGAATATGGAATTATTGCACCAACAACAATGGCAGACAAATCGATTTTCTTTTTCAATGTAATGGCATTTATTTTATCCTTTATTCGTTGCCAATCATTTTCCATTAAAGACACTTCGTTATGATTAACTGGTCTTTTTATTGTTACTGTTTCGTCCTGTTCTATTTTTTTTATGCCGCTTTGCCCAACATTCTCAAGCATGCCATCGGAAACAGGCGAATTAACTACAACTCGTTCATCAATCACAAGAACCACCCCTTTCGGAATCTTTCACGTGAGCAATATCGTCGGCATCATCTGTTGGACGATCTATTAAATCGGCGACAAGCGCGTTAATAAAGTAAGTATTACCGCAGTTCATACAAGTGAGCGGCACAATAGGATAGGCCCCGCCTCCCAGTATGAGGCCTTTTGTATCAAACTCAATTGCTTGAAACACAGTATTGCTTATTTGCCATCTTTTTTGTCCACAAAGTGGGCACGGACTTCCGTTGATTTTTTTTAGATAAGCATCCATTCGTTCTTGTTGTACTTTCATAAAAACATCCTCCATAAACAAAATTCCGAAAATATTATATCACTTATTTCGATATTTTTCAACTATTTTTCACCATTATTATCCTCAAAATATAAAAGAGGGCGTGTTAGTCGGCGCCCTCTTTTAGTTTTGCTTTTTCTTGTGCGATCTTAGCTTTCATTTCCACGATCAGAACCGCGAGCTTTTCCTCGCATTCCTCTCGTGTCTTGGCGTAGACATTCTTGGATATGCGTTTGCCGTTGACTCTCGGTGTGAAGCGACCTTCGTAAAGGTGGTCGTTTATCATCGTCACGCATCCAGTGCCACTCTTTCTTATTTTGGGCTTGTACGGCTCAAAAACCGTTTCTGTGGTGTTTTCGGGGGTTGGCTCGTCACTTACCTTGGGAGGAGGCGGTTCGGGCATTTCTGCGTTTGTACCGCCGATTTCTCGGTCGATTCTCACCGCCGCCTGCTGTTGCATGGTATCTGTAATGTGGCTGTAGATGTTCAGCGTGGTTTCCGAGCTGATATGCCCTATCATAGCCGAGAGAGTCTTGATATCCATTCCGTTTTCGAGCGCCATCGTAGCGAAGGTGTGGCGCAGATCATGGAAGCGTATCTTTTTGCAGTGTGAGCGTTCAAGGATCACTTGGAATCGGTGATACACTGCTGTGGGATTTCTCGGCTCTCCATCTTTTACGGGTGATGGGAACATCCACTCGCCATGGGTATGCTTCTTTAGCTCTGCGAGAATTTCTATCATATCGGG
>JAZRLS010000048.1:0-18515 GCA_045646945.1 Eubacteriales bacterium | reverse complement strand
AGCCAGGATCAAACTCTCGAAAAAATTCTATCATATCTAATTCCGAAGAATTAGCTATAACCTTTTCGAGCTATTCTTTTCTAGCTTCTTTTACTTCGTTGAGTATATATAACTCTTTGACGAGATCTGCACACACGCATTTTTTATGCTTTGTACTTCTCTCTTGTTGTTCAATTTTCAATGACCGTTCCGCTGTGCTTTTCCGCGACAGCTTGACTATTATATCACACCTCTTAATTCTTGTCAATACCTTTTTTGAAATTTTTTGAAATTTTTTTCAGGTTTTTTTCGACAAAAGAAGTTCCATCCCGACAAAGTTCTCTGTTGACAAAAAAACTTCATTTTGTTATAATTATTATAATAATTCACCCCTTAGATTTTCCAAGTCCCGCAAGAATTATACGGAGAAACCGCAAAAATGAAAAATTTTTTTATTTCTCTTGCCTTCGCGCTCCTGACTCCGCTTCCTACGTTTCTTCTTTCGTGTGGTCTTACCGAATGCACACACGAGGAATGGGAGTGTTTGGAAATCGCCCCTACCTGCGAAGAGCAAGGATACACCTTGTGGAAATGCGCAAACTGCGATTATTCTTATCAAACCGACTTTGTCCCCTCTGTCGAGCACACCATGAGCGAACGCGTAATTGCACCGACCTGCGCAAAAGAAGGATACACCCTATCCAGTTGCGAATGCGGATATTCTTACAAAACCGATTTTACCGAACCCGTAGATCATTCTTACGAAGACACGGTCGTTCCGCCCACCTGCGAGCACGAAGGATATCGTTTGCACACCTGCCAAACCTGCGAGGAAAGCTACAAAACCGAAATCATCTCGGCAACGGGGCATTCCTTGAATTCCGCTCAGCACACAGTTACCTGTACGCAAGCGGGATATACCGAATATACGTGCAAAAACTGTGATTTGGTCTACCAAACCGACGTTATCGCGCCACTCGGACACGATTTTGCTACTACTTTCTGCCTACACCCCACCCTGACCGAACGAGGAAAGATTGTTGAAGTCTGTCAGCGTTGCGACTCGAAGTTCTCCAATTATTTATTTTATACCGACGTTTATCCCGGTGCCCGTGTACAAAATACCGAGGTGCTCTTCCGAGGCGTCGACGTTTCGGTTTACCAACACCATCAAAACGCTAGCGGCGCATATCTCCCCTTAAACTGGAATGCTCTCAAAGAAGCAGGAATGAGTTTTGCCATTCTCAAGGCAGGAAGCACGCCAAGAATCAACGATGCGGGAGAACCGCGCGGTGGGAGGGACCCCGTGTTTGAAATGAATTATACCGATGCCAAAGCCGCAGGCTTTGCGCTCGGCGCGTATTTTTACACCTACGCCACCACCGAAGAGCAGCTTCTTTCGGACATTGAGCTTCTTCTCAATTGGCTCGAGGGAAAGCAATTCGAATATCCCATCTACTTCGACTTAGAAGACCCAACACTGGCTTCGCTGGACAAAGAAACGCTGACCGAGTTTTGCTTGATCTTCGTCAACGAACTGCGCAAAAACGGATACTACGGTGCACTCTACTCCAACAACGATTGGCTGGTCAACCGACTCGACACTGCCGTGATCAAATCCTCGATGGACATCTGGTACGCCCGCTATCCCGAGAACCGCAAAAACAACGACAATCCCGTGACGATTGAGGTTTCCTACACTTGGAGCACCTCTTACGGAGATCAGCTTGGTATGTGGCAATACACCGACTATGGTGTGATCGACGGTATCGAAGGTATCAAATTCGATTTCGATTATACATACAAAGACTACCCAACAATGATCAAGAAGCTCTGCTTTAACGGATTTGAGCCGATGGAATCTTAAATAAAAAAAGCCGAAAGCGTTTTGTCCACTGTTCTTAACAGAAAATTTAGAAATATAAAAACGCAGATACACGCTTTCCAATAATTTTTTGCCTCGATAGAGGCGACCTGTGGTCACCCGCCGCGGGCGTTCAAAGAACACCCCTACGAATAATTTCGGTAGAGGGATTGTTTTCTCCGCCGATTTGTGATATAATAGGCTAACGAGAAACCTCCATCCGAGAGAGAGGTAGCACGGCGTAGCCGTGACGAAAGGAGTCTGCGTTACTTTGGACTTAAACTAGCCTTATTGTCACGTACCCTTCCTCAGTCGCCTACGGCGCCAGTTCCCTCCCGAAGGGAGCCTATGGATGCGCTCGTGCATCTTTAGGAGTATAGGTTTTGACAGGAGGATGGCTATGCCAACTTGGAGCGGTATCAGACACAAACTTGAACACGAATATCTTGCGAAAGCATTACGAGGGCATATTCAGTATTATTGCACCGCTTACAGTAAAAGCCCGGACCATCACGGCAGAGCTTCTATACGATTGGATGGCAAAGAATTGATCAGCGGTTGCTATTGGAACAATTGGAGCAAAGCACGCTTGTTTCCGCACGACGAAACATATGAAAAGCGCATGACTGAAAATTATGCATATATGGATGATACAGCACTAAAATTAGGCATATTCAGTGAACATTCCTTTTATCGGGCTTTTGAAGAATTTGACAACCAAAGCATTGAGGATAGCTTGAAAAGTGAAGATATGATCGTCCGTATTTTTGCTATACTTGATCGAAGAGTTGGAAAAAGACGTTTGGTAAATATGTACCACACGATAAATCCCCAGGAGGAAGTTTTTAATTTGTTTTACTTGATTCGCATAAACGCAGAGGGCATTGTATTGAATTAACAGTTAACCCCGACAGACCTTAAAAATCTGTCGGGGTCAACTATTTGTTTACTGCGAAGCAAATCCACTCCATATAAGCAAACTTTCTTATGAACATAGGGCTTTCTGTGATTTCTCCGATAAGGATAACACCCCTTGCTTTTGGGTTTTGTTAGTTTTGCAATATTCTTGTAAAAGCTTCTTTGATCTGCGAGGATAAAAAGCCGTATCTTTCCAAAGATGCGATCAGTTTTTTACGTTCGTTGGGATCGTCAGGAATTTCGTTTGCTTGTTTTTCGATCCGTCGAACGCAAAGCTCGACCTCGTCAACCTCAGAAAGCAAACGCATTGCTTGCTTTGCCGTGCAATCGGAATATCCCTTTTCATAGAGTGTCGCCACAATTCTGCGTCTACCCCAAAGCTTTGTAAGGCATCGTTCAACCTCTCGGCATGCACTCTCCGCGGGATTTAACCATCCGCTACGGCAAAGCTCCGCCACCGTATCCTCCGCGACCTCGCGGGAAATCCCCTTCATCACAAGCTTACGACAAAGCATCTTTTCCGAACAATCGCCGTAGGCAAGAATCCGCAAAGCGCATTTCTCGGCGTGATGTAGGCGCGCGGCGTATTCGACATTCTCATAACACAACCGATCACATTCGCCGACGCGCAAGCGAAGATCCGCCACCTGCGTCACCGAAAGAAGGAAGCTTTCCTTTTGTATATGCTCCCCACTTTGCAGAGCAAAAGTCACCGAAATCTCTTCCGCACCGCGCTCCGCCAAGGAGAGTAGTGTTAGCGTCATCAAAGCTCGTCGTCCTCACCCAACGTGCGGATGTCGAAATCATCCTCATCGTCAAGTTCAAATTCCTCTTCGGCGTCTCCAATGCGATCTTTCATCGCACGAACCTTCTGATCGAGCTCGGCAAGCAACTCAGGATTGCTTTCGATCAGCTTGCGGACGTTATCCTTGCCTTGACCGATGCGCTCTCCGTTATAGGAGAACCAAGAACCGCTCTTTTTAATAATATCGAGAGAAATACAATAGTCGATAATCTCGCCCGAACGTGAAATTCCCTTTCCGTACAGAATATCAAACTCTGCCGTTTTAAAAGGCGGCGCAACCTTGTTTTTTACCACTTTACAACGAACGTGGTTTCCGTAAATATCGTTGCCGTTCTTGAGCTGTTCGGTCTTGCGAACGTCAATACGTACCGATGCGTAGAATTTGAGCGCGCGTCCACCGGGGGTCGTTTCGGGGTTTCCGTACATCACTCCCACCTTCTCGCGAAGCTGGTTAATAAACACAAGCACGGTATTGCTCTTAGAAATGACCGCCGAAAGCTTTCTCATCGCCTGCGACATCAGTCTCGCCTGCACGCCAACCGTCGCCTGACCCATATCTCCCTCAATTTCCTGACGGGGAACGAGTGCCGCCACCGAGTCAACGACCACGATGTCAATCGCACCCGAACGAACGAGCTCCTCGGTAATGTTGAGCGCGTCCTCGCCGCAATCAGGCTGAGAAACGAGTAGGTTGTCAATATCTACACCGAGAGCTTTGGCATACACGGGATCGAGTGCGTGCTCAGCATCAATAAACGCCGCTTCGCCCCCCGCCTTCTGCACTTCGGCAACGATATGCAGAGCGACCGTCGTTTTACCCGAGGACTCCGGACCAAAAATTTCAATAATTCTTCCCTTCGGAACGCCGCCAATGCCAAGAGCGAGGTCGAGTGAGATCGATCCCGTACTGACCGCTTGTACCTCCATATGCGTATTTTCACCAAGACGCATAACCGAACCCTCTCCATGCTTCTTCTCAATCTGAGAAATTGCCGTCTTCAGTGCCTTCAGTTTTGCCTCTTTATCACTTTCGGGAGATACCATCAAATCAACCTTTTGTTTTTTTGCCGTTGCCATAAGCCACCTCACAATTTTCGTTTTCGGTATCATTATACACCCACTTCTCCAATTTGTCAAGAGATTTTGAAAACTTTTTTCCAAAATCGGAATTATTTTATTAAAATAGCAATATTAAGGATAGATTGGTATTTTAAAAATTCCTTTTTGAGAATTTTACACTGCTGCGAACTCGGCTAAAGTTTTTTGAAACTTTTTTTGATTTTTTTGAGTCTACCACTTTTTTTTTGATTGATTTTATGTTATAATAAAAAGTAATAAGAGTTTCTCTCTTCTACAAACCAAGCAAAGCAAAAGAGGTATTTTTATGGGTGGATTTTTCGGCGTAGCTTCCAAGGAAGATTGCGTATTTGATCTTTTTTACGGTGTTGACTATCATTCCCATCTCGGCACAAGACGAGCAGGTCTTGCCGTCTACCAATCGGGTGTCGGCTTTGACCGCGCCATTCACAATATTGAAAACGCTCCCTTCCGAACGAAATTCAGTAAGGAGTCAACCTCGATGCAGGGCAATCTCGGCATCGGCTGTATTTCGGACTTTGAAGCGCAACCGATTCTCATTCGTTCGCAACACGGAACCTTTGCCATCACGACGGTCGGAAAGATCAATAATGCCGAAGAGATCGTTCAGGAAAAGATCACTCCCGGCTGTCATTTCTTCGAGATGCAGAACGGAGAGGTTAACCCTACCGAATTGGTTGCCGCCATCATCAATCAAAAGGATAATTTTATTGAAGGAATCCGTTATGCGCAGGAAATCATCGACGGTTCGCTGAGTATGCTGATTCTCACCCCCGTCGGCATTTATGCCGCGCGTGATAAAATGGGTCGCACCCCCATCGTGCTCGGTCAAAAAGCAGAGGGATTCTGCGCAAGCTTTGAAAGTTTTGCCTATCTCAACCTCGGCTATCGCGACTATCGCGAGCTCGGCGCGGGAGAAATTGCGGTCATTACTGCCGACGGTGTAAAAACTTTGGTCGCTCCCGGTGAAAAAATGAAAATTTGTGCCTTTTTGTGGGCATACTACGGATATCCCTCCTCGTCCTACGAGGGAGAAAACGTCGAAATTGTCCGTAACCGTTGCGGACAGCTTCTTGCCCGCCGCGACAATATTCATCCCGACCTTGTGGCAGGCATTCCTGATTCAGGCATCGCGCATGCCGTCGGCTATGCCAACGAAAGCGGCATCCCCTACGCGCGTCCTTTCGTAAAATACACCCCCACCTGGCCTCGTTCCTTTATGCCGCCCACGCAAACCAAGCGCAATCTGATCGCAAAGATGAAACTGATTCCGATTCACGATCTGATCAATGGAAAGAGCTTGATGCTCATCGACGACTCAATCGTCCGTGGAACACAGCTTCGTGAAACCACCGAATTTCTGTACGAAAGCGGTGCCAAAGAGGTACATATCCGCGTTGGCTGTCCTCCTTTGATTTTCGGCTGTAAGTACCTAAGCTTCTCTCGTTCTTCCTCCGAAATGGAGCTGATCACCCGCCGCGTGATTGCCGAACTTGAGGGGAAAGAGCCCGACCGCGAAACACTTCGCGAATACGTCAATCCCGAAAGTAAAAAATACCAAAAAATGGTCGACAAAATCTGTGAGCAGTTACACTTCACCTCTCTGCGCTACCACCGCATCGACGATTTGGTAGAAGCCATCGGCTTACCGACTGAGAAAGTGTGCACCTACTGCTTTGACGGCAAAACAGACGATCAATAAATCAAGGAGAAAAGTATGGCAGAAATTACGTTAACAAAAAACAATTTTGAAGCCGAAGTCATCGCAAGCGAAATCCCCGTGCTCGTAGACTTCTGGGCAGAGTGGTGCGGCCCTTGCCGTATGATCGCTCCGACCATCGAAGAGATCGCAACCGAATACGAGGGCAAAGTCAAGGTTGGCAAGATCAACGTTGACGCCGAAAGTGAGCTTGCCATTCGCTATCATATCGATGCGATTCCCGCAATCCTGATCTTCAAGAACGGTCAGGTCATTGAAACAAGAAAAGGGCTTCGCCCCAAGAGTGAGCTTTGCGCTCTGTTAGATCAGATTCTTGAAAAAAATTAATATATAAGGAGATTTTGTTATGAGCAAATACGAAGGAACACAAACCGAAAAAAATCTGATGGCTGCCTTTTCGGGCGAATCCGAGGCAAGAAACAAGTACACCTATTTTGCGTCTGTTGCCAAGAAGCAGGGCTTTGAGCAGATTGCCGCGCTCTTCTTAAAGACAGCGGACAACGAAAAGGAACACGCTAAGCTGTGGTTCAAGGAACTCGAAGGCATTGGCGATACCGCAGAGAACCTTGCAAACGCCGCCGCAGGCGAGAACTACGAGTGGACCGATATGTACGCAGGCTTTGCGAAGACGGCAGAAGAAGAAGGCTTCCATGAGCTTGCCGCAAAGTTCCGTCTGGTTGCCGCGGTAGAAAAGCATCACGAAGAGCGTTACCGCGCACTGCTGAAGAACGTAGAGCTTGCCGAGGTCTTTGCTAAGAGCGACGTCAAGGTTTGGGAATGCCGCAACTGCGGACACATTATGGTCGGCACAAAGGCACCTGAAATTTGCCCCACCTGCAACCATCCCAAGGCATATTTCGAAATCCACGCAGAAAACTATTAAAAAGTTTTTGAGTTTCCAAAGAACTTTTTTCAAAAAGTTCTTTGGTGGGGTGTGGGGCAACGCCCCGCGCATCCCCATCGTTCAATAGCGCCCGAAAGAGGGTGAATTTGCATCAAAGATGCAAAGAGGGAGAAAACCACAAATGGGGTTTTCTCCCTTACTTTTTAAGACACACACAAAAACCACGAAAATGTTTTCCGTGGTTTTTATCATCTTTATCATTTCATAATCAATTCATCGTTCCATCTTCGGGCGTGAACATCAGTGCCACGCGGTGGGCAAGAATCGGGGAATTCTGTAGCTCGGGATCGGCATCAATGAGTACTTTCGCTTCGCTGAATGCCTTCTTGAGCAGTCCCGTATCGTCGCAAAGCTCGGCAAGACGGAAACGAACGCCGCCACTCTGCCGTACCGACGCATCACCCGTCGAACGGAGAAAATCCCCCGGTCCGCGCATTTCCAGATCGCGCTCGGCAATTGAAAATCCATCGTAGCAATCGCGCATAGTCATCAAGCGATCGTGTGCCGTACTCTCTCCCGTCGCACTCTCGGACACTAGCACACAGTAGGATTTTCTCCTACCACGTCCCACGCGTCCGCGCAATTGATGCAACTGCGAAAGTCCGAAGCGGTCGGCATTTTCCACAATCATCAGACTCGCGTTCGGCACGTTCACGCCAACCTCAATCACCGTCGTCGAAACGAGAATATCGATCTCACCTGCGGCAAATCGTTGCATCACCGCGTCCTTTTCCTTGCTCTTCAGCTTGCCGTGCAAAAAGCCAACCGACACGTCGGGAAAACGTTCTCCGAGTTCCTCAGCATACTTCACCGCCGATTTGAGTGGTGCTTTTCGACGGCGAATCCCCTCTCCGTCAATATCCGAGAGAGAAAGGTCAATTTCTTCCTCCTCGTTTTCCTCCACCGCAGGGCAGACAATATAGACCTGTCCCCCCTCGGCAATCTGCTTCAAAATAAACTTATCCAACCGCGCACGGTAACTCTCGTCCACCACAAAGGTGTCGACTCTCTGCCGTCCCGCGGGCATTTCATCAATGGTAGAAACGTCAAGCTCTCCGTAAAGTGCCAATGCAAGCGAACGCGGAATGGGCGTCGCGCTCATCACAAGCGTGTGCGAAAGATCGTTCTTTCCCGCAAGCACGGCGCGCTGACGCACGCCAAAGCGGTGTTGCTCGTCAGTCACAACAAGTCCGGGGCAGGCAAACGAAACGCCCTCAGAAAGAAGTGCTTGCGTTCCGACTACGATCGGAATTCTCGTCGATTCGTTCTCATCGGCAAGACCCGCATAAACCTTCTTTTTTGCCGCGGCAGTCATCGCCCCAACAAGAAGTTCACAGCGAATCCCCAAAGGGGCAAACAGCGCGCTGAGATCGACAAAATGCTGACGTGCCAAAATTTCGGTCGGTGCCATCAAAGCCGCTTGCCGTCCGCTTTGCACCGCAATCAGCATTGCCGCCGCCGCACAGACGGTTTTACCGCACCCAACGTCACCGACAACAAGTCGGTTCATCGCGCGATCCTTTGCCATATCCGCGAAAATTTCCGAAATCACACGGGTTTGCGCCCCCGTGAGTGCGTAAGGAAGACTTGCGGTAAGACGCGAAATATCCCCTGCGGTACACGGAACGGCAGGCGTGTGCGCCGTGTGGCGTCCCGCCATCGAAAGTCCCAGGGCAAAGGTAAAAAATTCGTCAAAAATTAATCGTTTTTTTGCCGCCGCAAGTGCCGAAAAGCTGTCGGGCGAATGAACGTTCCGAAGCGCGTAGGCTTCCAGACAAAGTCCCTGTCTGCGGCGAATTTCCTCGGGGAGAGGATCTTCCTCTAGAGAGAGCGATGCAATCGTCATTGCCGATTTCATATCCTTGGCAATCTGCTTTTGTGAGATCCCCTCGGTCAGCGGATAGATCGGAACGAGCGGGGGGAGCTGAGTATCCTCCCGATACGGCTCGTACGCGGGCGAGGTCATAAAATAACGGTTGCCCTTTTTCTCTACCCGACCGTAAAATCGGAAGATCGCACCGGGAGTAAAGACGTTTTTGAGATATTCCTGATTAAAAAAGGTAATCTCGCAAAGTCCGCTGTCATCATACGCGCGAAATTTGAGCATTGACATCCGACCACGAATGCGTGCGCTCTTAGGCTCAGTCGCGACCGTCAAAAGATGGGAACTCTTGCCCCCTCCGTCACATTCGGACAAAAGGCGGACATCTCCGCGATCCTCGTATCCTCTCGGATAATGCCGAAGCAGATCCCCCACGGTAGCAACCCCAAGACGGGCATACGCCGCCGCACGAACCTCCCCGACACCGTAAAGTTTTTTGATTTTCGTATCCACGACCTCACCTCCCATCGCTTTTCTTAGTGATTTCTTAGTTATATTATAAACGACAAGCGAGCCTCTGTCAAGTTTTATTCTGCGCCTCGCTTCTGAAAATTTACTTTTTTTTCACAAAAAATCCTCTCAGAAATCATTTTTTATATTGACAATAACAAAAAAATGGAGTATAATAAAGGGGACTACATAATCACGGAGGTTTCTCATGAAAAAACTTTTGGCAATTACGCTTGCCGCCCTGCTGATTTTTGCCATGATCGGCTGTTCCAAGCAGGAAGTAGAGAATGAAACGGCTGATAACAAGGAAAATGTTGAAGTCAGCGAAACAAACGTATACGAAGATTTTAAATATGGCGTTAACGCAAACGGCGAGCTCGAGATTACGGGTTACATCTACACAGGTGAAAAGCTTGCGGACGTAAAGGTTCCGGCAGAGATCGACGGTCGTGCTATCGTTGGAATCGGCAACGATGCTTTCAAGGCACACAAGAACATCGCTTCGATCGAACTTCCCGAATCGATTCTTTACGTTGGCGACTTTGCTTTCTCTCAGTGTGAATACCTGACCGAAATCACGCTTCCCAAGAATCTTACCACGATCGGTACGGGTGCATTCAAGGATTGTCTCAAACTCAAGAGCGTATCTTTCCCCGCTTCGCTTCTTGCCATCGGCGAGGGTGCATTCAAGGGCTGTAAGGCACTCGACAACCTTACTTTCCCCTCAGGACTTTTGACCATTGATGACGCAGCATTCTGGGGTTGTACCGCTTTGACGAGTGTTACCATTCCCGGGTCGGTGATCGATCTTGGTGACGGTGCATTCTATCTGTGCACGAGCCTCATTGAGGTCAATCTTCTCGGAGACGTTGCTACAGCAGACGATGAAATCCTTACAAAGATGAATGGTGCGATTGCCGCATATGAAGGTGATGCCCCCGAAACGCTCGAAGAGGCTTCCGCAATTTTGGCAGAGGCAGGCTTCCACCTCGGTTCGCTCTCCGGTAAGGGTGCTAAGTACGTTTGGGATACCGAAAAGATTTACGGAGCTTTCTCTAAGGCAGATGAAGCAACCTTAACCGCAATCAACGCAGCAATTAAAGATGCAGAGTGTGAGTCTCTGGAAGAACTCGATCCCATCCTCAAGGCGGCTGGTCTTTCGCTCAGCAAACTGAACGCGGGCATTAGCAGTGATAAGTTCGTTTGGGATGCTGACAAGAAGCTCTTCACCACCGTATATTTCGGTGAGAGCGTATTCGACGGTTGCACGGGCAACACGATGATCTCTGTTACCGAAGGAACTTTCTTTGCTGAGATCGCAAAAGCAAAGGGATACATCACGATCGTTCCCGCCACCGCGCCCGAAGGAACGAAGATCTTCAGCAACAATACTATCTCTTTCTACTATCCCGAAGCTTGGGTGATGAACGTTTACAGCGAATACGGTTTTACGGCAGTTACTTTTGAATGTGAAGCAACCGAAACGATCGTCGAAATGGTCGCAACCGACAGAAATCTCGAGGACGATCACACGCTGTGGGGTGTCGAGAAGATCGATGAACTGTTTGGTAACGCCGCGTCGGGAATTACGATTACCAACAAGGCAATCCAACACACTACCAATCCGAACGGCATTACGATCACCAAGATGTCTTGCACCGTTTCTGAAGGTGAGCAAGTTGCCGACACGACGATCTATTTCCTTACGGTTGGAAATACCACCTATACGATCGTAATGGGAGAAGCAACTGCAGATGCAGAGCTTCACGCGATGATCGAGAATTCACTTACCGACATTCGATAAACACAAAAAAATAAACCGATGCGATGAAAATCGCATCGGTTCTTTTTTGTTTTGATCAGTTTTTCAAAGAATGAATGGGAGCGGGAATTCTTCCGCCGCGCGCAATAAAGTCGGCGCAGGAATATTCGCTCAGCTTCATAATCGGTGCGTAACCCAAAAGTCCGCCGAATTCAACTGAATCGCCCACCGTCTTTCCGTAGGCGGGAATGACGCGAACTGCCGTCGTTTTGGTATTGGCAACACCGATCGAGATCTCGTCGGCAATAATGCCGCTGATGGTTTCTGCCGAGGTATCCCCGGGAATTGCGATCATATCGAGACCAACCGAGCAAACCGCCGTCATTGCCTCAAGCTTTTCCAGAGAGAGCGCGCCGCAAGCCACAGCGTCAATCATACCTGCATCCTCAGATACCGGAATAAATGCGCCCGAAAGTCCGCCGACGTGCGAGGATGCCATAACTCCGCCCTTCTTGACCGCATCATTGAGGAGCGCGAGTGCCGCTGTCGTTCCGTGACCGCCGCAACGCTCCAGTCCCATTCCCTCAAGAATATGTGCCACTGAGTCGCCAACCGCGGGGGTAGGTGCCAAAGAAAGGTCAACGATACCAAAGGGAACGTCGAGTCGTTTTGAAGCTTCACTTGCCACGAGCTGACCCATACGGGTGATCTTGAATGCCGTCTTCTTAATAATTTCGGCAAGTGTCGAGAAATCACACTGCCCTGCTCTCTTGATGGCGGAGCTGACAACACCGGGACCGGAAACACCAACACTGACAACGCATTCAGCTTCGCCGACTCCGTGAAATGCCCCCGCCATAAAGGGGTTATCATCGGGAACGTTAGCAAACACAACCAGCTTCGCACAACCAATCGACTCTTTATTGCGCGTCAGGTAGGCGGTTTCCTTGATGATGCGACCCATCTGTGCCACAGCATCCATATTGATGCCCGCCTTGGTCGATGCTACGTTGACCGAAGAGCAAACGCGCTCGGTCTCACACAGTGCCTGCGGAATCGATTCGATCAGTGCTCTTGCGTGATCGGTAAATCCTTTTTGTACCAGCGCACCATAACCACCGATGAAATTGATTCCAAGGGTGTGTGCCGCACGGTCGAGCGTGTGTGCAATCTTGACGTAATCGTCAGAAGAAAAACGTCCGCCCACAAGCGAAATCGGGGTGACCGAGACTCTCTTGTTGATAATCGGAATACCAAGATCCTTTTCGATCTCCTGTCCAACTGGAACCAGACGCTCCGCGCGCGTGGTAATCTTATCGTAAATGCGGTCGCAGACCGTTCCTATGTCATCGCCCGCGCAATCATAGAGAGAGATTCCCATCGTAATTGTACGGATATCGAGATTCTCCTCTTTGATCATATTAATTGTTTCAAGTATGTCGTTAATATTGATCATAGTAGCTCCTTAGATCTTGTGCATCGAATTAAAAATATCCTCGTGCATCGTGCGGATATCCAACGCATTCTCCTCACCCAGCGTTTTCATATCGTCCACGAAATCACCGAACGGCACCGAAAGATCGCTGATATCGATGACCATAATCATGGCAAAATATTCTTTCAGGACACTCTGCGAAATTTCCACGATATTCGCGCTTGCCTCGGCGCACTTTGCGCTGACCTTGGCAATAATCCCCTTCGTATCCTGTCCTACGACAGTAATCACGGCTTTTTTCATAAGTTATTTCCTCCTATCAATCAATTATCTATATTATAGCAGAAGATGCCTCAAATTGCAAGGACTTTCTTGGATTTTCCCACTTAATGCTTATGAAATTTCTTATATTGCAAAGGGGTATATCCCGTAATTCGCTTAAAGGTCTTGGAAAAATAATTTGGAGTATCGAACGCCAACCGATCCGAAATTTCGGTGACAGACAAAGTGCTTTCTCGCAGCATCCGCTTAGCGCGCTCAATCTTCATTCGATTGAAATATGCCATCACCGAGCAATTGGTCGCCTTTTTGAACTGCTGGAAAATATAGGATTTATTATAGTTGAGAGCCTCACAGACGTCGGAAATAGAAACGCGTTCGTAAAGATGTAGCTTCAGGTATCGAATCACTTGCTCCGCCACCTGTTCCCCTACCTTTTCCTGCGAAAGGAAAAAGACCTCAGAATCCTCTTTTTCGGTTTCACTCCGCATCAGGTTGACCAGTAAAATTTCCAAATAGTTTTTAATCAATTGCTGACCGCCAAGCGCGGGCTGTGAAAGTAATTTCATTTTTTTGAGTTCAGGATCGGAGAACGGCAAATCAAAGGTCTTTTTGCTTTCCTCAATAATGGCGTACACAAAGCGAAGAAGACTCTTATTCAGACTGAGCTGCTTATTTTCAAAAAAACGTGCCGCCTCACTCTTACATTCAAATGAGATAACGAACACATTCGGTGCCGTCTGACCGTTGGCACGCAAGGAATGCTGCTCGTTCGGCTTATGAAAGAGCACCTCACCTTCCGAAAGAAGCGTTTCTCGCCCGTCAGAGGTACAAACGATCGATTCCTTGTCGGCATACACAAGCTCCCAGAAGTCGTGCGATTCCACGGGTGCGACGTAATCTTTCTCAAACTCAAAATAGTGAATCGTCACAATTCGGCTAATGACGAGCAGATTTTCGATTTTATGCTTGTAATATTGCTTTTCCATCCGACGCTCCTTTCTATTTTTCTACCAATAGTATATCACACCAATTTTTTTCTGTCAATTATTTTTTTCTTTTTTAATCAATGGATTATTTTACCCTTTTTGCGGACTAGGTAATACTGTAAAAAAATCCACCTTATGATATACTAAAATCAGAAGAAAAGCACTCGCTTTTCAATCACGAAATAAGGAGAGTAAATTATGAGAGTTTTAGCAATCGGTTGTCACCCTGATGACGTAGAAATCGCTTGCTCGGGTACGCTCGCCAAGTGTGTCAAGCGCGGCGATACGGTCATGGTCTGCCACGCATCGAGCGGAAATCTCGGACATGTCATCATCCCCCCGGATGAACTGACCAAGATCCGTGCCGCAGAAGCAAAAAAAGCGGGCGCGATGGCAGGCATCGAAGTTTTCTGGGGCGGATTTGACGATCTGGAGATCTACGATAATAACAAAGAAGCGCGCGATAAAATGGTCGACGTCATCAAGTACGCAAACCCCGACGTCATCATCACCCACGACCCCAACGACTACATGCCCGACCACACCGCCGTATCGCGTCTGGTCTTTGACGCAAGCTTCACGGCAACGCTCCCGAACTACAAAAGCAAATACGCCGATCCCGCAAAGCTCGTTCCGATCTACTATATGGACACCCTCGCAGGCGTCAACTTCAACCCCACCGAGTTCGTTGATATTTCCGATGAAATCGACCTCAAGATTGATATGCTCGAGTGCCACGAGAGCCAGCTTGTCTGGATGAGAGAGCACGACGGTATCGACTTTGCGGATATGGTCAGAACCTGCTCGCGTTACCGCGGATACCAGTGCGGTGCTGAATACGCAGAAGGCTTCCGTCAGTGCCAGGTTTATCTCAAGGGTACGACGAAGCGTCTTCTCCCCTAAGGTGACGCTATGAATAAGATCAAATGGAGTGTCATCGGTGCGGGCGGAATTGCCGATCGGCGCACGATTCCCGCCATTCTCGCAAATGCGCAGAGCGAGCTCTGCGCCGTGATGGATCGCGTCCCCGAGGTTGCGAAGACCGTCGGTGAAAAATACGGCGTTCCCTACTTCACCACCGAAGAAGAGATGCTGAAGAACACCGACTGCGACGCTGTTTACATCGGCACGCCCGTCATGTGCCACTATGAGCAGGCAATGCTCGCACTCAAATATGGAAAGCACGTCTTCCTCGAAAAGCCGATCACGCTGACCTCGGCACAGGGCAAAGAGCTTGTCGATGCCTTCAAGGCGGCAGGCAAGCAAATCACCATCGGCTATATGATGAAGCACCACAATCTACATGAAAAGGCGCAAGCACTTGTTGCCGACGGACAGATTGGTCAGGTCGTCGACGTTCGTGCACAGTTCTCCTGTTGGTACCCCGACATTGAAGGTGCTTGGCGTCAAAAAAAAGCACTTGGCGGCGGTGGTTCTTTGATGGACCTCGGCGTACACTGCATCGAACTGATCGAATTTGTGCTCAGAGAAGAAATCACCGATGTGAGCGGCTACTGCTCCACGCTGACCTTCTCTTACGAGGTCGAAGACAGCGCGGTGATGATTTTCCGTACGAAGAGCGGCACGCTCGGACATATCGACGTCAACTTCAACGTTCCCGATAAAGCGGCTCAGAGTAAGCTGGAGCTTTACGGAACCAAGGGTTACATCCAAACCGTTGGAACGCTCTCGCAGACCGAGGCAGGAACTCTGACCCATCTCTATGCTCCGCAGGGTGACTACGTGGCACAGCAGAACAACCGTGACGCCGCAAAGCCTGTCACCTATGAGGCAGAGGGCGCAAACCTCTATGAAAAGCAGATCAACCATTTCTGCGACATTCTGAATTCGGGCAAGCCCGACTACTTCTACACCGACCGTGCCGTCCACGTGCAGGCACTCGTCGACAAGCTTTACGAACAAAATTAAAAAACAACTATACAAAGGAGAATCGCTATGAATTTCAATTCTACCGTAAAAGGAAGTGCTCTCGAAGGCTTCTACCCCGCAGGCTGGGATTTTGACAAAATCGACGCATGTATCGATGCGCCCGAAACCATCACGAACCGTCAGTCCTTCTGGAACGACGGCTTTACCCCCATTCAGTGCAACGACCTCGGCGAGTTCGAGACCTATATGGGTCACGAGATCGCAATGCAGATCAAGGTTGCTAAGGAAAAGGGCGAGAAGGTCGCTTTCATTCTGCCCGTAGGTCCTATGGGTATGTACAAGTGGGTTGTTTACTTCCTCAAGGAGTGGAAAGTCTCCTGCGAACACGTCTACACCTTCAATATGGACGAGTGGAGTGACAGCGAGGGCAACACGCTCTCTCCCGACAACACGGGCGCATTCCAGTACGCAATGGAACAGGCACTCTTCAATCCGCTGGGCGAGCTGACCGTTCCCAAGGATCAGAGAAACTTCGCAACCAAGGAAAATCTCCCCACCTACCCCGAAAAGATCGCCGCACTCAAGGCACAAGGCGTCAAGCTCGTCCTTGTATACGGTATCGGCAGAATGTGCCATATCGCATTTTGGGAGCCTCAGTTCGCAGGAGAATACGCAACCGAGGAAGAGTGGAAGAAGCAGCCCTACCGCATCGCAGCAAAAATCCATCCTCTGACGGTCGAGCAGAACGCATTCACGAGCTTTAAGTCGAGAACGACTCTTGTTCCTTGCCGTGCCAACACCATCGGCCCCGGACTCTTCCTGCAGGCTGACTACGCGATCGGCGGTGCCGACGGTACCCTCGGACGCGGTATGCAGTGGCAGGGTATGTCGCTTTGGATGACGCTCCGTCACGGACCGACCCCCTGGATCACCTCGTCCTATATTCCTACCCTCGCAGGCCGTCTGTTCTTCCTCAAGGATCTCGCAGGGCCGTTAGTTGCTGAGTGTAACTAAGATGAGCACGACAAAAAAACGTGCGGGAATTGCTGTCGCGGGCTCTCTGCTCGTTGACAATATTTACGAAATCTCGGCATACCCCGCCGAGGGAGAACTGACGCAGATCCGTAACATCAAAATGACGGTCGGCGGACTCGTTCCCAACAACGGAATCGGACTCAAAAAGATCGCGCCCGCACTGCCGATCTATGCCATCGGCAGGATCGGAGCCGATGCGGCAGGTGAATTTGCCAAAGCTACCATGGAAGCGGCAGGTGTTGACGTGACGGGAATTCGCACGTCGGAGAACGAAAAGACCAGCTTTACCGACGTGATGAGCATTGTCGGCGGTCAGCGCACCTTCTTTACCTACGCTGGCGCGTCGGCAGAGTTTGGCTATGACGATATTGATTGGAAAAACCTTTCCGCAAAAATGCTTCACCTGGGTTATTTTCTTCTTCTGAAGAAAGTCGACGAAGGTGACGGTTTAAAAATTCTCAAAAAGGCAACTGAGGAAGGGATTACCACCTCGATCGACCTTGTCAGCGAGAATTCCGACCGCTACGCGTGCGTTCTTCCCTGCCTCCCCTACGTAGATAATCTCATTATCAACGAGCTCGAAGCAGGAAAGCTTTGCGAAATGGAGCCGGTCGAAGAAAATCTGCCCGCGATGGCAGAAAAGCTTCTCTCGCTTGGCGTCAGAGAGCGTGTCATTTTGCACACGCCGAAGATCGGACTTTGTGCCGAGAAGAACGGAAAGATTACAAGCCGTCCGTCCTGCCCTCTGCCCAAAGGATTTGTCAAAGGCAAAACGGGCGCAGGGGATGCGTTCTGTTCGGGTGCCCTCATTGCGATCGAACGCGGAGCGAATGCCGAGGAGATCTTGGAGCTTGCCGAAGCTGTCGCTGTGTCCTCGCTGACCGAAGCGAATGCCACCGACGGAATTCTTTCCGAGGTCGAGGCTCTCACCGCATTCCGTGCATTGCAAAAGTAACATCGAAACATAAAAACGCAACTGAGAGAAATTCTCTCAGTTGCGTTTTTTATTGGAAGTACTAAGATCCATCCGCACCCCGCCAAAGGCTTCCCCCGAGAGGAAGCTGGCGCGAAGCGACTGAAGGAGCCTGCGGGCAGAACGATATTTGCACAAATTCCATCGTCACGCTCACTCCTTCCGTCACGCTTCGCGTGCCACCTCGATGTTTTCGAAGAAAACTCGACGCCGCTTGCGGCATCACCTCCGAGAGGGAGGCTTGGTGGAGATTCGTTCCCTTGTGCCATCGCCGCACAAACGATATTTTCCCCGCAAACCGTAGGGGCGACCTTTGGTCGTCCGTTCTGACCGAGTGCTAATTGTTTGTTTTCTACGGACAGTCGAGGACGCCTGTCCCTACAAGTTTTTTGGGAATTTTGCATCTTTCTGCGTTCGACGCAGAAAGGCTCGCATATCGCCATAGCCTCCCCTGTGTAAGGGGAGGTGGCACGGCAACGCCGTGACGGAGGGGTTGTTATCCCATCAAAGTAACAAAGAAAAGGAACAATCC
>JAZRLS010000047.1:0-32670 GCA_045646945.1 Eubacteriales bacterium | reverse complement strand
GTCGTAGCCATGTCGTTCTGTGAGCCAAGGAGTTGAATACAAATTTTGTCTTCCTAAGACCGCTTGGCCTCCGACTTCCCATGACCTACCGGGTATGAACCGGTTGCTCTAGCCAACTGAGCTATCCCGCCATTTTGTGGTCGCTTTCGGTATTTTTCGCCGAACGCTTGAATATTATACCATACAAAAAATCTCTTGTCAACACTTTTTTGAAAAAAAATAAAAAATATTTCAATTTCTTGTTTTTGGGTTCTCTTTTTCAAAATATTATCATTCTGTCAAAAAAAATTCATAGTTATATGATATAATAAAATGAATATTTTTATTCATTTGAGTTTTTGGGGGTGATTCTTTTGACAGAGTCGGCAATTTCGGTTCTTTCTCTCAACGATAAAGAGGATAAAAGAAAAGATGGATGCTCGATTCAGGATGTTTCGTTTTCTTTTCGTAAAGGAGGAATTCACGGAATTCTTTCTCCGTTTGGCGTTGACGCGTCGATCCTTTTTGATCTTCTTTCAGGAATACGCTGTCCCGATTCCGTTTCAATGACGCTCGATGGTGAAGCCGTGGACGTTTTTTCGGTCGATTGGAAAAAGAAGATCGGACACATTCCGAAATCTCCCGAATTTTACCGTGATCTGACGGTGTACGAGATTTTGGATTTTGTGGGAGAGGCACGCGGTGTTTCCTCGGATCTTCGCTTGCGTCAGATCGAAGAGGCACTCGAGCTTGTGGGACTTGATACTTTATCAGCGCGCCTTGTTTGCCGTTTGTCAGAGAGTGAGAAGAAGCATCTGAGCCTTGCGGCGGCATTGCTTGGCAACCCGAGTATTTTGTTGTTTGACACCCCAACGCCGGAGTTTTTTGATTTGATTCGTATGCTTGGTAAGCACAAGACGGTCATTCTCGGCGGCGGTGATTTTGAAGTCATGCGTGAGCTTTGCGAGGACGTGGTGATCCTTTCGGACGGAACACTTCTAGCGAGCGGAAGCTTTTCCGAGTTAGAGGAAACCTTGGCAAAGAAGGAGAAAAAGCAATCTCTTGCCGACGTTTACGCATCGGTGGTGGCACTTTCCAAGGAGAATGATCGGAAGAGAAGCTCGATTTTGAGCAGAGAGGAGACGGGACGATGATTGCGATATTTCACAGACAATGGAAATCTTTTGCCCACTCTTGGTATTTTTACGGCTTCTTGGCGGCTTTTTTTCTGGGACTTGGCACTTTGATTACCATTTTTCACGTTTCCTATCAGTACGCGAATTTTGAATACACCTTGTCGTATCTTACGATTGTTTTGGCGATTCTGTTACCTCTTTTGACGGTTCCTTCTTTTCGCGAGGAGCGAAGAGGGGAAGACTCTCGCTTTGTACAAGCACTTCCGATCTCGGCTCGCCATTTCGTTTGCGGTAAACTGATGGCAATGCTTACGGTACTTTTGCTTCTCTGCGTCTTTCTGTTGCTGATTCCCATGCTTCTCGGACTTTGGGGAAGCGTGTACTACCCTTCCGCCTATATGGCGATTTTTGGCTTTTTCCTTTGCGGCACGGCATTTTTGTCGATCGATAGCTTCCTTGCACTTACCTTAAAAAATTCTTGGGTTGCGCTGAGCGTCAGTTACGTGGTGACGGGAGCATTGGTTGCGATCAGCTATCTGTCATCGGCACTTCCTGCGGCTTGGGGCGGATTTTTAGCAAAGATTTCATTGTTTGGAACATATGCACCGTTTGTGTTTGGCATTGTCGATCTGTATGCGATCGGACTTTACCTTTCGGTGAGCGTTCTCTTTGCAGTGTTGAGCCTTCTTTCGGCAAGAAAGCTTTGGCGGGAATGAGGTGACCGAAATGAAACGAAGAAATTTTACAGTGATTTTCATTGGTCTTGCGATCGTAATTGCCATTCTTCTAAATCTTTGTGTCGCTTTGATTCCTGCCCGTATCCGCTGGGTAGACGTGACGAAGCACAGAACCTATACGCTTTCGTCGGAAACGAAAGAATATCTGTTGGAAGTTGACGAGCCTGTGACGCTGTACCTTTTGAATTCGGACGGAAGTGACGCACAGTTTGAATATTATCTGGAGCGTTTTTGTCAGTACAGCTCCGCACTGACTTTGAAAAAAGCAGATTCGTCGGAAAGCGGTGACCTTTTGGAGAGGGCAGGGGCTTCGGCAGAGAATATTTCACCCTACACGTTGATTCTTGATGGCGAGAAAAGAACGGCAATTCTCAACTATTCCGATCTCTTTTATTACGTCACCGAGAATCAGGCACTCAATCAGATGGGCATTCGCGAGATGTCGAGCGGGGAGTATTATTACTATGCTCAGCTCTTTTCGCAAAACCAGCAATACGCGGAATATCTGTCCTTTTTAATGAATGATTCTCATCTGTATTTTGAAGGAGAGTCGGCACTTCTTTCCATGCTGGAATACGTTCGTGCCGACATCATTCCGACGCATTACGTTTTGACGGGACACGGAGAGAGTGATCTTTCGTCTACCTTGTATGCGCAGCTTGCCCTTCGCTTCGGTGGAGGTTACCGTACGTTGGATTTTAGTACGGTGTCGTCGATTCCCGCAGATGCCGCATCGGTGCTTTTGTTCGCCCCCAGTGAGGATTATACCGAGGCGCAGGTCGAAGCCTTGCGGGATTACCTTGACGGAGGCGGTCTTTTGACGGTGGTGACGGGAAGCGAACAACTTGCCTTGCCGAATCTTACGGCATTGCTTGCTTCTTACGGACTTTCTGCCGAGGCGACGGTGGTAAAAGAAGAGACTACGGTTCTCGATGACAGCGAGCAGTCTGAGCCGACCAAGGAGATCAGTGATATTGTGGACGTGTTCATCAATACCGATCACGACGCAATGGCGACCTTGGACTTAGAGGATACCGCACCCGCGATTCGCGGCGGAAATGCGATTCTCTTTGACGGAACGATGGATCAGAAGCCGCTTCTGACGACCTCTTCGGAGGCAATGCTCGGTGACGACGCCATGACCAAGGGAACGAAAGTGTTGGCGGCGACGGTGGAAAATGCACAGGGCGCGAAGCTCGTTTGGTTTACAGGAGCGGAATCGTTTTGTGTTTCATCGTCGGAGATGACTGAGGATACTTCGGGACTGTATAACGCATACTGCTTGTATCTCGTGCGCGATTGGACGGATCTCGTATATGAATCGACACTCACTCTGCCCGAGGCGACGGTATATGACGCGTCGTATCTTCGGATGACGAGCGGCGGAGCGATTTTCTTAATGGCTTTGGGTGTCCTTGTGATTCCTGCGGGAATTGTCGCAACGGGTGCGATTGTTCGCTATCGAAGAAAAAAAGCATAATTTTTTAAAAAATATTGAAAAAACTATTGCATTTTGTATTTTAGTGTGTTATAATACAAAGGATGATGAGAGTGGGCTTGAGAGAGTCCACTCTTACTTGTTAATTTGTCGGTCTTTCGTAAGGAGGTAAGAATGGCAAAGAATACGAGTGTAGCGGAAATTGTGCGCGCGCTTGCCGAGCCTGTTGCCGAAGAAATCGGCTGCTGGGTCTGGGACGTGGAGTTTGTCAAGGAAGGCGCAAGACGCATTCTGCGGATTACGATTGATTCGGAAGAAGGAATTACGATTGACGATTGCGAAAAGATGCACCGTGCGATCGATCCGATCCTCGATGAGGCAGATCCGATTGAAGAACAGTATTACTTGGAAGTATCTTCTCCCGGAGTAGAGAGAGAGTTGAGAACCGAAGAACACGTGATGGCTTGTGAGGGCTGGGACGTAGAGGTTCGGCTTTATGCGCCGATCGATGGCGCAAAAACCTTCCGCGGTGTTTTGTTGACGCTTGGCGAGAATGGTGAAATTCGCATTGATGCTAACGGAAAAGAAATGTCGTTTCCGCGTGCGTCGGTGGCAAAAATCCAAACTTATTTTGAATTTTAAAAGAATTTTAAAAGAATTATTATATAACTTTAGAAGGATGGAACTGAAATGAACAAGGAATTTTTCGTTGCGCTGGATCTTTTGGAAAAGGAAAAGGGAATTCCCAAGGAATATATGCTTGAAAAGATCGAAGCTGCATTGCTTTCGGCATTCAAAAAGGAATTCGGTAACAGCACGCTGATGCGCGTTGCCATTGATCCTGTCAAGGAAGACGTGAAGGTTTACTTGCAGAAGGAAGTCGTGGAGGAGGTTACCAATCCTCAGTGCGAGATCTCGCTCGAGGACGCGAAAGCAATCAGCAAGCGTCACAAGCTCGGCTCGATGGTTGAAACCGAGGTCAAGACCAAGAACTTCCGCCGTCTGAGCGCGGCTGCCGCAAAGTCCGTGATCATTCAGGGCATTCGTGAGGGCGAGCGCAAGGTGATGCAGGAATCCTATGAAAATCAAAAGGAAGAGATTATTACCGCTACCGTTCTCAAGGTAGACAGCGAAAACGGAAACGTCGTGCTCGATACCGGAACGGGTCGCGCTGTACTTTTGGCAAGCGAGCAGATTCCCGGAGAAAAGTTCTACGTGGATGATAAGATTAAAGTATTCGTAATGGAAGTCAATAAGGAGGCAAAGGGTCCTCTGGTAACGCTTTCGCGCGTACATCCCGGTCTGGTTCGCAGAATGTTCGAGCTGGAGATTCCCGAAATTCAGGACGGAATCGTTCTGGTTAAGGCGGTTGCCCGTGAGGCAGGCTCGCGTACGAAGATCGCCGTTTGGTCACGCGATGAGGACGTGGACGCGGTAGGTGCTTGTATCGGTGCCCATGGAATGCGTATTAACAGCATCGTAGACGAGCTTGACGGAGAAAAGATCGACATTGTAAAATACAGTGAGGTTCCCGAGGAATTCGTTGCGGCGGCACTGGCTCCCGCAGAGGTCAAGTCGGTGACCTTTACCGCAGAGCGTGCGTGCCGCGTGATCGTTGACGCAGATCAGCTCTCGTTGGCAATCGGTATGAAGGGTCAGAATGCAAGACTTGCGGCTCGTCTGACCGGCATGAAAATTGACATTAAAGCCGAGTAATCGGTAGGAGAATTATGATGGAGCAACAGCAAAAGGTAAAAAAGATCCCTCAAAGACAATGCCTTGGCTGTAACGAGCACAAGCCGAAGCGCGAGCTTTTGCGTGTTGTTCGCTCTCCCGAAGGCGAGATCTCGCTCGACTTTACGGGCAAGAAATCGGGTCGTGGCGCATATATCTGTCATAATGTTTCTTGCTTGAAAAAAGCAAGAAAATCCAGACGGATCGAGCGAAGCCTGGAATGTCAGATCCCCGATGAGGTGTACGATCTGATGGAAAGCGAGCTTTCGGAAGATGAGTGAGCGCAACGAGCAAAAGGTATTGAGCTCGCTCGGACTGTGTGCCAGAGCAGGAAAGCTGATTTTCGGTGTTCCGATGATCTGCGAGGCGATGCGTCGCGGAGGTGCAAATGCTCCGCGCATCGTTCTGGAGGCAGCGGATACCTCAGAAAATACTCATAAGAAAATTTCAGATAAGTGTAATTATTATCAAGTAAGACAGGTTAGGCTCTCCTGCGACGGTGCAACACTTGCGGAGGCACTTGGAAAAACCTCGTCTTTGGCGGCGGTTGCCGTTTCCGACCGCGAGCTTTGTCGGCTGATGGAGTCTTCTCTGTCGCAGTAAAACGGCACAATCTCAATCCCTAAACCACCCAAACCACCCCAAATCCATAGGAAAGGAAGTCCTTCGCGACAACGTTGGACACGGTAGAAAATATGGCAGCAAATCAAACATCCTCTTCGCTTTTGAAAATGAATCAGTTTGCAAAGGATATGAATATGAAATCCAAGGACGTGGCGGCAATCCTCGAACAAAAGGGCATTGTTGTGAAAAGCCAGAAGCCCTTGGAACCTTCGGAGTTCGATCTTTTGTTTGAAACCTTAACCAAGGACAATCAGATTACGAATATTGAAGACTATCTGGACGGTATTACCTATATTCCGTCGAAAAAGAAGGTCGCAGCTGTCGCAAAGGAGGAACCGTCCGAAGCGGCGGTAACCCAAGCTCCTACGGTACAGGGGGAGAAAAAGGGAGAAGAAAAGGCAGAGCCGAAGGTGGAAGCTAAGGCTGAGCCTGTCAAGCAGGAAGCAAAGTCTGAAAAGGCAGAAAATACGAAAAAGGAAGAAAAGGTCGAAGTGTCACCGAAGAAGGAAGTGCCCGCAAAGCAGGAGAAGAAGCCTGCGCCCGCGGCAGCTCCGCAGCAACAGCGTCCGCAGACGGCACAGAGGCCGCAAGGCGGGGAACAGCAAAGAGCTCAGAACGGTGCTCCTCGTACCGACCGTCCCGCACCGCAGGGCGGATATGCACAAAGACCTCAGGGCGGCTTCAATCAGCAACCTCGTCAGGGTCAGAGCGGTATGGGAAGACCCGATCAGAGACCGCAGGGCGGCTATAACAACAACCGTCCGCAGGGCAACGATCGTTTTGCGAATCCTTTTGGTGGACAGGGTCAGAGACCGCAGGGTGGACAGAAGCCTCAGCGTCCGCAGAACGATCGCTTTGGCGGCGGTTTCCACGATAAAGAAGACCGCGTACAGAACGCTCCCAGAGAGAAGTTCAAGCCTCAGCCCATTGTACGCAGTCAGACGGTAAAGGGTGACGATACTCCAAAGCAGAGAGGTGCTACCCGTGTGGTCGATATGAGAGCGGGTACGGTCGATCTGTCGAAATACGACGAAAGACTCGATAATTTCGTTCCCGAGTCGGTTGGCGACGTTCGCGGCGGCAACCAGAAGCTCAAAAAGCAAACGCAGACTGCGAATAACCGTCCGATGATGAACGGTAAAAATAACAAGATGAAGGGCAAAAAGAGTGCTCAGCCCGTAACCAAGGCTCCTACGAGCGTGACGATTCCCGAGGAGATCGTCGTCAGCGATCTTGCGTCGAGACTGAAGGTTACCTCGGCAGAGATCGTCAAGCGACTGATGATGCTCGGTATGATGGTTACCGTCAACCAGACGGTCGATTACGATACGGCGGCAATCGTTGCCGACGAAATGGGAATTGCGGCGACAAAGGAAGTCGTTGTTACCATCGAGGAGCGTCTGTTTGAGGAAGAAGAGGACAGCGAGGATAACCTCATTACCCGTGCGCCCGTCGTGTGCGTTATGGGTCACGTTGACCACGGTAAGACCTCGATTCTTGACGCCATTCGTCATACCCGTGTCACTAGCGGAGAGGCAGGCGGTATTACCCAGCACATCGGTGCATACCGTGTGAAGGTCAACGGACAGGATATTACGTTCCTTGATACCCCCGGTCACGAGGCGTTTACCGCAATGAGAGCAAGAGGTGCGCAGGCAACCGATATTGCTATCCTCGTTGTTGCGGCAGACGATGGAATTATGCCCCAGACCATTGAAGCAATCAACCATGCCAAGGCGGCTGGTATTGATATCGTCGTAGCCATCAACAAGATGGATAAGCCTACGGCAAACCCCGACAACGTCAAGCAGGAAATGACCAAGTACGACCTCGTTCCCGAGGAATGGGGCGGCGACGTTATCTGCGTTCCCGTGTCGGCACTCACGGGATTCGGTATTGACGACCTTCTCGAAAACGTTCTGCTTGTTGCAGAAATGAAGGAGCTGAAGGCGAATCCGAATCGCCGCGCAAAGGGTATTGTCATCGAGTCCAAGCTCGATAAGGGCAGAGGCCCCGTGGCAACCGTCCTCGTACAGAACGGTACGCTCCGCAACGGAGATATCGTCATCGCGGGTACGTCGGTCGGACGTGTTCGTGCAATGACCGACGATAAGGGCAGAAACCTCAAGGAAGCAGGTCCTTCGGTTCCCGTAGAGATTATCGGTCTTGCCGAAGTTCCTTCCTCGGGTGACGAATTTAATGCGGTTGCCGATGAGAGAATGGCAAGAGAGCTTGCCGATCAGCGTCGTGAGACGGCAAAGGAAGAGGTCTTCAAGGCAAACGCAAGAGCCAACCTCAACGATCTGTTCGCACAGATTGCAGAGGGTGTCAAGGAACTCAACATTATTGTTAAGGCAGACGTTGGCGGCTCGGCAGAGGCAGTCAAGCAGTCGCTCGAAAAGATCTCCAACGAAGAGGTCAAGGTACGCGTCATTCACGCGGCGGCGGGCGGAATCCGTGAGGGTGACGTTATGCTCGCGGCGGCATCGAACGCAATTATCGTCGGATTTAACGTCCGTCCTGATAAGGGTGCGATCGACAGCGCAGAGCGTCAGAACGTTGAAATCCGAACCTACCGCGTCATTTACGACTGTATCAACGAGATCACCGACGCGATGAAGGGTATGCTTGCTCCCGAGTTCCGTGAGAATCTGCTCGGCCATGCCGAGGTTCGTCAGACCATTCACGTTCCGAACGTCGGAACTATCGCAGGTTCGTACGTTCAGGACGGTAAGGTTCTCCGTTCGGCAATGATCCGTGTTGTCCGTGACGGTGTCGTCATCTTTGAGGATAAGATTTCCTCGCTCAAGAGATTTAAGGATGACGTCAAGGAAGTTGCCCAGGGCTACGAATGCGGAATCGGTCTTGACCGTTTCAACGATATCAAGGTCGGCGACGTGCTCGAAGCATATATTATGGAAGAAATCGAAAGATAACCATATGTTTCAAAGCAACCGCCGTGAATTTTCACGGCGGTTGCTTTTATTTCTTAAAATTGTACAAAAGAGACAAAAAACTGAGATTTTATTGTTAAAAATCACTATTGACTTTTTTTCTCGAAAAGTGTACAATAAAACCAATATTTCATTTTGCGATGAGAGGGAGCAGCGAAGCGCATTCCTGACAGAGAGCCGTTGGTTGGTGGAAAACGGTAGGCGTGGCTTTAGCGAAATCACCCTTGAGCTTACCGTCGATGGGAGGTCACAGGACCGACAGGTAGAACGGTACGTAATTCTGCGTTAAAGAAGCGTGTATGCTTGTACACAGAGTGGTTCGAAAGAACAAAAAGAGTGGTACCGCGGAGCCTTCGTCTTCGTCTCTGATGCGAGACGGAGATTTTTTTATTTTGATATGTGGAAAGAAGGAAAAATTATGTTGACTCTGGACAAAGTTTATCATGCGGCATTTATGTTGAAAAACGTGGTGCGTGAGACCGATCTGATTCATTCCCCGAAGATTAATCCCGCTTGTAAAAATGTGTATCTCAAAACCGAAAACTTACAGCTTACAGGTTCGTTTAAGGTTCGTGGCGCGGGCTATATGATCTCTCAGCTGACCGAAGAAGAGAAGGCGCGCGGTGTGATTGCTTGTTCGGCAGGAAATCACGCGCAAGGTGTGGCTCTTGCCTCGGCAAAGTATGGCATCCGTTCGATCATCTGTCTGCCCGAGGGTGCCCCCATTTCGAAGGTAGAGGCAACCAAGGGTTACGGCGCTGAGGTGGTCATGGTCAAGGGGGTATATGACGATGCTTACAAGCATGCACTCAAGCTTCGTGATGAGATGGGATATACCTTTGTACATCCCTTTGACGATGATAACGTCATTGCGGGTCAGGGAACGATCGCACTGGAGCTTCTCAATCAGAATCCCAATTTGGACGCGGTCGTTGTTCCCATTGGCGGTGGCGGTTTGATCTCGGGCATTGCTTACGTAATCAAGCATCTGAATCCGAATATTAAGGTGTATGGTGTGCAGGCGGCAGGTGCTCCGAGTATGTTTAATTCGATTCACGACGGCAAGATCGGGCGTCTTGCTTCGGTTTCGACGATTGCCGACGGTATTGCCGTCAAACAGCCGGGAGATAACACCTTCAAGCTTTGCTCGGAATATGTTGATGAGATCGTGACGGTGACCGAGGACGAGATTTCGACGGCAATTCTGACACTGATCGAACAGCACAAGATGATCGCGGAGGGCGCGGGTGCGGTTTCGGTGGCGGCGGTAATGTTCGACAAGCTTCCTCTGGCAGACAAGAACGTTGCGTGCGTTGTTTCGGGCGGTAATATTGACGTTACCATTCTTTCACGCGTGATGGAACGCGGTCTTCTGAAATCGGGCAGAACCTGCAATCTCTGCATCGAGCTGATGGATAAGCCTGGTCAGTTGCGTGACGTATCGGCAATTATCGCGGAACTTGGCGGAAACGTGATTTCGGTACACCACGAGCGTGCCAGCGAAACTACGGACATCAACGGATGTTTCCTTCGTATTGTCCTCGAAACGAAAAATCAAGCGCACATTGAGGAAATCTACCGCGGTCTGACCGAGGCAGGATTCCATTTGGTATAAGAAATATAAGGAGAAAAACAATGGAAAAGATTATGACGAAAAACGCGCCCGAGGCGATCGGACCTTATACACAGGCTATCGTGACGGGAAATTTGGTGTTTACTTCGGGACAGATTGCACTCGATCCTGCGGACGGACAGGTGCACGCAACGACGATTGAGGCGCAGACCGAGCAGGTTTGCAAAAATCTTTCGGCAGTGCTCGCAGCGGCAGGCTCGTCGTTGGAAAAGGCGGTCAAAACAACTTGTTTCTTGGCAGATATGGCAGATTTTGCCGCGTTTAACGCCGTGTACGGCACGTATTTTACTTCTAAACCCGCGCGCTCCTGCGTAGCGGCAAAGGCATTGCCCAAGGGTGTGTTGGTTGAGGTGGAAGTTATTGCCGAGATTTAAGGCAAAATATCTTGTTTTTGCAAAGATTTTTTTGTAAAGTTATGCAAAACCAACAAAATATTTTACTACGCTAAATAATTTCAAAAATCTCTTGACAAAAAAGCACTTTCGTGATAAAATAACTACATTATAATAAAGCGATAAAGGGAATTAGTAATGGATTTTGCGCTGACAGAAAGCCGATGGTTGATGAAAATCGGTAACGCGGGTCGATGAATCTCCTCCCCGAGCTTCCGCTTGAAGGCCGTTTTCTTCGGTTGTGTAGACGCGGACGGAGTGTCACCGTTATCATAGGCAGCTTTACTGATGGGTAGAGCGTGAGTGGCTGAGAATTCGGCAATAAGAGTGGTACCGCAGAGTGTTTATGACCTTTGTCTCTTTGTTTGAGAGATAAAGGTCTTTTTTGTCCTTTCCACGCTCTCTTTGAAAAAGAAAACGTCCGACGAGGTCGGAAAATAGGAGGTAACAATGATTTTAAACGGTTCGGAGATCCTTGTAAACGTACTGTTGGAGCAGGGAGTTGATACGGTGTTCGGTTATCCGGGTGGTGCCGTATTGAATATCTATGATGCGCTTTACAAGTACAGTGATCGGATTCACCATTATATGACGGCGCACGAGCAAGGTGCGGCACACGCCGCCGACGGCTACGCGCGTTCGACGGGAAAGACGGGCGTTGTGATTGCTACAAGCGGCCCCGGTGCGACCAACCTTGTCACGGGAATTGCCACAGCGTATATGGACAGCGTTCCAATGGTAGCGATTACAGGTAACGTTTCGACTCCCCTGATTGGATGTGACAGCTTCCAGGAGGTCTATATTGCGGGTATTACAATGCCCATTACCAAGCATAATTTCGTAGTTCGTAAGGTCGAGGAGCTTGCCGATACGATTCGTGAGGCGTTTCGTATTGCATCGAGCGGCAGACCCGGTCCCGTTCTCGTGGATATTCCCAAGGACGTGACGGCAAATAAAACGACCTATACTCCCGCACCTGCAACCGATCTGCACGAGCGTACGAAAAATGTTGTCGGCGATATTCAAGAGGTTGCCGATCTGATCAATGATGCAGAGCGTCCTTTCGTTTACTTTGGCGGCGGTGTGCGGATTTCCGAGGCCTCGGAGGAGCTTCGCGAGCTTCTGATGACGGCGGATATTCCCGCGGCGTATACCTTGATGGCGGCGGGCGCGCTGAAATACGGCGAAAGACAAAATCTTGGTCTTCTCGGAATGCACGGTTGCTATTCGGCAAACTGTGCGGCGAATCGTGCCGACGTAATGATCGCTATCGGTACTCGCTTTTCCGATCGCGTAGCACTGAATACCACCAAGTTCGGACATAACGCAAAGATCGTACATATCGATATCGATTTGGGCGAGATTAACAAGAACGTCATTGCCGATTACAGCATCGTGGGAGACTGCAAGGTCGTTCTCAAAGAGCTTTTGAAATACGTGAAGCCTGCCAAGCGCGATGCGTGGTTTGCACAGATCGATCAATGGAAGGCAGACGATTATCACCCTGAGGATGCAACAGACGTTCTGCGTCCGCATCAGGTGATTGGAACGGCTTGCGAAATCGCAGGCAAGGACGCCATTTTCGTTACCGACGTCGGTCAGCATCAGATGTGGGCGGCACAATATCTGCATCACGTTAAGCCCAAGAGCTTTTTGACGAGTGGCGGACTCGGTACGATGGGATACGGATACGGTGCGGCGATCGGTGCAAAGATTGCCAATCCCGACGTTCCGGTCATTCACTTTACCTCGGATGGCTCGTTGCATATGAATATGAATGAGATCTGTACGGCGGTCAGCTACAAGGTCCCCGTGATTACCGTTATTCTCAACAACGCGGTGCTCGGTATGGTGCGCCAGTGGCAGGGTGTCTTCTACGGAAGAAGATTTTCGTCGAGTGAGCCCGAGCGTGTGACCGATTACGTGAAGGTGGCAGAAGCCTTCGGTGGTACGGCATATCGATGCAAAACGCCCGCAGAGCTCGAAGAAGCAATGAAGCTTGCCTTGCAGGCAAAGGGCCCTGTTTGGATCGAATGTGAGATCGACCGCGAGGAAAAGGTTCTTCCGATGATTCCCGCAGGCGGCACGGTACACGATACCATTTTCAATTAAGGAGGAAACAGCAATGAGAAAACAGTGTATGGTCATCTTAGTTGAAAATAACGCGGGCGTACTTGCCCGAGTCAGCTCGCTCTTTATGCAGAGAGGATTTAATATTGATTCGCTGACGGTATCTTCAACTGAAAATCCGAAAATTTCAAGAATTACCGTGATGACGACAGGTGATACCAAGACATTTCATCAAATTTTGACTCAGACGAACAAGTTGATTGAAACCAAGATGATTTTTTCAGTGGAAACCGAATTCAGCTTGATTCGCGAATTGCTTTTGGTGAAATTCGGCACCGCACACGTCAACGTAGAAGCACTCAAAGGAAAAATTGAGGAATTCGGTGCCAATGTGATTGATATTACCAGCGGTTGCTTTGTGGTAGAGCTTTCGGCATCGAGTGAGAAAATCGACGAATTTCTCGAAGCAACGAGCGAATTTGAAAAGATCGAAATGTGTCGTTCCGGCGCAATTGCGATGGAACGCGGACGCGTGGATTACGATCTGACCTAACCTATAACGAAACCAAAAATTAAATTATATATTTCAAAGGAGAATTGAAAAATGATTACTAAGTACTATGATTCGGATTGCAATCTCGAATTGCTCGACGGCAAGACGGTTGCCGTCATTGGCTTTGGAAGCCAGGGTCACGCTCACTCGATGAACCTCGCTGAGAGCGGTGTCAACGTCGTTGTCGGTCTGAGAAAGGGAAGCGGACATTGGCAGAAGGCAGCAGATTTTGCGGCAAAGCACGATAACTTCAAGGTGATGGAGGTTGAGGAAGCAGCCAAGGCAGCGGACGTCGTTATGATGCTCGTTCCCGACGAGCTGGCAGCAGATATCTACAACAAGCAGATCGCTCCTTATATGAAGGACGGCAACGTTTTGATGTTTGCACACGGCTTTAACATTCATTTCAACTTCATTCAGCCCGCAAAGAATATCGACGTGATTATGGTTGCTCCCAAGGGACCCGGACACACGGTAAGAAGCCAGTACCTCGAGGGCAAGGGTGTTCCCAGCTTGATCGCAGTACATCAGGACTACACGGGCAAGGCAAAGGAATACGCATTGGCATACGCATCGGGCATCGGCGCGGGCAGAGCAGGTATTCTCGAGACCTCCTTCCGTGAGGAAACCGAGACCGACCTCTTTGGTGAGCAGGCAGTTCTTTGTGGCGGTGTTACCGAGCTGATGAAGGCAGGCTTTGACACCCTTGTTGAGGCAGGCTATGAGCCCGAGATGGCTTACTTTGAGTGTATCCACGAGATGAAGCTGATTGTTGACCTGATCAACAGCGGCGGATTTGCTATGATGAGATATTCGATCTCCAATACCGCAGAGTACGGTGATTACAGAACGGGTAAGCGTCTCATTACCGAGGAAACTCGCAAAGAGATGAAGAAGATTATCGCAGAAATTCAGGACGGAACCTTTGCTTCTGAGTTTATGCAGGAGTTCTCGGCAGGAAGAAAGGCAAAGTTCCTCGCTACCCGCCGCAAGGAGAGCGAGCATCAGTTGGAAAAGACGGGCGCAGAGCTTCGTCAGATGATGAGCTGGCTCAAGAAGTAATTTCTCTTATAAATTATTGAAACCATAAAAAATGGAAGGGGAGATCTTTTTGGAAATCCCCTTCCAAAGAAAGCGCAATCAAAAGCATATAACTTTGAAAATTCTCGGCAAGCTTTGTTTGCCGTATTTATAGATTATGTTTTATTCAAAACAAGGAGAGTCATTCTATGAGACAAAATCAAAAGATCCTTCGTATGGTAGAAATGGCAATGCTGATTGCCCTTGTCGTCGTACTGCAGATGATCAGTGCCCTGATCCCGCCGATTGCAGGCGCGGTATCGATTACGCTGACGTTGGTTCCCGTAGTTGTGGGAGCAATTCTGTTTGGAAAAAAGGGCGGAGCTGTCCTTGGTTTTACCTTTGGTTTGATCGTACTGATTAACTGTATTTCTGGTCTTGACGTTGGCGGAAATATTTTGTGGAATGCAAATCCTTTCCTGACGGCACTGATTTGCTTTGTGAAGGGAATTGCCGCAGGTTTTGTTCCCGCCGTTCTTTATGAGCTTGTTCGCGGAAAAAAGGAGCAGGCAAGCAACGGTAAGAAATACGTAGCTGCTCTCGTTGCCGCTCTGTCGGCACCCATCGTCAATACGGGACTTTTCGTCTGCGGTATGCTCCTCTTCTTTATGGACACGCTTCGCGCGTGGGCAGGCGGTACCGACATAGTGTCCTATATTTTGATCGGACTTGCCGGCGTGAACTTCCTCGTTGAATTTTTGATCAATATTATTCTGACTCCTGCGATTGTTCGCATTGTAGAGGTCGTGAAGAAAAAAATTAATTAATCATCATTTTACTAACATAGCTAGGAGAAAAAATTATGTCACTTCGTTCCGATAACGTAACCAAGGGCGCGGAAAGAGCGCCGAACAGAAGCTTGTTTTATGCAATGGGATATACCAAAGAGGAGCTTGAGCGTCCTCTGATCGGTGTGGTCAGCGCGCATAGCGAGATTGTTCCCGGTCATTTCCATTTGGATAAGATTGCCGATGCCGTCAAGGCGGGAATCCGTATGGCAGGCGGTACGCCGATCCTCATTCCTGCGATCGGTGTTTGCGACGGTATTGCAATGGGACATATTGGAATGAAGTATTCCTTGGCAAGCCGTGAGTTGATTTGCGACAGCGTGGAAACTATGACGATGGCACATCAGCTCGACGGACTCGTACTGATTCCCAACTGCGACAAGATCGTTCCCGGTATGGTGATGGCGGCAGTTCGTATGAACGTTCCTGCCATCGTTTGCAGCGGCGGACCGATGCTTGCCGGTACTTACGACGGAGAAGAGGTCAGTCTCTCGAAGATGTTTGAGGCAGTTGGCGCGTATAAGGCGGGAATGATTGACGAATGCAAGCTTCACGAATGTGAAACGGGGGTTTGCCCCGGTTGTGGAAGCTGTGCGGGAATGTACACGGCAAACAGTATGAACTGTCTTTGCGAGGCAATCGGAATTGCACTTCCCGGCAACGGAACGATTCCTGCCGTCAGCAATAAGAGAACCATTCTCGCGAAGCACGCAGGTATGGCAATTATGGACCTCGTCAGAAACAACGTTTGTGCACGCGATATTATCAACGAGCGTTCGATTTCGAACGCACTTGCGTGTGATATGGCACTTGGTTGCAGTTCGAACAGTGTGCTTCACCTCTTGGCAATTGCCAACGAGGCAGGCGTGAAGCTCGATCTGAATCTCTTTAACCAGATGAGCGCAAAGGTGCCCAATCTTTGTCACCTGGCTCCCGCAGGTCCTACGCATATGCAGGACCTTGATGCGGCAGGCGGTATTCCCGCGGTGCAGGCAGAGCTTCTCAAGAAGGGTCTTTTGGATCCCGATGCTCCGACGGTCAGCGGAAAGACGGTTGGGGAAAACGTGGCAGGCGCATTCATTCGCAATATGAATGCGATTCGTCCCATCGACGATCCGTACAGCCCGACGGGCGGTATCCAGATTCTTTGGGGAAATATCGCACAGAACGGTTGTGTAGTCAAGAGAAGTGCGGTGGCTCCCGAAATGCTTTGCCATAGCGGACCTGCGCGCGTCTTTAATTCCGAAGATGAGGCAATTGCCGCAATTTATGCAGGCAAGATTGTTGACGGTGACGTCGTGGTCATTCGTTACGAAGGTCCGAAGGGTGGTCCCGGTATGAGAGAAATGCTCAATCCCACGAGTGCGCTTGCGGGAATGAAGCTGGATAAGACGGTTGCGCTGATCACCGACGGACGATTCTCGGGCGCATCGCGCGGTGCGTCGATCGGACACGTCAGCCCCGAAGCGGCAGACGGCGGTAATATCGCACTGATCGAAGAGGGCGATATCATTGAAATCAATATTCCCGACGCGTCCATCAACGTTCGCATCAGCGACGAGACCTTCGCAGAGCGTCGTGCAGCGTACGTCGCGCCCGAACCCAACGTAAAGTCGGGTTGGCTTGCCCGTTATGCAAAGCTCGTCAGCGGTGCCGATCAGGGTGCGGTAATGAAATCCTAAGAAAGGACAACCAAGGAAGAATGAATAACGCAACGAAATATACAAGACAGTATTTTCCCGTCCCGAATGCCGAGGCAAGATGGACGAAAAAGAATTATATCGACAAGCCGCCCGTGTGGTGCTCGGTTGACCTTCGCGACGGCAACCAGGCATTGATGATTCCGATGAGTCTCGAAGAGAAGCTGGACTTCTTCCAGATGCTCGTTCGTTTGGGCTTTAAGGAGATCGAGGTAGGTTTTCCCGCCGCATCCGAAACCGAATATCAGTTTTTGCGGACACTGATTGAAGAAAATCTGATTCCCGACGACGTTACGGTGCAGGTTTTGACGCAATCGCGTGAGCATATTATTCAAAAGACCTTTGAGAGCCTTAAGGGCGTCAAGAACGCCATCGTTCATCTGTATAATTCGACCTCGGTGGCACAGCGCGAGCAGGTATTCAAGAAATCCAAGCAGGAGATTATTGATATTGCCATTAAGGGCGCAGAGCTCTTCAATAAGTATAGCGAGGAGATGGGTGTGAACTACCGTTATGAGTATTCGCCCGAATCCTTTACGGGAACCGAGCCTGAATTTGCGCTTGAGATTTGTAATGCCGTGCTTGACGTATGGAAGCCCACGGCAGAACGTCCCGTGATCATCAACCTGCCTGTGACCGTGCAGGTGTCGATGCCGCACGTTTACGCAAATCAGGTGGAATATATGAACGACAACCTCAAGTATCGCGAGAACGTGATTATCTCGCTTCATCCCCACAATGACCGCGGTTGCGCCGTGGCTGACGCAGAAATGGGATTGCTTGCAGGCGGTGATAGAATTGAGGGAACGCTCTTCGGTAACGGTGAGAGAACGGGTAACGTGGATATCGTGACGATGGCACTCAATATGTACGCGCAAGGAATCGAGCCGGGACTTGATTTCTCGGATATGAACTCGGTGACCGAGCTTTACGAGAGAGTCACGAGAATGCACGTTTACGACCGTACGCCGTATGCAGGTAAGCTCGTATTTGCCGCATTCTCGGGATCGCACCAGGATGCGATTGCCAAGGGTATGAAGTGGCGCGAGGATCACACCTGCCGTTATTGGACGGTCCCTTACTTGCCGATCGATCCGAAGGACGTGGGAAGAGAATACGAAACCGACGTCATTCGTATCAATTCGCAGTCGGGCAAGGGTGGTATCGGATATCTGCTTGAGCACAGCTTTGGTTACGTGCTTCCGCCTAAGATGCGCGAGGCGGTCGGTTATACCGTCAAGAGCTATTCCGATCACTCCCACAAGGAGCTTTCGCATGAGGAAGTGCTCGACATCTTCCAAAAGGAATACGTCAATATCAATGCTCCTATCGAGATGGCAGATTATCATTTCGTTCGCCGTCCCGACGGAATCAAGGCAATCCTTACCATCAAGTGCAACGGCGAGGAAAGAGATATTTCCGCTGTGGGTAACGGACGTCTGGATGCGATCAGTAACGCGATCAAGCAGCATCTTGGCATTGAATACTCGAATCTGACCTATACCGAGCATGCTCTGACCACCGAGTCTTCTTCGCAGGCAGTTACTTACGTCAGCGTGACCTTCCCGGATGGCAAGATTTCTTGGGGTGCGGGTGTTCACGACGATATTATTACGGCGTCGATTTACGCTCTGCTTTCGGCAATCAACCGCAAGCTTGCGAACTGATGTGGAATTTTTTGAAAAATCATCGATAAAGAGGTATTGATTTATGGGAATGACAATGACGCAGAAGATTCTGGCGGCGCATGCAGGTCTGGAATCGGTCAAAGCAGGACAGCTCATTATGGCAAAGCTCGATATGGTGCTCGGAAACGACATCACCTCGCCCGTTGCCATCAACGAGTTTTATAAAAACGGATTTGACAGCGTGTTTGACAAGGATAAGATTTCGCTTGTGATGGACCACTTTGTTCCGAACAAGGATATCAAGGCGGCACAACAGTGCAAGCAGTGTCGTACCTTTGCCAAGTGTTTTTCTATCACCAACTATTACGACGTCGGTGATATGGGAATTGAGCACGCGCTTCTTCCCGAAAAAGGCTTGGTAGGCCCCGGTGAGTGTATTATCGGTGCCGACTCGCACACGTGTACCTATGGCGCTCTCGGTGCGTTTTCCACGGGTGTGGGAAGTACCGATATGGCGGCGGGAATGGCAACGGGAAAGGCTTGGTTTAAGGTCCCCTCGGCAATTCGTTTTGTACTCAAGGGAAAGCTTTCTCCGATGGTTTCGGGCAAGGACGTAATTCTGCACATCATCGGTATGATCGGTGTGGACGGTGCGCTCTATCGCTCGATGGAATTTACGGGAGAAGGACTTGCTTCGCTTTCGATGGACGATCGTCTTTGTATGGCAAATATGGCAATCGAAGCGGGTGCGAAGAACGGTATTTTTGAGGTGGACGACGTGACGCTGGCGTACGTGAAGGGCCGTGTCAACCGTCCCTTTACCGTTTACCGCGCCGATGAGGATGCCGAGTACGACGAGGAGTATGTGATCGACCTTTCGGCAATCGAACCGACGGTCGCGTGTCCGCACCTTCCCGAGAATACGACGCTTGCGAAAGAGCTTTCGGACATTATTCCCGATCAGGTCGTGATCGGTTCGTGTACCAATGGACGCCTTTCGGATATGAAGGCGGCGGCAGAGATTCTCAAGGATAAGCATATTGCCAAGGGCGTTCGCTGTATCGTGATTCCCGCAACGCAGACTATTTATAAAGAATGTATTCGTTTGGGCTATATTGATACCTTTATTGACGCAGGATGCGTCGTATCGACTCCCACCTGCGGACCTTGCCTTGGCGGATATATGGGAATTCTCGCCGAGGACGAGATTGCCGTGGCAACGACCAACCGTAACTTTGTCGGTCGTATGGGACATATTACCTCGAAGATCTATCTGGCAAGCCCTGAGGTGGCGGCGGCATCTGCCGTAGCAGGTAGAATCTGTGATCCGAGAGAGCTGAACTGAGGAGGGAAGAAGAATGAACGTAAAAGGACTTGTCCACAAGTACGGAGATAACGTCGATACCGACGTCATTATCCCCGCAAGATATCTGAACACCTCTGACCATAAGGAGCTCGCATCGCACTGTATGGAAGATATTGACGCCGATTTTACGAAGAAGGTGAAAGATGGCGATATTATGGTGGGTGGCGCAAACTTCGGTTGCGGTTCTTCGCGTGAGCACGCGCCCATTGCTATCAAAAAGTCGGGAATTTCCTGCGTCATTGCAAAGACCTTCGCAAGAATTTTCTTCCGCAATGCCATTAATATCGGTCTTGCCATTCTCGAATGCCCTGAGGCAAGCGAGAAGATTGAAGCGGGCGATGAGGTCAGCGTTGACTTCGACACGGGTGTGATCACCAACGTAACGAAAAATGAAACCTATCAGGCAGAGCCGTTCCCTGAATTTATCAAAGAGATCATTCGTGTGGACGGACTGATGAATTCCATCGGAAAGAAGTGATATTATGAAAAAGAACATTGCAGTTTTGAAGGGAGACGGCATCGGTCCCGAGATCGTCGATCAGGCGATTCTCGTGCTTGACGCTGTTGCAAAGAAATACGGACACGAATTTTCTTATACCGAGGTCGATATCGGTGGGTGCAGTATCGATAAGCACGGTGTGCCGATCACTGAGGACGGAATGGCAAAATGTAAAGCTTCGGACAGTGTCCTCTTGGGTGCTGTCGGAGGTCCGAAGTGGGATAGTGTCGATCCCTCGATCCGTCCCGAAAAGGCACTTCTTGCGGTTCGTAAAGAGCTCGGACTCTTTGCTAACCTTCGTCCTACCAAGCTCTTTTCCCAGCTTGCCGATGCTTCGCCCCTGAAGGAAAGTATCGTGGGCGGTGGAATTGATCTGATGATCGTGCGCGAGCTGACGGGCGGTATTTATTTTGGTAAGAGAAGAACCGAAGCGGTCGGCGGTGAAAAGGTTGCGACCGACGAGATGACCTATTCGGAGCACGAAATCGAGCGCATCGGTCGCGTTGCCTTTGAAACGGCACGCAAGAGAGGCTCGAGAGTGGCATCGGTGGATAAAGCAAACGTACTGGATTCTTCGCGCCTTTGGAGAGCTGTGATGCACAAGCTCAGCGAGGAATACTCCGACGTTGTATATTCCGATATTCTTGTCGATAATACGGCAATGCAGCTCATCAAAAATCCCTCGCAGTTTGACGTGATCGTTACCGAAAATATGTTTGGCGATATTCTTTCCGATGAAGCAAGTATGCTGACGGGCTCGATCGGTATGATGCCCTCGGCAAGCCTTTCCTCTACCACCCTCGGAATGTATGAGCCGATTCACGGTTCTGCTCCCGATATTGCGGGAATGGATCTGGCAAACCCCTTGGGAACCATCCTTTCGGCGGCAATGATGCTTCGCTATTCCTTCGATATGGCAGAGGAAGCCGATGCCATCGAGGCGGCAGTCAACCGAACGCTCGATGACGGTTACCGTACCGCTGACATTTGGAAGGATGGTATGAAGAAGGTTGGTTGTAAAGAAATGGGCGCGGCAGTGGTCGCACGTCTTTGAAAAGGAGAAACGAAAATGCTGAATATCAAATATGAACTTGTCAATGAGAGAAAGCCGAAACCCGACTGGGATCATCTCGGCTTTGGTAAATATTTTACCGATCATATGTTTATGATGGATTATGACGCAGGTCAAGGTTGGCACGACGCAAGAATCGTACCCTACCAGAACCTTTCGCTCGATCCTGCTTGTATGGTGTTCCACTACGCGCAGGAAATGTTTGAGGGACTTAAGGCATATCGCACGCCGAATGGCTCGATTCAGCTTTTCCGCCCCGACAAGAACATCGAGCGTATGAATAATACCAATACGCGTCTGTGTATTCCTCACCTCAATCCCGACGACGTGCTCGACGCACTCAAGGCACTTGTTTCGGTCGAGCAGGATTGGGTTCCCACCAAAGAGGGTACCTCGCTCTACATTCGTCCTTTTATTATTGCAACCGACGTTCAGCTTGGCGTTCACCCGTCGAAGAGTTATAAGTTTATGATTATCCTCAGCCCCGTCGGCGCGTATTACGCAGAGGGACTCAAGCCCGTCAAGATTTTCGTGGAAACCGAATACGTGAGAGCCGTCAAGGGCGGCACGGGCTTTGCCAAGGTCGGCGGAAACTATGCGTGCTCGCTGATCGGTCAGCAGAAGGCAGAGCAGCTTGGATATTCTCAGGTGCTTTGGCTCGACGGAATCGAGCATAAGTACGTGGACGAGGTTGGCGCGATGAACGTCTTCTTCGTCATCGACGGAAAGGTTATTACCCCGGCACTGGAGGAAGGAAATATTCTTCCCGGCGTTACGCGTGCATCGTGTATCCAGCTCCTCAAAAGCTTCGGCTATACGGTAGAGGAAAGAAAGCTTGCCCTCTCTGAGATTATTGACGCTTACCACGCAGGAAAGCTGAACGAAGCATTTGGTACGGGAACGGCGGCAGTCGTATCTCCGATGGGCGCGCTCGATACCGAGGATATGAAGATGGTAATTAACAACGGTGAGATCGGTGAGGTCGCACAGAAACTGTACGACACTCTCACGGGCATCCAGTGGGGAAGACTCCCTGACGAGAACGGTTGGACCGTTCCTGTCGTTTGATCAAAGAAAAAGCCAACGGATTTTTATCCGTTGGCTTTTTGCCAAATCCAACCAATGGTTGGGAGAATTCAACACTTAGTATCTTCATTTTTGGTGTTTTCAGTGTTACAATGAAATCATCAAAAAGAAAGGAGATTTTTTTATGAATCAAACAATCGGACAAAGAATTTCAAACTTGCGGAAAGAAAAGAATTTAACACAAGAGGCGCTTGCCGACCTTCTTTCGGTGAGTGGACAGGCAGTAAGTAAATGGGAGCAGGATCGCTCCTATCCCGATATTCTTTTGCTTCCCATCTTGGCAAAGATTCTGGGAGTAACGGTGGACGAGCTTCTCACGGGAGAAGCACCTGTTTCGGCAGAATCCGAAGCAACGGAAAAGGAAGAATATGCAGATCGGGTCATGAAGGTGCAAGTAGTTAGTCGGTCGTGGATTCAAAATGTGAAGCTTTTGCTTTCTTCGGTAGAAAACGCAGATTCCTTACGCGCATATTTTCCCGAAGACACCTTTGAGGAATTGAAATCGCAAATGGAAAGCGGCGTTCAATTAGCCAAAAAAGGTGCGCTTGGAACAGTGTTTTCTTACGTTACACAGCCTTTAATTGTTCAAATTAAAGTCATAACCTTGAACGATCTTGATGATGAAGACGATGAAGAAGACGAAGAATAAAAAAGTTCCTTGCCATAACACAAACACCGATAACGAAGTTTTATGCAGTAAGGAAGAAATATCCCTGTCCCTACAAAAAGTAAGGCAAAATTCCAACAAAATAGCGTAGCCGTGAGTTCTTTCACAGCTACGCTTTTTTCGTTATGGGATATCAACATACGGCAAGAAACTTTTTTATTGACAAGCTTCATACAATGTTTTCGCAATCTTTTGCATTTGCTCTTCGTCGACCTTTTCGACACGGCGGTCATATGTGATCAGACCGTTGGTCTCGTCCTCAATGTCCGAGAGCTGTGTGTAGACAGCGGCGCAAAGTCCATTCCTGACGGCGGGTACAACTTCTTCGAGATAGAGCTTTTCGAGCGCGTTGGTAAAGCTCTTGCGGTCGGTGAAGGTGCGGTAGCCGTAATTGTCCTTGAGATTGAAGGAGTGTCCCTCGATCTTATAAGAATATCCACCGAATTCCGACAAGAAGAGCGCTCGCTCGCCCATTGTCAGCCTGACGGGCTTGAAATAAACGTGGCGGCTGTCAAAATCGGTAAAGGCTGGCTTGCCCTTCGGTTGCATAAACCAACCCGAGGTCGAATCGATCGGACGGGTATCGTCGAGCTCCTTGAGGCGTTGGTATGCGCTCTCGTGGTCGAACTGTCCCCAACCCTCATTGAAGATCGTCCAAGAAAGAATTGACGGGTGGAAGAAAAGATGGCGCACGGTCAGCTCCATTCCCTCAAGAAAGGCTTTTCTCGATTCCTTATTACGGTGCAGACGCTTGTCGTTTCTGCGAATCAAACCGACGGTGGGGAGCGCGGTATCGCGCAGGAAGGAGTAGTCCGAATTGTTGACCATATCCTGAAAAACGATCATACCGAGACGGTCGCAATCATAGTAGAATTGCTCTGGCTCGACCTTGATATGCTTGCGCAGCATATTAAAGCCCATTTTTTTAGCAAACAGAATGTCCTGTTCAAATCCTTGCGGCTTTGCGGGAAGGAAAATTCCGTCGCTGAAATAGCCTTGATCGAGAAGTCCGTGACAGAAGATCGGCTTGCCGTTCAGGCAAAGGCGCTTATTTTCAATCGTGACGGTGCGAAGCGCAAAGTAGGAAGAAATCTCGTCTTCACCGACCGTGAGCGTCAGATCGTAAAGATGAGGATTCTCGGGAGTCCAAAGCAGAGGCTCTGCGATTTCTACGGTGGCTTGCCCGTTTTGCAAAGCAACCGACGTGCCGCCCGCGATGAGTCTGCCGTTCGCGGGAGAACCGTCGCTCATCGTGACAGAAACGGTGGCAGAGGACAGCGTTGTGTTCACCGAAACCTCTTTGATATAGACCTCAGGGACGCTTTCGAGCCATACTGTCTGCCAAATGCCCGAGATTGGCGTGTACCACATCCCACCGCGCTGTTTCTTTTGCTTTCCGTAGGGAAGTACTTTGTTATCGAGTTCGTCGGTAACAAAGATTTCCAGTGTGTTATTTTCTTTCAGTGCCTCGGTAATATCCAACGTGAAACGGTCGTATCCGCCGCGGTGCGTACCGAGAATGTTACCGTTCAAAAGTACCGTGGCAATCTGATCGGCGGCATCAACGTGCAACAGAACGCGTCCATTGGCAAAGCCGTCGGGCATGGAAACCTCCTTGCGGTAGCAGAGCGTCGCACCGTCGGGCATCGTTCGTCCGATGCCGGAAAGGGGCGATTCGGGAACGAAGGGGACGAGGATCTTTTCTTCATATTTCGGTACTTGTCGATCGGTTACGACCGAAAAATCCCAAGCACCGTTCAGACAGAGAAAGGAATTTCTTCTCAGATGCGGACGGGGGTAGACGTTCCACGGAATCGCGGGCGGTGACGCGAGAAATTGCTCGCCGTCGGGGGTGAATAACTGTACGATTTTATTTTCTTGTTTCATCTGCGAACCCTCTTTTTGATATGATAAAAAAATTATATCATATTTTTAGAATATCGTCAAGAGAAAAGAAAAGCCGACGGTTGTCGGCTTTTCTTGAATTATTTTTCGGATACGCTCTTCCAATCTGCCATAAACTTCTCGATACCTGCTTTTGTCATAGGATGCTCTACCATCTGGAGAATGACCTTATAGGGAATGGTTGCGATGTTTGCTCCGTGCTTGGCGGCATCGGTGACGTCCTGAGGACCGCGAATACTTGCGGCAATGATTTCGGTTTTGATGTCGTGGAGCTCGAAAATCGTTGCGATATCCTCAATGAGAGCAAGTCCGTTGTTGGAAATATCGTTCATACGTCCGAAGAACGGGCTGACGTAGGTAGCACCTGCTCTTGCGGCAAGCAGTGCTTGCGTGGGGCTGAAAATCAGAGTAACGTTGGTGCGGATGCCCTCGGCAGAGAGTACCTTGACTGCTTTCAGACCTTCTGCACAAACGGGAATTTTAATGACGATATTCTTATGAATTTTAACAAGCTCACGAGCTTCGCGAATCATACCTTCGGCATCGAGCGAAACGACCTCTGCGCTAATCGGACCGTCTACGATTTCGGTGATTTCCTTGATGACCTCTTCAAAGACCTTGCCTTCTCTTGCAATGAGCGAGGGGTTGGTTGTAACGCCGCAAATGACGCCAAGGTCGTTGGCTGCTTTGATGTCTTCTACGTTTGCCGTATCGATAAAGATTTTCATACTTTTTCTCCTTTTTTCGGGTTCTTTCCCATGTATTTTTTGTAGTTCGAGGCTTATTATACGGGAATTTTTCGCACTTGTCAAGAGGTGGCGCGATTGTTGAAGAAACATCATAAAAGCAATCAAAGTCAATCAAAAAATGTCAAACTTTTTCACTTTTTGATTGATGGAAAGTTCTTGAAAAATCGGAGAAAATGTGCTATGATATAGATAACCTCTTGGAAAGGAGAATCGAAATGTATACGATTTACGTAAAATTTGAATGTCACGAGGGCAAGCGCGAGGCGTTTGTCGAAAAGGTAAGAGAAGAAGGAATTTTGGCGGCAATCCGTGCCGAGGACGGATGTCACCGCTATGACTATTATTTTTCCGAGGAAAACGAAAACGAGCTTCTTTTGCTCGAAGCGTGGGAGTCGAAGCACCACCAAGAGGTGCACATGACACAGCCGCACATGGCGAAGCTGCGCGAATTGAATGCTGAGCATATCGTATCGGTGTGCTTGGGGGAATACGAGAAAAAATAAAAAAGAACGGTGTCAACGGGCAGTACACTTAAGGACAGTTTTAGGCGTACATTACCTACCGAAAGGAAAAATAGAAACCGCAGATGGATTTTCTGCGGTTTTTGTGTTATAATAAGGAAAAGAACTAAATTCGATTCATTCCTTAAACAAAAGCGAAACTTAAATAAAGCAGATAGATAAACAAAAAATTGACAAACGGAGGCTACTGATGAAAAAAATATTGACAATAGTCATTTTTATATTATTTTGCTTTTCACTTACTTCTTGTTCGGCTATTGAAGCTCTAAAATACTCTATATCGGGAAATATTATTGACTCTGCAGATGGTTTTTCTCGCGGTGAAGAAGAAGGCACACTCATATACCAAAACAACAAGTATATTTTGGTTCAAGAACTTAACGGAGATTGTGAAATCGATATAACAAAAGAAGACATTTTGCTTGGTCAAACCAGTAACTTTCCATTTTTTCAAAATAGCTATTATTATGTGAAAACGGATAAGAATCCAAGTTTTATAATGGGTGGCACCTCTTCCGCTATGCAAGGAACTTTTGTTTACTTAAGAGAAGATCTATACAGTGACACTATCGTTTTTGTATTAAATGGTAGTTCTTTCGAATTTGAATTTACATCAGCTTTTATTAAGACGGATAAGGTGGATTATGATCATCATATTGCACGCGAGAAATATACAAAATCCGCAATAGTTGATTTTTACGTAAAAGATATTCCAATTATAACCGCTCGCAAGAGAATTTATTTGATAGACAATGTATGGTATTGTGTTGAAGTTGATGTAGCATATCAACTATCAGACGAATTTGTGTGTAAGCTAACAGAAGCGGGGATAATCAATCAAGAATCTTGAGATATGTATTGGGTGGAAATACAATTATACCATTAGCGATGCTATCAAACAAATACCAGTTTATCGGAAAACATTGAAGTGCCAATTGATAGCAGCCTCCCTTGTGTAAAGGGAGGTGGCACGGCTTGCCGTGACGGAGGGATTGTAAAAAGCAATAATCTACACAAAACAATCCCTCAGTCAGCTTCGCTGACAGCTCCCTTTACACAAGGGAGCCTTTTCTTTTGTTCATTTATGACATGTCAATTTTCCTGACAAGCACTGCATTTGTAGACACAAACGCAAAATACGGCATACCTCTTTTGAGATATGCCGCGTTTTTTGAAAACTGTCCTTAGGGTACCGCCCCTAAAACACCGTTCTTTTTTGGTTATTTTACCGCTTCCTTTGCCGCGGTGAGCGTGTTTTGCATCAGCATTGTGATGGTCATCGGACCAACGCCGCCGGGGACGGGGGTGATATAGGAAGCCTTGGGAGCAACCGACGCGAAGTCCACGTCACCCGTCAGCTTTCCGTCTGCGCGGCGGTTCATACCGACGTCGATCACGACCGCGCCTTCCTTGACCATATCCGCGGTAAAGAAATCGGCTTTTCCGATTGCCGCTACGAGAATGTCGGCTCTGCGGCAGACCTCTGCGAGATTTTTCGTGCGGCTGTGACAGATGGTGACCGTTCCGTTTGCGTGAAGCAGGAGCATTGCCTGCGGCTTTCCAACAATGTTGGAGCGTCCGACAACAACACATTCCTTGCCCGAAATCTCAATACCGCTTCTCTGGAGCAGAGCCATAACACCGGCAGGTGTGCAGGGAAGGAAGGAATAGTCACCGATCATAATGCGGCCGACGTTCGTAGGGTGGAAGGCATCGACGTCCTTCTTCGGGTCGATGCGCAGAATGACCTCGTTTTCGTCCAGGTGCTTCGGCAGAGGAAGCTGACAGAGAATGCCGTGAATGTTTTTGTCGGCGTTGAGCTTGTCCACGAGGGCATTGAGCTCTTCCTGCGTCGTTTCTGCGGGGAGCTCGTAGGCTTCGGAGTAAAATCCGACTTCCTCACAGGCGCGGCGCTTGTTTCGCACGTAGACCTGAGATGCGGGATCCTCTCCAACGATGATCACGGCGAGTCCGGGGCGGAAGCCGTTCTTTTCATAAAAGCGTTCGGTTTCTTCTTTGATCTCGGCACGAATGGCGGCGGAGATCGCTTTTCCGTCAATGATGTTTGCCATAATGGTAATTCCTTTTCTTTATTCTTCGATATTTTCTTCTTTTACTTCTTCTGTATCTTCCGTTTCTTTGGTAACTGCGGATTCAGCAGGCGACACGCGATGTCCCGAAAGCTTTTCGTAGGTGGGGATATATTCGGTTGCGTTGAGCTCCTTACGTCTTGCCTTGAGAAGAAAGACGGTTAAGAGAATTCCGCCGATGACGAAGCAACAGAATCCGATGACCTGAGAGATTCGGAAGACACCGACGTAAAGGCTGTCGGTACGGAGTCCTTCGATAAACATTCTGCCAAATCCGTACCAAGTGATATACATCAATACGACTTGACCGTCGAATTTTTTCTTTTTATAAAGCAGATTGATGAGCACAAATCCCAAAAGATTCCAAAGAGACTCATAGAGAAACGTGGGATGAAAATAAAACATTGTGGAATAGCTCTTAATATTCGGCAGAAGTCCCATTCTCAAGAAGTACAGAGGATGACCCTCGGTCACCACCGTACCGTACGCCTCACCGTTGAAAAAGTTGCCCCATCTGCCAAGGATCTGACCGATCATAACGGCGGGCGCGGTGGCATCCAGCATTTTAAAAACGTTGATTTTCTTGATACGGCAGACCACGAAGATGGTTAAAGCCCCCGCAATCACTGCGCCGTAAATAGCAAGTCCTCCGTTCCAGATGGCAATGGCTTCTTTCAGACTGTGATACTGATCGAGCGAGGTCAAGACGTAATAAAGTCTTGCACCGATCACGCCGAAAATGACGGTAAAAATACCGATATCGAGCAGATCGTCAAAGATAATTCCTTCTTGCTTTGTGCGGAAGGCACAGTAGGCAAAGGCAAGAATGATGCCAAGTGTAATGATGAGCCCGTACCAGCGAACCTCAAGTCCGCCGAAGATCGGGATGGTAAAGGCAACGGGATCGACCGAAAATTGATCGATACCAAGCCCGGGAAAGGACATAGTAACCATATCTTTCTCCTTTGGTTAGTTATTTTCTTTGAGAGGGAGAACCACAGAAAGTGCAATTTTCTCCTCTGCAAAGGAAGTTTCAAAGAGCTTCGAGAGCTCTTCAAAGGTAATCTCTTCCAAAATTTCCGCATAGGATAATAGCTCTGCGTCCTCGCAAATAAAGGAAAAGAGATTGTTTGCAATGTTGTCGGTGGAGTCAAAGGATTTGACAAATTCAGCGTACATCACGCGCTTTCCGCGGACGAAATCCTCCTGTGAAAGCCCCTTTTGTCGAATGCGGGCGAGATGCTTTTGAATTTCCGAGAGCACGGTCTTCGGGTTGTCCGCCTCTCCCGCAATCGAATTGTAGGCACTGGATTCCGAGATGGTGTAGCCATAGGAAAGAGCAGGGGAAATGAGATCTCGATCGAGAAGATCGTTGTAGATTTCTCCCGCACGGGAGAAGAGCATTTCGTCAAGAATTGCCATCGCGGCATCCTTTTTCTGACGCTCCCGTCCGTCGCAAGGAATCTCGGTATCTTTGATTCCAATATTGAAAATCGGTTTCGATACCTGCATCCGTTGCTCGGAATAAGATGTCAGTACCTCGGCGGGTTCTGCGTCATTCTCGTTGCAACAAACGACTGTCACCTCGTTTTGGGGCTTTGTGGGTAAGACCTCATCGGCAATACGAAGCACGACCTCGTCGCTGACGTCACCGCAAACAACGAGTGCCATATTGGAGAGGCGATAGAAGGTGTGATAGCAACGGTAGAGAAGCTCGGGGGTGATTTGAGAAATCGACTCGACCGATCCGCAGATGTTTCTTCGAATACTGTGCGTGTGATACATTGCTTCGAGCATTCCGTAAAAGCAACGGTCGGAAGGATTGTCGTCATACATCCGTATTTCCTCGGAAATGATTCCCACCTCATTTCTCACCGATTCTTCGGTGAAATAGGGGTGTGTCACAAAGCTCAGAAGCTCTCGAAGCGAGTCTTCAAATTGCTCGGTACAGCTGAAAAGATAGCAGGTTTTATTGAATGAGGTGTACGCATTGGCGTCAGCCCCGTATTCCGAAAAACGCTCAAAAGCGTCGCTTCCATCCTCTGCCGTGAAGAGCTTGTGTTCGAGAAAATGCGCGATCCCGTCGGGCACGGTGGTCGGTTCGGTGTCGGTTCCAAGGCAGAAACGGTTGTGGATAGAGCCGTATTTTGTGCCGAAGATGGCATAGGTCGAGGTCATCTTTTTGGGGAATACGTAAATGGAGAGTCCGCTTCTGTGTTCAAAAACGCGGTATTTTTCTCCGAGAAATTCGTTTTGAAAAAGTTTGTGAGGTGTAATATTATTCATTTTCTTCGTCCTCACTTTCTGCGCTGAGCGTTCCTTCGACAAAAAATGCGGTGTCAAATACGACGTTTCTGGCAATCGAAACAACTTCCTCCGGTGTGACTTGTAACAGTGCTTGTCGGCAATCCTCTACCGTTTCGGAAATACCGAAGAGTTCGCGCGTTCCGTAAAATGCCTGTAGCTCAAAGGGGTTGTCGTAGATTTGTCGATAGGAATTTTCGAGTGACTTTCTTGCCGCGTGAAACTCAACTTCGGTGATATTTCCATCGGCGATTCCTTGCAGCTGTGCCAAAATCGCTTCCTCGGCAAGTGCTCTGTTTTTCGATTCAATGCCGCAGTTGACGGTCATAATACCGCTGAATCGGTGATACGCCGAAGAACAGTAATAGCAAAGGCTCATCTTCTCACGGACGTTGAGAAATAGCTTTGACGCGGGAGACGCGCCAAAGATTTCATTGAACATCATCGCTGCGTAAACGTCCTTTTGATCGGCGGCACAAACTCCCGTACGGAAGCCCAGAGAGAGCTTCCCCTGCGATACGGGCATTTTTTCGGATGCTTTGTATTCACCGAGGCTTGGCTCTGCCGCAGGGAACAGAAGCGCGTCGGGAGCGGTGTTCGGCAGGGGGGAGAAATATGTTTCAAGAAGTGACGCCACCGAATCGATCGGAAGCGTTCCGATGTAAAACGCCTGCCATACGGCGTGCTCTAACAGATTGTGATATGCGGCGGTCAGTGCCGTTTCGTCCATCGAAGAGAGTCGCTCCTGCAAAAGCTTGACGGTCGGATATTCGGAATCGTTTCGATGCATCAGCTCGGCAAGTCGGGTTGCGGCATATAGTCTTGTGTTATTGATTTCCGAGCGCAGTGCATCTTGGGTAAATCGGATCTCTTGTGCAACAAGGGTTGAGTCAAAGGCACCGTCCTTAAGTCTTGGATGTAAAATCATCTGAGAGAGTAGCTCAACGACACCCTCGGTAATGGGCATTCCATCGATTGCATAACGTTCGTCGAGCATTTCCGCGCTGAAGATGAGCGACAGATTTCGTCCAATCTTTTGGCTTCGAATTTCTACGCAGGAGGCATAGAGATCGTCGAGGCGGCGGTTGATGTGCGCCATCGTGGGATAGCGTTCGGTGCCGCGTCGAAGAATTCCCGAAAGGAGCATAAGATCGGCGGATGCTTGCAAGGTTTTGGGAAGTGTCAGCGTGACGGTGAGGACACCCGTTTTAAATTGATCGGTTTGAATACAGGACAGATCCAGCGTATTCGAGACCTTTTGTTTTGTAAGGGTCATCATATCTCCTGAAAAACTACAATTTTTATTATATATCATTATACTACACGCATCTTTTTTTTTCAATATCTTATTTGTGAATTTTCAAAAAAAGAAATTCAGAAAAATTTTCAAAAAAAGTGAAAAAAACTATTGACAAGCGCTCTTTAAATATGGTATAATATACTGCCGCTTAGTGTCGGGCTCTTTTAAGTGCGTCATACGCCGCCCGGAATAGCGAGTCTAAAAAGAAAGAGAGGTGCTTTTCGTGTACGCAATTATTGAAACAGGCGGAAAGCAGTACAAGGTTTGCGAGGGCGACATCGTATTTATTGAGAAGCTCGACGTAAACGCAGGCGATACGGTTACCTTTGACCGTGTCAAGGCAGTATCGGTAGGTAGTGAGTTCAAGGTAGGCGCTCCTACGGTAGAAGGTGCAGTTGTTACTGCAAAGGTCGTTGCCAACGGTAAGGGCAAGAAAATTTATGTAATGAAGTACAAGTCCAAGAAGAACGAAAAGAAGAAGATCGGTCATAGACAGCCTTACACCAAGGTTCAGATCGAGGCCATTCAGGGCTAATTCGAGTCAGAAATGACGAAAATCGTTTTTTTCAGAAGCGGCGGAGTTTTTTACGGCTTCGAGGAGCACGGTCATTCGGGATATGCCGAGGCAGGGGACGACGTTCTTTGTGCGGCGCTTTCGGCAATGA
>JAZRLS010000046.1:0-22212 GCA_045646945.1 Eubacteriales bacterium | reverse complement strand
GACGTCATAACAAGCTATCTTGGACTTATGAAGCATTGCGATTGTGATGCCCTACGGAATAAAGTGCTGGACGATTTTGTGTTGGTTCGGCACTATGCCGAAGAAAATTCAATATCACGCCCCGACATCTGATCGGGCGTTTGAGCCACGGTGAAAACCGCGGCTTTTTTATTGCAAAAAGCAACCTTGCAACATTGCTTTTGCCAAACGCAACGCTATGAGGTTGCGAAAAATCAAAGAAATAAGAGGTAACGATATGGACGGAAATGCAATCGCAGCGGAACTCTTCGTCGGCATCATACTGCTCCTTGTAGGCGCGGTTATATGGTGGGTAGAATTCCGCATCAAGTGCAACAAGAAGAAACAGGATGCCGAGCTTGAAGCAGAGAGGCAGAAAGCCGAGGCAGAGAAAAAGGCGAGAGAGGAAGCCGAGGCACGAAAAGAGGAGTATTTGGTTATCCTTGTGCAGATGGTGGGCGCGTCTATTGCGCTCGGCGAAGCTAACTCTATTGCCTTGAAAAACGGCAAATGCAACGGCGAAACAAAGCGAGCTCTTGAATATGCTTCGCAAGTCAAACATACCCACAAGGACTTTCTTACGGAAGTCGGAGTAAGAAGTATTTTTTAACCGATAATTAGCGGTGCGCAACGCTGATTATAAATTATCAAACAAAGAAAAGAGGTAACCCCAAATGTTGAACTATTCAGCAATCCCTGTAATCGTGGTTATTTGCTACATTGCAATTACCGCGATCAAGTCCACCAAGATCAACAGCAAATGGTATCCGTTGATCTCCTGCGCTCTCGGCGCAATCCTCGCGGCAGCGATGTTCTATGTTCTGCCCGAGTTCATCGGCGCCGCGTCGCTTACCGCGGCAATTATCTCGGGTGCTATTTCCGGTCTCGCGGCAACAGGTACCAATCAGGTATTCAAGCAGTTGCTTAAAGCGGCCGAGAATGGCGAGGATCTCACGAAGGTAAATATTACACAGACAGCCACGGTTATCCCCGAGGCACCTCAGACACCTACCGTGAATACTCCTGCAGGTACTAATGTAAATAAGACGAACGATACAGGCGGCAATCCCGATGTAAAGTAACCTCATATTAAAGAAATCCCCTTGGCAAGCACAACGCTCGTCAAGGGGATTTTTTCTTTTATGCCGTTATCCGTGTTCGCTCGTCCCTCTCGCGTGTTGCAACGCGTTTTTCGGGGCTCTGCGAGGGTTATCTACTATTTCTGATGATAGTTGAAAGTCTGTTTGCGAGCGCGTCAAGTTGCGCCTTGATTGCGGTTGTGTCTCGGTGTTTGCGTACCGCCGTCTGAAATGCTTCGGACTCAGGGTGTTCCGCGTTCTCTACGATGGCTTTCGCTGCCGCGCTGTTTTCACTGTCGTTGTTGAGTTGCTTCTCAAAAACGATGTGCTGAAGCGTTTCGATTTCGTCGGGGGTAAGCGATTTTTCAATGGCTTCTTCAAGTGCCTTTTCGTAAGCATCTGCAAGACTCTTTGTTGCCTTGGCGCTTGAGGTTGCTTTGCGAACATCTGCTTCAAGCTCGCTGATCTTTGCCTCCGCTGTTTGCCATCTATCGTACATACTCAACGCCCAATCGTTTTCGATGTTTTCTGCCGCATCTTCCAAGCACCCCTTGAAAGCGATTGCGATATAGCTATTGTTTCCAAGCGACTCAACGATGCTACGGATTTCTGCGAGTGCTTCGCGCTCCTGCGCTTTACTTGCTTGATAGCCGTCTCCGAGAGCCACAACGCTGATGATTTTCGGTTTGTCTGCGTGGCGGTAAATCTCATTGAAGTCTCTACGAGCCGTCTTTTCGTCTGCGGCGTAAACGGTGTCGGTGAACTGTGTGCCGTTCGCTCTCTCTGCGGTGATGTTATATCTCGTCATTTTTTGTACCTCTCTTATTCTATTGCGGTGTCGATATTGTCAACCGCGTTTTCCAAATCACTGACAGCGTCCTCAAGGGCGCTTACTGCTTCATCTGCCTTTTCGTATCGTTCGCCGCTTTGCATATTTTCGGGGATGTTGTCGCGGTATTCCTCTTCCTCTTCAAGCAGGGTCTCAAGCTCGTCTTTCAGTTCCTCGATTTTTTCCTTTATGCTCGCGAGAGCTGTTCTACGCATCTTATTCATTATTTCAATTCCTCCAACATTTTTTTAATAGCGATTTGAATATTTCTGTTGCCCTTGATATCCGTCATTGTGCGGAAATCGGTGAAGCAAACTTCGTTCAGACCGTTTACGCCAAGGCGGTATCTGTAACGCTCGTCGGTGTGGCGAAGCTTTTCATCAAGCTTGTCAAACAGGTCTTTCGTTCTTTGGCTTATCTTTCTCAAATCACACATCATTTTTTAGTCCTTCCTATTGATTTTTTCTTTTCGGTGTGGTATAATAGGACTTACGAGGGGGCGGTGGCTTCCGCCCCTCTCTGCCTTGAAAGCTACTCGCTTTCGGGTTTAGCCTTGCTTGGCTTGCTGTTCGGCTTGATTGTGATTGTTATTCTGTCTGCTAACTCAGGGCAATCACACAAGATTTTCAGCAGTTCTTGTAAGGCTTCTTTCTTTTTCTCGTCCATCTTATCACCTCCCCTCTTCCTTACATATATATTATACACTAAAAAGTGTATTTTGTCAAGTGTTTTTTGATAAAAAATCAAAAAATTTTTTATTTTTTCAAAAAGATGTTGACAAACTACACGGAATAGTGTATAATGGAAAATGACAGGAGGTGCTTTGAATTATGGCAATGGCAGAAAAAATCAGAATTATGCGCGTAAAGCGTGGAAACCTCTCCGAGAGGGACTTGGCGGCAAGGATGGGCGATACTCCGCAGAACTTGAATAACAAAATGAAACGCGACGATTTCAAGGAGAGCGAGCTGCGCAAGATTGCAGATGCGCTCGGTGTGGACTTGGTTATTAAATTCATCGACCGCGAAACAGGAGAAGAAATATAAAAGGAAAATCCCCCGAGCCGCAAAGAGCAGTTCGGGGGATCGGAACATAGTCAATCGTCATATTTATGTATGGGTGAGCCCGTACGAGTTTTGGTCTTGGGGTAACGATCGGGTACTCTGATAATGATTTCAGATAGCTCGCAGTCAAGGGCCTCGCATATCAGATCGAGGTGTTCCAGGTTAACTCGCTCCGCAATCTCGTGATAGATCTCATTTATTGTAGATGGTCTTATCCCGGTAGCGCGAGCAAGGTCTGCTTGGGTCCAACGAAGCTCGCCCAGCTTCTTGGACAGTAGAATTCTAATCATAACCATGCTCCTTTCGTTAAATTCTAACAGTTTTTTATCGTTTTCGCTTGATTTTGTTAGAAAATAACGAATTGCGTTATGGAAATGAGAAGAGAAACGCAAAATAATCGGGTGGAATAGCAAAAAAGACTATCGCGGTAAGACGATAGTCTTTTTTGTTATTCATTGCGCAGACAAAACGAGAGGGCAAAGATTGTGCCTACAACGGTGATAGCAACGCCAGGGCAAACTATCTTTGTGTGTTCGTCTTGTCCAATTTGGTGACCCGTACGGGAATCGAACCCATGTTTCCAGCGTGAGAGGCTAGCGTCTTAGCCGCTTGACCAACGGGCCGTCTGCTTGACAGCTTTGTTATTATATCACATCTTTTTGCAAATTGCAATACTTTTTTGAAAATTTTTTTAATTTTTTTCATTTTCTTTGATTTTTCCAAAAAAATTAGAATTGACAAAGTTGGTTTTTGTGTTATAATGAGTATGTGGAACCTTACAAATTCATCAAGTAAAGGAACAAATTTATGGAAAAGCTAACAAGAAAATACGGACTCGTCACCGCCATTTGTATGGTCGTCGGCACAGTCATCGGTTCCGGTGTCTTCTTTAAAGCGCAAAACGTACTTGTCGCCACGGGAGGAAACACTCCCCTCGGTATCGCTGCGTGGATCATTTCGGGACTTATCATGCTCTTGACCGCACTTCAGTTTGCCGTGATGGCAACCAAGTATGAAAAGGTCAACGGTGTCATTGACTATGCTGAGGCAACCTGCGGAAAGAACTACTCCTATTATATGGCGTGGTTCCTCGTCAACATCTACTATCCCGGAATGACTTCGGTGCTCGCGTGGGTATCTGCGCGCTACTTCGGTGTCATTATGGGTTGGTCGATTGTTGGTCCCGAGGTAATGACTTTGGCAGGCTTCTTCCTCGTCGGCTCTTACGCGCTCAACGCCCTCTCCCCGAAGCTTGCGGGAAAATTTCAGGTCAGTGCGACCGTTATTAAGCTGATTCCCATTGTTTTGATGGCAATTATCGGCTCGATTGTGGGTCTTGCAAACGGTACGCTCACTTATAACTTCACCAACACCGTCACCGAGGCAATCGGTGGTACAAGCGGTGGACTCTTTGCTGCAATCGTTGCCACCATCTTTGCGTATGAGGGATGGATCGTTGCCACCTCGATCAACGCAGAGCTGAAGAATCCCAAGAGAAATCTTCCTTTGGCTCTCATCTTTGGCTCCATCATCGTTGTTGTTGCTTACGTTCTTTACTACATCGGTGTCGCAGGCGGTGCAACCAACGAAGTTCTCATCAGCGAAGGAGCCACCAAGGCGTTCTCCAACGTCTTCGGCGGTATCGGCGGAGCTCTGCTTAATATCTGTATTGTTATTTCCTGCCTTGGAACGCTGAATGGTCTGACCGTGGCAGTTACGCGCGGAATGTATTCGTTGGCAGCAAGAAACGAAGGACCTGCCCCTGAAATGTTTGCGCAAATCGACCACAAAACCAACGTAACCACCAACTCCTCCATTTGGGGACTGCTTATCAGTGCCATATGGCTCGTATATTTCTACGGAGCCAACCTGACCGAGGGATGGTTCGGTGTGTTCAATTTTGACTCGTCCGAGCTCCCCATCGTCACGATCTATGCGCTCTACATTCCAATGTTCATCCTTTGGATGATCAAGGAAAAGGAAATGAATCCGCTCAAGCGCTTCGTTCTCCCCTCGATCGCAACGCTTGCCTGCTCCTTTACGGTGTTTGCGGCGATCTACGCACACGGAATTACGCCCTATCGCACAGCACAAGCGGCAGGAAAATTTGCCTTTCCCGTGCTCTTCTATCTGATTGTATTCGGCGTAATTATGCTCATCGGCTTCTTCTTCTCGCCCTTCTTTAAGGAGAAGATCAAGAAGAAACAAAAAGAAGAAACAAACGACGAAGAATAAAAATCTCATGGCAAAAGCCGCCTCACAGAGGCGGCTTTTTGATATAGTTTTATTGAATCTTCCAATCCCCGGCGTATTCGGAAAGCTTTTCCTTGATTTTGATAAACTCTTCGTTATCACGAATCCCGTCAAAGACATCGTTTTCCATTTTTCTCAGCAAGCGTGCAGCATCGTTCTCCATACTGTTCGTACTCCAACTTCCGCTGTCGCGTCCACGAAAAACAAGCGACGTTTTTTCTTCATTATATGAAGTAATAAATTTAATCGCGTGTTCTTCCGCCAAGGAAAGATGCTTCAACGCCTTCTCCCCATCTCCTTGCTTCGCATAATAAATAGCCTGTTCTCGATGCGTATCACAAAGATGGGTATGATAAAATCCGAAATCTCCATTTTCGAAAAACAGATGCAACAGAGCAATTTGTTTGTCACGAAGAATTGCACACTCTTCCTCCGTATACGCCCATTCCCCCGAATCCAATTTTGTTTGCATCCCGCATAACCTATTGGAAAGAAATTGGAGTAAATTATACGCTTCGCTTTGTTTTGCATCATATCCTCGTGATCCCGAAATAACACTACTCAGCAAACATTCTTGAGAAATCGAAATATACGGCATCGATTCCGCCATCTTCACCGCTTCTTCTAAACGCCCTGCATCACGATAGCTATAACACAGAATTTGAATCGCTCCATGTCTTTGTGCATCATTCGTACTCTTTTCAAGAATTTTTTCTCCCAATGAAATCGCATCTTCGACATATTCTTTGCTATTACCTTGTCCAAATGCCACGTACATCAAGTTGTACACGATATCAAGATTTTCAGGATATTGTGCAAGTCCGTCTTCCAAAATTTTTCTTGCTTCTTTCAAATATCCCCGAGCGAAATATTTGTCAGCTTCCTCGCAAATCGCGTTGATTGCTTCTTGCTTTTTCGTCAGATCAATTCCAAGAAGCTCATCGGACGTCACGTCAAACAAATTGCAAAGCGGAGCAATCAGCGAAATATCGGGCATTGCCATTTCGGTTTCCCAACGGCTGACCGCTTGGGGAGAAATCGATAACATCTCGGCAAGCTGTTCTTGGGTCAGCTCGCGCTCACGACGCAATTTTTTGATTGTTTTTCCAAAACTCATAGATACTTTCTCCTTTTAAAATACTCGTCCGGCCCGACTGTACTTCTATTATACAATAAAATTCTTTCGCTGTCTACCTCTTAATAATTGAGAAAAATTCTATTTTGAGTTGAGTTTTGCAAGGATGTCGAATAAAAAAGCCTTCTCCTGCGAGAGAAGGTGGCAGCCGTAGGCTGACGGATGAGGAGTTTCTTTGATGTTTGATAACACCTCATCCACCGCTATCGCGGTCCCCCTTCCCCCGCTGGGGAAGGCTTTTTTATTTCTTACTGTCAAATATTTTTAATATTCTGCCTTAATATGCACGGTATAGAGCGTTCCCATTGCCTCTTCGACGAGCGCATTGAAATCCAGTTTATTTTCCTGCACGAGCACCTTTTCGAGTTCGGGCTTCGTACGGGGGTGACGGGGAGTGAAGACGGTGCAGCAGTCTTCATACGGCTGAATCGAGGTTTCAAACGTGCCGATCTTTCTTGCGATCGTGACAATCTCCTCTTTATCCATTCCAATACAGGGACGGAAGACGGGAAGATTGACTGCCGCGTCGGTCACACCAAGTGCCTGCATCGTCTGCGAAGCGACCTGACCGAGGCTCTCGCCCGTAATGAGTGCCGAGCATCCCTTTTCTCTTGCGACTTTCTCCGCAATCGTCATCATATAGCGACGCAGAAGAAGTGTGAAATAATCTTCCTCACATGCCTTGACAAGCTCTTCCTGAATATGTGTCAGCGACACGACGTGAACGAAAATATCGCCCGCGTATTCCGAAACGATCTGTGCAAGCTCGAGCACTTTTTCCCGTGCTCTCTCGCTCGTATAGGGGAAGGACTCAAAGTGAATGGCGTCGAGTCGCACACCGCGCTTGGCAAGCATCCAGCCTGCGACGGGAGAGTCGATACCGCCCGACAACAGAAGAAGTCCTTTGCCGTTGCTTCCGACGGGCATTCCACCCGCGCCCTTGAACTGTCCTGCCGAAATATACGCGCCAAATTCGCGGATCTCGACCTTGACGATGACATCGGGATTGTGCACGTCGACACGAATCTGCGGGCACGCCTCGAGAATGACTCCGCCAATATCGCGGGAAATTTCCATCGAGTCGAGCGCAAACGCCTTATCCGAGCGTTTGGATTCCACCTTAAAGGTTTTCTTTCCTGAAAGGAACTGCGGTACGTACTCGCGAGCGACGCGTGCAATATCGTCCATATTCTTTTCGCACACCGCGGCACGTGCAATGGCAACGATACCGAAGACCTTCGATGCCGCCGCAAACATTCCGTCCATATCTGCTTCGTCGTCCTTCGGCTCGATATAAATCGTACTCTGCGCGCGATAAATATCGAAATTTCCGTACGCTACGGCACGCTTTTTCATTTCACGGCTGAGCATGTCCTCAAAGGTCTTTCGGTTCGCTCCCTTGAGCACGATCTCGCCGTATTTACAAAGCAAAATTTCTTTCATTCTTCTTCCTCTTCTCCCAGCTCGTCCGCATCCACTCCGTCAAGCTCGCAAAGCTCCTCAATATCCTCGGGCGGGGTAATCAGCTCGAGCGCCGTTTCAAGATGCTCACGAAGCACGAAAATATCGGTGGCAAACAGAGAAAATCCCGTAATGACCTTGACTGCCGTTCCGCTTCCGCGGCTCTTGCTCAGGAAGGGGATTTCGGCATCGCGAAGAATGCTCTCCACGATCATCTGTTGCACCGTATCGTGTACCGTAATCAAAAGCTCCAAATTTTCATCGTGAGCACTGACCTTATCCAATCCGAACAAAGAATCCATCGTTTTTCCCTTTCGTTACTATCTTTTTTCGTTTTTTAGTTTGCGTAATAGTTGGGGAACAGAACTTCCCACACCTTCATACACGCAATGGTGTCTGCCGTCGAGGTGTGCGCAATGCCATCCCATTCGATGCCGAAGCACGCCATTGCGTCGGTGAGAGAAGCGTGAAGGACGTCGGGACGGTGCTCGTGCGCATAGCGAACGAATTCGTTGGCACAGCAACGGATTTTGCCGTAAAGCTCGTCGCGTCCCTCCGCGGTGTCGTAGATGTATTTGATATGGCTATAGTCGGTGGAAACACCGTAAGCAATAATGTTCTCGGCGTCGCCAAAAATCTCTTTGATGCGGGGCGTCAGCTCAGCAAGCGTCGGCGCGTCGACCACCATATCGGGGGTAATTCCGTGAATCTTCTCGGTATTCTTCCATTTCTTTTTCTTGACGGGGCGCACGAGCGTATCCATAATCAGTTCGCCCGTCGCATCAACAACCGTAATCGAAAGAATTTCGTCGTGATCGTAAAAGCCGGTCAGCTCGAGGTCAAAGAAAAGCACCTTACGGCGATCCATCTGATAGTGCGCGTTTCTGTGTGCGTCACCTTCGATACGGCGGAGGGCGAGCTCCTGCTCATAGCATGCGCGACAGAGTTTTTTCTTGTATCGAATATCCTTACCGCAACGAACGCAGTTCAGCGGCAGGCGTTTTGCCGTCTTTTTATCGTAAAAATAGAGCACCGACTTGTCCTGACGAACCGTGTAGGCTACGGGTTCTTCGATCACCTCGTAGTGCATTCTGCCCAGGCGTTCCTCGGTATAATATCCGCACGAAGCGGCGTTTTTGGTACTCATTCGCTCAATCACCGTACCACTGGGGAGCGTCATCGTATCCTTTCGTGCATTCGGGAAATACCATTGCTCGGGGGGAGCTTCCACCACTCTGGCAGGGTCGAAATAGTAAATAATCTGTCCGTCCTCGGTCATATCGTAAGCCACAGGCTCTCCTGCGGGCATCAGGTGCATTTTGGAGAGCGTCTGGCGGGTCAGGTAATTTTTTTTTGTAGCCTCTGCCGAGCTGATCTGCTTGATCGTTGCGCCCGAGCGAAGCGTCATCGTGTTATTCAAGGGGAGTGCCTCCGAAAAATAAAATTCCAACTTTCATTATATCATATCTTTTTTTCAATGTCAAGGAAAGTTACGTTTTCTTTCAATATTCTTTTTATATAAAAATTTTCCCTGCGAAGCTTGTCCGCAGGGAAAATTTTTATTTGTCGTCGTCGAGCTTAAGCACCGCCATAAAGGCTTCGGGCGAAACCTGCACCGAACCGAGCTGACGCATCTTCTTTTTACCTTCCTTCTGCTTTTCGAGCAGCTTCTTCTTTCGGGTAATATCACCGCCGTAACACTTGGCAAGCACGTCCTTGCGCATTGCCTTGACGGTTTCTCTGGCAATAATCTTCGAACCGATTGCCGCCTGAATCGGAACCTCAAAGAGCTGACGCGGGATGTTATCCTTCAGTTTCTCTGCAATTCTTCTGGCACGTCCATACGCCTTTTCCTCGTGTACAATAAAGGACAGCGCGTCCACTTGCTCTCCGTTGAGCAGGAAATCGAGCTTCACGAGTTTACTCGGAACGTAGTCACCGAGCTCGTAGTCCAGCGAAGCGTATCCGCGCGAACGGCTCTTGAGCGCATCGAAAAAGTCATAGATAATTTCGTTGAGCGGTAAATCGTAATGCAATTCCACGCGCGAGGTGTCAATATATTTCATATCGAGAAAATTTCCGCGGCGATCCTGGCAGAGATCCATCAGTCCGCCCACGAATTCGGTAGGGGTAATGATATTGGCACGAACCAGCGGCTCGTATGCCACCTCAATTTCATCGGCAGAGGGGTAATTCGAGGGGTTATCGATCCGAACGGTTTCTCCGTCCTTGCGTTTCACGCGATAGATAACCGAGGGAGCGGTGGTAATCAAATCCAAATTGAATTCTCTTTCGAGTCGCTCCTCGATGATTTCCATGTGCAGAAGTCCGAGAAATCCGCAACGGAATCCAAAACCGAGGGCAATCGACGTTTCTGGTTCAAACACGAGCGCGGCATCGTTGAGCTGAAGCTTTTCGAGCGCATCACGAAGATCTCCGTAACGTGCACCGTCGGCGGGATAAATACCCGCATACACCATCGGCTGTACCGCTTTAAAGCCGGGGAGTGCTTTATCGGTCGGAGCAGCGTCGAGCGTAATGGTATCACCTACGCGCGTATCTCCGACACTCTTAATCGAAGCCGTAATATATCCAACCTCGCCTGCCGAAAGGCAATCGGTCTTTTTCAGTCCAAAGGGCGTCATATAACCGACGTCCACCACGTCAAAGGTTGCTCCGTTGCTCATCAGGCAGATTTTGTCACCGCTCTTCACCGCGCCGTCCATAATTCGCACGTTGACCACGACGCCGAGATAGCTGTCGTAATACGAGTCGAAGATCAGTGCTTTCAGCGGTGCGTTCTCGTCTCCCTTCGGAGGCGGCACCAAATCGACAACAGCACGAAGCACGTCCTCGATATTCAAACCCGTTTTTGCCGATACGGCAGGACAGTCCTCGGCAGGAATGCCAATAACGTCCTCGATCTCGTTCCGTACGCGATCAACGTCTGCCGAGGGAAGGTCGATCTTATTGATCACGGGAATAATCTCGAGATCGGCATCGACCGCGAGATATGCGTTTGCCAAGGTCTGAGCCTCAATTCCCTGCGTTGCGTCGACGACAAGCAACGCTCCGTCACAAGCATTCAGTGAACGCGAAACCTCATAGTTAAAGTCGACGTGACCGGGGGTATCGATCAGGTTGAACTGATAGACCTCCCCGTCGTCTGCCGTATATTCCAAGCGAACGGCACGTGCCTTGATCGTAATGCCACGCTCCTTTTCGAGCTCCATATTGTCGAGCAGCTGTTCTTCCATTTCACGCGCGGATACGGTGTCGGTCGCCTCGAGGATTCGGTCGGCAAGCGTCGATTTGCCGTGGTCAATATGCGCGATGATTGAAAAATTTCGGATATGGGTTTGTCTTTCGGTATTTGCCATACTACACTCCATTTTTTTTGCGTTACCTATATTATATAATATTTTTCTTTTTTGCACAATAGGATTTTTTCATTTTTTTCGTGCTGAATTGTTTTTTCTTGCTGTGATCATCAAAAAAAGAGCAAAAAAACACCATTTTTTCATAAAGCAAGCAATATTTGTCTTCTAATATCCTTTTTGTGACTTGAAATCCGACAAGAAGTGTCCTATAATATAATCACAGGCTCACAGAATACCGAGCCAAACAAAAAATACAGAGGTTTTTCTTATGAGTAAAAAAAGAGTTGCTGTGGTAGGATACGGCGGAATGGGTTCTTGGCACGCCAAGAAGCTGCTCATCAGCGACGTTGCTGAGGTCGCTGGTATTTGGGATATTGACGAGGCAAGAAGATCTGCCGCAAAGGAAAAGGATATTTTCGTTTACGATTCTTTCGAGGCGTTGCTTGCGGACAAAACCGTAGATATCGTTACGATCGCTACCCCGAACGAATTTCATAAACCGCTTGCCATCGCTGCAATGGAAGCGGGCAAAAACGTCATTTCGGAAAAACCCGTTACGATGTCGAGCGAGGACCTTCAGGCGATGATCGATGCTTCGAACCGCACGGGTAAGCTTTTCACTGTGCATCAAAACCGTCGTTGGGACGCCGATTATCTCGCTGTCAAGGAGCTGTATGCCTCGGGCGAGCTTGGCGACATTTTCCAGATTGAATCTCGCGTGCAGGGCTCGCACGGAATCCCCGGCGACTGGCGCGGACAGAAGGAACACGGCGGCGGAATGATTCTTGACTGGGGTGTTCACCTGATCGACCAAATCCTTCAGATGGTTCCTGACAAGAAGATTGAGCGCGTTTGGTGCCGTTGTGATCACGTCACAAACTATGAGGTAGACGACGGCTTCAAGCTGGATATCTTCTTTGAAAAAGAGTTGACCGCACATATTGAGGTCGGCACCTCGCACTTTATCAATCTGCCCCGCTGGTATGTCAACGGAACCAACGGAAGTGCTGTCATCGAGGACTGGAACAAGCCTTTGCGCGTCGTTGAATGCACCGAATGGGATCCGGGCAACGTCGTTCCCGTCGTCACCGCCGCAGGTTTGACCAAAACGATGGCACCCAGAGATTCTTCTACCATTGCCGAGCACGAGGTTGAGCTTCCCAAATCCGACGTCCATAACTTCTACCGCAACGTCTGTGCCGCCATTGACGGCAAGGAAGCTCAGCTCATCAAGCACTGCGAGCTTCAGCGCGTGATGAAGGTGATGGAAGCGGCATTCCAATCCGACGAAACGGGACTTCCCGTCGAGATCAACGACAAAATTTGCTAATCACCAAACAAGGTCCTTCCTCATATGATGATATCGAAGGGACACGATCCCTTACTATCACTATGATTGGGAGGACCTCATTTTATGAATAACTGTCTGTGCAATCTTTTTGACGATAACTGGATCTGGCTGATCATTATTGCCCTGCTGATCATCTTTTGCTGCTGCGGCTAATAGGAATAAAAAACACGGGTGAGCTTTTGCTCACCCGTGTTTTTTATTCTCCGTACGATGCATCAATCGAAAGAGATTCGAGCGACGTTTCGCTGAAATATTCGAGCGGATCGACCGCAAGATCTGCCACCGTCATCTCGAAGTGCAGATGCGGTTCTTCTGCGACTTCAATCATAGCACTCTCGCCCACCGAAGCAATCAGCTGTCCCGAACGGACCGAGCTTCCTTCCTTAATTCCCTCGGGAAGCGTTTCGGACAGATTTTTGTAAATCGTATAACAATTTCCGCTATGCTTGACGGCAATGCTATACCCCATCATCGGATCCTTCCAGATCTTCGATACCGTTCCGTCTGCCGCCGCATACACAGGCGCATTTTCCTCGGTCACGATATCGACACCGATGTGAACGCGATAATCGTTCATCGTCGTTGAATGAACCTGCATTTCGGAATCGTGCTTCTTCAAGAGCGATCCGCTGACGGGAAGCACAAACGAGGGAAGCTTGTTCTCTACCGTCGAGGAAGGATTCTTCGACGGCTTCTGCTCCGAATCCGACGGCTTCTGTGTTACGGGAGGCTTGGATTCTTCGGGTTCCTTGTTTTCTACCGTTTCCACGGTATCGTCGGGCTCAGGCATTCCCTCCCCCTTGTTTTTCGATCGGTTCGAGACTACCGTCACCGAAATGATGATCGCAAGCAGGACAAGGACAAGCACCGCTCCCACAAGGCCCGCGCGATTGATCTTTGTATTTTTCAGTTTTTCGGAAAGGCTCTTTTTCTTTAATTGTTCAGACATGATTTTTCACTCCTTTGCGTTCTTGATCTTCACTGCTACTATTTTTGCCAAATCTGTCTCATTTATTCAAAATTGCAAAAAGAGAGAAAAATAAAAAAGCGAAGCCGTAAAACTTCGCTTTTCATCTAAATTATTCAACCGAAATGACGTAGGGATAGAGCGGTTGTCCGCCGACCATCACCGCAAGCTCACACATCGGTGCTTTTCTGCGAATGATCTCCTCCACCTTTTCCTGCGCGTCAGCGGAAGCGTCCTCTCCGAGGAAGACCATCACGTAGGATGCGTCCTTCATCTTTTCAGCAAGACGCTCGAGACATTCCTCGGCACTGTTGGCAACGCAATCGATGCTTCCGTCGACAAGACCAAGCATCTGTCCGTCAGTAATCTTTTCCCCCTGCACCGTCGTACTGCGAACGGCGTGCGTGATCGACATACTCACCACTCCCGTAAGAGAGTCCTTCATCATCTGTTCGTTTTCCTCGACAGATGCGTCGGGGTTAAATGCAATCATTGCCGTAATTCCCTGCGGAACACTCCGCGTGGGAATCACCACAACTTTTTTGTCGCGGATCAGCTTTGCCGCCTGCTCGGCAACCATATAGATATTTTTATTGTTGGGAAGCACGAATACGTATTCGGCAGGGGTCAGATTGACCGCATCCATAATATCCTGTGTACTCGGATTCATCGTCTGACCGCCGCGGATCACTCGATCAACGCCGATATCCATAAACGCATCGGCAATTCCGTCGCCAAGGCAAACCGAAACGAAGCCGTACTTTTTAGTAGGTGCGGCAACGCGCTCTGCCGAGGGATCGGTGCGATCCTTTTGATCCTGCTCAATCACTTTTTCAGAGTGTTGCAACTTCATATTTTCGATCTTGACGGTCGCAAGGCTTCCGTACTCGATCGCCTTTTCCATCACAGCGCCCGGATGATCGGTATGCACGTGGAATTTGATAATTTCCTCATCGTCAAGGAAGACGACGCTATCACCAATCTCACCGAGAAATGCGTGGAATTCCTCTGCCACACCCTCTCCCTTGTGCGCTTCGTCTTTTTCGACGATGCACTCGGTACAGTACGCAAAGGCGATCTCCTCTCCGTCAAACTCGGAGAAATCTGCCGCGCCCGCTTGCGACGTACCCTCGTTCAAAAGTACGACGGGATTCTTCTGCAATGCCGCGAGCATTCCCTTGAGAATCGTAACGAATCCGTAACCACCCGCGTCAACGACGTGTGCTTCCTTGAGCTTCGGAAGCTGTTCGGGAGTTTTTGCAAGTGCAATCTCGGCAACCTCGACGAGCTTTTCAAACAAGCCCTCCACCGAAATTTCCACACCTGCGGTAAATTCCTCTGCCTTGTCGGCACATTTCTGCATCACCGTAAGAATAGTTCCGCGCGTCGGGTTCATCACTGCCTTATACGCTTCATTGTATCCCGTACGGAATGCGGTCGCGATCTCTGCCGCATTTGCCTCATCCAGTCCACGGAAAGATTTTGCCATACCGCGGAAGAAGAGTGAAAGAATGGCTCCCGAGTTTCCTCTTGCCGAACGAAGCGCGACGTCTGCCGCCTTCTTTGCGCAGTCCGAAAGAGATTCGAAATCCTCCATCTTCTTCATCGTACGCATCGTGAGTGTCATATTGATTCCCGTATCTCCGTCGGGTACGGGAAATACGTTCATATTGTTTATGATATCCTGACTGTTATCCAGCGCGTTTGCCGCCGACAGCAGCATACCAAAAAACATATGTCCTGTCATTGTCATGAAAAATTACCTCTCCGTTCCAAGATAGAAAATTGCCAACGTACCGGGACCCGAGTGAGCTCCGATCACGGGGCCCGTATATCCGATAATAACCTCGGGAACTCCGAGCTCCTTCTTCATTCGGTCGGCAACGTATTTGGCGTCCTCCTCACAATCTCCGTGACAAATAAAGCAGGTCTGCTTTTCGGGCTCAATCGCCGTCGCCTTCATCTTGGCAAACAACGTATCCAGCGATGCCTTTCTTCCTCTTGCCTTTTCTACGTTCACAAGTCTTCCCTTGTTATCGACGTGCATCACGGGCTTGATGCTGAGCATCGTTCCCATCACTGCCGTTGCCGCGCTGACGCGTCCGCCTCTCTTGAGGAAGAAGAGATCGTCCACGGTAAACCAATGGCAAAGATGCAACTTGTTCTCTTCGGCAAAGGTTCGAACCTCTTCAATATTCTTTCCTTCCTGACGCATTTTTGCGCACAGATATACAAGAAGTCCCTCGCCGAGCGACGCGCAAAGCGTATCGACAGCGTAAACCTTACGGTCGGGATATTTTTCCGAAAGCTCCTGCGAAGCAACGAAGCCTGCGTTAAAGGTTCCGCTCAGTCCCGAAGTAAATCCGAGATAAAGAACGTCCTTTCCTTCTGCCAAAAACGGCTCGATAAAATTGAGGAAACGGTCAATTCCGACGGCCGAGGTCGTGATCTGTACCTTTTCACGAAGCTGTGTATAAAAGTCCTTCACGTCGATCTCTGAGTCTAGCTTGGTCGTTCCATTATCGAAGACCGCTTCGAGCGAGATCACGTGAAGATCCAGCTCTGCCGCGAGCTCCTTGGGAAGATCGCACGAGGAATCGGTTAAAATTACGTAATTTTCCATAAAAAGTTCCACCTTTCTTTTTTGACGGTTGCAAAAATACTTAAAAGTAGTTATCGATACTATTATAAATCATTTCTTTGATCTTGTCAAGTGTTTTTTGAAAATCTTCCATTCCGCCAAATCAGCTCAAAAGATGGCGTTTGATTTTTCTCGAAGTCGTTTTTTCAAACGGCGTTTCTCTTACTTCCACCTTCTTCACCTGCTTGTAAGTAGGCAACGTCTTGTTCATCGCAAGAATTGCCGCTTCGATATCCTTTTCCATCTCTTCAAGCGTCGTTCCCTCGGGATATTTGCTTGTTTCGGGATAAATGAGTGCGACAAGCGTTACGTTTTCTCCGTGCTGACGTCCAATAACCGCACATTCTGCGATGGTTTCGATATTACCGAGATATTCCTCAATCTCTTCGGGGAACACGTTCTTTCCGTTTTCGAGAACGATCACGTTTTTCATACGGCCCGTAATATAAACGTACTCATCGGCGTCCATATATCCGACGTCTCCCGTACGGAACCAAAGATCCTCGGTAAATGCCTCCGCCGTTGCTTCGGGATTATTATAGTAGCCGAGCATTACGTTATCGCCCTTGACCTGAATTTCTCCCTCAAGGTATCCCTTTTCATTCATACGCTCTCCGTCAATTCTGACCTGGCAGCAAGGAACGGCGGGACCGACCGAACCGTATTTCTGAGCGTAATAAGGTGCAACGCACACCAGCGGAGAGCATTCGGTAATTCCGAATCCTTCGTAAATCGTAACACCAAGGTTTTCAAAAAATTCAATCATTCTGGGATTGAGTGCCGCACCGCCGCAGACGATCTTTTGCAGATTTCCGCCAAAAGCAGCCAACACTTCGCCAAAAATAGCATCTCGCTTATCGATACCGACTTTTCTCATCGCACGAGAAGCACCAATGCCGATCTTGAGAATCTTGTCACGTCCACTCTTCTTTGCTTCCGACCAAATACGCTTATAGAAGGTATAAACGTACAGCGGAACAAGCACGAGTGCGGTAGGCTTAAAAATCTTAAAATTCTTGAGCACATGCGTCAGCGAGTCGTTGATACAAATGTGCATACCGTAATCCATTCCCGCCAGCATACAAGCCAGCTCGTAAGTATGGTGAATCGGAAGGAGTGAAACGATCGTGTCCTCGGGGTTAAAATCCACCGTTGCCGCTGCCGCGGTCACAACCGAGAAGATGTTCTTCTGAGAAAGCATCACGCACTTGCTCGTTCCCGTGGTACCCGAGGTAAAGAGCATTTCTGCCATTTTCTCACGGCTCTTGACAGGTGCATACTCAAAACCTGCCGCCACGCTTTCCTCTCCCTTGGTGAGAAGTGCCTCGAAAGCAACCACTCCCTTCCCCGAAAGCTCTGCCTCGTCGGGCGCAATCGGAACGAAGAGTGAAAGGCTCTTGTGATTCTCCATTGCATCGGTAAATTTTCCATTAAAGCTTGCCGAATAAACGATTGCCTCTGCCTCGACACCGTCAAGGAAGCCCTCGATCACCTCTATCTCCAATTCCTTGTCCATCGGAATGGCAACACCGCCCGTTGCAAGGATTGCCAGGTAGGTGGAAACCCACTCCACTGAGGTCTCTCCAATGACAGCGATTCTCTTGCCCGCATAGCCCTGTGCGGTCAACCCCGCTGCAACGCCTTTTACCTTGGCAAGAAATTCCCCATAGGTTACGTCGTAAAGATTTCTCTTTTTATCGAAATAGGAAAAGAGCACACGATCACCGTGCTTCTGCAGAACACGCAAAAATTCCAACACGTCCGAAACACGCTCGTACTTACGCTCGGTCTTCGGTCTGCGGTGCATCTTTGCTTCGACCGGTTTTACGTTATTTTTTTCCATATCTTTCATCATAAATCCTCCCAATTTGAGTGATATTTTTTCTTATAAAAATTCTTCTGCCCGTTTTAAATTCCGACAGATCTCGTGCAAGGTTTCGTAAAAAATCTGAAGCCGCTCGGGCTCGATTTCACCGCTGACAAAGGAATTAATCTTTTTAATCAGCGCGTCAATTTCCGCCGCTGTCTTTCTTCCCTCTTCGGTCAGGATGCATTTTTTTCGGTAATTGGAACCGCTCCCCTTTTCAAAGACAACACCCTTCGCGAGCAATTCGCCAATCACACGGGTAATCTGCGCGCGGTCGACGCCGCAGCAACGCGAAAGCTCGGTTCTTGTCAACCCTTCGGGTGCCTCATATAGATTTCGTATGCAAAGCGTATGCATTCCGGAAAGGCCGTATTCGCCCATTCCTTTTGCCTTAAGATGCTCCAGACTTTTCATCGTATTTCCGAGCAACGCATTAAACGCCTCAAAACCGGTTTCCATCGCATCGAGCGGTCGCTCCGACATCTTCTGATCCATGCATTCACCTCCTGTTCGCATTTACTTCCATATTATACTATATCACAATCTTGTTGAGATGTCAACAAGATTTGCAATATTTCTTCTGCTTTTCTCTTCGAAAATGAAAAAATCGGGGGACTTTCTTCGACAAAGGGTGAAATTTTTTTCAAAAACCCCATTTTTTTCAAAAAAACTCTGTACAAAATTCAAATTTAGTGATACAATATATTTGTTCTAAGATTCCATTTTCAATCAAAAAGGAGCGCAAATTTATGAAAAAAGTGTACGCAGGAAAAACCAAGGACGTATATGAGCTGGAGAACGGTCACGTTCTTCTGAAATTCAAGGACGACTGCACGGGCAAGGACGGTGTGTTCGATCCGGGCGAGAACTCGGTAGGTCTTACCATTGAGGGTATCGGCAGAGCCAACCTTGAGGTTTCGATCCACTATTTTGAACTGCTCAAGAAGGCAGGCATCAAGACCCACTACGTTTCGGCAAACGTCGAAGACGCTACGATGGAAGTACTCCCCGCAGAGAACTTCGGTAAGGCACAGGGCGGTAACGGTCTGGAAGTTATCTGCCGTCTGGTTGCTACGGGTAGCTTTATCCGCAGATACGGCGAATATATCAAGGACGGCACACGTCTCGAGGGCGGCTACGTAGAGTGTACCTTCAAGAACGATGAAAAGGGCGATCCGCTGGTCACCGGCGAGGGACTTGCCGCACTCGGTGTTATGAGCCCCGAGCTCTTTGAGAGCATGAAGAAGCAGACGCTTGCTATCACGAAGATTGTTGCCGATGACCTCAAGTCGATCGGTCTTGACCTTTGGGATATCAAATTCGAGTTCGGTTACCACAACGGCGAAGTCGTTCTGATCGACGAGATCGCTTCGGGTAATATGCGCGTTTACAAGGGCGACAAGATCGTTGAGCCCGTCAAGCTCACCGAGCTGATTCTCAACAGATAAAATTTTCATAATAAAAAAATAGCGTTGTGCTTTCAAACACAACGCTATTTTTTCTATCACAAAAACAATGATTTTAGAGTACAATTTTGGCAAGTCCCGCTTCAGACGTTTCTTTATAGGATGACGAAATATCCCTTCCCGTTTCTTTCATGGTTTTAATCACCTTATCCAGAGAAATTTTGCGGGAATCCCATAAAAAGCTTGCAAGACTTACTGCATTGATCGCGCGCATCGCGGCAACGGCATTGCGTTCAATACAAGGAATTTGCACAAGACCGCAAATCGGATCGCAAGTAAGCCCAAGATGATGCTCGATTGCAATTTCCGCTGCATATTCGATCTTGTCAAGATCAAGCGAAAACAATTCTCCCAGTGCTGCCGCCGCCATCGCGCAAGCACTGCCAATTTCTGCTTGGCACCCACATTCGGCACCGGAGATAGAGGCATTTGTTTTGATCAAATTGCCAACGATTCCCGCCGTAACAAGAGCCTGTAAAATTTTTCGGTCGCTATATTTGTTTTTTTGCTGTTGATAATATAGCACTGCGGGCAACACCCCCGCCGCTCCGCAGGTGGGCGCCGTTACAATCTGTTCCCCCGATGCATTTTGTTCTCCCACGGCAAAGGCAAACGCACAAACCATACGATTTTCTCTTGTTTCCGCACTTTCGTCGATGTGTTGATTCAAGAAGAGCGACTTTGCTTTTTTCTTCACGGACAAGCCACCGGGTAAAATCCCTTCGTCTTCCAATCCACGCAAGATGGAACGCTTCATCACATTCCATACCTCTTCCATGTATTCCCAAAAGTAGCTCCCCTCTCGTTCCGCCGCATATTCCCATAAGCGCAAAGAGTTTTCCTTGCAGTAAGCGGCAATATCGACAAACGTATGCTGGCGATATATATCGGGCGTTTGAGTCACACTTTCATTTTCAAACGAAATACTTCCGCCGCCAATACTCATCACCCTCGCCCTTGCCACCTCGCCATTGCTTTTTAAGCCGATAATATCCATCGTATTGGGATGAGGAATGTTTTTTTCGGTAAAATCAAATATAATCTCACACGGAAGCGGCGCAACAGTTTTTCTGATTACTTGGTCGGTTCCGTGCCCTTTTCCTGTTTTGGCAAGTGAGCCATATAAAATTACCCGTAATTCATCAACTTCCGCATATTGATCCATAAATGCCTTACAAGCGCGCTCTGGTCCCATCGTATGCGAGCTTGATGGTCCCCTGCCGATTTTATAAAGCTCGATAAGTGATTTCATTCCTTGTGTTGATTCTTTTTTGAGTTTGTCAGAGTCTGGTAAAAAATCCTCCATATTGGCGCCAAAAATTTGCGCTAATGCAATGAGATGATTGGCGGAAGGCTGCGAGTACCCAAGCTCCCATTTTGAAATCGCTCGATCACTGATCCCAAGAAGTCGCGCTAACTCTTGTTGGGATAGTCCTTGACGAATTCTCAATGTTTTAATTTTTTGAGGGTCAATTTTTTTCATTTTTTCTTTCCTCGCTAATACGAATCTGTTGGTATTCAATTATATTATACATAAACAAACTCCAACTATAAAGATTTTTTTTGAAAATTTTTCGCTTATATCTCAACCACAGGTTGAACGCATACTTTTTTCTCTTTATGCAATTTGAATTGACATCCACAAAAACGTATGCGTGTCGCAAGATATGTGAAAAGGAGTGCGAACAAAACGTTCGTACTCCTTTTCCATACTGTCGGGCGGTAATGAGCCTCCCTTGTGTAAAGGGAGGTGGCACGGCTTGCCGTGACGGAGGGATTGTAAAATGTTAGATTTTCACTCAAAACAATCCCTCAGCCGCCTTCGGCGTCAGCTCCCTTTACACAAGGGAGCCTTTCTTTTATGTTCATCTATGCCTTGTCAATTTTCCTGACAAGCACTGCTTTTGTGGACACAAAAGCGAAGCCCCGCGCGAGGCGGGGCAAGAAATCACAACATAATCTCAGCAAATTCTTTAGGATAATGAATCTTATACCACATCAGCGTTGTCGCCAATTTGACATAAGTTACACCGTGAGCTTTCGGGAATAAATATTGAATCTTTCCGATTGAATCAACAAACCAATCCTCTACCTCGATAGCTTTGAGCTGCTTCTTCATTTCATCCGAGACACCGCCTCTGAAATAAACACCTCTGCGTGTATCTTCCATGATCTTGTAGGCGTATCCGGTATTTGCTATGCCTTTTCGCAGCATATGCTTCTCAATGTGATTGAACACATCATCTCGGTAAGCAATTACATTTCTTACGGGAATCCCTTGGTTTACCAATTCCTTTGCGTTGCCAATCCACACTCCCGTACCGTGAGACAATCCAGATATCTGAATCAAATCGTAAGAGGACCCCGGCGATACCTCTTCTGCCATATCTTTATAAAAATTTGTACGGAATTCTGGAATACCATCGGTATTACCGAGTCTGAATTCGTTCAACACCTCAATTTGCGAAAAGTTTACTCGCTTAAACGCTGTCGCTGTTGCACGTTCTAAGGCTTGATACTGCTCAAACTCCGTGTCTGCTAAAAACGTAAAGGAACAGGCAGATTTATCAGATGTGACAGTATACGTTATGATGCGGTTTTTTTCCCGTTCTGTAGCTGTCAGTTCGCAATCCTTGAAGTATTCTTTTAAGTCGGAGGCCAAGCGGTCTTAGGAAGACAAAATTTGTATTCAACTCCTTGG
>JAZRLS010000045.1:0-79705 GCA_045646945.1 Eubacteriales bacterium | reverse complement strand
CGAGAACAGCCTCAACAGCGGTCTCGGTGCCAACGTAGTTGGACTTCATCAGAGCGTCAACATCAGCGGGCTTGTTGTCGAGGATGGTCTCAAGCAGACCGTCAACGAACTCCTGGAAGGAAGCGTTCTTTGCAACGAAGTCGGTCTCGGTATTAACCTCGATGATAGCGGTAACCTCACCATCCTTGAGGATATCAACAATACCGTCAGCCGCGATTCTGGTAGCAGCCTTAGCCTCTGCCTTCAGCTCGCCTCTCTTACGGAGAATCTTGATCGCTTCTTCTACGTCACCATCAGCCTCAACGAGTGCCTTCTTGCACTCCATCATACCGATACCGGTCTTTGCACGCAGTGCGGCAACGTCTTTTGCAGTAATGTTTGCCATAATTCAATCGTCCTTTCGATTATTATATCTGTTTTTAATTTACGGGAGAATTACTCTGCGTCAGCAGCCTCAGCGACTTCCTCAGCAGCCTCTTCGACTACCTGCTCGCCCTGCTTGCCTTCGATTACAGCATCTGCGAGAGAAGCCGAAATCAGCTTGATCGCGCGAATTGCATCATCGTTACCGGGAATGATATAGTCTGCATCGTCAGGATCGCAGTTGGTGTCAACGATAGCAACTACCGGAATACCGAGCTTCTTTGCTTCAAGAACTGCGTTTCTTTCCTTCTTGGGGTCAACGATAAAGATCGCTGCGGGCAGCTCATCCATATTCTTGATACCGCCGTAGTTCTTTTCGAGGTCGAAGATTTCCTTCTGCTTTGCGGCAACTTCCTTCTTGGGAAGCAGATCGAAGGTTCCGTCCTCCTGCATCTTTTCAAGGCTGTTCAGACGTCCAATCGAACGCTTGATGGTCTTGAAGTTGGTCATCATACCGCCGGGCCAACGAACGTTAACGTAGTACATTCCGCAACGAGTAGCCTCTTCCTTAATAGCGTCAGCTGCCTGCTTCTTCGTACCAACGAAGAGAATGTTTCCGCCCTGAGCGGCAACGTCACGAACGAACGCATACGCCTCATCGAACTTCTTTACGGTTTTCTGAAGGTCGATGATGTAGATGCCGTTTCTTTCGGTGAAGATGTATTCCTGCATCTTAGGATTCCATCTTCTGGTGTTGTGTCCAAAATGAACACCTGCTTCGAGAAGCTGTTTGATAGAGATGATAGACATTTTTATGTCCTCCTTCGGTTTTTCCACCACGTTACGTAGCAATTTTGTTGTCAAAATGACAACACCGCATCGCCGAATAGCAACGTGTGTGTATTCATATTTTGCATAGAACTCTATTTTCTACGCAATTATAAAGATTATACCATATTTCCTTTTATCTTGCAACATCATTTTTATCTATTTACAAAATATTTACAATTATAAAAATGATTTCTTCTTTTTTCGTTGATCTGCCCTACAAAGATCGTCCTCCGAGAGCCGAACAAGAATCGCATCCTCTCCGATACATTCGATTTTGTGCCACGGGATAATGAGATCATTGCAATGACTCAGTCCCAAAAATCCGCTGGGACGAGGAACAATAATCGCTACGATTCTTCCATCGCAAACATTGACTTCAAAGTCATCGGGACACCCCAACCTCGTACCGTCACAGAGATTGATCACTTCTTTTTCGCGCAAACTGCAAGTATTTAAGCGTTCCATAAAAATCTCCTTTGCCAAAGTATGATATTATCACTTTATGCAAAGGAGATTTTGTTCATTCGGTACGATCTTTTGATTCCTGATTCCTTTTTCGATCCCCCGAAAACAAGGAAATCAAGAGAAATAGGATCGACGGTACTATCGATAATAAAAGATACGGCAACGGATTTTTTTCAAATAAGAACAAAAGTCCAAACGGTTGCCACAAAAATGCAAGTGCTAAAAATACAATTACAAACAGAGTTTCAAGCAAAAATGCCGTATCGTGAAGCACACAATGCAAGCGATGCTCTACTCGTCCGAAGCGAAGAGCAAAAAGAATTGACCAGTCCAAGAATAACAGTGCCACAAAAGAAAATTCTCTCGGGTACAGATATTTTCCTGCAAAATCAAGCAGATCTAATCCCCAAGGAAGAATCAACACCGAGAAAGAAGCAATCAATGTCGCTATCAACCACCGACGATTTGTCATAAAAATATCGCGAAAGCGTTTCCGATTCAATCTACTCGCATCTGCCCGTCCAAGTGTTTGATCTTGCGCATCCAAAAACGAGAAGAATGCGAAGACGTCCAAAACACAACTGCAAAAAAGCAAATGACGAGCATCCAAAATCCATTGACCCAAAAGCATCGGCAACATCAGAACGATGATTCTAAGCACCTGTGTCCAAAGCAAATAATTCAAAAATCCGGAAAGATTCTTGCCTAATTTCTTGGTATGTAGTATCGCCTGAGAAAGCGATTCAAGACCACCTGTACCGTGCGAGGGTCTGGCAATCAGAACGTCCGATTTCGACTTCACAGATTGCGTGGACGATGCACTGCTTCGCTCCCCTGCCACTTCAAAGGTTTGAATTTCCTCATCCAAATATCCGGATACGTAAGATCTCATAGGTGCACAGCTGATGAAACCGTCCGCCGCCGCACCAATGTCAGCCGCATCCTCAGACATCCCGCATACCAATACGCGAGATCCGTGAGAGCGAACCTCTCCCATCAACTGCATAATATCTTCTTTTTCAAACTCGGAATATCCACTGATCTTTCCGAAACGATATGTCAGCGGTTTGTTGTGCTTCAAAAACTGTTCTTTTGAAACAAAACCTTGTGCTAAAAATTCGGAAGGAATGGGCGGAGCATCCTTGCTCGTTGGCGAAAACAGAATCATTTGACAGCCAACGTTTCGCAAAAGATCTCTGTTTTTTGAAAAAGCTTCGTCCACGCCTTCTTTGAGAATCAACATTCCAAGAAAGCAATGCTCCGAAAAAGAAATATCCGAGCAAAAGGTAAATACGATTGGTATCTGATGAGAGGCGATAGCTTTGTTCCACATTGCCAACAATTTTTTCTTGTTTTCTTCATTGAAATTCCGTCTTTCGCCTTGGATCATCGCGCAATCACATTTCCTCAAAAAATCCGCAGAACGAGAAACATGCAGCCAAACACGCTGATCACGATCAGAAATACAAACCTGTTCAGGTGAATCCCACAGATTTCCTGCACCATAAGAAAGACAGGAGCAACGAATTGCCAATGCTTCTTCATCGACACCACTGACTTTGAGAAATTCACCGATGCCTTCCAGAAGTTCCCCCGTACCACTAACACCCGTCGTCAGGGTTCTTGTTGCAGCTGAGCGATAAAGAGAAACCATTTCCGAAAAATATTTTGCCGTAGGATTCGATGCTCCGTAATTTCGCACCACGCCTTCGGCACAAACTGCGCCATAAAAATGCAAACGTCCATCCGTCAGTAGCGCCCCATCCACGGCAAACAAATAATCGGCATCTGCCAGTCGGCAAGCAATCTCCATAGAGCGAACTGCTGCAATGCGGGACTTTGTTGCCATTTTTCGGATACAATTGACGTAAAATACGCGAGCAAAAACCAGTGTCAGATGAGATGCGGTCGTCGCAACCAACGCCATTGCTGTTAAGAAAACCGCAGAAAGCAAGACCGTGCCTCCGCCAAAATAGCTGGCTAACAAGCTGACGAAACTCAGCGGAATAACCGCCAAAAGCAAAATAATATTGATTTTTTTGCTTAATTTACGTAAATTTGTGAGTGTATGTGGAAGATCGTCTGAAAAGGGGACTTCAATCCCTCCCGTCATGGCACCAAGATAAGTATAGCGTCCAGTCGCCGTAACAATTACACGCGCACTTCCCTCTTCCACGACAGAACCACCGTGAACCATATTCACCATCTCTGACGCGCGGTTCTCTTTCGGGTTGACATGTCCCTCGGCAAATTTATTGAAAGACTGATAATGATCCCGATCTAGCCGCATGCGGACACGAAGTCGATCTGAGGTAACAAGTCGACCGTCACAGCAGATTACATCACCCGCTTCCAAAAGCATCACGTCTCCAACCACCACCGAGCGAAAATCGATGCAAAACAGTTTTCCGCTGCGAATTACTCGTACCGTCGGACAAAACAGTGCTGTCATCGACTCCATCGTTCGTTGCGATCGATAAGAGAAAATGGCAAGCAACAGTAAATTTCCCAAAACCAAAGCCAATACTGTCGCACCACTTCTCACTTCGTCAAAGAACAAAGAAACAACTGCGGCAAATAGCAACAGAATCAAAGCAAAATCAGAAAAAATATCCCCTAAGATTTTATAAGGAGATTTTGAAGGAAGCAAAAAGAGCGTTCCCTCATTTTTTTGCGCACGAGAACGAGCCGCCTTACGGGAAAGTCCCGTGGCGGCATTGGTTTTTAATTTTTGTTCAATCTCCTCCGGAGAAAGTCTAAACCATTTTTCGTTCTTCATTTAAATGCACTCAATCAATAATTTGTCTTCTTTTTTCGAGTATTTTAAGGAAATACCCACAATCTTTCTTTCGTAATCCGAAACGATCTTTTCCGCGATCAAATCCTCCACGTGACTGCGAATAAAGCGATGCATATTTCTTGCACCGAATTTGTGCGAATACGAATTTTTCGCAATATAAGCAACCGCAGGCTGAGAATATACAAAGGAAATTCCTTTTTCATTCAGAGCTATTTTCAGTTCATCCAGCATAATGCAAGCGATCTTTCCAAAATCATCTTCACTCAAAGAACGGAAAGTGATAATCTCATCGACACGGTTAATAAATTCGGGACGGAGGAAGGTTGAGAGTGCCTTCATCGTCTTATCGTTCGCGGCACTCGATTCGTTCAAGGAAAATCCAACCGTTGCCGCCGAATGATCCGATCCCGCATTGGTGGTCATCACAAGCACAGTGTTTTCAAAATTCACCGTTTTTCCGTGTGCGTCGGTAATTCTTCCATCATCCAAAATTTGGAGAAGAATGTTCAGCACATCGGGATGCGCTTTTTCAATCTCGTCAAAGAGCACTACCGAATAGGGTCTGCGTCGAATTTTTTCGGTCAACTGCCCTGCTTCATCGTATCCGACGTATCCGGGAGGTGCTCCGATAATTCTCGACACCGAATGCTTTTCCATAAATTCCGACATATCGAGACGGATTAACGTTTCGGGAGAATGGAAGAGATCTGCCGCAAGCGTCTTGACAAGCTCGGTTTTACCCACACCGGTCGGTCCCGCAAAAATGAAGGATACCGGCTTACGCTTATACGAAATTCCCGCACGGTTGCGCTTGATTGCCTTAGACACGGCAACAATTGCCTCATCCTGACCAATAATTCTTTGCTTCAGACGAGCCTCAAGCTGATCGATCTGCTCAAACTCATTTTCGGAAATATCGGTAGCGGGGATTCCCGTCCAAATCTCAATCACCGACGCAATATCTGCTTCGCTCAAAAGAATTTGCTCACAAGATAGCTCTAATTTCTTCAATCGCGCAGACGCCTTAATTTCTTTCGCCTTAATCTGGGCAATTTCCTCGTAGCATTTCTGTGCTTGCTTTTCCTCAGTCGGAGGATTGTTTTCCAAGTTTTCTCTCTGCTCACGAAGCGCGAGAAGCTCTTCGCGAAGCTGATATGATTCGTTCAGTTCAGCACTACCTAAAGAAAGCTTCGACGCAGCCTCGTCCAAAAGGTCAATCGCTTTGTCCGGTAAATATCGGTCTGTAATATAGCGTTCAGACAAAACGACCGCACGGCGAACCACCGAATCGGGAATACGAATCGCGTGAAATTCTTCGTAATAATGCTTGATTCCCTCCAACATCGCAACCGTTTCTTCCATCGATGGCTCGTTGATCGTCACTGGCTGGAATCGGCGCTCCAAGGCGGAATCTTTTTCGATATACTTACGATATTCATTCAGGGTTGTCGCACCGATAATACGAACCTCGCCGCGAGAAAGCGCAGGCTTTAAAATATTTGCGGCATTGACACTGCCCTCTGCATCCCCCGTACCGACAATATTATGAACCTCATCAATGACGAGAATCACGTTCCCCGCCTCCTTGACTTCATTCAAAAGTCCAAGAATTCTCGATTCAAATTGTCCGCGGAACTGTGTTCCTGCCACCAAAGCGGTCAGATCCACAAGATAGATCTGCTTACCTTTCAATTTGTACGGCACCTGTCCGTCTGCAATCCTCTGGGCAAGAGCCTCAGCAATTGCCGTTTTACCGACACCAGGTTCACCAATGAGACACGGATTGTTTTTTTGTCGACGACAAAGGATCTGAATCACTCTCTCCATTTCGCGCTCTCTTCCGATAATACGGTCAAGCTTTCCTGCCGCCGCACGACGGGTCAGATTTCTACAATAGGTGTCAAGAAATTTATATTTCTTCTCTTTCGGCGCATCTTTTCCCTGCTTTGCCTTTCCCGACGTACTATCTTTGGAGGAAGAAGGCAAATTTCCGTCTTTGAAGAGCTTCGGCAAATCAATGGCAGGCGCACCGCCATCCTCCAAATCGTCCAAGGAAGAGAAATTCTGTGTCTCCGACATAAACTGATTGACCTCGTCCTCGATCCCCTCAAGCTGTTCGGGAGAAATTCCCATTTGATTCATCATATTTCCCAGCATATTGTCCACGGGAATTCCAAGCTCTCTGGCACATTTGATGCAAAGCCCTTCGCTCAGCTTATTTCCGTTTTCCAATTTATTGACAAATACGACCGCCACTCTTTTGTGGCATTTAGAACACATTACCATAACAATGACCCTTGACGCAACGCGCCCTTAGTCTTCCTTTCGATTTTTCAAAATATTTCCCTTTTGAATTTCCTCGTGCTTCAAATAAGAATACTGCTTCACGTAACTGACAAAAGAGAAAATTGCAAATGCGATCGCAGGAATAAAGAATGCAATTCCTACGAGCGGATATTGTAGCAAGAAATCCTTCAACAACACCGACAACACGATCGTTCCGTAGAACAGGCAAACCGTCAACTTGCCATACCATTTGCTGACAACAACCACACTTCTCCGCTTGATCACGATCGCCCCCAGTAAAAGCAGCACCACTTCCTTAAGAATAAAGGGAATGACAAACCAAAGCGGAATATAGTGCTTGATACAAAGGCAAATTAAAACCGTACACTGCATCAATTTGTCGGCAAATGGATCCAACACCTTTCCAAGGTTAGAAATCCAATTGTTTTTTCTTGCCAGATATCCGTCAAGCACGTCCGTAGCACCCGCCAATAAAAAGACAAACAGAGCCGCATAAATCATATTAGAGAAGAACAATGCAACAAATACGAATACCAGACAAATTCGAATGACAGAAAGAATATTGGGAATATGTTTTAACTTCATCGTTTTTTTCCTTACTTTTATTATAAATATAATTGTGTGCTAAAATTTGAAATCAATCCTGAAAAATCAAATATTCCGCCTTGGATTCTCCGCAAATCAATACAGTCTTCTGATTATAAATCAGCATTTTTCCGTTCCCCGAAGAAAGCGTTTGAATTTGATCCGTCTCTTTCTTGGCTTGGGGATTGAGACGTTTTACACCGTTTTCGGTTTGCAAGAAAATATAGGAATCGAAAACACCTACATCGGAAACGTTAAAATCCACAGCATCATAATAGAGTGGATTCCCATTTTTATCAAAAGCGTAAACCATTGTACGCGAGGAAAGCGTTGCCGACACGGCAACTCCTTCGGGAGTCAGCGAATACCCCGTAATATTACCAACAGAATAATCTTCACTGCTCTCTCGCTCTGCCAACGTACGGTCAAAAATACGAATATGACGATCGGTCAATAAAGCAATGTTTTGATTTTCCAAAGCACCGCATGCCATCGGAAATTCCCCGTCAAAGCGTACCGCCTCGATTTCTTCCAAGGTATCAAGATCGCGAAGAGATAGCGTCGTACGCCCCGTTCCATTTCCCGCATCGTAAGAAAGAACGGACAAGGTATTGTTTTCCGTATTCAGCACGAGATCGAAAACATAATACCCCGTTTCAAGCTCCAACATTTTTTTCATTTGAAAGCTCTTGTTATACACACGAATCACCGATGGTTTTGCCGCTGTACGAGTAACAATCGCAAAAGAACCGTTTTGTCCAAGACTTGCATTCGTTACAGGATATTCCAAGGTCTCAGTGAATACCCTGGCAAAAGAATTGTAAATCGAAAACGTCGTACCCGAGGTGTCATACACTAAAATATATTTTCCCGAGCTTTCCATATAGGGAGAGGAAAAGCTCGTCGTCATATTCAGCGTTCTGCGCCCCGTTGCCGTAAAAACGGAAATTTTGGATGGGCTGACGCTTGCCAAGCCGCCTCGGTATAGTGTGAAATTTTGTCGATGATCCGATTCGTAGGAAAGTGTTTCGTAATAATTTCCGTCATAATCGGCAGCTCCCGAAAAATCCTTGATCAGAAAATAAAAATTATCATAGGTAATTTCGGAATGATTAAAAACAATTGAAAGAAGCATAAAAAGGATAAACAGCAACCAAAGTACCCGTTGCCCTACCTTGTATACGGCAGAAATCCCCGCGTAATATGTGTCGCCCGCCGCATCAAAATCCTCGTATCTGAGAACCTTTTCCTTTTGCGTTTCCGTATGAAAGAAGTGTCCGATTTTTTGTGAAAAAGTTTGATTTTCCATATCCGAAGATCGATTTTCTTGCTTTTCTTCTTTTTTTCGCATCGGCTTGCTCCTTTCTTTCATTTTTGTCTTTTAATAATTTTAATAAACTACCTTATTTAAGAACAATCCGCACGCAGGGGCAGTCATTCCCGCACGGGTTCTGTCTCGGGATTCGGTCAACGCGTCAATTCCTTCGGGAGAAATCCGGTCTTCCGCCACGCAAATCAGCGTTCCCACGAGAATTCTGACCATATTGTATAAAAATCCGTTGGCAGACACACGAAATTCGATCACGTCATCCTTTCGCACAACCTCTGCCTCATAGATGGTTCTCACCGCATCGGTAATTTTAGAATCCGCCGCCATATATGCCGAAAAATCGTGTGTTCCCTTCCAATGCTCTGCCGCCTCATTCATTCGAAGTAGTGCTTCGTCCGAAATCGGCTTGGGATAGTGCCACGTACGATCCTGCAAAAATGGATTTCGGTAAGGATGATTCCAAATTCGATACACGTATTCCTTGTATTTTACGTCATATCTCGGATGAAAGTCGTCCGCAATCCATTCAGCACCAATCACCGAAATATCTTCGGGAAGATGCGGTGCAATTGCCTGAGGAATACGGTCAATCGGAATGGTTGTTTGTAATTGATTGGTACCCTTTTTCGACACCGCAACACAAAACTGATTGGCGTGAACACCGCTGTCGGTTCGACTGCATCCAACAATGTCACAATCATAGCCAAACAACGCACGAGTCGCTTCATTCAAGCGCTGCTGAATCGTAATTCCGTTGGGTTGAATCTGATAGCCGCAATAGTTTGTTCCCAAAAAAGAAAGATGCAATAAAATTTTCATTCTTTCTCCTTATTTCATAGAAAATCCAATGCCGAGAATGTTCAAAAAGATCAATGACGCTCCTAAAAGAAGCACCAGAAGAAGCGGAATGAAATCGACCACACGAACGTGATGAACATGCATTCTCGTGCGCCCTTCTCCGCCGTGATAGCAGCGGCACTCCATGGCCGTAGCAAGATCCCCCGCACGGTTAAATGCCGAAACGAAGAGTGGAATGAGAATCGGGATGAGCGCCTTCGCTCTTTGAATCAAACTTCCCGAAGAAAAATCTGCACCGCGTGCCTTTTGCGCCGTCATAATCTTTTCGGTTTCCTCACTCAAAAGAGGAATAAAACGAAGCGCAATCGTCATCATCATCGCAAATTCGTGAACGGGAACCTTCAGCTTTTTCAACGGGGACAAAAGATCCTCAAGCGCATCTGTCAGAGCAATTGGTGTGGTCGTATAGGTAAGGAGCATTCCCGTACCGATAATCAAGGTAGCGATTCGAACCATCATAAACGCCGCCGCATAAAGACCCTCTGCATAGATTTCAATAAATTTCCATCCAAAGAGCAGTTGTTCTCCCTTGGTCCAAAAAATATTCAAGAATGCCGTAAAGGCGAGAATAATCAAAACAGGGCGTAACCCGCGCAACACAATTTTGATCGGAACCCGTCCGCAAAGGATGAGCACGATTGCCGAAAGAGCCAAGAGTACAAAACTCAAAAGGTTCTTGCACAAAAAGGAACATACGATATACAAGACCGTTAAGATGACCTTGATTCTTGGATCCAATTTGTGCAGCGGCGAGTTTGCGGGATAAAATTGCCCAAAAGCAATACTTTTCATATGTTATTTTTCCAATGAACTCCGATAAATTTTCAAAATTCGTTCCAGTGCCTGATCGACCGTATAGATTCCTCCATCCACGTCGAGTCCTCGTTCCTTTAAGGTCAGCATCAACTTCGTCACCTGAGGAATATCCAAGCCAACCTCGGTCAATTGTTGCGATCGAGAGAACACGTAATCACGATCTCCCTGCATCACAATTTTTCCTTCATTCATCACGATCAGATGATCGCAATATCGCGCCATATCCTCCATACTGTGGCTTACAATCACCACCGTGTTTCCGCTTTCCTCGTGATAGCGAACAAGATTTGCAAAAATTGCATCTCTTCCGCGAGGATCGAGTCCTGCGGCAGGCTCGTCGAGGACAAGTATGTCGGGACGCATCGCAATAATTCCTGCAATCGCGGCTCTTCTCTTTTCTCCCCCCGAAAGATCAAAGGGAGATTTTTCGAGAAGATCCGACCCAAGACCCGCAAAGCGAACTGCCTCTTCAACACGTTTACGGATTTCTTCTTCGTCAAGCCCCATATTTTTAGGACCGAACGCGATGTCTTTATAAACCGTTTCTTCAAACAACTGATATTCGGGATACTGCATCACAAGCCCAACACGAAAACGTACCGAGCGAATATTTTTCTGCTTTTCCCAAATGTCCTGTCCATCAAGAAGCACTCTTCCCTCGTGGGGGCGCAATATTCCATTCAGCATTTGGACAAGCGTCGATTTTCCAGAACCCGTATGACCAATCAGACCGGTGATCATCCCGCTCGGAATGGTCAAGTTGATCGTATCCAACGCTTTAATTTCATACGGAGTATCCTTTCCGTGAAAATAGGAAAGATTCTCCAGTTTGATTTCTGCCATATTACCGTTCCTTATTTAAAGTTTGTAAAATCAGCTCTGCGCACTGCTCGATCGAAACACAATTCCCTGCAAGCGGCATTCCCGCATCGCGAAGCTGATGAATCAGCGAGGTGCACTGCGGAACGTTCAATCCGCACGATTTCAGAAGAGCTTCTTGCTCAAAAACCTCAGAGGGAGTTCCGTCCAACAAAACGTTTCCGTCGTGCAATACGAGAATCCGATCCGCCAGCGCAGCTTCTTCCATATAGTGCGTAATCATAATGACCGTGATTCCTTTTTCGCGGTTCAAGCGAAGAATCGCATCCATTACTTCTTTCCGCCCGATGGGATCGAGCATTGCCGTCGATTCATCGAAAACAATACACTTGGGAAGCATCGCAAGAACACCCGCAATGGCAATTCTCTGCTTCTGTCCCCCCGAGAGACGGTGCGGCTCATGCGTTGCATACTCCAGCATTCCTACGTCAGAGAGTACCGAATTCACCCGTGCTCTGATTTCCTCCGACGGAATCCCGAGGTTTTCGGGACCGAACGCCACGTCATCCTCGACGATGGTCGCTACGAGCTGGTTGTCGGGATTTTGGAATACCATTCCCATATTTTTCCGTAAAGACAATACGTCCTCATCGGTCATATTCTCATCAGTGATTTCCTTGCCATCTACAAAGATCTTTCCGCTTGTAGGTGTCAGAATCATATTGAGCAATTTGGCTAACGTCGATTTCCCCGAGCCGTTATGCCCGAGTACTGCGACGAAAGAACCTTCTTCGATTTCCATCGAAAGATCGTTCAGAACAGGATGCTTTCCAGCCTCCATCGCATCTTCCTCATAACGATAAGAAAGTCCTTCAATTTTGATAAAGGGATTTGACATTTGTTTTTCTCCCGTCATAATTATCCTTTTGCATACCATCTTGCACTGGCACCGCACGGAATACAAAGTCCCGTTGCCGTGGTGCGCAAGCCGAGTTCTCCCGCTTCCATTTTTCCGCCGTAACGGGAAGCTACCTTGAGTCCGAGAATATACTGCATTGCCATCGGAGAAAGTCCCGTAGTATACGAGTTAATCAAGAAAAAGAGCGGAGCGTCCGACAGAAGCTTGGCACTCAGCGACACAAGCTCGTCCACACACTCTTCGATTTTCCAAACCTCGCCCGACGGTCCTCTCCCGTACGACGGAGGATCCATAATAATCGCATCGTATCGGTTGCCGCGGCGAAGTTCTCGTTCAACGAATTTTTTGCAATCGTCCACAATATAACGGATCGGAGCATCGGCAAGTCCCGAAAGGGCTGCATTTTCCTTCGCTTGCGCTACCATTCCTTTTGCCGCATCGACGTGAACGACCGAGGCACCTGCCGCAGCAGCGGCTACGGTAGCACCGCCGGTATAGGCAAAGAGATTCAGCACCTTAATGCTTCGTCCCGATTCGCGAATGAGTTTTGAAAACCAATCCCAGTTAGCGGCCTGCTCGGGAAAAAGTCCCGTATGCTTAAAGCCCATCGGTTTTAAAACGAATTTCAGATTACCGTAAGTAATATTCCATTGTGCGGGAAGCTCGTTTTTCGTCCAACCGCCGCCCCCCTTGGAGGATCGTTTATAAATCGCGTCTGCGGCATTCCAAGAATTTGTCTTCTGTCCGCTTTTCCAAATGATCTGCGGGTCGGGACGTCGAAGAATATAACTTCCCCAACGCTCGAGTCGCTCCCCTTCGGAAGCATCCAACAGCTCATAATCTTTCCATCCATCTGCAATCCACATTCGGATCTGTCCTCTTTTCTGTATTTTCTATATTTCTGTTATTTTTGGTTGTAATAGCTCGCTAAACGAGATCCGCCCGTATGCGCGTGACACATTGCGATAGCCAAAGCGTCCGCCGTATCATCGGGTTTCGGAGGCTTGGGCAGTCCTAAGAGCATTGTAACCATCGTAATGACCTGCTTTTTTTCCGCACGTCCGTAGCCAACTACCGCCTGCTTCACCTGCAAGGGAGTATATTCAAAGACCTTAACGCCAAGCTGATAGGCTCGCATAATAATCACTCCGCGCGCCTCGGCAACACGAATACCCGTCGTTTGGTTAGTATTAAAGAACAATTCTTCTACCGCCATATGCTCGGGATGATAGGTTTCAATCAATCTTCCGATTCCTTCGTAAATTAGCGCAAGTCGCTCCTCTGTCGCCATTCCCGCGGGTGTTTCAATAGCACCGTAGCCCAACGTGCGAAAGCGAGAACCCTGATATTCAACGACACCCCAACCAACAATGGCAATCCCGGGGTCAATTCCAAGTATGATCATCTCGTCCTCCCCAAAATATCTCAAATTACATTATATCACAATACAAACTCTAAGTCAAACAAAATTTATAAAATTGTTAAAATTTTCAATACTTATTTACAAAATATTGATCGTGTGGTAAAATATAAAAAGAAAGAAATGATGGGTGGTCTTTATGGAAATCATAAAATTCAAACGAAACGATATTCTGGAACTAAAAAAACCGCATCCATGCGGTTCTAAGCAATTTAAAATTCTACGTGTCGGAAGCGACGTTCGTATTGTTTGCCAAGGATGTGGACGGGATATGGTTCTCGATCGAATTAAATTGGAAAAAGCAACCAAAAAGGTTCTTTTCTCGGAAGACGAGGGCGGCGAGCAATGAACGAAAACGAACAAACCATACCAGCCTTCCGCAAAATTCAGCGCATTTCTTCTTTTTTGAAGCAAAAGCAAACAAAGATCGCCACCTCGCAATCCTCTTACCTTGCGTACTGTTTTCTCGTACCGCTCGTTTTGATGCTTCTCGTCTACCTTGCTATGGAACTGTATCCGCTCGGAAACGGCACGGTACTCGTGCTCGATCTCAATGCTCAGTACGTCTATTTTCATGAGGCTCTTCGTGGCTTTATTTACGGAGAAAACAGCCTACTTTACAGCTTTTTGCGCGGACTGGGTGGAGAATTTGTCGGAATCTACGCCTACTATTTGGCAAGTCCGCTCTCTTATCTTGTAGCACTCTTCCCGCAAGGAGCAATCCAGGAAGCTCTTCTTTGTATTATTTTGATCAAAGTAGGTCTTTGCGGGCTGAACTTCGGCTTCTATCTGCATAAACATTCGAAAGCACCCAACCGCTTTATGGTTGTTGCATTCTCGGTGATGTATGCACTCTGCGCCTATGCCGTGGTTTATCAGAGTAATCTGATGTGGATCGACGCACTGTTTTGGCTGCCGATATTAACCTATGGCATCGAGCAGTTGATTCTCAACCGACGCTACCGACTTTTTGTCATCTCTTTGGCAATAACCGTTATGAGCAACTACTATATCGGCTATATGGTCTGTATTTACGTAGTTCTCTATTCTTGCTACTACTATTTTTCAAAAGCTCCCGAAGAGATCAATCCCCGCCGTGAGCGACTGCATCTTCTTCGTGCCATCGCAAGAGTTATTGTATTTTCTCTTCTCGCCATTGCTATTTCCGCGTTCATTATTCTTGGCGCATATTATTCGCTCAGCTTTGGAAAAAACACCTTTTCCAGTCCCGATTGGTCACTGCAAGAAAAATTCAAATTCTTAGATCTTTTCACAAAATTCTTGCCGGGAACCTACGATACTGTTCGCCCCGAAGGACTTCCTTTCGTTTATTGCGGACTTTTGACCCTTCTTATGCTCCCTGTCTACTTTATGTCGAGAGCCATTCGCAGTCGCGAAAAGATTGCTTCTGCACTGATCATCGCGGTCTTTGTTCTCAGCTTTATCGCAAGTCCGCTGGACTTGATTTGGCACGGATTCCAATCGCCGAACTGGCTCAATTACCGATATAGCTTTATACTCAGCTTTTTGCTGTTGACCATGGCATACCGAGGAATCGGAAACTTAAAACGAGTAGGAAATAAATTTTTATTCTGTGTTGCCTCGCTGATTCTTCTCTTTGTTGCTGTTTGCAACAAGCTGACCTTTGAATCCTACGTGGTAACCGACGAAGCTCTGCTTCCCTTGGAAACGGTTTGGCTGACCATTTTAGCAACCATCGTGCTTTTAGCACTCCTATGTCTGTTTCTCCGTCACGAGCACCCGAAACATCGTGAAAGTATTTCGGCAATCCTTTTGGCTGTCGTTTGCATTGAGCTCTTTTGCAGTAGTCTTACCTGCGTCGTTCAGTTTGACGATGACGTTGCCTATTCGACGCATAGCAGTTACCAGAAATTCATTGGTGATATTCGCCCCATTGTCAATGAGGTGAAAAAATATGACGACGGATTTTATCGGATGGAAAAGCTTTCCTACCGAAAATTCAATGACAACATGGCACTAGGTATCCGCGGTCTTTCGGGTTCGACCTCGACCCTCAATTCCGAAACCATTGACTTTTTGCGAACGATGGGCTACGTTTCTCGCTCGCATTTGTCGCAATATCGAGGAGGAAATCCCATCAACGATTCCCTGCTCGGCGTCAAATATCTGATCGACAAAAATGAATCCGATCTTTTGAGTCATCAATACGACACCGTCTACTCCGATGAAAACTATACTGCATACCAAAACCCGTATGCGCTCTCTTTGGCATACGGTGTGGACACATCCTTCCGTGAATTTGATCCCTTGGACCATCATCCGATCTTTACCAGGCTGAATCGAATGGTAGGTGCGATGACAGGAGACCAACAGCATTCCGAAATTTTCCACCCAATTATGAAATATGAAGAAACGCTTTCCAATAGCTGTACTTCTCACTACGAAGGATACCAGACGACCTACAAAAAACAAGATTCTGCCGAAGAAGCATCGGTCACCTTCCGTTTCACAGCATCCCAAAGCGCACATTATTATTTTTACACGCCGTCTCCTCGTTATTCTGAGGTAACACTTTCGGTCGGTGAAGAATCGCGTGGCAAATATCTTGGCAGAGACAGCACCTATGCCGTACCGCTTGGCTATTTCGAGGAGGGGGAACCCGTAGAAGTAACTTTGATGCTCTCGGGCGAAACAACTTCCGTTTCCCTATATCATTCTTATCACTATTTTTATTATTTGGACGAGCAGAATTTTGAAACCAGCTTCGAGATCCTAAAGCAAAATCCTCAATTTATCATCGAGAATCACACCGATGATCATTTGTCGGGACACATTACCACCGACAAAGAAAACCAAATGATCTTTACCAGTATTCCCTATGATGAAGGCTGGAAAATCTACCTTGACGGAGAGGAAATTCCGTATAAGAAAACGATGGAAGCTTTGATTTCCTTTGATATTGACGAGGTCGGCGAACACACCTTGGAAATGAAATACCGCCCGAACGCCTACCGTTTGGGAATGATGATTTCTCTTTCGGGTCTTATGATCTTTTTGATACTGTGTCTGATCGATTGGGTATGTTTCAGAAAGCATCGCCGTGAGCCTTTCTCGGATGTATGGCTTTTGGAAGACTTTGACGGAGATCACGAACGTTTTTCCACGCTCTCCGAAGAAGAAAAGAAAAACAGCCTCAAAGAAATTTTCAAGGCTCTGCGCTTCAAAAAAGAAATCGAACCAAAGAAAAACGATGAATTCGACGAAACGAAAGGAAATGAATAATGTTTTATTATATCAGCGGAACGCTGGCACATTTGGAGCTGAATACCGCCGTGGTAGATGCGGGCGGTGTCGGCTACAAAATGACAATTTCTCAAAACACTTACTCCTCTCTTCCGCATCAAAACGCAGAAAAAACACCGGTGAAGCTCTATACCCATTTGTCTGTAAGAGAAGATGGAATTGAGCTTTACGGCTTCGGCAGTGAGGACGAACTCGAATCCTTCCAGCTTTTGATTACCGTTTCGGGCGTTGGTCCGAAGGCGGCAATCTCGATTCTCTCTCAACTCACCCCGAGTCGCCTTGTCGCCGCGATTTGCGCCGATGATAAAAAGGCGATTGCGGCAGCTAACGGAATCGGTCCGAAAACCGCGGCAAGAATTATTTTGGAACTGAAAGACAAGCTACAAAAGGTCGGATTCACACCCGACGACAGCGGTATTGCTTTCAACGATATGGCAATCTCTGCTTCTCCGTCGAGCAAGCGTTCGGATGCCATCGAAGCACTGATGGCGCTCGGCTATTCGAGAAACGAAGCTACCGCAGTTTTGAAAACCATCGACGTAGATGCACTTGAGCTTGACGAGATCATTCGTTTGGCACTCAAAAAAATTATGAAATAAGGAGGACGTAAGCAATGGATATGATGATGCCAGAAGAATTTGATTTTGAAAATCGCATTATGACGACCTCCTATACGCGTGACGATTCGAATACCGAGCCTTCTCTTCGCCCAAAGGTGCTTGACGATTATATCGGTCAGGAAAAGGTCAAGGAAAATTTGAAAATTTATATCGAAGCCGCTAAAATGCGCGGAGAGAGTCTCGATCACGTACTCCTTTACGGCCCTCCCGGTCTTGGAAAAACGACGCTTTCCAACATTATTGCCTCCGAGATGGAGGTCAATATCCGTGTCACCTCGGGTCCTGCGATCGAAAAGCAAGGCGATCTTGCCGCGCTTCTCACCAATCTCTCCGAGGGTGACGTGCTGTTCATCGATGAGATCCACCGCCTTTCCCGCTCGGTAGAGGAAATTCTCTATCCCGCGATGGAAGACCACGCGCTCGATATTATCATCGGCAAAGGACCTTCCGCACGCAGTATCCGTATCGATCTTCCTCCCTTCACGCTCATCGGTGCAACCACGCGCGCAGGTCAGTTGACAACACCGCTTCGCGACCGATTTGGCGTGATGCTTAAGCTAGAGCTTTATACCCCAGAGGAGCTCAAAACCATCGTAAGCAGAAGTGCGGGCATTCTTGGCTTTGCGATCACCGATGACGGTGCGTACGAGATCGCATCGCGCTCGCGCGGAACGCCTCGTATTGCTAACCGCCTCCTTAAGAGAGTTCGTGATTTCGCACAGGTCAGCGGCAAGGAAACCATCGACCGTGAGATCGCAAACGTTGCGCTCGGTCGTCTTGAAATCGACCAATTGGGTCTTGATAACACCGACCGTAAAATGCTTGAAACCATCATCAAATTTTACGACGGCGGTCCCGTGGGCCTTGAAACCTTGGCGGCAACCGTCGGTGAGGAAGCAATTACGCTCGAAGACGTCTATGAACCGTATCTTTTGCAGATTGGCTTTTTAAGCCGTACCCCGCGAGGCCGTTGCGTTACCCGCCTCGGCTACGAGCACCTCGGTCTCCCCTATGAAAACAAAACGGTCATCCGTCCCGCCGAACAAATGCAGTTATTTACTGAATAAAAGGATCAGCCTCCGACACGGATTTTTCCCTATCGGAGGCTTGTATTATCTTGCCCACTTATTAAGCATTTCAAGGTATTTTTTATTTTCTCTAAGTTTTGCAAATTGAGGATGAGGTGAGTTCAAAAGACGCTTCAATTGCCATGCAATCATATCATCAGATTTATATGTGGATTGAATTTGCTCTTTGAGAACATCATCGGTTTCGGCAAGCTTCATTATTCTTTCCATTGAAGCAAATTGCTTTTCTCTGATGCGGATCACATCATCGATAGGAGCGTTATCTGCTGTAAGCATGCCCGCTAAAATTGCATAGATGGATTCCTCCCCAATACAAAAACATTCAAGGTCTTTCCGTTTGCTCATTTCTGCAAACGCTTCTGCCATGGGTTCAAGACGCTCAATCTTTTCTGTAACAGAAAGCGCGGGATCAAAGCGAATAATCCGTGCGAGTTTGATAGACATCACATCCATCAAACCATAACAATTCTTTTTGTTCCAATAGCGATATTCTGCGGTATCTTTGCCAAAAAGCTGTTCCTTCATGATTGGCGCATGCCATGCGGGAAGCTTTGAAAGAATTTCAAGAGCTGCTTCGGTATCGCCTGCGGCATGAAGAAGCTTTGCTTTCATATTGATTGCTTCCGCGCGAAGATCATCTTGAGTGCATCCTTCCAAAATACAATCGCATAACTGTGTCAATTCGTCCTTGTTTTTCAGCAAAGTTTTAGAATCATTTCCTGCACTTCCGCCCGCTACATCCCACATATACTTATTCATAATGCGATAATCGTGGGGATATTTCTTTCGTGCATTAACAATCAACTCCTTGCCTTCAGCAAATCTTCCTTCTACATACATCCGCTGATATTCTGCGAGTATTTTATCCACATCTGCCTTGGCTTTTGCTTCATCATATCCTAAAAGTTCGTCAACGGTAACGCCAAAAATTTCTGCAAGCGGAAATAGCATCGTAATATCGGGATAGGTATTTTTCGCTTCCCATTTACTTACTGCCGCCGTAGAGATCGTCAAAAGCTCCGCAAGTTGCTCCTGCGTCAATCCTTTAGCAAGGCGCAAACGTTTAATATTCATTCCAATGTTCAGTTCCATTATGATTCTCCTTGTAAGTAAAGTAAAAGGGCCCGTTTCTGATTATATTATATCATAAATCTGAACATTTACAAGCGAAGCGTAGGAAATATGGATTTAACTAATAGTTAATTATTTTTATTGCAACTGTCAATAGCTATCCGTAAATGGATTCTGCAAAGGCTTCCTCCGAGAGGAAGCTGGCGCCGTTAGGCGACTGAAGGAGCCTGCGGGCAGAATGAGGCTTGTATCCCCTATCTTTGCGCGTGCTCCTTCCACCACTTCGTGGTCCCCCTCCCTCCCAGAGGGAGGCTTTTACAATCACTCAACTATCTCTTGATTTTTATTTTATAAGAAAGAGGCTGTTGCGAATGCAACAGCCTCTTAAATTTTTAGAAAAAGCTCAACTGATCGGTTTCATTCAGATTGTCAAGCACTTGGTTCTTTCGAAGAATTTCAATAACACTCTTCGTCAGTCCCGCTCTCGTCTGAAGATCCTCGACCGAGAAGAACGGCTCTTCTTCTCTTGCCTTGATGATCTTCTGCGCCGCGTTTTCGCCAAGTCCCGACAGTGCCGAGAACGGCATACGAATCGCTCCGTTTTCAGGCAAGAACGCATACGCGTGCGACTTTTCAATATCGATCGGCAAGAAGCGGATCTTTCTCGCCATACACTCGTTGGCAAGCTGCAAGGACGGAATCGATGCCTGCTCCTTGGGAGATGCTTCCTTTCCCCGCTTTTCGATATCCTTGATGGTCGCCATGACACCAGAGCGTCCGCGCATCACGATCTCGGCATCAAAGCCACCGGGAGCTACGGTAAACATCGCGCAATAGAATGCGATCGGAATATGTACCTTGTACCAACCAAGACGAATTGCCGACATAACGTACGCTGCCGCGTGTGCCTTCGGGAACATGTATTTGATCTTTTTACACGACCAAATGTACCAATCGGGCACGTCGTGCTCTTTCATTGCAGCTTCCCATTCGGGAGTCAGCCCCTTTCCCTTTCGAACGCTTTCCATAATCTTAAAGGACATTGCGTTTTCCACGCCGTAACGAATCAAGTCGTTCATAATGTTATCTCGACATCCGATCACCTTGGAAATATCGCAAATTCCCTTTTTGATCAGTTCCTCTGCGTTGCCGAGCCATACGTCGGTACCGTGAGTTAAACCCGAAATCTGCAACAGGTCGGCAAAGTTCTTCGGCTTTGCATCGATCAGAACTTGCTGTAAGAAGCGCGTACCGAACTCGGGCAAGCCAAACGTACCGATCTGCGCGTCAATATCCTCGGGAGAAATCCCAAGAGGTCTTGTGGAAAGGAAAAGCTCATACACCTCGGGATCGTTCATCGGAACGTCCATCACGCTCGTATCCGAGAATTTCTCGAGCCACTTATACTTGGTCGGAATATCGTGTCCGAGCTCATCGAGCTTCAGAATGGTATCGTGCAGATACGAAAACGCGAAGTGCGTTGTAACGATGTCCGAATGCGGGTCGTCGGCGGGATGTTGTACGGGGGTAAAATCGTAGACGTCTTTTTCTCTCGGCACAACGATAATACCGCCCGGGTGCTGTCCCGTCGTTCGCTTGACACCGACACAGTTCTGAATCACACGCTCCATTTCGGCACGGCCAAGGCATACGCCCTTGCCCTCAAAATACTTAGCAATAAAGCCAAACGCCGTTTTATCGGCAAGCGTACCGAGGGTTCCTGCACGGAACACGTTTTCCGCACCGAAGAGCTCCTCGGTGTATTTATGAACGCGTCCCTGCACGTCACCCGAGAAGTTCAGGTCAATATCGGGCGATTTATCTCCATAGAAGCCAAGGAAGGTTTCGAACGGAATATCGTGTCCGTCGGCATTCATTTTCGTACCGCAATGAGGACAGTTTGCATCGGGAAGGTCAAAGCCCGAACCGACACTGCCATCGGTAAAGAACTGCGAATACTGACACTTCGGGCAATAATAGTGCGGCGGCAAAGGGTTTACCTCGGAAATTCCCGCCATCGTCGCAACGAAGGACGAACCAACCGAGCCACGGGAGCCGACAAGATAGCCTTGACTTTCGCTGTACCATACAAGGCGCTGTGCGATCATATACAGCACGGCAAAGCCGTTTTTGATGATTGAGGTCAGCTCCTTATCGAGACGAGCATGCACAAGCTCGGGTAACGGATCACCGTACATTTTCTTGGCGCGTGTCCAACACTTTTCCTGCAATTCCTCTTCCGCGCCGTCCATCTTCGGTGTAAAGCTTCCCTTCGGGATCGGACGAATTTCTTCCTCCACCATCTGCTCAATCTTATTGGTGTTTTCTACAACCACCTCGTACGCCTTCTCTTCTCCGAGATAGGAAAATTCCGCAAGCATTTCTTCGGTCGTGCGGAAATACAGATGACATTCGTTGTCGGCATCCGCAAACTTCATTCCCGACAAAAGAATCTTTCGGTAAAGAGAATCCTCATCGTTGAGGAAATGCGCGTCACAGGTAGCTACAACAGGCTTTCCGTATCGTTCGCCAAGTGCAACGATGCGTCGGTTGAGATCACGCAGTTCTTCGTCGTCGCTGACCTTTCCCTCGGAAATCAAGAAACGGTTGTTGCAAATAGGCTGAATTTCGAGGTAATCGTAGAAATTAACGATTTCTTCAATTTCCTTTTCACTCTTTTTCTCAAGGAGTGCGTGGAATAACTCTCCCGCCTCACAAGCAGAGCCGACAATCAAGCCTTCTCTGTGCTTTTCCAATTCCACCTTGGGAATACGGGGTTTCTTTTTGTAATATTGCAAATAGCTTGCCGAAATCAGCCGATAGAGATTTTTCATCCCCGTTTGGTTTTTGACCAAAAGGATCTGGTGATACATCGGCAAATTAAGGGGGTCTGCCTGCTCTCGCATGTCGTTTTGCAACGAATCAAAATCCTTGATATCGAGCTTTGCCATCTGCTCGGTCATCGCCACAAAAACCATACCAAGCATCTCAGCATCGTCGCACGCGCGGTGATGGTGAAATTCTCCCAACTCATAGTGCTCTGCCAAACGGTTCAAGCGGTGCGATTTCAGCTCAGGGTTCAGATAGCGCGAAAGTGCTAACGTATCGAGATACGGATTTTCAAAAGGCAAATTCAGACTCTTTGCCGCTACACGCAAAAATCCCGTATCGAAATCGGCATTATGTGCAATCAGCAAACGGTCTCCGATAAACGAAAAAAATTCAGGAAGGACCTTGTCAATCGTTCTTGCGTCGGCAACCATTTCATCGGTAATGGAGGTCAGTTTAGTAATCTCTTCGGGGATCGGACATTCGGGATTAACGAAGGTATTATATCTCTCCAAAACCTCTCCGCTGCGGATTTTGACCGCGCCAATCTCCGTAATCTTACAGGTCGAAGCATCAAGGCCCGTCGTTTCCAGGTCAAAGACAATAAATTCATCATCAAAGCTTCCCTCGTACGTACCGAATACTGCACTCGCGCTAGCATTGACGAAATAGGCTTCCATTCCGTAAATGACTTTCATTCCGCACTTGTCAGAGGCAAGCATCGCCTCAGGGAATCCCTGCACGTTGCCGTGGTCGGTAATCGCGACAGCGGCATGTCCCCATTTTTGCGCGGTTTTCACCGCAACGTCGGGGGGAATCAAGGCATCCATCGCGGACATATTCGTATGTAAATGAAGCTCGACACGCTTCTTTTCGGCGTTATCGGTTCTCGACTTTTTGGAAATGATTGCGATATCGGTATAGCTCATATAGAGCTCATCGTCGTTGCGCTCATTTTTGAGGTATCCGTGCACGGCAATCGACATTCCGTTTTTGACCGTGCCTGCGAGTTCATTGGCTTCTTCGGGAAGCATTCCATAGTTTTTGACGTAGATCGATGCATTTCCGTCGAAAAGTCCAAAGGAAACGTTGAATTTATCGCCCGTACGGTTGGCTTCCTTGGTAAAGGAAAACACTTCTCCCACAAAAACCACGTTTCGCGTCGATCGTGTCATCGATGCGATCAAGACGGGCGTAATCTCAAACGGAACACCAATCACATACTGCGGTGCGGAAACGTCAAAACGCGACGAGCCGATGGTAATGATGCCGTCGGTTGCCTTTTCTACCGAAGAGTCGCCAAACACCGAACCAAGACGAGGAAGCTTGACCTCGTCGCTTTCCGCTGCAGGCGCGGATTCGACACCGCGCTCCATCATACTCTGATACTGCTTGTCTGCCGCTTGGATCTGCCGATCCACCTTCGCAAGACGGTCACGGTAGGAGGAGGAATAACTCATTTTCTGATACGGATCGGTTTCAAGAATTACGTTGCGCCGAACCGAAAACTCGCTCCAGATGATGTTTTCAATCACTCTCGGCGTCATAGCGTCGTTCAAAAGATCAACACCTTCCACCGCAAAAGGAATGCGGACGGTCAGCGTCTGATCGGTCAGCGTATAGTCGTAGTCCGAAAAAAATCCACGAGCAACAACACCGATCCGTTCGGTTTCTTTTAAAATTTGAGGAATATAACTGTCCGAAAAAAGCACCGAAGGATATTGCGGAAAGATCTTGAACATCGAAAGCTGATAGTGCTCCGCCACCTGTGCCTCAATCTCATAGAGATCTTCCTTATCCAAAAGATACGGGAAGCTCGCATAGACCTCCAAGAAGCGCTTTTCCTTGTCCAGCCTGGTTTTTTCAACCAATCCATCTTCTAAAATTTGGGCATAGGACTCCGACGGAGTATATTTTGAGAGCAATTCCAATAATGTCTTCATCCCTATTCCCTTCTTCCTTTTTATCTTTTTATGTTTTGAATTTTTTTACTTCTTCAATTAAGGTTTCAACAATCTTATCTTCGGGCAATTTCCCAACGATCTCTCCCTTTTTGATGAGAACCGCTTCTCCCTTGCCCCCCGCAATGCCGACGTCCGCCTCTCTCGCTTCCCCGGGACCATTAACCACGCATCCCATAATCGCAACCTTAATCGGAATCGACATTAAATTTTCTTGCTTAGCTCTGGTTTCAAATTCCGAAACCAAAGAAATGAGATCTATTTTTGTACGGCCGCAGGTGGGGCAGCTGACAATATCAAGTCCACTCTGTCCGTCAATTCCTACCGCGCACAAAATTTTTCTTGCCGCATCGATCTCCTCGACGGGATCATCGGTTAAAGATACGCGAATCGTATCTCCGATACCGTCGACCAAGAGCGAGCCAATGCCCACAGCACTCTTCATTGAACCCATTTCTTTACTTCCCGCCTCCGTCACGCCAAGATGTAACGGATAGGAGCATTGCTCTGCCAACAAGCGATTTGCCGCAATCATCTGCGTCGGAGAGGATGCCTTCATCGAGATAACAATATCCTCAAAATCCGCCTGCTCCAAGAGTGAAATATGATACATCGCACTCTCGCAGAGTGCCTCTGCCGTCGGCGCACCGTACTTTTCCAAAATATGCTTTTCAAGCGATCCGCTATTGACACCAATGCGAATCGGTATCTGCTTTTCACGGCAGATTTTGCAAACCGCACGAACACGCTCCGCATTTCCGATATTTCCGGGATTGATACGGATCTTGTCCACACCAACCTCGGCACAGCGCAACGCAACCCGATAATCAAAATGAATATCGGCAACGATCGGGATGCTCACGCCTGCCTCTTTCAAAAACGGGATAGTTTCCGCCGCCGCAAGATCGGGAACGGTAATGCGAACAATATCGCATCCCGCCTGTTCTAAGGCAAGGATCTGCCGAAGTGTTGCTTCCTTGTCGTGCGTGTCGGTATTCGTCATAGACTGAATGGCAATCTGGTTTTCTCCGCCGATTGCCGTCCGTCCAATCTTAATTTCTTTTGTGTTTCGTCTGATCAGATTATAATTCATAAAAATTTATCCTAACCAAATAATTTAAAAATGTCCTTGACTGTAATCAATATCATAAAGGCAAAAAGAATCATAATTCCTATAAAATTGATGGCAGCCTCTACGTTGCGATCAATCGGCTTTTTTCGGATGCCTTCAATAATCAGAAACAAGAAACGTCCTCCGTCAAGCGCGGGAAACGGAATCAAATTGAAGACACCGAGATTAACCGATAACACGGTAACGATAAACAAAAGCGATTGCAATCCGTTTTTCGCCGCATCACCAACCACCTCAGCAACTCCGACAGGTCCCGACACCGTATCCATGCCAAAGCGCCCTGTCACAAGTCCCGCCAAGGAGTCGTACACCATCTTGACATTAGAGACCGAACGGAAAAAAGCATGCTTGATTAAATTCGGCACAGTTCTCTGCTCAGCATAAGGAATAAAATCATAATCGCCAAATACTACACCAGAATCTGCCATACTCGGAAATTCCACGTCCTCCACAAGTAGTTTTTCTCCGTTACGAAGAACGAGAATATCGATCGGCTCATAGCCTTGGTTCATAATCTCATACACCATTTCATCGCCCGTATGCACACGAACGCCACCAACCTTGAGCACCTCGTCTCCAACCTCCAGCTTCTGCTGAGAAACCGCTTGCTCATCAAATTTTGCAATCGTCGTAGAGGCAAGCGTCCCTTGGGAAAATACGAGGACGGTCATCAGAAGGAAACCAAGCAAGAGGTTCATCATGGGACCCGCGAGAACGATCATCATCCGCTTCCAAACACTTTGATTGCAGAACGCTCCTTCCTCGGAGGAATCCTCATCTTCGCCAACCATACTTACAAAACCACCGATGGGCAAGAGCCGCAATCCATATTTTGTTTCGTGTTTTTTAGAATGCCACGAAAAGAGTGTGGGACCCATTCCAATGGCAAATTCCTTGACGGTAACACCGCAGAGCCTTGCCGTAATAAAGTGTCCGAATTCGTGAATGAACACCAAAACGCCGAACACTAACAACATCATGAGTAGGTAAAACATCAAAAACCGTTCTCCTTGTTATCTACGTTTTCTAAGAACGTTTCTTATCTTTGGGGGCACAAAATTCCTCTCGCAAGCTCTCTGGCTTTGCGATCAAGAGAAAGGATTCCCTCCAGATCGTGTACCGATACCGCCACCGTTTCCAAATCGGAAACCACAGAGCTTACCGTCTCGGTAATGGCATAAAACGGAATATTGCCGCGAAGGAATTCTGCCACGGCAACTTCATTTGCCGCATTCAGTACCGCAGGTAACGCACCTCCCTTTCCGACACAATCAATCGCGCTTTGCAAGAGCGAAAATGTTTTCATATCCGGTTTGGCAAAGCTCAACTTCGCAACCTCAAACAAATCAAGTTCCGAAATCACTGCATCGGTTCGATCGGGATAGGTCATCGCGTATTGCGCGCAAAGTCTCATATCGGGTACAGACATCTGCGCGATCACACTGTTATCAATATATTCCACCATGGAATGTATTATACTCTCGCGATGAACTACAACCTGAATCTGCTCTGCCGATACACCAAAAAGATGTACTGCTTCGATTACCTCAAAGCCTTTGTTCATCAAGGTTGCCGAATCAATGGTAATCTTCGCGCCCATCGACCAGGTCGGATGAGCAAGCGCGTCGGCAACACCAATGCTTTTCAACTGTTCCTTGGTATATCCGAAAAACGGTCCACCCGATGCGGTCAACCAAATTTTCTTGACTTCTTTCTGCGCGCCCGATTTCATACATTGATAAATCGCGCAATGCTCACTGTCCACGGGAAGAATCTCCACGTGCTTTTCCTTTGCTTTTGCCATCACAATCTCGCCCGCGACGACCAAAGATTCCTTGTTGGCAAGTGCCAAACGCGCTCCCGAATCAATGACCGCAAGCGTCGGCAAAAGTCCCGCTTCCCCAATGATGGAATTGAGGACAACATCGCGTTTTTCCTCGGCGATCATTTCACAGATTCCCTCGGCACCCGCATAGACACGGGTAGAGGTATCTGCCAAGCGAAGCTTCAGCTCTTTTGCAGCACTCTCATCCGCCATTGCCACCGAGCGAACACCGAATTTTCTTGCCTGCTCCTCTACGCGACCGTAATTACGATGCGCACTGATCGAGGTGACGTTCATCGAAAGTCGATCAGCAACGTCCAGCGCCTGCTCGCCGACCGAACCCGTAGAACCGAGAACGGCAATGTTTTTTTGGATTTCTATCGACATACTTTACTCCTAAATCAACGAAATTCCACTCAATGTGGCAAACATACAGATGGCACAAAGTCCCAAGGAAACGGCAAGAATGGAATCAAATCGATCGAGCATTCCTCCGTGTCCGGGGAAAATATTTCCAAAGTCCTTGATTCCGTAATGACGCTTAATCACCGACATAATCAAATCTCCAATCTGCGAAATTAACGCAATAAGAATGCCACTGACAAGCAAAAAACAAAGATTGGCGTCTTGCGCAAAGAAATGATCCACAATCAAACCGAACGCAACGAAAGAAAGCGCGCAAAAAACCGTACCGCCAATGCTTCCCTCCACCGTTTTTTTCGGACTGACATCAGGAATCAATTTGTGCTTCCCAAGGAAAAATCCCGTAAAATACGCAAAGGTATCGGTCACCCATGCGCCAAGGAAGATCAAAAGATATAAGTATTCTCCGCCAAAGGGAAAATCCCGAATATAAGTAATTGCTGACATTGCAACAATCACGTACAGTGCCATCGAAAACGTAGTCGCAGCATCCGAGAAAGGTAACTTTCCGTGCGACCATACAACGAGCGCAAATAAATAAATTAAGTATGCGGCAGCCGAAATAAAAGCAATCAACGCAAAGCTTTCACCATCCGCAAGATATCGCATCAAAAAAGGGGCAACAAAGGCAAAAGCATACAAAGGAAGAATCACCGCAAAGCGTTTCCCCATCTTCGTACACTGAAACAGCTCATAGAGTGATACGATCGAAATCAAAGAAATCGCAATTGGAAATAAAACGGTATCCGAAAAGATCAGTACGGGTAACAAAATCAAAATAGCGACCACACCCGTAATTACTCGTTTTAACATAAAACTCCTCCGTTTATACTCCGCCGAAACGACGGTTTCTTTGCTTGAAGTTTTCTACGATTGCATCCACGTCCTTGGCAGACATATCCGGCCAAAGTTTATCGGTAAAATAGAATTCTGCGTACGCCGCCTGCCAAAGCAGAAAGTTGGAAATGCGAAGATCTCCCCCCGTACGAACAATCAAATCGAGTTCGGGCGATTCTTTCGTATAGAGTCTTGCCGAAATATCGTCTTCAACCACCGTTTCTTTGCCCTCCTCAAGGAGTTGGTTGACAGCATACACCAATTCGCTTCGTCCACCGTAATTCAAGGCAAGGTTGCAAATATAATGATTGTTGATCGAATTTCTTTCAATGCGAAGCATTTTTTCTCTCAGTGAATCGGAAAAAGGAGATTTATCCCCAACAAAAATGAAACGAACATCATTCTCAGTCAATTCCTTTTCACAACGGTCAAGATACTCATCCAAAAGTGTCAGAATTGCATTGACTTCCTTTTCTGGACGCTTCCAATTTTCGGTGGAAAATACGTAAAACGTTGTCGCACGAATGCCAAGCTCAAAGCAACGCTTCATTACCGTGCGATACACATCCGCACCGAACTTGTGCCCAAATTCGCGAGGCATTGCTCTCTTTTTTGCCCAGCGTCCGTTTCCGTCCATAATAAAAGCAATATGTTGGATGGGACATTCCTCTGCCACAGTCTCTGTTTTATTGATTTTTTTCGCCATTGAGGTCACTCCATTTCATAAAAATCGGGACGGGCAAAAAACCCGCCCCTTCATCAAAAATACAACGATTTTGAGGTTAGATCTGCATAATTTCCTTTTCTTTTTTCGCAGTAATACCGTCAAGTTCTTTAATGTACTTATCGGTCAGATCCTGTACCGACTTTTCGGAAGCTTTCTGCTCATCCTCGGTCATCTCGCCGTCTTTCTTCATTTTCTTGCAAAGATCGTTGGCATCACGGCGAACGTTTCGAATCGCGACCTTCGCATCCTCACCCATCTTCTGAACCTGCTTGACAAGTTCACGGCGTCTTTCCTCGGTCGGCTGCGGGAACACAAGGCGAATCACCTTACCGTCATTGGTAGGAGTAATTCCAACGTCAGATGCCAAAATTGCCTTTTCCATTTCCTTGAGGGTACTTGCATCATAGGGAGTAATCGTCAAGGTCTTGGCATCTGCTACGCGAACATCTGCCATCGATGTCAAAGGAGTAGGGGCACCCCAGTATTCAAAATTCACCTTGGAAACGACAGCCGCATTTGCCTGTCCTGCACGAATACTGCCAAGATTCTCCTCGTAAACCGAGAGAGCTTTTTTCATTTTTTCTTCAAAATCTTTGGTATTGAGTTTCATAATATCCTCCGTATGTAAATCATTCAAAAATTATTAATCGCATCAGCGATGAATTTCGGTTCCAATGCGCTCACCCATCACAACACGGTAAATATTCATCGGGTCTTTGAGTTCAAACGCATATGCACGAATATCGTTTTCCATACAAAACGTCGTCGCCGTAAGATCGAGTGCCTTCAATTCCTTTTCAAGAATCTCCTTATAGGTCAACTCGTCATAACGTACTGCCGTAGGATCTTTGCGAGGATCGGCGGAATATACTCCGTCAATATTTTTTGCCATCAAAATTACGTCGGCTTCAATCTCCGCCGCACGGAGTGCCGCTGCCGTATCGGTTGAAAAATAGGGGGAACCAAGACCGCCGCCAAAGATCACGATCTCTCCGTTCTCCATTGCCTCCACTGCATTTTTCGCAGCAAACCGCTCTCCGAAGGGTTGCATCTCGACTGCTGTCATCAGTCTTGTGGGAAGACCTTCCGCAAGAAAAGAATCCTGCAGGGCGATCGCATTGATGGTCGTTGCGAGCATTCCCATACTGTCCGCGCGAACACGGTTCATCTGTCCCCCGGCTCTGCCGCGCCAGATATTTCCTGCACCAACGATAATTCCAATCTGAACCTTCTGCTCCACGCATTTTTTTAAAACATCTGCAATCGAAGCAATAAAATCAAAGTCCAAAATTCCTTTTTCTTTCGCCGAAAGAGCCTCTCCCGAAAGTTTGAGAAGCACTCGGCGATACTTAGGTGTTGAAGTCTGCATCATCGTAAAACTGCCTTTCCTAAACATACTATATATATTTTACTACATTTTTGGTTATTTGTAAACAGTTAATTTCAGATTTTTGCTTTTTTCTTGAAATTTTTTTACAAAAAACGGTCGGAGCGAGAACCGCTACCGACCGCATCGTTCATTCTTGGTTTTTCACTGTTGCATAAATTCGTTTTCGGATTTTAAGAAGGTCGCGAAGCATTCGAAAAGAATCCCGAAAAATATGAACTTTCGACTCATCATGACAAATGACTTTGACAGGGAATTCGGAAATGTTCCATTCCAATTGCTCTGCCCAAAGAATTGCCTCAAAGTCAAATGCGTATCCGTTCACCTCACATCGAGAAAAGATATCTCTTGCCGCCTCCCGAGAAAATGCTTTACATCCGCACTGAGAATCAGAAAGTCGAAATCCACCCATAAATCCAAGCACGCGAAGATACAGCTTTGACATCAGCTTTCGTATGGGGCGGTAGCCATCATATCCGTCTTTGTCTAAGTTTCGTGAACCTAAAATCAGATGTACGGTTTCCGAGTGCGCGGTATAAAAATCATAAATACGACCAATCACCTCCGTGCCGTATGCAAGATCGGCATCGGTAAAAAGAACAAGTTCTCCCTCCGCTGTAAGCATTGCATTACGAACAGCAAACCCTTTTCCATGATTTTCAGAATCTCCCATCACTCGTACACACGGAAGATGTAAGGAACGAACAAGATCTCCGCTGCCGTCCGTAGAACCGTCGTCGGAAAACAAAATCTCATACGAAGAAAAGTGCTCACTCATATAAGATGACAGCGTTCGAGCAGTCTTTTCAATGACACGACTCTCATTATACATAGGAATAATTATCGAAATCTGCATACTTCTCCTTATTCGTCCTTCCGATACACCGAAAAGATCATATCTACTTCGGTTGGTAGGTCATTCAATCCACGAAGCTTTTCCGCATCGGAAGGAGATGTCCGCCAATAATACGGTGTCATCGCAAATAAATTTTGAATTTGCGTTTCGCTCGTCACGCAGATTGAGTATCGAATTCGAAGTTCATCAATCTTCTTCATTTGTTTGGGAAGGTCTGCTCTGGTATCGTTTTCCTTGGTGCTATCATAAATTGCCTGCTTTAAACCCATCAAATGCTCAGGCCCCGCATAGGCAACAAGTAAAATACCGCCCAAACGAAGTGCGCGTAAGAATTCCTTTTCTGCACAAGGGGCAAAAATATTCACGATTGCCGCACACGAGTTGTCCGCTACGGGCAATTCAAACACACTACCCACACCAAAAAAAACCGTATCGTGTTCTCCGCGCGCCATACGCTTACTCGCGGCATCGACCGCCGCGCGGGAAAGATCAAAGCCAAGACAGGAAAATCCTTTTCTTGCCAAAATTTCGGTGTAATATCCCTCGCCACAGCCCGCATCCAAAACGACTCCGTCGCTCGGCAAAAGATGTTTTTTGAGCAGCTCTGCCAATGCGTCCGCTGCGGGACGGTAAAGCTCGGTATTCAAAAAATCGGTGCGCGCCCGTACCGCCGCTTTGGAATCTCCTCCGTCAGTATGCCCCGGCGGCATAAAATTCACGTATCCGCTGGCAGAAAGGTCATAACAGTGCTTTCGCACACCATCGCAAATCAGGCTAACACTTCCCCGCTCAAGCTCCGCCCCGCGAAGAGAAAAGCTTCCTTGGCAAATAGGACAGCGCAAAATATTCAATATGGTAGTATTGGGTATTATTCTTTTCATGATTTCTCTAGTCTTTCATAATCTGCTTCAATATAGTCGGAATAGCCCAAAGAAGAATCGGAAGCATTGCGGCAAGACAATTCAAACCAGAACACAGACCCCTTACCAAGCGTGCTTTTCACGCCGTAGCTGGCATGATGAAGTTCCAAAATCCCTTTGACAATCGAAAGCCCCAATCCCGTTCCAACGGTGGCTCTTTTGTGAACCTTGTCCACTTTATAATATCGCTCCCATATCATCGAAAGATGATCCTCGGAAATACCTTCTCCCGTATCAATAATGCTAATACGCACACGATTCTCTATGATCTCCTGGCGAACGACGACTCGACGGTCCTCCCCCGTATAGTTAATCGCGTTATTGATCAAATTATAAACCACTTGAAGAATCATATTTCGGTCGGCAAAAATGATCGCATCTTCATCTGCAAAGAACTCAATGCGATACCCATCCTGCTTGATCAAGCGTTCATAGCGCAATAGCGTATCTCGAACCGTTTTCGTCAAGCTGAAGGTCTGCTGTTCAGGCTTTCTTACACCGGAACGAAGCCGAGAAAGATCCAACATATCGTTCACAAGCTCTGAAAGTCGCGCTGTTTCGTCAATAATAATCTGAACGTTTTCGGGAGTATTTTCCCCGGGAATATCTCTCATAACCTCAGCATAACCTTTGATCATTGTCAGCGGAGTGCGAAGATCGTGAGAAACATTCGAAATCAATTCTTTTTGCAATCGGTCGGTCGTTGCCAATTCGTGCGCCGCATAATTGAGCGTATCCGCAAGCTCGTTGATCTCACGATACCCCTTTCCCTCAAAGTTGACGTCATAGTATCCTTGCGCCAATTGTTTTGCAGCGGAGTTCATTTTCAAAAACGGCTTCGTAATCAATCGAGAAATGATCCAAGCCATCAAAAGTGCCAATACCGCCAAAACAAACCCGATAATTAGGGCTTGGTTTTGCAAGGTCTTGACCATTGCTCGAAGCGGCGTCAAATGCGTCATCTGAACAATCAAATATTCCGAGCTGCCAACACGATCAATCTCCACGTAAATTGCCGTACTTCTCACGGAATTATTCAAGAAAATAGGATCCGAGGACGGAGAACCTTCATTGTCCTGAAGAATAACCCATTCCTCTTTTCCGTAAAAATCATCCGAGGAAAGCATTGCCACATAACGCCCGCCGTTGTTGCTTGCTTTTTCATAGAGCTCAGAAAAATTCTGTGTCATCACAGGAACCTTCCATTCTCCGCTCCCCTTTTCGGTATGCAGCAATATTGCAGATTGATCGGAATTTACCTGATAAATCCAAATATCGGCATAATACTCCGAAGCACACTCGGCTGTCACACTTTCCAATCGATTCGGATGTCCCAAATCCGCTGAAATTTTAGTTGCGGAGAGTTCCAATTCATTAAAGCGCGTTGCCTGATAAAAATAGTTCATCATCTGCACCTGAAAAAACCAGATAACGCCAATGATCAATCCGACAAAAACAATCAGGATCGCGTACATTTTCCATTGAATACCGATGTGATTTCTTTTCGATTGACCCATCATTTTCCTATCCTTCGAATCGATATCCGACGCCCCTGAGCGTCACAATCATTTTCGCATAACGTCCAAGGCTTTTTCTCAACAGTTTAATGTGAGTATCCAAGGTTCTGACGTCTCCGAAAAAGTCATATCCCCAAACGTCGCTAATCAGTTTTTCACGGGAAAGTGCAATGTTTCGATTTTCCAACATATAGAAGAAAAGATCGTATTCCTTGGGAGACATTTCGATCCGTTCTCCGTCAATAAAGACAAGTCTCGCCGTAACGTCGGCACGAAGTCCGCCGTTATCTAACGTGATGACCAAATTTTCTTTTTTGGTTTCTTCGGAGGGAGTTCGTCTTATGCGCTTCATCACCGCTTCAATACGAAGCATCAGTTCCTTCGGAGAAAACGGCTTAACAACGTAATCGTCAATCCCAACTTCAAATCCATTGATCTTATCGTATTCCTCCCCTCGGGCAGAAAGTACGATAATCGGAACTTGCGAGTTCTTTCGGATTTCCCGACAAGCAGAAAATCCGTCCAACTCCGGCATCATAATATCCATCACGATTAAATCGAACGTCTGCAAACGGCACAGGCGAATTGCTTCCATTCCATCTGCCGCTTCGGTCACGGTATGCCCTTCAAATTCCGCATATTTTTTTATGATGGAGCGAATTCTGGACTCATCATCTACCACTAAAATATGATACATTTCCGTTTCCTTTTCTATGGTTTTATTCCGCAGGCTTATATTCCACCACTTCAATATCAAGGGTCAGTCGCTCACCGCCGCGTAAAACGGTCATTTCAATCACGTCGCCCACCTTCATACTGTCAATGACAGGATACATATCACTGATTTTATTGATGGGATTTCCGTCCATCACTAAAATCTGATCGCCTTCTTTCAAAAGCTTATTCGTACTAGAGGTAATATAAACACCGCCCTTGCTATTTTCAACAAAAGAAATTCCGATATACGGCTTTCCCGTGACATAACCGTACTCCATAATATCTTGAGCATAGCCCCACGCAAGATCAATCGGAATGGCAAAACCAAGGCCTTCGATTCCGGTAGCAAACTGCTTAGCGTTGACAATACCGATGAGTTCGCCCGACATATTGAAAAGACCGCCGCCCGAATTTCCGGGATTGATCTCCGCGTTTGTCTGCAAAAGTGTCATCAAAGAATTCTCTACACGAATTTGGCGATCCTTGGCACTGATAATTCCGTTGGTTACCGTACCGCCCAGCGTTGCCAAAGGATTTCCGATGGCAAGCACTTCGTCGCCGACCTTCAGATCCGAGCTTTTTCCAATCTTTGCCACCGAAAGCGACGCCGACGTTTCTATCTTCAAAACGGCAACATCATACTTGGCATCGCCTCCCACATATTCCGCAACACATTGTGTTTTTCCATCGTGCAAAACCACGGTGATTTTGAGATCATTGGCAACAAAATCACTGACTACGTGTTCATTGGTAAGAATATATCCGCGCTGATCAATAATTACACCACTGCCAGAGCCTTCAATCTCAACGACAGAAGCTGCAACTTCTTCCACCACCGCAGCGAATGTCGAGTGCGTTTGCGATCCGGAACCGTTACTTCCCGCAAGCGTTGGGAAGCGATTCTCATCATCCGAAATCAAGCGTCCCGCTACCGCGCCTGCAACAAACGAAAGAACAATGACAATCGAAATGATCAATGCCACGAAACCCTTAGATCCTTTGGACGCTTTTTTCGATTTCTTTTCTGTCGCAGAATCGGAAGAAACAGGCTCCCCATACGGCGGCTCATATTGGCACGAACATTCGCGTACCTCCGTAGAATCGTCGAAAGATTCCCACGGATCGACTTCTACAGTATCTTCTTGAGTTGTTTCTGCTTCGCTTGCAGGAGTTTCCCCTTCTTGCGAAGAATTTTCCGTTTCTTTGCCATCTCCTTGGTTTTTATCTTCCATGAGCCAATCGTTTTCTTCTTTGCTCTCTTGAACGTTTTCCACAACATCGCCAAACTCCTTTTTCTCTTCCTGAATGGGGTCAAGTTCGGTATTTTTGTTTTCGTTTTGTTCATTCATCATAAAATCGCCCCCCAAAAGATATTTTTACTCATTTACATTATAAGACTTAATTGTGACCGTTTTTTGAAGAATTATGTAACTCTTGTTGAATTTCCGCAAAAAAATTTCAAATAAAAGTAAATTTTATTTGTTTTTTAGACATTTTTTTGTTATAATAATGGTATGTTATGATGAAATTCTTATCAGGAAGAAGAAAGGAGATTTTATATGATTACGTTGCTCTACGGATCATACGGGTGCGGAAAAACGTCATCGGTCATTTCATCGATCAGAAAGGATACCTCCGCAGGGATTCATACCTTCTTGATCGTCCCCGAACAAGATGCCGTGCAATCCGAACGACGTACGCTGGATCTCCTCCCTGCGTCTTCTCAGCTAACACTTGAGGTTTTAAATTTTTCCCGTCTTTATAATTGCGTTTGCCGTGAATACGGTGGACTTAGTTACCGCTATATCACCAAGCCAATTCGACATTTGTTAATGTGGCAAAATCTCCGCGAGCTTGCACCGCTTTTGACGGAATACGGTGCGCTTGCCAAAAACGATCCCTCTTCTCTATGTGATATGATGCTAGCAACGTTGGGAGAATGCAAAGCCAACGGAATCACGGCGGAAGAGCTTGAGATCACTGCAAACAAACTCTCCCCAGAGGATCCTTTACGTCAAAGATTGCTCGACCTTTCTCTGATTTTTTCCGCCTTTGACAGATTGGTATCCCAAAACTACAGTGATTCTTCCGATGATTTGGCTCGTCTTTACGACTTACTCAAAGAACATAATTTTTTTGAAGGAGCAACCGTTTATATTGATGGATTCACCTCCTTTACCGCGATGGAGCATCGCATCATTGAGCGCATTTTCGCGCAAGCAGAAAACGTCACCGTTACCGTTCCTTTATCACATCCCGACACCAACGAGCTTGGCACCGAAAGTGTTCGCCACTCGCTCTCTCATCTGAAGCGTTCGGCAGAATTACACGGGGGGCATCACGAGATCTTTTTGCGAACCAATCTCCGTACCACGTCTCCTTCCTTGACCTATTTGTCCGAAAATTTATGGCGTATGGATGCGTCGGAACAAGCAGCATATTCAGACGGAAGTATTCGTGTGGAAATTTGCGACACGCCTTATTCCGAGGTGGATGCCGTAGCCTCACACGTTTGGGAATTACTGCGTTCGGGAGAACGTTGTCACGATATCGCGGTATTGATGAGAGATCCCGAAAAATATCGAGGAATCATTGACACTGCTTTTTCAAAAAGCGAAATTCCCTATTTCTTTTCTGAAAAAACCGATTTTTGTTCTCTTGCCCCGATAAAGCTTCTGCTTTCGGCACTTCGAATCAAACAATATCATTGGCAAAAAATCGATGTCCTTTCTCATATTAAAACAGGACTGTATCATTTTTCTGACCGTTCGATCGATCTCTTTGAAGAATATGTAAGCACGTGGAACCTTTCCAAGAATCGCTTCACCGAAGGAGATTGGACGATGAATCCCGACGGATTTACCGATCGAATTTCGCCGCGTGGAGAGGAAATTTTGCGGGAAGCAAATGATATTCGAAGAAAATTAACTGAAATTCTTGAACGCTTTTTTATTCTTTTGGATGCTTCCAAAAATATTCCCGAGCAGTGTCGGTGTGTCTACCAATATCTCCAAGAGATTGGATTGGAAGAAAAATTACAGTTTCTTGCCAAGGAAGAACTTTCTCGCGGTCATCGAAAAGAATCCAAAGAACTCCTCTCTCTTTACGGTGTGATTTTAAATACTCTTGCCGATATTGCCGCCGCAATGCCTGAAGAAGAGGTTTCCACAGAAGAATTTGCAACGATCCTGCAAATCGTCTTCTCTCAGATGGATATTGGAACCATCCCTACTTCGGTTGACGAGGTAATGATCGGTTCGGCGGCAACACTTCGTGTTTCTAACCCCAAATACGTTTTTGTGCTTGGACTTTGCGAAGGAGAATTTCCTGCCGCCATCAATGATCACGGCTTGTTTTCCTCCGCCGAACGAAGCACGCTTTCCTCGTTGGGCATTGAGCTATCTTCGGATGCCGACACCCGTTCTTCCGAAGAACTGATGTACGTACACCGTGCTTTTTCTGCTCCCTCCCACGGACTCTTTCTTTCTACCTCTGTGGCAGAATTGAACGGACAACCTCGCACACCGTCGCTTCCTTTCCGCCGTGTTCAGACTCTCTTTCAAAATCTTGAGCCCCACCGATATTCTTCCGAGAATCTTCGCTATCTCACGGGAGCACCGCGCATTGCGGCAACGCATCTTCGTACCCTTGCCAACAAAGAGGATACCGAAGCACTCAAGCAAGCACTGATTCCGTATCTGTCAGACGTGGCAACACTTGCTGATTCTCCTGTAACGAATACGAAGTGTAGGGTGGATCAAGATCATCTTCCGCTCGCTCACACGAAAGAACTTCGACTTTCTTCCAGCCGTTTCGAATCTTACGTAAAATGTCCCTTTAACTATTACTGCACTTATGTTTTGGCTCTTCGCGAGCAAAAGCAAGCACGCTTCCGAACCTCAGTGATGGGAAGCTTTATCCACTATATTTTGGAACATTTGCTTCGCTTTGCAGTAGAACATTCCGAGAACGGAGTCTTTCCCCCAAAGGAACTTCTGTTACAACAAACCGAAGCCATCGTAGAAGAATATATTACCAAAATCACCCCCGACAACGAAATGAAATCCCCGCGCTTGCGCCATCTTTACATTCGACTCAAACGCCTTGCGGTGCTGATGCTTGAAAATATTCTGGAAGAATTTTCGAACAGCGATTTCACCCCCGCATTCTTTGAACTTCCCATTGACGGAAAAGACGGAAATCCGCCCCCGATGGAATTTGTGTTGTCCGACGGCTTTCGCGTTAGCTTTTCCGGAATTGTTGACCGTGTGGATCTTCTAAAAAGAAACGGAGAAATCTATCTCCGTATTGTCGATTACAAAACGGGAAGCAAGCTCTTTTCTCTGGATGAGATTCCCTACGGAATCAATCTTCAAATGTTGCTGTATCTTTTTGCGCTTTGTCATAGCGCAAACTCCGACTTTTCCCGTGACCTTGGTCTTTCAGAAGAACAATCTCCCAAGCCTGCGGGGATCGTTTATCTCTCTGCCAATCTCCCCGTGATAGAGGCGGAAGAATACGATACCGAAGAAACGGTCCTTCAAAAAGCAACCGATGCCTTCAAGCGAAGCGGTCTGCTCTTAGAGGACGAAGATATTTTACTGGCAATGAATCATGAGCTCTCTTCCAAATTTTTGGCAAGCATCAAAAAAAACAAAGAAGGAGATCTGGTTGGAAAAGCACTCTTCTCGGAGAAAGCATTCGAGGATCTCTATCAGCAAATCGAAACAACGGTAGAGAACATTGCCAAGGAGCTTCTTGGCGGTAACGCTGAGCCAAAGCCCACCGAATGTCCCGGACAGGATCCTTGCGCCTATTGTCAAATGAAACCGATCTGCCGCAGATCAGACCGATAAGGAGGAAGTATGGAAAGAATATGGACCGAAGCGCAAAGCGCCGCCATCAACATTCATCATAAAACCCTTTTGGTCAGTGCCGCGGCAGGATCGGGAAAAACAGCAACGCTGACCGAACGAATCATTCGAAGCATTACCGATTCGGAGCATCCTTCCGATATTTCAAACATGCTGATCGTCACCTTTACCCGTGCCGCCGCAGAAGAACTGAAATCCCGTATTTTTACTGCGCTGAGCGACGCCTTGGCAAAAAATCCGACCAACCGTCATTTAACCAATCAACTGATTAAATTGGGAAGTGCCAATATCTGTACGATCGACTCTTTTTGCCTCAATCTCTTGCGTTCTAATTTTTCTGTCTTAGGACTGCCTGCCAGCTTTCGAATTGCGGATGAAGCAGAGCTTGAACTCCTTTCTCTCTCTGCGATGGAAGAAACCATTGAATTGTTCTATGAAAATGATCCCCTCTTCCCTGCCTTTGCAGAATGCTGTACGGGAACAAGAAGCACTGACCGATTGGCTTCGCTTTTGATCCATCTGGAGCAACAATCCAATTCGATTCCAGAAGGAATTGAATTTTTCCGTAGAAATGCAGAGCAAACGAAAGCCGATGCAGAAAAAGGAATTGACTTTTTTGCCACCTCTTTCGGAAACATTCTTCGCCAGCACGCAATCAACACCGTCACACACGCACGTTCGATTTTTTCTGCCGCCTGTGACTATATCGAACAGCATCCCGAAACAGCCGATTCTCTCTTTGCGGCGTACGATTACGACAGAACCTTCTGCGAATCATTACTCGGTACCCTTCAAGATTCGGACGAAGGATATGAGCTTTCGCGGTGCAAATTGCAAAACTATGAACCACTTTCTCTCAAGCGTCTCAAAAAAGAGTACGTCACCGAAGAAACCGAGCAATTCAAATCCTTACGAACAGCAATGAAGGATGAGCTTCGCGCACTCTCCAAAAAATTCTTTTCCAAATCGAAGGATACTCTGCTTCGTGCGATGAAAGATACGGCAGATTATACCGATCTGCTTTACCGTGTACTTTTCACCTATCAAGAAAGACTCACCGAGCAAAAACGACTGCGTAAAATCTTGGATTTCAACGACATCCGACGCTATACTTTTCGATTACTGCTGGATGAACACGGGAATCCCAGTGCGATCGCACAACAATATGCCAAAGAATTTTCCGATATTTACATTGATGAATACCAGGACGTTGACCTCGTTCAGGATCAAATTTTCGCATCACTTGCCACTCCGACCAACCGATTTATGGTTGGAGATATCAAACAAAGCATTTACGGATTCCGCGGAGCTGAGCCCAGAGTATTTGCGAACTACCGTGCAACCTTTCCCGATTACGAGGACGTCATCGCAAAGCATTCGGACGTTGCCACCATCTTTATGTCAGAAAATTTCCGATGCGACGAACCGATTATTCGCTTCACCAATCTGATCTGCGGACGGATTTTTTCCGCTTGTGCACAAAGCATTGATTATCAGTCAAAAGATGATTTGGTCTATTCCAAGGGGAGCTTTGATCCAAGAGAAACCGCTCCCGTCGTGGAAGTTGCTGTCATTTCTACCAAAATAGAATCAGAAGAGCAAGGCGACGCGGATTTCTCGCAAGAGGACTCCCCCGTTGCCAAAGAGCTCGAGGCGGCATATATTGCAGAGGAAATCGACCGCCTGATCCGAGAAGAAAAGAAAGGTAACGGTACCCCGATTCTTCCAGGAGACATTGCCGTTCTTTTCCGTTCCAGAACGATAAGCCCTTACGTTGCCAATGCTCTGCAACAGCGTGGCATTCTTTGCTCGGAAAGCGACAGCGGACGATATTTTGAAAATCCAGAAGTATTGATGATTCTTTGTCTCCTGAATACGGTAGACAATCCCCACCGCGATATCTTTTTCGCGGGAACCCTGCGTTCTCCTCTCTTCGGCTTTGATATGAATGAGATGATCGAAATTCGAGACTCCGCCGACGCCACCTATTCTCTGTATGACGCGCTTCTCGAGCGTGCCAAGAAAAACGATGCGCTGGCGGAAAAATGCCGCGGCTTTGATGCGGATTTACAAGCACTTCGACGTGATGCAAGATCGATGCCGGTCGACCGTTTTTTGAGAACGCTTTTTGAGTCGGATCGAATGATTGCCTCGGGACTCCTAAGTGATATTTCGGGTGGCAATGAAGGTGGCAACCTGCTTCGTCTGTACGATTATGCAAGAAGCTTTGAGGCAGGTTCCTTTAAAGGTCTTTACAATTTTATTGAATTCATCAACACACTCATCGAAGAAGAAAAAACGATGAAGATCCCCCCCAAGGGAAGCTCTCCCGACCGTGTCAATCTGATGACCATCCATCAGTCCAAGGGTCTCGAATTCCCCGTATGCTTCGTCTGCGGTACGGCAAGCCGTTTCAACCGAAAGGATCAAAAAGAAAGCTTTTTGTTTGAGTATCCTACGGGCGTTGCAATGAAAATTGCAGATACCACAGGATTTGCCAGAATCAACACCCCGATGCGGGAAGCACTGGGGGTTGGAAATGAGATTCGTCAAACTGAGGAAGAAATGCGCGTGCTGTACGTTGCACTGACTCGTGCCAGAGAACGTCTCTATATCACGGCTTCCACTGCTTCTACCAAGGAAAAACTCCAAAAGAGGGCGCAAGCACAAGTCGCGTTCTGTGACCGTTATACCATTCTCCGTTCCAATTCGTATTTAGAGTGGATTCTACTTCCCTTTGCCGACCCCAACGCCAATACAACCTGTGCACGTCTCTCCTTTATCTCCCCGATGGAAATCGAAACAAAAACTGCGGAGCAGGAAGACACACAAACAATTGAAGAAAAATGTGAGCCCAATGCCGAGCTTTTAGCAAAGCTGACGGAAAGCTTTGCCTTTAAGTACCCAAACCGTGACCTGCAACGGATTCCCGCAAAGCTTTCGGTTTCCCGTCTATCCCCCTCGGTTCTGGATGAAAATGATGATGCCATCGATCTCTTTACCGAAAAGAAAACGGCTATTCCCGACTTTTTCCTTTCAGGCAAGCTTTCTTCAGTCAGTGCCGCTGAGCGAGGCACGGCAACTCACCTCTTTTTGCAGTTCTGCGACTTTGGGTATGCCGAGCGACACGGTGCGAAAGCCGAGCTCGATCGTCTCGTAGAAAAGCAATTCCTTTCCCAAAACCATGCGGAAATCCTCTATTTGGAAGAGCTGGAATCTTTTCTGCAAAGTGATCTGTTCCGCGAAATCCAAGCGTCGGAGCGAATCATCAGAGAACAACGCTTTAATTTACTTCTCTCCCCCGAGCACTTTACGCAGGATGATCAATTCCGTTCGAAGCTCAAAGAAGAGCGCTTGGCAGTACAAGGTGTCATCGACCTCGTTCTGATTGATCAAAATGGGGACGTTTCGCTCTTCGACTACAAAACCGACCGATTGACGAAAGAAGAAAGGAACAATCCCAGCCTTGCACAAAACTCCTTGCAAAAGCGTCACGGGCTTCAGCTCTCCTATTATGCGCACGCAATCGAAGAGCTCTTTGGTTGCCCGTGTAAAAAGGTCTGCATTTATTCCACTCACGCGGGAAAACTCTTTGATATCACACCGATTCCCCTAAAACTCTCGGACGATCTTCTCGACACGCTTTGACATTTTCTCTTGCCTATTCATATCCTATCTAAGGGAGAAGCTTCTCCCACATTATCACAAGATAGGAGAATTTATGGCAACCATAGAAAATTTTGCAACCGTTCGCTACACGTCGGGCGGTGTGGAAGCAACCCGCGTTTCCAATATCGCCGAAATCGCGCTGGAATCTTCGGCACTTCTGACCAAAACACCGCTGAGCCCCGTGTACGATGAAGAGGATACTCTCACGTATATCCTGAGCGTTCAAAACACCTCGGGCACTGCCTTGACGAATTTGAGAGTCGAGGACGACCTTGGTACGTTTCCGTTTAACGCAACCGAGCTGACTCCGCTCACCTACGCGGGCAACGCAATTCTGCTGATTGACGGTCAAAACGCAACCGCTCAGCTGGGGGTCGACACCACCTCGCCAAGCGAGTTGGTGTTTACGATCGCTTCGCTCCCCGCGGGCGCGACGGCAAATATTGTTTACAACGCAAGAATCAACGAGTTTGCACCGCTGGACCTTGGTTCTACCATTGTCAACACGGCAACGATTTCGGCAGACGCAGAGTGCGTGGACGGAACGGCATCAGCTACCGTTACGGTCCAAGGCGGCGCGGATATTTCGGTGCTCAAGCAGATGTCCCCGAACCCCGTCGTCTGCGGAGATACGCTGACCTACTCCATTCAGATCTTCAACTACGGAAATGCGGCGGCAGAAAACGTGCAGATTACCGACGTATTTAATCCCGCCCCCGAAAACATTACCGTCACCAGAAACGGCGTCCCCGTCCCCGCCACCGACTACACCTATGAAAACGGTGTGCTCACCGTCCCCGCCGACACGGCAAATCCCGATACCGTTCCCGCCGCAACCTATATGAGAAATCCCGAAACGGGAGAGGTTACGGTCACTCCCGGACTCGTCGAGTATATCATCACGGGTACCATCTGACAAAAAAGACTGCTGTGAAATTCACAGCAGTCTTTTTCCTTAAAAAAACGTTAGAACAATGCCAACATAGACAAAATAAAAAATTTATGATATAATTATTTCAAAAAGTGCCAACCTTTTTGTGTTTCTTTCCACTATATGGGCAAACGGTACCGAGGTGATCAAATGAACAAACAGCAAGCAGACGAATTGATCGTGAAATATCTGCCGAAAATTTACGGCTTTGCCATGAAAAAAGCTTTTTCTTATGAAGAAGCAGAGGAATTAAGCTCCGATATTATTACGGAGGTTTATTTATCGTTTCTCTCATCCAAGGAAATCTTAAATATCGACGGATATGTTTGGCGAATCTCCGAGCACGTTTATTCAAAATTCGTATCTTCCAAGAAAAAACGCGAAGGTATTTCGATCAACTGCTTGGAGTTTCCCGACGAACTGCCGATCTGGGATGACGATTCCAAATCGGAGATTGAGTTATTACGGCGTGAGATCGCCTTTTTAACCCAAACCCGCCGCCGGATTGTTTATTCATTTTATTATGAAAATAAACCCATTTCTATGATCACCAAAGAAATGGGAATTCCCGAGGGAACAGTCAAATGGCATCTGAACAAAGCCAAAAATGATTTAAAGGAAGGTTTTATGATGGAAAGAAACATTGGAAAGCTTGGCATGAAGCCAATCGAAGCAAAAAGTTTTGGGCATGGAGGAAATCCCGGCAAAAACGGCGGTCCCGAATATTATTTGGGAAACAAGTTAAATCTCAATATCGTATATAGTGTTTACCACACCCCGAAAACAATGACCGAGATCGCAGAGGAACTTGGGGTGACACCCGTTTATATTGAGGATACCGTAAAAGAACTGGAAGCGAATGGTTTTTTGGTAAAACAGCAAGGAAACCGCTATACAACGTACGTCAATTTCAATCCAGAAACTTATTCACTCGAACAAAAAGATAAACGCTTGCAAAAGCAGCTGGAGATTGCCGAGATTTTGGTTCACGAATACGTACCTCAGGTACGGGCAGCGATTGCAGAGGTCAAGGATATCTATATTCCCGGCGGCAACCGAGAGCTGTTTGAAGCCGCTTGCATCTTTTACGCAATCTGCAACAAATGCCCCATTTCTCTAAACAAAGATCTCTCCCCCTACCGTATCAAGACCTTGGATGGCGGTGATTTTATTGCTTACGTTACGATTCCTGCCACACAAAGCGATCCCGATTATACCTCGCCCACAACATACCCATCCTATTGGAGTTGCGGAGATATGTACCGTTGGTCGGAAAAATATCCTTCGGTATATTCTTGGTCTATTGATTCACGCTATTGCTCTCGCCACAAAGTCAAGGAAGCTTGGAAAAACAATCTTGTTTCGGATTATGAATATCTGTATGAATTTATGAGCGGAGATATCGAAGACTCCTATGCTAACAAGGAAAAGTTTGAGCGTTTGAGAGGACGAGGATATTTAACCAAAGACAATAAGGTTAATATTATGATAGTGCACGGCGAAGCGGACAAATTTTTCTCAACCCTGCCCGTCTTGGATGAAAAGATCAAAAAAATATTCGCAGACGATGCGCTTGAAGAAGCGATGTTGGTGGCAAAGGATTATCCGCTGCAAATGCGAGATCTGGTTGTAGCAACCAGTGTTGGTAAGCTGATCCACAAAGAAGTCGCGCTGATGGTAATGGATATTCTCTATGAAAACGGGACGTTCCGACCGCTGACCGAAGAGGAAAAAGTAACCTCCAATCTTCTGATGTTCTGCGATCGTCTCCCCAAATAAACAAAATGACCGCTGAGAGAATCTTATGATTCTCTCAGCGGTTTCTTTTTTAATAAAAGGTCGCAACCTCTTGCTTGGGCGGAACGGCAAATTCAGTCGATTCCACGTAAAGCACAGGACCTGCCTGACGGTAAAGCTTGGTCTTTTCAAGTTTGATCTTGCCCTTGACCGTAATCCAGTCACGCATTTTCAGCTTGGGCGTGTCCTTGAATACGCAAACAAATCCGCTATATTGAATATCGTCCACGCAACAGGTCATCACGTGACGTCCGATGATCACCGAATTTTGCGGCAATCTCGGATCGGTCGCAACAATTCCCTTCACCTTAATCGTTTTCCCCTCATACGACGGCATTTCTTCCGAAAGGTCGCGGTACCATACCGCATAATCCTCATCGGCAATTTCAATCACGTCCGCCTCTTTATCAAAGGGCAACGGATCCTCGATCTCGTCGTATTCCACGTGTCCGTCGGGATAATCGTACACAATGGCGGCGCGGCGCGTAATTCCGCGCACGATCTTGTGAATTTCTTCCTTGTCGGTCTTTTCGGAGGCACGGTTGAGTACGATCATTTCGCAATCGATCAGCTTATCTACTGTCAGCTGGCGCATATTCTGATTGTACAAAAGGAAGGTGTTCGCATCAGCAAACATCATATTCTGATAGAGATCCCACGTCGGCGGCATACTCTGATAGAGCGTAGAGAGCTGCCACATACCGTTATACTCGATAATAATACGGTCAATCTTCTTGCCCCTCGTGAGTGCTTCGAGATTTTCGCGCGTCAGCCACGACTCATCTTCGACGTATTGAATGCTGACGTTCTGTCCCCAGAATTGGGTGGGATCAAGCTCGTCAATTCCCTCTTCGCACATCAGAACCAGCGTCTTTTCACCGCTATTAAAATTCTGGTCGTTGAGTGACTCCTGAATAATATGCGTTTTACCGCCCTCAAGAAATCCCGTAAACAAATAAATCGGATATTTCATAGTTCACCTGTTAAAAAAGTTCAGACAGCTCGTGCTCGGAAATATGCGAACCGATGACGCAGAATTTTCCGATCGGAGCGGCACTGCCCACCCGAACGTCGGGCTCGCCGGGCACGTAATCAAAGTGAAGCCACTCGCCATCGGTCGATGCAACAATTCCCTTGGCGCGAAGGATCATTCCGTACTTTTCTTCGTTTTCCAGTGCCTTCAAGATCGAAAGCAACTCGTCCTTCGAGTACTTTTTCAGCGTCTCCTTGCCCCAGCTCGTAAAGACCTCATCGGCATGATGATGGTGATGTCCGTGATCGTGGTCATGACAGCCGCACTCGCAGTGCTCATCGTGGTCGTGATGGTGATGATGCTCGTGCTCACAGTGCTCATCGTGATCGTGATGATGGTGATGCTCGTGCTCGCAGTGCTCATCATGATCGTGATGGTGATGATGCTCGTGCTCGCAGTGCTCATCGTGATCGTGGTGGTGATGATGCTCATGCTCGCAGTGCTCATCGTGATCATGGTGATGGTGGTGTCCGCAAACAGGACATGCCTCTTCTTCTATCAACTCCTTGAGCTGTTCTTCCATCGTGTGCTTATTTTCCATTGCTTCGATCAGCGTATGAATATCCAACTGATCGGCAGGAGTGGTTACAACGGTTGCTTTCCCATTCACAGCACGAACCAGCGTCAGTGCTTCACTAAGCTTCTGCTCCGTGGTATGATCGGTATGGCTAAATACGATACAACCCGCGTGAGCAATTTGATCGTTGAAGAATTCGCCGAAATTCTTCATATACATCTTGCACTTGTTCACGTCAACCACAACCGTTGCGCTTCCAAGCACCGCACCCTCAAGCTCGGCAGACAGCACCGCCTTGGTTACGTCGCTCAGTTTTCCGACGCCCGACGGCTCGATCAGAATGCGATCGGGATGATAGGTGGCAACCACCTCAGAAAGTGCCTTGGAGAAATCTCCCACCAACGAGCAACAGATACAACCCGAATTCATTTCAGCGATCTGAATGCCCGAATCCTGCAAAAATCCGCTGTCAATGCCGATATCACCAAATTCGTTTTCGATCAAAACAAGCTTTTCGCCCTCATAGGCTTCGTGGATCAATCGATTGATCAGCGTAGTCTTTCCCGCTCCCAAAAAGCCGGAAATAATTTCAATTCTCGTCATAATAAGTTTCCTTCTTCGTTAGCATTTACGATAAAAACAGAGGTTGAGAGCCTGCCCAACCTCTGTTTGTCCATATTCAAAGCTTAGGCTTTTCCAACGGAACCAAAGAGCTCCATCTTTTCCTTTACGGTTGCCTTGATTGCCTCAAAACCGGGAGCGAGAACCTTTCTGGGGTCAAAGCCCTTGCCCTGAAGATCCTTGCCTTCCTCGATATACTTACGGGTAGCCGCAGCAAACGAGAGCTGGCACTCGGTATTGACGTTGATCTTTGCAACGCCGAGAGAAATTGCCTTCTTGATCATATCAGCGGGAATGCCCGTACCGCCGTGGAGAACGAGAGGCATCTCGCCTGTCTTCTGCTGAATCGCATCGAGCGTTTCGAAAGAGAGTCCCTGCCAGTTTGCGGGGTACTTTCCGTGAATATTACCGATACCTGCGGCAAGCATCGTAACGCCGAGATCTGCGATCATCTTGCACTCGTCGGGATCAGCGCACTCGCCCATACCGACAACGCCGTCTTCCTCACCGCCGATCGAGCCAACCTCTGCCTCGAGAGAAAGACCCTTCTCATTACATACGTTAATCAGCTCAGTCGTCTTTGCAACGTTCTCCTCGATCGGATAGTGCGAACCGTCGAACATGACCGACGAAAATCCTGCTTCGATGCACTTATAGCATCCCTCGTAAGAACCGTGGTCAAGGTGCAACGCTACGGGAACGGTGATCTTGAGCTCCTCGAGCATACCGTTGACCATACCAACGATGGTCTTGTAACCTGCCATATACTTACCTGCGCCCTCAGAAACACCGAGGATGACGGGAGAGTTCAACTCCTGTGCAGTCAGAAGGATTGCCTTCGTCCACTCAAGGTTGTTGATGTTGAACTGACCTACAGCATATTTGCCTGCTTTTGCTTTGGTTAACATTTCTTTTGCGGAAACTAACATAATACGAACTCCTTTAAATTTATTCCTAAAATATTATACACGATTCCATATCAAAAATCAAGTACATGCGCAAAATATTTTTGCTTTTTTCCAAAAATTTGCAAAATTTATTTCACGTCACAAGCAAACAGATGGACGCGATCATTTCCCCAAGTATCAATCATTTTCACTTCGAGCGTCTTTGCTTCTGCCGAAAGCGGAACCTTGACAAGCGCGTGATAATTGTTGTCACACTCATAAATCTTCTCTCCGTCCGCAAATACAGCAAACGAACGAACAATGGTATCCGCAACCTTGACGGGTACAAAATCTTTGCCCTCGTTCAGCTTCATCGGAAATACCTGCATTTTGAAGTTCGGCGTCACCGAAGTTCTCTCCCAATCGCGATCAAATTGAATTCTGAGCTCAGACAGCTTCTGTTTCTCTTCCCAAGAGAATACGATGGATTCTCCCTTGTCAAGCACAATCTCGTTACGCTCCGTCTCGCTTCTCGGACGCTCAATTCCGTTAAAGAGAGTTTCTCTTTGCTCGTCACTCAAATTCAGTTTCGCGGAAAGCGACAGCGCAGGAATTTTTCTGGGAAGCCCCGGCAAAAAAACACCGTCCTCTTGCAACTGGGTCTGCAATTTTTTCAGATCGGTTCCGCGCAGTTCGCGAGGAAGAAATCCGTTTTTCTCACAGAGTGCCGCCGCCGTACCAATGGCTTGTCCCATCAAAGCACAAGTCCCCATTACGCGAATCGAACTCATACCAACGTGTGTTGCACTGATATTTCGACCTGCGAAGAAGAGATTATCAATATTCGCAGAATACAGACAGCGGTAAGGAATACCGTAGGGCGAGGGTGCAGGATGCATCTGCGACGGAAGCTCATCAAAAGAGTTCGCCTTCATTCCCAAAGGATTGAGTGAATCCATCGGCCAACCGCCGTAGGCTACGACGTCATCAAATACACCGCCGCCTTCAATATCGCTCTGCTTGAGAACGTGCTCTCCGATATAGCGAACCGACTCACGCTTTCCGGGAAGGAATCCGACCCAATCGAGCTCCCAATTTTCATAGCCGTGATCGCCCTTGTTTTTGATGTGATCCCAGATACCGAATACGATCTTCACAAGCTCATCGCGCGTTTCTTCGGTATTGACGATTGCCTCTCCGTCACCGCCAAGCTCCATCCACCAGAAATTCGTTCCGCTCGTCGCCACGGCGTGATCACGGAAGGTGGAGAGATTGTTGACTTTATAAGAAACAACGGCAAAATCCTCATCGGTTTCGTAGACGTTTGCCCATGAGGGAGGCGTAAACTTCACGGGATGGTCGGTTTCCCTTGCCGAGAAGAAACAACACATTCCCATTCCCTTTTCGTCGGCAACCGGCTGAGCAATGCTCTCACCGTACTCCGACTGCGCTTCACGACCGATGCGGTGCGCTGCCCCCGTCAAGGGAGCTAACACCGAGTCACCCGAGCAATCCGCAAAATATCTTGCGGTAACCTTCTGCCACGTGTAGGTGGTCAACTGCCACGCCGTCACACTCAGAATACGTCCGTTGTCGCATTCTGCCTGCATACAAGACGAATTCAAAAGAAGCGTAATATTTGGATTTTCCTTGATTTTTCCGTAAAGAACACTGTCCCAAAGCGTAGGGGCAAGCGTCGGGTTGCGGTAAATATTTTCTTCCTCAAATTCCCCAAGAATTCCCGTTTCTTTGTTATAAATTCCCTTTGCGCCGCGAACCCATACGCGGATCTCGGAAGAAGAATTTCCGCCAAGCACGGGACGGTCCTGAATCAGGACGACACGAAGTCCCTTTCGTGCGGCAGCAAGCGCGGCAACCGTACCCGCAAGACCTCCGCCGACAACGCAAAAATCGCAAAAATGTTCTTTTGCTTGAAACGTTCCCATCTGTCCAAAAACCTCCTATTTTTTGCTAAGATTATTATAGTACAAATCACTTTTTTTGTCAATCGGTATTCTCAATAAAAAACGGTATCGTAAGAAAATAGTCTTGGAAAAATTCACAAATGGGTGTAGACATCGGAGAAAAAATATGCTATACTAATAATAGCACTTTGAACGGAGGAAAACAATGAGCTCCCATACCGATCTTGAGCATCAGACACCACGCGCGGAAAAGCCGAAGCGTGTCGAAGACGTCATTCAAATGTCTATTACCGATCTTGAAATGATCGAACAAATGATAGAAGAACCAACCCCTCAAAAGCCATCGAAGGAAGACGAACTCAAAGGTACGATCAAAGAGATCTACACCGCGCTTTGCGAAAAGGGCTACGACCCCGCAAGACAGATTGCGGGATATATTCTTTCAGAGGATCCCGTCTACATTACCAACTGGAAAAACGCACGCGGACTCATGGCGCGCGTCAACCGTGACGAGCTTCTCGTGGAAATCATCAAAAACTATCTCAAAAGCTTGGAGAAATAAAGAACAAATATTTGAGCCATCACGATCTCGTGATGGCTCTTTCGATCAAAAGCCCCGCACAAGACGGGGCTAAAGTTATAGCGTAGCAAGCCGTTGTTTGATATTTTCAAAACGTGGCTCGTTTTTCATAGAAGCAAATACGGTATCATAGCGTTCAAGATATCTCAAAAACGAATGTCCGAGTGTTTCTTCCTTGCTTCTTGTGGTATCCTTAATATTGATTTTCACCTTGTTAACAAGTAAAGATGTATGGGAAATTTCCGAAAATTCTTGAAAATTTTCAAGATGTGTAATCATTGTTTCCATCTCTTCCAAGGCACGGTTAAAGTTTTCTACTCTTCCACTTTCCATTGCCATAGAAAAACTGATTCTTGCCAATCGCTCATGATAAAATCCAAAATCCTTATTTTTGAAAATCATATTGAAGTTATCATACAGCGTCTCCCACAGTGAATGTTTCTCTTCATGCGTATATCCTGCTTCCTTGCAATCACAAAGATATTTCATATAAAGATACATTTTATCGCAAACCTTATAAAAATAGTTTTGGCAATGCTCTACCAATGCATCTCCTTCCAAAACGTGCAAATGCAAATCTTCAGAAAATGGCATCATTTCCGCATACTGTAAAGCCTTCACTCTATCGCCCTTATGCAAATAGGTAAAGCACAGACCGCGAATGGCACACGTGCGATATTCCGTAGAGTTCAAAAGCTGTTCACCAAGTGTCAGAATCTCATCAAAATTTTCATCGATGTATCCGTTTTGCAACACTCGCATCAAGTAATACTGCACGGTTTCATCATTCGGATATTTCTTTTGCATCTCACGGCAAAGAATTAACCGTTCCGCAGTTTTTCCTTGGCTGTGAAGCTCTTGATGCTTTGCCTTAAATGCTTCGATCTCCGCCTGCTTTTTGCTTTTGGAAAAATCAATTTCCAGTAAAATATCGGCACTGACCTCAAAAATATTTGCTAAAATCGGCAAATGCGAAATGTCTGGCGCGGTCTTATCACACTCCCATTGAGAAACGGCATTTGTAGAGACTCCCAACAGTTCGGCAAGCTGCTCCTGTGTCATATTTCGTTCACGGCGAAGTTTTTTAATCGTAGTTCCAACAGACATTTTCTTTCTCCTTTGTCATCATTCAAAAGCGCTTTTGTACTCTCATTATACACTGTTTTTGGGGATTTTCACACCAGGTATTTTACGAATGCAATTCAATGAATACTTCATTTTTTTATAGTATTAGTTTATCACAAGGAAGAGAAAAAGTCAAATCCGGATAGAAAAAACGGTAGGATAAAATCCTACCGTTCGTTTTATTTCTTTTTTCCCTGATCGGGCTTTTTATTGAAGTACGATGCCACCATTCTGAAGTTCTTAAAACCTGCAAAATATGCAACCCACGCTGTGATAAGGCACGGAAGAATGATCAGGAAATAGCTCCACCAATAACGGAACGCCGAAAATTCACCGATCGTCCAAACGGATAGAAATCCACGGTACATTCCCATCGTCAGAGCGGAAATTGCCGTTAAAACCGCATTCATCGATCCTGCCCATACCTTTTCTCCCATCGCAGAATACCCGAGGGCATACAAAAAAGCAATCACAAAATTGGGAATATTTGCAACAAGGGCAATCAAAACACCCGTATGCGGACGGTAAGGCTTCTTTCCGATATCCACCGAAACGCGATCCTTCGCACCGATTTCCCACGTCATCGTATAGATGAGAAAAAGATAAAAAATTATTGAAAAGATACTGACAACGACTGTAAGCGTATCACTTTTTGCCGCCATTGCCGCCATTGCCAATACAACACCAAAAATCGAAATCGCGAGCTGATTGACAAGCATCTTTACAGAACTATATAAGTAATCGTGAAAAAAAGCTTTCATAAAATTCTCCCTGAAGTTTTCTTTGAGCTTCTTTATGATATTATATTAAATTTTTCTCTTTTTTTCAAGATATTCGCAGAAAAGTTTACATTTTATCCACTAAATTATCACCAAATGTTATATAATAATAAGTAAGTAAAGCATTTGGGAGGTCAAAATGGTCACAAGCGTTCCTCTGAATACTCTTCCCTCGTTGGTGCGGGAATTTGCCTCGTACAAGTCCGTCATACAAAATGCTTCGGAAAAGACGGTTTCGGAATATCTCCTTGATCTTCGGACCTTCTTCCGATTTTTGCGGGCTAGAGATCTGCATATTCCCACAGAATCTGAGGAATTTGAAGCCATTGATATCAGTAATATCGATCTGGAGTACATCAAAAATATTACAATGGAAGATATTTATGAGTTTTTGATGTATGCAGACCATACACGAGGAAATATGGCGGCGGCAAAGTCAAGAAAGCTCTCTGCCATCAAAGGATTTTTCAAATATCTCACCGTCAAGCGTATGATGTTGGAGGAAAATCCTGCGGCAAACATCGAAACTCCGAAAAGACAACAAGCACTCCCCAAATATCTTTCCTTGCAAGAAAGCCTTGCTCTACTCAACTGCGTCAAAAACGACGTTGATTCCAAAAGCAGGGTGCGAGATTTTGCCATTATTACGCTATTTCTCAACTGCGGTATGCGTCTTTCCGAGCTTGTCGGCATCAATCTCAACGACGTCGACCGCCAGCTCCGATCGCTCACCGTTACGGGTAAAGGTAACAAGCAACGCATTGTTTATCTCAACGAAGCCTGCAAGGATGCCCTTGGCGACTATCTGGATGAACGGCTCAGCGAGCTCCATATCAAAGCCGACACCCCTGCCCTCTTTTTAAGTAACCGCGAACAACGTATTAGTGTAAAAACAGTACAGTGGCTCGTTTACAAATATCTCGATATGGCTGGTCTTGAGTCAAAACACTACTCCGTACACAAACTTCGACACACCGCCGCAACGCTGATGTATCAAAGCGGAAACGTCGACGTCCGAGTGCTCAAGGATATTCTCGGTCACGAACAGCTTAACACCACACAGATCTATACGCACGTCAGCAATCGCAGCATGGAAGAAGCAATGGCACAAAATCCGCTTGCCAATCAAGAAGGACTTGGAAAAGAAAACAACAACTAAAAAAGCTCGCTTGCAATGCAAGCGAGCTTTTCAATTTCAATTAGTGAATGACGCAGCGCTCGGTATCCTTGTCGAATACGTGGAGTCTGGACATATCGAAAGCAACCTTGATCTTGTCGCCTGCTCTGGAGGTTGAACGAGAAGATACACGTGCGATCAGGTTAGTCTCTTCACCAGCCTTGAGATAGAGATAAATCTCTGCACCCATAAGCTCGGTAACGTCAACTTCAACGCCGAATGCTGCTTCGTCAGAAGCTGCAACAGCTGCTTCCGTATCCGAAATAGCCTCAGGACGAAGTCCAACAACAACTTCCTTACCGATGTACTCAGCAAGCTCAGGAGCTTCTGCCTTCTCCTTGGGGAACTTCACGGAAACACCGTCGAAGTTGAAGTAAACGTCTTCACCCTTCTTTACCAGAGTACCGTTGATAAAGTTCATCTGAGGAGTTCCAATAAATCCTGCAACGAAGATGTTGCAAGGCGAATCGTAAAGGTTCTGAGGAGTATCAACCTGCTGAATCAGACCGTCCTTCATAACTACGATTCTCGTAGCCATCGTCATAGCCTCGACCTGGTCGTGGGTAACGTATACGAAGGTGGTTTCAACACGGTGATGGAGCTTGGTCAGCTCAGTTCTCATCGCTGCACGAAGCTTTGCGTCCAAGTTGGAAAGCGGCTCGTCAAGCAAGAATACTGCGGGGTTACGAACGATAGCACGACCGAGTGCTACACGCTGCTTCTGACCACCAGACAGAGCCTTCGGCTTTCTGTCGAGCAGGTGGGTAATATCAAGAACTCTTGCAGCCTCTTCTACGCGGCGCTTGATTTCTTCCTTCGGAGTCTTATTCAGCTTCAGACCGAATGCCATATTTTCAAATACGGACATATGAGGATACAGAGCGTAGTTCTGGAACACCATCGCGATCTTTCTGTCCTTCGGTGCTACGTCGTTAACGAGACGGTCTCCGATAAAGAGTTCACCCTCGGAAATCTCCTCGAGTCCTGCAATCATACGGAGCGTGGTGGTTTTTCCACATCCGGAAGGTCCAACGAGAACGAGGAACTCTTTGTCCTTGACCTCAAGGTTAAAGTCCGATACAGCAGTAACGCCGCCGGGATACTTCTTGTAGATGTGTCTGAGAGATAAGCTTGCCATCTTGGAATAATCCTCCTATAAATTATATCAGAAATTAAAATTATACACAGTTCTGTACTCTAATATTGTACCAAAAAAACAAGAAAAATGGAAGAGGGGAAATCCCCAAAATTTTATCGTTTTATTTGTTTATTTTGCACAAAACTTGTTTTTTTACATGTCATTCAGCAAAAAGCGACACCTTTTATTATTAATAAATTAATATCACTTTATATTTTTCATCGAAAGCGAGATTCTCTTTTTCTTAAGATCGACCGCAAGAACGCGAACCTTGACGGCATCACCAAGCGAAACGACCTCGGATGGATGCTTGACAAATCGGTCGGAAAGCTCCGAGATATGCACAAGTCCGTCCTGATGAACGCCAATATCCACGAAGGCACCAAAATCAATGACATTGCGAACGACTCCATTGAGGATCATATCGGGTTTCAGGTCTTCCATGCTCAGCACGTCATCGCGAAGCTCAGGCAAGGGCAGACTGTCTCGGACGTCACGTCCCGGCTTCATCAGCTCGGCAACGATATCCAAAAGCGTCGGTTCACCAACGCCACACGCCTCGCTCACCTTAGAAAGTCCCTTTTCTCTGACCTGCTTGTCAAGCTCTGTCAGTCTTCCCTTTGCCACGTCCGCCTCGGTATAGCCGAAGAGATCCAACAGCGCGTGCGCCGCGCGATAGGACTCAGGGTGAACACCCGTATGATCCAAAATCTCCTTCGACTGAGGAACACGCAAAAATCCAGCACACTGCTCAAATGCCTTTGCACCAACACGCGGCACCTTCATAATCGAAGCACGGGAGGTAAACTCTCCGTTCTCCTCACGGTATTTTACAATATTCTTTGCGCTCGTCGCGTTAATACCCGAAATATAGGAAAGCAACGAGTGCGATGCCGTGTTGATATCCACACCAACGGCATTGACGCAATCCTCAACGACGCCCTGCAATGCTCCGTCCAGTCTTGCGGGCTTCATATCGTGCTGATACTGACCGACACCGATCGATTTGGGATCGATTTTCACAAGCTCAGCAAGCGGATCCTGCAAGCGGCGCGCAATGGAAACGGCCGATCTCTGCATTACGTCAAAATCCGGAAATTCCTCTGCTGCAAGTTTTGATGCCGAGTAAACCGATGCACCGGCTTCGTTGACAACGATATACTTACAAGGATACGAGGTGGTTTTCAGCACGTCAGCAATAAAGATTTCGCTCTCTTTCGACGCCGTACCGTTACCGATCGCGATGACGTCCACGTGATGTCTCTCGACCATTCTCTTGATGATCTTCGCAGCTTCTTCGGTCTTAAATTTGGATTTGGTCGTAGGATAAACCACTGCCGTGTCAAGCACCTTACCCGTCTTATCCACCACTGCCGTTTTACAACCGTTAATATACCCAGGGTCAAAGCCGAGAACCGTTTTTCCTTTCAAAGGAGCTTGCATCAGAAGATGCTTCAAATTATCGGCAAAAAGCTTAATTGCTCCCTCACTTGCCATATCGAACATATCGTTTCTGATTTCGCGCTCAATCGAGGGCGCGATCAAACGATCATAGCCATCAACAATTGCCGCTTCGATGTATTTCACCGCAGGGCTCTTGGGATTGGTGATCATTTCCGAGCAAAGATAGTTAAGGATCATTCCCTTTTCTACGCTCAAACTAACGCGCAAAAACTCTTCCTTTTCTCCGCGGTTAATTGCAAGAATACGGTGAGACGGGATCTTCTTGGTGCTTTCGGAATACTCGTAATACTGAGAATATACCGAATCCTCATCTTTAATATTCTTGGTACTGAGAATTCCCGTTTCAAAGGTTGCGCGGCGCACCGTCTTGCGGTAATCGGCATTGTCGGACACCACCTCTGCGATAATATCACAAGCACCTGCGAGTGCATCCTGTGCACTTGCCACCTGCTTTTCTTCGTCTACGTATGCTTCCGCCTGCTCCTCAAGCGAAGGCTCATAGGAGTTTTCCTGTGCCAAGATGAGCTCCGCCAAAGGCTCAAGACCTTTTTCTTTTGCCACCGATGCACGAGTTTTACGATGAGGACGGAACGGACGGTAAATATCATCCACCTCGGTAATCGTTACCGCATTGTCGATTGCCTGCGAAATCTCGTCGGTCATCTTACCCATTTCGGTAATCAGTCCGCGCACCTCTTCCTTGCGCTTTTCAATATTTCTCAAATAAGTAAGACGGTCATCAAGATCACGAAGCACCGTATCGTCAAGGCTTCCCGTTTCCTCTTTTCTGTATCGAGCAATAAAAGGGATGGTATTTCCTTCATCGATCAATGCCACAGTCTTTTCAACCTGCTCTCTTTTTAAGTGAAATTCTTCTGTCAGTTTTTGAATGATATCCATGATCCACTCCGTAAATCAAATTTATTTTTTATTTTCCGTGCTGTTCCAGTACGGAAATTTCTTCCTGTGTCAAATATCTCCATTCGCCGCGGGCAAGCGTTTGATCTAAGGTTAAATTCCCAAAGCGAATTCGTTCCAAATAGATAATCTTGTTGTCAAGTGCTTCCAGCATCCGCTTGATTTGATGATATTTTCCTTCAATCAAAGTAATCGTTCCCGCATCCCCCGAAGGCTCCAAAGAGATTTTTGCGGGCTTCGTTTCGTATCCATCTTCCAACGTAAGTCCGCTTTCAAAACGCTTGGCGTCCGCCTCGGAAATCGGAAATTTCGATTTGAAATAATATACCTTTTCCACGTGCGTTTTCGGTGCCAGCAATCGATGTGCCAGTGCTCCGTGATCGGTAATCAACATCAAACCAAGCGTATTTTTATCCAGACGTCCGCACGGAAAAAGATCGGTCTTCCGCATATCGGAAGGAAGAAGATCCAACACCGTACGATCACGCCCGTCCTCGGTAGCGCTCACCACCCCTTCTGGCTTGTTCATTAAAATATAAGTATATTTGCGGTAAATGACACGTTTACCGCAAAACGTAATCTCATCCTGTTCGGGATCGATCTTCTCCTCCGCTGAGGATGCCACCCGTCCATTTACAGTGACACTTCCCGCACGAATCATTTTTTTTGCCTCCGAACGAGAAGACATTCCCGTAATGCCAAGAAATTTATCCAATCGCATTGTTTTCATTGTCTTCTCCTCTCTGTCTCTTATAGCCAAAAAATCAAAAGTAGCACAGTAGCAATTCCGCCAATCACGGCAAGTCCTGCCAAAAAGCCTTCTTTGAAGGCATCGTTTCTTCTCTGTTTTTCTTCTGTTACGCGCATAATAACACCTCCACGGGTATTATCCGCCAAAGTCTATCTCTTCATTCCTTTGGGAGCTTTTTCCTTGAAAAAGGAAGCTGAGAGATCACAACACCTGCAAAAATCAAGCCGCAGCCAAGATAGCCAAGACTCGAAATATGATCCATTCCAACCACCGCACCGCCGAGTGCGCTGAACACCGATTCCATCGAAAGCAAAATTGCGGCAAAGGTCGGGTCTGCTCTCTTCTGCGCAATCACCTGAAGCGTATACGCTACACCGACAGAAAGAACTCCGCAGTAAAGGATCGACCACTTCGCGTTCAAAATACCGGATACAGTCGGCTCTTCAAACAGAAGCATTGCCAGAATTCCAAGCAACGCACACACCAAAAACTGTCCCCAAGCAAAATGCAAGGAGCGAAGCTCTTTACCAAGGCGATCAACCAAAATCATATGCGCCGTCCAAAAGAAGGAGCCAAGCAATAAAAGCAACTCGCCAAGGCCAAAGGAAAATCCCTCGCCAACCTTATAACAAAGCAAAAACAGACCAATTAACGCAAGCAATGCGCCAACCCAGATCTGCGCACCCGTTTTGTGACGAAACAAAAGAAAGCAAGCAATTGGAATCAAAACAATATAAAGTCCAGTAATAAAACCGGCAACACCTGCGCTTCTTGTGTAAACAATACCAATCTGCTGTAAGGTTGATGCGCAAAACAACACCGTTCCCGCCAGCAGAGATGAGATCAACGTCTTTTTTCGTTCAGCACTTCCACTGCGTCCTTTTTCAAAAATCAAAACGACGGGAAGCAAAGAAAGAACGCCTACCGAAAAGCGAACGCCGTTCAGTGTCAAAGGGCCCACGTAATTGATGCCGTCCACCTGTGCCACAAACGCAAAGCCCCAAATCATTGCTGTCAACAAGAGTAATCCATTGGTCCAAAGATTCGTCTTTTTCATTCTCCCTCTTTCGTATACGTTACGATCGAACAAAACGTATCTACCTCAAACTGATACAGCTTCTCATCACTGCTTCGCCCGATAAAATACGGACGAACCAAGCAAATCACCGTGTCCTCGGGCAATAATTTCAGTATATCATACTCTTGATACAGCTCGGTATCCCCCAAACGAACACCGTATTCATCCAGCGCACCTTGAGGCACCTCCGAAAGGACGTCCGACAGAGGACGCAAGGATTCCGCCTCTGCCATTTGTTCGTATAACCACGGATCCAAAAAGCAAACCGAGCTCTCACCCGTTTGAAAATAGTCGGAATATGCCTTATAATTGCTACTGTTGCGGCTGCGATCCACCGAAAGCGGCTTGCCGTCCGAATCTGTCTGGGCTTCTATTGCAAGAATCTGCTCCGCAGAATAAATCTGGTATGTATTCAAATGTGCGACAGCTTCTCCGTTGCCATCCAAATCTCTTGGCAAAAGAGTGCTCATCAGCTTTCCAAGCTGTTCTTCCTCTGCAACAGAAAGCGTATTCGGACCTGCATAAACGATCATAATATCTCTGTCTTCTTTGGAGCAAGACTGAGCGATACAAATTACAAGAATCATCATCGCCGCCGCAATACCGATCGTTGCCCATTTATAATGATACCAAAAATTATCAAACCATTTCGCAAATTTTCCTTGTACGACAATGTCGCATTCGGATCTTTTTTCTTCATTCATAAAAGAAAGACTCCTTGATTCAAAGATAGGGATTGCCGCAAAGCTTCTGCGACAATCCCAAAATACTGCTTCAGTAGGTCTTATGCCTTATAAACGTCCAATACTTTCAGATTGACGCTTCCCGAAGGAACCTCAAGAGAAACGACATCTCCTTTTTTTGCACCAATCAAGGCTCTGCCAACGGGCGACATATCCGAGATTTTGTTATCAAACGGATCTGCCTCGTTTGAACCGACAATCTTATATTCCACTTCGACCCCATTGCGCTCCACCTTTACGCTCGAACCGAGTCCGACAATCTCAGCATCCATCTGAGAATCGTCAATGACAACTGCGTGCTGAATCATATCATCCAATTCTTTGATTCTTGCCTCGTTCTTTGCCTGCTCGTTTCTTGCTTCGTCATACTCTGCGTTCTCGGAAAGGTCACCAAAAGATCTCGCTTCGGCAATCGCTACCTTAATGCGCTCTCTTTCCTCTTTGGTTCTGAATTCGTATTCCGCCTTCAGCTTTTCAAAACCTTCCTGCGTATATTTCAAAATCGTAGCCATAGTATTTCTCCTTCATATATAAAATTATAATTTAATCATTTTCAAGAAGTCCGAGTGCGAAAAGCAGCTGATGATCCTCGGATTCTTCACGGACATAAATGCTTTTCTCTCCCTCAAGCACTACGGTATGGTCGGGAGAAATTCCAACGCCGTCGTATCCTTCTGTATCCTTTGCGGAATAATACTTTGCTATGGTAATTTTCAGCGCACCCGAATAACCATATTTCGCCAACGAAATCATGTGTTGCATGGTTCCCTTGCCGAAAGTTTTGGTCCCAACGATCTCGCCAAGCTCATAATCACGGAAGGTCGCTGTAAACAATTCTGCCGCACTCGCAGTAGCACCGTCACAAAGCACCACCGATTTCAAATCCTTGTACTTGCCGATATCCGCTTCGGAAACGCTGCAATCCTTCATTTTTCCGGAGTATTCCACCGTCTTGACCGTAGACACTTCCTCATTTCCTGCTTTATCAACCGTACGAATCAAGGGATCTCCTTCGGAAAGGAAATAACTCAGAATCGCCTCGATCGATTGTAAACTTCCACCTAAATTATTGCGAACGTCGAATACAAAGCTTTCGCATCCGGCTTTGATCAAACGATCCATCTCCGAAGAAAACTGTCTTGGGGTCGTCATATCAAACCCAAGAATTCGAATGATACCAACCTTTCCCGAAGATGAAATCATACCGTATGCGGAATCCGAAATAAATGCTTCTCGAAGAATGCTTTGAGCAATCGGCTCACTCCAAGCACCGTCCGTTTGACGCAAAATCGTAAACTCCGCCTTCGTTCCAACTTCGCCATGAATCAGTTGAATCGAGGTAGCATACCCAAGCGAATCCACCGTACCGCTTGTTCCGTTTTCACCAACCGCATAGATCACGTCACCCGCCAAAAGCCCCGCTTTCTCGGCAGGAGAATTCTTGGAAACGTGCGTAATCTGTATGACCTCGATCGTTTCTCCATGATACTCTATTGTATTATAAGCAATGTTGATTCCAATTCCCTGCCGTTTTCCCTCAGAGTCTGCCTGCAACGCGGCATATTCCTCGTCGGTATAGTATGCGGCATGGATATCTCCCGTTGCCGCAACGTATGCCTTGAGGGCATTCTCGATCATTGCGTCCTCATCGAGTTCAGCAAGACCAAGTTGCGCAAAGATCTGATCGATCAACTCAAAAGGATAATATTTATCGTCGCCCGTTTCGTAGCTTGAACTTTGCAATTGCGCCAATCGCTGATAATACACGCCGCTAAGACAGGTATAAGTCAGCATCACCGCTGCCAAAACGAGCGCAATTCCCGCAAAAATCGCCGTATGAAGCGAAATCTTTCGCTCCTTTTGGGGAAGCGACGAGTCTTGATTTTCAAAGAGCGCGCCACAGGGCGCATTTTCTTGAGAAGCCGCTTCCGACAGCTCCTCGTTTTCGTTTTTAAATTCTTCTGACACTACAAAAAATTCCCCTTTGTTTTTTCTTCGTTTAGAAAAAATCCAAAGTCACCCCCGAGCACACTCGGGCATCGAAAAGCGAAATACTCCGCCACGGCGGAGTATTCCGCAATTGATTCTATTTAAAACTTCACAGGCTTGGAGTCCAGATATTTTCTGACCATCAGCGCAACCTTAAAGGTAATCGCGTGCTCGAATTCACGCAGATCCAATCCCGTCAGTTTGCGAATCTTCTCCAAGCGGTATACGAGGGTGTTTCTATGTACGAACAACTTTCTCGAGGTTTCGGATACGTTCAGATTATTTTCAAAGAAGCACTGAATCGTCATCAAAGTTTCTCTATCAAGCGTTTCAAGACTTCCCTTCTTAAAGACCTCCTGCAAGAACATCTCGCAAAGTGTCGTAGGAAGCTGATAAATCAATCTGCCGATGCCGAGATTTTCGTAACTAATGATATTCTTTTCGGTTTCAAACACCTTACCGACTTCAAGCGCAACCTGAGCTTCCTGATATGCCTTGGCAAGATCTTTGATGTTGTCAACGATCGTAGAAATACCGATGACAACCTTCGTGTAGAATTCAGTCGAAAGCGTATCTGCAATATTGATCGCAAGCTTTTCAATTTCCTTCATTTCAGTTCCCGGCTTCAGCTCCTTGACGAGAACGATATCGTGCTCACCGACGCTGATAACATAGTCCTTGGACTTATCGGGGAACATATTCTGAAGCATCTCAAAGGGCATCATATCGGTCTTTCCAAAGAATTTGATCAGGAAGACAACACGAAGTTCCTCGGTATTAAAATGCAATTCCTTTGATTTAATGTAAATATCACTAGGAAGAATATTATCAAGAATAATGTTCTTAATAAAGGAACCCTTATCGTATTTTTCATCATAAAGGCTCTTAATATTGCCAAGAGAAATTGCCAAGAGCTTGGACATCTTCTCTGCCATTTTGTCTTCACCTTCGACGAAAACGATATATTCACTCTTTTGACCGACACCCATATAGCGATAGGTATATCCGTCTACCGACATAAATTCGGTGGAAAAAGAAAGCTCCTCACGAACACCTTGACGAACGTCGCCCATTTTTCCCAAGTCCGAGCAGGAGATCACGACGCCGTTTTCGTCGATCACACCAATCACGCGGTCAAAAGCATCCTTCATCTGATAAATTACGCCCTGAAACAATCTGTTAGACATAGTTCACAAACCTCGCAAAAAACTTTTTTCAAAGAAATTGTATATACTATCCTATATTTTACACTATTTTTTGTGATTTTTCAATAGGTTTTTAATAATTTTTAATAATTTTTAACAATTTTTTTTACCGAAATTATCCAAGAAGTCAAAAAAATCTTTCGTGATTTTACTCAACCATCCAGTTCGGTAACGTAAACAAGACAGGAAAGAACAAACCCCGATGCCGTTTCGGTCCTCAAAATTCGCTTTCCGAGTCCAATTGCCCGCAATCCGTTGGCTTTTGCTCTTTCCACCTCATCCGAGGAGAATCCGCCTTCGCTCCCAACGACAATTGCCACCGTTGCCGAGGTTTTCATCAGCGTTTCCCGCTCCTCGCGCAAAACTCTTCCGAGCGGTTCGGTGCCGTCTCCCTCATAGCAAAAAAGTTTTAGATCACATTTTGATGCAAGTGCCAGCATTTCTTCCAAAGATACTGTCGGCAACACCTGCGGAATCACGCTTCGTCCGCTCTGTTTCGCCGCCTCTGTCGCAATTCTTTGTCTTCGCTCGGTTTTTCTAGGTTCTGCTTCCTGCTTCATACGAACGACACACCGCTCACTCTCAAACGGAACAATCTCGCTTGCACCGCATTCTACCGCCTTTTGAATCACAGTATCCAGCTTGTCCCCCTTGGGAAGTGCCTGAAAAACCGTAATTCGACAGCGCGGCTCACGTTCAGATTGCTGTGTTCGCTCGACACGAATAATCACTTCGCGATCTTCCGCAAAGGATTCGATTCGTCCCTCGTATTCCACTCCCTGCATATCGCAAACGGTCAGCGCATCTCCCACCGCCATTCGCAAGGAACGTGCAATATGGTGTGCATCCTCCCCATAAAGATGAACGGTATTCTCAATCACCTGCTCCCGCTGTATAAAAAATCTTGGCATAACGAGCTCCCGAATTTTGTGATTTCTCAAAATTTATGAATTTATTATAACATTTTTTGTCGTATAATGCAAGTCCTTTTTCTCTTTTTTTCATTTTTGTACCGTTGACAAAAATCCTCATCTATGGTATAATTATTATAAAAATGTATTTATGGTAAATAATAAAAAATTCAGAAAGGACTTCATCATGACCTTGGATGTAAACGGCAAGTCGCAAAAAAAGAATTTTCTTTTTGTCGATGCGATGCCTCTGTCCTCGAAACAAAATAGATTATTAAACTTTCTCTGCTATACTGTAGTGGCAATTACCGTCGCCTCGATGCTTGGTATCATTTTGTATTATATCTATGCCTTTGCCGCCCTCTCGATGGGCAGTCACCGCTTCGATTGGCTACTGAGCATTTTCTCGGATTTTGTGGAAATTATGAATGCTTCTCTCAAACAAAGTCCGTACCTGACGAACGGCACCTCCTATCCACCGATCGCTGTGGTCGTTCTTTATCCCTTTGCGTGGATCTGCCGAGGTATATTTTCCGCACACTCCGGAATGGAACTGACATTGGATGAGCTTACCGCACGTGTCATTCTACACCCCGAATTTTGGATTGCCATCGTTTTGTTTTTTGTTCTTTCGATCGGTACTCTTTGGTTGATCGTTACGAAAAAATACCGTTTGGCTCTCGTTTCCTCACTCAAAGCAGGCGCGCTTCTGATGTTTTCTGCACCTTGCGTTTACGCCATTATGAGAGGAAATACCATCTATTTTGCCCTGATCTTCTCGTTGCTATTCCTTTTGCTTTACGATCATCCGAAGGCTTGGGTACGCGAGGTCGGTTATCTCTGCCTTGTATTGGCGGGATGTATTAAGCTCTACCCTCTCTTCTTAGGCGTCTTTTTGCTCAAACAGAAAAAGTTTTTCGCCGCTGCGAGAGTCGCCGTATATTTCTTCGTAATTTTCTTCCTCTCCTTCCAACTCTTCCGTACGGGCATTGATGGAATGGATCCTTTTCTCGACAATCTGGGAGGATTTATGTTCAATGGAGAGCGCCTGCTCTCTCTGCGAAACCTTTCCCTCTCCTCTTTGCTTTATAAAGCTTTTTATCTTCTTTCCCCTGTGCTGGCGAACAGCACTTTCTTCGGAGTTTTTACACTTTGCTTAATGATTATCACCTTTGTTCTGGCGGTCATCACGGCAACCTTTACAATATCCGATTTCTCCCGCTCGATGATCGCGGCAGGAATCATCATTTTGATTCCCACCGTTTCCTATTTCTACGTTTTGGTATTTACTTTCCTTCCCTTGATGGAGTTTATCAAGAGTGCGGACGAGTTCTCGGCTCGCAAAAGAACTATTTATACCATGCTTTTCCTATTCTTATATGCATGTATCTTCCTTTTGACCCAATGCTTTGTCCCGCACGCAATCATTGTCATTGCAATGCTCACCATCGAAGAGATTTCGGTCATTCGCAAAGAACTTCTTCCCCGTTTTCAAAACAGAAACGGGATAAAAAAGAGTGCATAACCTATGAAATACCGAATTCAAAAAGAAAATCCTTCCCCCGCCTATCTTCAACTTTATTACCAATTGCGAAAGGACATCATCTCTCAGGTGTATCCTATAGGAACAAAGCTTCCTTCCAAGCGGCTGTTGTCGGAAGAGGCGGGGTGTAGTGTTATTACCGTAGAGCACGCCTATTCAATTCTTTGTGACGAAGGCTATATTGAATCCCGTCAGAGAAGCGGATACTTCGTTATTTATCAATCGAGTGACTTTCTTTCCGCGCAAACCGAACAACCGAAAAGTTCAAAAAAAGTATCATCGCACACACATATCACGGCAAATGCGGACTTCCCCTTTTCTCTGCTCTCCAAAACAATGCGCCGTGTGCTTACCAAATACGAAGAGCGGATTCTGATCAAATCGCCCAACCACGGCTGTTCCGAGCTTCGCCAGACGATTGCCGAATATCTTGCCAGAAGCAATGGAATGAGAGTGCGTGCGGAGCAAATCATTATCGGCTCGGGCGCAGAGTATCTTTACAGTATGATTGCACAGCTTTTGGGAAAGGGTCGAATCTTCGCATTGGAGAATCCCTCATACGATAAAATACGAAAGGTCTATGAAAGTAACGGTATCGTCTGCGAGCTCTTGCGAATGGGGGAAGACGGAATCAAATCCTCGGAACTCGACAAAACGAACGCGACGGTACTCCACGTAACGCCCTTTCACAGCTACCCCACGGGAATCACCGCCGACGTTTCCAAGAGAAACGAATATCTTCGTTGGGCAGAACAGCGTGACGGATACCTCATCGAAGACAATTTCGACTCCGAACTGACCGTTTCCCGCAAAAACGAGGATACCATTTTTTCGATGTCACGAGGTGGCTCGGTAATCTATCTCAATACCTTTTCCAAAACGATCGCCCCCTCCATCCGAATCGGATATATGGTTCTGCCCGAGTGCCTACTCCCAAAATTTGAAGAAATTCTCGGCTTCTATTCCTGTACTGTCCCCGTGTTTGATCAATACGTTCTGACAGAGCTGATCGAAAGCGGCGACTTCGAGCGGCATATCAACCGTCTGCGCCGCGCAAGACGAAATTCGATTTAAAGGTTAAATCCTATCAAAAAACCGACGATCGTTTGATCGTCGGTTTTTCAATTATTACGGCTTGCACGTACCGCAAGGCTGATATCCTTGATTATTCAAGGACTGCTTGGTACCCGTAAAGACGCTTTTATTTGCATTACTGATCTTGGACACCGAGGAGCAGGTCGGCAGATGATACCGTTTATTGTTGGTATTCAAGATATACGTTTTTTCCTCATCGGAATCCGAGGAATCATTCGCAGGCGGTGTTTCCTGCGGTTTGATCTCTTCTCCGCTAAGGCAACTATCTCCCGTTAAGTAATTGATCTGGATTCCCGGTTGCACGTTGTAAACGAATACGTTAAAGCAGATGCCGTCGCCGTCGTCCTCCACCGAATACGCTTCCATTTGCACTCCGCTGGCGACCAAATTGCGATCCACAAAGATCGGAGTGACGCGATACATCACGTGATTTCCCGTTTCCTTGACATAGTCGGCGACCATATTCTCAAAGGGCAACATTCCCTCGACGTTCATATAGCGCGTTCCCGTAATGAGATTTCTATCATTGGCATTCTCACCCGTGAGCTGAAATCCAATCAGGTGCGCCCTGTTATAGAGATATCCGCCATCAACAAGCGCAGTGTCATATTTTTTATTGAGCCATCCCGAGGGTTTGACACTGCTGATGCTTTCTCTCTCCTCCGTCGGCATCAGATCCTTTCCGATGCAGGCGTGCGTAACACCGCAACGTCCAAGCGTATCGAGCGGACTGTAGGTCTCATAGGATTTTGTAGTCGATTTTTCCTCGTCGGTAAATTCGGGAATATTTCCGTTAAGCTCTACGTAAGGAGAACCCGAATAATCAGGAATCCCCTCAACCGAGGCAAAACCGACAACACCTTCACCTTTTTGCTCGGTGACCGATTCTTGATTTTGCTTTCCATCGTCTCCTTCAACGCCATAATTGGCAAAGTCACAGCCGGTAACGAACAAGCAAAGGATGGAAAGTAGCAATAAAAACGATAAAATTCTTTGTTTCATCGTCTAAAAACCTCCTTGGTGATCATCTCGTGAGAAGACCCCACGAAATCCTCGCGCGACTGCGAGGAAAAACCTTCCTTGGAAAGATCAATATCGAAGCAAACATCCGACGGATAGTGGCGATTCCACCAATACACTGTAATCTCTTCGATGTTAGAAAGAAACGGAGCGCAGGTTTTGTTCTCGACAAAACACCAATCTCCCTCCCCTGCTTCGCTCAGAAAATCCTCGGAAACGGAAAGCTCTTTCTCCTTTCCCTCAAACAAAAGTTTGGAATAGGGTGCAATCCAAAGGCGATCTTCCCCCACCATTTCTAAAAGATTCTCGATCAAGATGCGATCCCGACTCTGTCTTCGACGGTGAAAGGTCATTCCTCGACGCTCATCTAAACAAACGATCAGCTTCATCGCAGGTCACTTTGCCTTACGGTGCTCCGCAATCATATCGTGCTTGATCTGCCAAAGCTTTTCGGAAAGGTCAACGTAATAGTTGTGCGGGTTAGTGAAACGGCGCACCTCATCCCACATTCCTTCGATCTCCTCAGCGCAGTGCCGGCGAATCTCGGCAAGTGTAGGAAGATCGTAGACCAACTCTCCATTCAAGAAGATCGGCTTTTGAAGCTCAGTCGCCGTAAAGTCCTCGAGCACCTTTCGTTTCCAAGTATGATCGGGGTCAAAGAGCTCGATCGGTTTGCTGTCATCAATCGTCTCATTATGCACGCAAATCAGGTCTGCCTCTGCCTTTCCCGTTTCTCTTCCGCGCAAGCGGTAGATCTTCTTAAAGTGGGGAGTGGTGATCTTTCCGACGTTTTCACTGATTTTAATCTTCGGCTGAATAGTTCCGTCTTCCTTTTCGATCGCACAAAGCTTGTAGACACCGCCAAATACGGGGTCACTCTTTGACGTGATCAGTCTTTCACCGACACCAAACGCATCGATCTCCGCGCCCTGACGGATCAGTTCTCGGATAATATACTCGTCGAGCGAATTGGAAACGACGATTTTACAATCGGTAAGACCTTCCTCGTCCAGCTTTTTGCGGATCTTTTTGGTCAGATAGGTCACGTCGCCCGAGTCAATTCTGACTGCGCATTTGGTAATGCCCTTGGGGAAAAGCACTTCCTTAAACGCGCGAATCGCGTTGGGAAGACCGCTTTCCATCACGTTATACGTATCAATCAGAAGCGTCGCGTTCTTGGGGTAGATCTCGCAGTACGTGCGGAATGCCTCATACTCGGTATCAAACATCTGTACCCAAGAATGTGCCATCGTTCCGCCTGCGGGAACACCGTAAGCTTCGTCTGCAATCGTACAAGCGGTGGAATTACATCCTCCGATAAATGCGGCTCTTGCGCCGAGAATCGCGGCATCCGCTCCCTGTGCGCGGCGAGAACCGAACTCGCTCACAGCTCGTCCCTTGGCGGAACGGGCAATTCTCGAGGCTTTCGTTGCAATCAGTGATTGATGGTTGATCATCATCAGAATGTAGGTCTCGATAAACTGTGCCTCAATCACCTTGGCGCGAACCGTCATCAAAGGTTCTCCGGGGAAGACAACCGTTCCCTCAGGAATTGCCCAGATATCACCCGTAAAGCGGAAAGTGCGAAGAAATTCCAGAAATTCCTCCGAGAAGCATCCCTTGGTGCGAAGGAAGGCAACGTCCTCTTCGTCAAAATGAAGATCCTTAATATATTCGACAATCTGTTCCAACCCTGCGGAAATTGCATATCCGCCGCCATCGGGATTGTTGCGGAAAAATACGTCAAAGTAAACGACCTTATCTTTCATTCCCGCGGTGAGATATCCGTTGGACATCGTCAGCTCATAAAAGTCGCACAGCATCGTTAAATTGCGGTTCAGTTTGTTCATTTTTTGTTTCTCCTATGCTTTTTTGCTTTTTTTGAAAAAGTTTTTGATTTAGTATTGTATTTTTTTGAAGAAAACTGTATAATAAATGGTAGAAATCAGATAGAAATTACCGTTTTGGTGACATTTTTTAGAAAGGAATTTCCCATATGAAACACGGTTTTATCAAAGTCGGTACGGCAACGCCAAAGGTCACGCTTGCCGATCCGTCCGCCAATCTCGAAGAAATTTTGCGTCTGCACAAAGAAGCAGAGGAACTCGGTGTCAAGCTGCTTGTTTTTCCCGAGCTCTGCCTGACAGGCTATACCTGCTCGGATCTTTTCTTTTCGAGCGTCCTTCTTGACGCGGCAAAGTCCGCCTTGGAAGACTTTTTGGCAAGAACCAACAACTCTTCTACTATAAGTATAATCGGTTTTCCCCTCGTTGTCAATGATAAACTTTATAATTCCGCCGCAATTTGTCAAAATGGACAAATTTTAGGAATTGTTCCCAAGACAAATTTGCCGAATTACAGTGAATTTTCGGAGGGAAGATATTTTTCGGTTGATACGGGTGATACCGTGAATGTTGAAATCTGCGGTCAATCGGTGCCCTTTGGCGCAAAGCAAATCTTCTCCTGTCAAAACTTTACGGCATTTCGATTCGGTGTTGAAATCTGTGAGGATCTATGGACAGCAACGCCCCCATCGACCCATCTTGCCGAAGCTGGCGCGTTGATCATTGCCAATCTTTCTGCTTCTCCCGAAATCATTGGAAAGGAAGCTCGTCGCCGTATGCTCGTAGAATCGCAATCGGCACGTTCGCTCTGTGCCTATCTCTACGCCGATTGCGGTGACGGCGAATCGACCACCGACCTCGTGTTCGGCGGACATTCGATGATCGCTCAGCTCGGAAACATCGTTGCGGAGCGTACCGCATTCTCCGAGGATGCAGAGCTTCTCGTCACCGAGCTTGACCTTGCTCATATTGAGGGAGAACGCAAGCGAATCAACACCTTTAACTCTTCCCTCTCCGCAAACATCAAGAACAATCTTTTCTCGGTCGACTACGAAGAAACCAAGCTTACCCGAAAAATCGATTCCGCGCCCTTTATTCCAAGTAATCAAAAGGAGCTTGCCCATCGTGCCGAAACCATTCTGACTATTCAAGCCAAGGGATTGGCACAACGCGTTGTCCGCTCTTACTCGAAAAAATGTGTTATCGGAATTTCAGGTGGACTCGATTCCACGCTTGCCATCCTCGTTGCTACCAAAGCAATGGATCTGCTTGGACGTCCTCATTCCGACGTACTCGGTGTTACGATGCCATGCTTCGGTACTACCAAAAGAACTCGTTCCAATGCGGAAATTCTCTGCGTAGAGCTCGGCACCGGATTGGAATGTATTGACATCAGCGCGTCTGTCCGTCAGCACTTTGCCGATCTTGGACATAAAGAAGACGATCACAGTGTCGTTTATGAAAATGCACAGGCCAGAGAGCGCACACAGCTTCTGATGGATATTGCCAACCGTGAAAACGGCTTGGTGGTCGGTACGGGCGACCTTTCCGAGCTGGCACTCGGTTGGGCAACGTATAACGGCGACCACATGTCGATGTATGGTGTCAACGCCGACGTACCGAAGACACTCATTCGCCACGTAATCGCGTACTGCGCGGACAACGCAGAACAAAACGGTGCTTCGCGTCTTGCTGAGGTGCTTCGCGATATTCTCGACACGCCCGTCAGCCCAGAACTTCTTCCCTCGGACGAGCACGGCAACATTGCGCAAAAAACCGAGGATCTCGTCGGTCCTTACGAAATTCACGACTTTTATCTTTATCATATGCTCCGTTGGGGCGATTCTCCCGATAAGCTTTACCGCTTGGCGAAGATCGCGTTTGACGGAAAATACAGCGACGAGGTACTTCTCAAATGGCTCAAAAACTTCGTCCGCCGTTTCTTTGCACAACAGTTCAAGCGTTCTTGTCTGCCCGATGCACCGAAGATCGGTTCGATCGGTTTTTCTCCTCGCGGAGACTGGCAGATGCCGAGTGATGCAATGGCAACCGCTTGGATGAAAATCGTGGAAGAATTAAAATAATTCGCATGCTTATGGATCAAAAAAAGGAACTGCTGATTTTCAAGGAAAACGTTCGCATATTTTCCGAGCGAAGCGCAATTTCCACACAACAGCGGGAGCTTTCTCTCGGCCTTTGCATTCGCGCACTGCTTGCCGAGAAAGACGCATCTCCGCTTGAGCTTTATACTCGTTTTTGCGCTGATTTTTCAAAAAACGAATTATCCGCCGAGGATCGGGCAAGCTTTTTTGCGCGTTTGTCAAATTCCGTCCCCCATCAAAAAGAATTAATCACCGAAACGAGCTTTCACGATGACGAAAGTACACAGTCGGGTGCCCACGGAAGAATTGCCTTGGTAAGAAATCGCTATAACGAAGAAGCGTTTTCCATCTTTGAACCCTTTGTTCAGGGGGCAAAAGCTGAATTTCTTTCCTCATTTTCTGATGCGTGCGAGGAGGTCTTTGACAACCTTTGCGAATTTTGTATTCTTCCCATTGAAAACACAGAAAGCGGCAGGCTCTTTGGATTTTACTCGATGATCGACCGCTATGAACTGAAAATTTGTGCCACTTGTACCGTCGAACAAGAGGATTCTCCCAATACCGTTCGTTATGCTTTGGTTGGAAAACATCTGCCCCGCCGAATTCCAAAAAATACCGAATGGAATCTGGAATGCTTTGTCTCTTCGGAAGCGTATCAATTTCCCTATGACATTTTTCGAGTGGCTCCGATCTTTGAAGCAACTCCGATCAAAATAGATTCCCTACCGATTCTCTACGACGACGGTGCACATCGCATCTATTTTACCTTCCAGCTTCCACGCATAATGGCGTACGCGTTCGATCTCTATTTGCTCACAGAGCATCCTCGCTATACCGCCATTGGTCTTTATCCCATTTTGAATCATTAACAAAATCATCCAGGAGAACTTATGAAACAAATTTCTTACCGCACCAAGGGCGTATGCTCCCGCCAAATCGATATTGAAACCGAAGGTGATCGTATCGTATCCGTCAAATTTATCGGCGGATGCTCCGGAAACACGCAGGGTGTTTCGGCACTGGTCGTAGGAATGACGATCGATGAAGCAATTGAACGACTTTCGGGCATCCGTTGCGGCTTTAAAGCCACTTCTTGCCCCGATCAGTTGGCAAAAGCATTAACCGAACTCAAACAAAAAGCATAAAAAATCGGAGAATTGTGAAATACGCAATTCTCCGATTTTCATTTTTCTTCCTCTTAAAATATTTATAAAATCTATTGACAAAAAAATTTTTTATGCTATAATATTAACGATATGTTGTGAAATGGGACACGGCGTGCAAGAAAAGTACCTGTCTTCCCTGCAACAAAATTAACGGACGTACACGTTCCGAATTCGTAAGGAGAAAATCAGAAGTGGACAACGGCAATACCGACGGTAACTGTCGAAGTACATATTTTTTCAATTTAAATATGTTTCTGAATACGCATAACCTGCGTCCTTGAAATGGGCTCAGGCTATGCTTTTTTGCGCTTATTTTGATTTCTGATTTTTGCCACACCCATTCCCTGTACCGACAAAGTCCTCGGACAGATGATTTTTAAGGAGATTATATGCCTGACGGGAGTCTACTCAAAATTGTTTTAATGTTCGTATGCCTTGTGTTTTCCGCCTTCTTTTCTGCCAGTGAAACCGCATTCACCTCGTTTAACCATACCAAGATGAAAAATCTTGCCTCCGAAGGAAATAAACGTGCTGTGCTCGTCTTGAAAATGTCGGAAAACTACGACAAACTGCTTTCCACGATTCTTGTGGGAAACAACATCGTTAATATTCTGTTGTCCTCGGTTGCTACCATTTGGTTTATGCAGCTTTTGGCAAACGGTCCGGTAGCAGGATATTATTCTGCGATTGCTACCATTGTAACAACCATCGTTGTTCTGCTCTTCGGTGAAATCTCTCCGAAAAGCCTTGCCAAGGAAAAGCCTGAACGCTTTGCGATGGCAGTAGCACGAATTCTCTGCTTTATCACGGGACTGCTGACGCCGATCAACTGGATTTTTATGCTTTGGAAAAAACTTCTCTCGAAGATCTTCAAACCTGCCGAGGAAGAAGCTGTCACCGAGGGTGAGCTTCTCACACTGGTAGACGAAGCGCACGAGGACGGAAGCATCGACGAATATGACAAGGAAATGATCGAAAACATTTTTGATTTTGACGATATTTCCGCCGCTGCCATTGCAACGCACCGTACCGAAATGTCGATGCTTGCCAAAGACGCTTCGATCGAAGAATGGGAAGCAATCATTTATAACAGCCGTTTCTCTCGTTACCCCATCTACGGAGAGAACCTTGACGATATTGTCGGTATTCTCGACGCACGCGAGTATTTCCGTTTGGAAGAAAAGACCAAGGAAGCCATTTTTGAGCTTGCCGTCAAGCCCGCGTATTTCGTTCCCGAAAACGTTAAGGCAGACGTTCTTTTCCGCAATATGAAAGAAAAGAAAGAATCGCTTGCCATCGTTCTCGACGAATACGGTGGAGTCCACGGTATCATTACCTTCACTGACCTCGTTGAATGTCTGGTAGGTGAATTTTCCGAAATTGAAGAAGAAGAAGAAGATACGTTAGAACCGATTGTCGCGTTGGAAGACAACCGTTGGCAGATTAATGGTTCGGTTTCCATTGCCGACGTTGAGGATACTCTTGACATTGAACTCACCGACGCCGACTCGGATACCTTCAGCGGATTCGTAATGGGACTTTACGGCTCGATTCCCGAGGATGGATCCACCTTTGAGCTTTCAACCGAGCTTTTGAATATTCAAATTCTCGACGTTCAAGATCATAAGGTAGAACGTGCGATTGTTACACGCAAGGTAATTGCGGATGAAGATAACGAAGAGGAAAACGAAAAAGCCGCAAAAAGCGAGCCAATAGAAGCCTAATCAAAAAGGATATGCGATTTTCGCATATCCTTTTTCCTATTTTTCTCTAAAAACTCAAAAAACTAAAAATATTTACAAATCAATCACCATTTTTCTTCAAGCTATGATATAATATAAAAGAATATATTGAAATTTATCGGGAGATCATCCTATGAAAACGAAATGGCTTACCCTTATGATGCTTGTCGGTGTGGGCGGACTGTTTGTCCTCCTCTCCTTTGGACTGACAATAGCGTATCTTTCTTGTGATAACAACATTATTCTTTATCAATCGATACTACCCGAAATTCTTAATGTGCTTCGCAATCTGACTGAAGTTTTTGCGTGGGCAATCGCGCTCTCACTTTTGGCATACGCAATTTTCTTCCGTACTGCAAAAAGCACCGTCCTCCGACTGTCGCTTCTCCTTTGCGGTCTTTTGCTCCTGCGACGCGTGTTTGATATTTCGGTTGTTCTTATCGTATATCAGTCTATTTCGCTGTACTACGATATCTTCTTCAATATAATTTATTTTATCATTGACCTGTTGATTTTATTGATTTCTTCTGTCCTTATTTCCTCCACCTCAAAAAAATACTACCGTCAGCGTTCAGCACAAAACAAGGCAAAAACCTTGTTTGGGAATGAGATAAAAACAGAGATTTCCACTGAGGATTTCTATCCTTTCCAAAAAATTTTCGACAAAAAAAATCCCTTGCAGGTCTGCCTTTTGAAAATTTCCGTATTCTTCTCACTATCAAAAATCCTTTCTCGTCTTTTGTTTGATCTTGGTGCCGGTGCACCAAACGATTGGAAGGATTTCTTATGGATGGTTGTCTATTATCTTTCCGACCTTATCTTCGGAGCTGTATTCTATATTTTCTGTATCTTAATCTTCCATGTAATTTTTGCAAAGCTCAAAAAGCAAAAAAATCTCGATGACGTCAATTGACGTCATCGAGTAAAATCGCACGGCAGGGTGCGCCGTCACAGCCGCCAAGCTTGAGCGGAGCGGCAAACAAAAAATATTCTCCATCGGGAACGGTGTCTAAACGAATTCCCTCCAGCAAAACGATTTCTTGCCCCAAAAGCATTTGATGAACCGTAACGTTCCCAACGCTTTGCCCTTCCACACCAAGAAGCTTGATCTTTCTTTGGCAAAGCACCGCGGCAAACGATGGGGGAATTTCCCTTTCCCCGCGCAACAGAAACCGCTCGTTCTCAAAGCAAAGTATGTCTTCGGGGGTGGAAACTACCCGACACCGTCCGACAAAGACATTCATGGTAAGTTCATCAATCCCCTTTCCATCCTGTATGAAATGTCGGGGGGCATCTACGTGCGTTCCGTTATGAGCGCACATTTTTATATCGGTCAGATTATACAAATCCCCCTGCTCCATCCGATGTACGGGAATCCGCTGCGGCTTGGTATCAAAGGGATAGGTTGTTGAGGTAAACAACTCCTGTGTAATATCGTAAATCATAACTACCTCTTAGGTCAAAAGCTTTTGCAAAAGCTCGATCTTATCCATCGAATATTCGTACGCGCCCTTGAAGTCCTGCTTCTCGCGACAGCAAATCTCAAGATCACAAAAGACGAAATACAGCATCGGTTCGGGCACACTGATTTCGCTAAGAAGAATCTCGTGTAATAATTCATAAGCAACTTCGTAATTCTCTTGGCGCATTTGCGTCTTTGCATCCATATGTAAATTATACGGCGTCTTCCGCTCATCAATCAGCATCCACTCCGTTGAAGTTCCCGTCTGCTCAAAGCGTTCAAAGGAAAGCGCGTAGCGACAGAACTCATCGACCAAGGCAGGATAAACGTTCACTTCCTCTTCGTCGATAAAATTCGAAGACAGGGTTGGCGAAATCTGCCTCATATAGCGAAAATAAACCCCTACTTCCGAAACGAGATGATCGGTGCGGTAAAGTGTCTTTTCGCAAGACTCAATCGCTTCGTCAAAATATTCGCAAGCAACGCGAAGATTTCCCCGACCAAACTCTTCTTGGGCAATCGCAAGATTACACTCGGAAAGAATCAGCTGAATTTCGTCATCCTCAGCACTCTCCGAATTCAAACAAATATCTCGGCAAATCCGATAATCCTCGGAAAGCAACGCTTTCTTGATTCCGACGATTTCATTGTGTTTAAAATAGATTTGCTCGTCCCCCTCCTCTGCCAACAAAAATCCGGGCGATACATTCAATCGCCCCGCAATATAGCAAACCGTTTCCAACGAAGGATTGGCTGAGCCGTTCTCAATTCGACTGAGCATATTTCGAGTAATCTCATTTCCTACCAGCTCAGATTGCGTCATCAGCTTTGCCGTACGAAGCTTTTTGATTTTTTCTCCAATCTTCATCCAACGAACTCCTCTGTCATCTCAAATCTTCGACTTATTGTACCATATCTTTTCAAAAAAATCAATAGAATTTTTGCAAAAGGTAAATAAAATTTACATTTTGCTTTACACTACATCATATAAAGGAAATGCTATGATTATCAAAGGATTACAAAAAATTACGCTTTTGGATTTTCCGGGAAAGGTTGCCTGTACCGTATTTACGGCGGGCTGTAATTTCCGCTGCCCTTTTTGCCACAATGCTTCGCTCGTGACACACACCGAAACGGCAAAAAATATTCCCGAAGAGGAGATTTTTGCCTATCTGTCCCGACGCAAAGGAATTCTTGACGGTGTTGGTATTACCGGTGGAGAGCCGCTTTTGCAAAAGGATATTGCGGAATTTTGCCAAAAAATTCATGAAATGGGACTGCTCGTCAAGCTGGATACCAACGGATCTTTCCCCGATCGTCTTCGCTCCCTTCTCGAAGAAAGTCTTGTGGATTACATTGCGATGGATATCAAGAACTGTAAGGAAGCGTACGCCGAAACTTGCGGCTTGCAGGATATGACGCAAGAGCTGAAAAAAATTGAAGAAAGCATTCGTTTGATTATGAACTCAGACATTCCTTATGAATTTCGAACCACCGTGGTTCGCGAGCTTCACTCCAAGGAACGTATCGAACGTCTTGCCAAGGAAATTGCGGGAGCAAAGCGCTTCTTCCTGCAAACCTTTACCGACTCGGGAGACCTGATCGGAGAAGGACTTTCGGCATATTCGGCAGAGGAAATGGAAGAATTGCTCGCCATTGTCAAACCCTATCTTCCCACGGCAGAACTGCGAGGAATTTAACCCACAATATTTTGTGTCAAAAAAGCCATTTTATACAATATATTGTGATTATCCCCAATTTTCGGCACAATATATTGTAGGAACTCACAATTGACATTTTCTCCTCTATCCTTTATAATTATATATGTCAAAAATAAAAAACAATGTCAAAAAGGAGAAAATCATGTATCAGGTCTTAAAAAGAGACGGCAAGGTTGCTGAGTTTGATTTACAAAAAATCAGCGACGCCATTAAGCTTGCCTTTGAAGCACAGGAAAAGCAGTTCCACCCGACCGTTATCGACCTTCTGGTATTGAAGGTTACCGCAGATTTCGAACCCAAGGTCAAGGAAGGCCTTATTGCCGTAGAAGATATTCAGGACAGCGTCGAGGCAGTTCTGGTTCAGGCGGGCTACGCTGACGTAGCAAAGGCTTACATTCTCTACCGTAAGCAGAGAGAAAAGCTCCGTAATATGAAGTCCACCATTCTGGACTACAAAGATATCGTTGATAGCTACGTTAAGAACATTGACTGGCGTGTCAAGGAGAACTCCACCGTTACCTACTCGGTCGGCGGTCTGATTCTCAGCAACTCGGGTGCCATTACCGCAAACTACTGGCTCTCCGAGATCTATGATGACGAGATTGCAAATGCACACAGAAATGCAGACATTCATCTGCACGACCTTTCGATGCTGACGGGTTACTGCGCTGGTTGGTCGCTCAAACAGCTCATTCAGGAAGGTCTCGGCGGGGTTACGGGTAAGATCACCTCGGCTCCCGCAAGCCACCTCGCTACCCTCTGTAACCAGATGGTCAACTTCCTCGGAATTATGCAGAACGAATGGGCTGGCGCGCAGGCATTCTCCTCGTTCGATACCTACCTTGCTCCTTTCGTTAAGGTGGACAACCTCTCCTACGATCAGGTAAAGAAGTGCATCGAATCCTTCATCTTCGGTGTCAACACGCCTTCGCGTTGGGGTACTCAGGCTCCCTTCTCCAACATAACACTTGACTGGACAGTTCCCGCTGACCTTGCAGAGCTCAACGCTATTGTCGGCGGTAAGGAAATGGACTTTAAGTACAAGGATTGTAAGAAGGAAATGGATATGATCAACAAGGCGTTCATCGAGACGATGATCGAAGGTGACGCCAACGGACGTGGCTTCCAGTATCCGATTCCTACCTACTCCATTACGGCAAACTTCGACTGGTCGGAGACCGAAAACAACC
>JAZRLS010000044.1:0-8367 GCA_045646945.1 Eubacteriales bacterium | reverse complement strand
GATAAGTATCGTCGTCGATCTTTGCTACCATGGTCTGAGTGGAGTCAAAGAGAGAACCGTACTTGATACCGATAACGTCGCTGGAAACGATCTCATCAACGTTGTAACCGAAGGACTCGGAAGCCTGAGCCTTCATAGCTGCGTTAACAGACTCAACGGTAACGTCCTTACCCTTAACAACTGCAACAAGGATCGTGGTAGAGCCGGTGCAGGTGGGAACGCGCTGAGCGGAACCGATCAGCTTGCCGTTAAGCTCGGGGATAACGAGACCGATTGCCTTTGCAGCACCGGTGGAGTTAGGAACGATGTTCTGTGCGCCTGCACGTGCACGGCGGAGGTCACCCTTTCTGTGAGGACCGTCGAGAATCATCTGGTCACCCGTGTAAGCGTGAACCGTGGTCATAATACCGCTCTGAATGGGAGCGTAGTCGTTGAGTGCCTTAGCCATAGGAGCGAGGCAGTTGGTGGTGCAGGATGCAGCCGAGATGATCTTGTCCTCAGCGGTCAGGGTCTTCTCGTTAACGCTGAATACGATGGTCTTGAGGTCCTTGCCTGCGGGAGCAGAGATAACAACCTTCTTTGCGCCTGCGTTGATGTGAGCCATCGACTTCTCGGTCGAGGTGTAGAAACCGGTGCACTCGAGAACAACGTCAACACCGAGCTCGCCCCAAGGACAGTTGTTTGCGTCCTTCTCAGCGTAGATCTTGATGTTCTTGCCGTTCACGGTGATGCTGTTTTCGTCAGCGGATACGGTGTCAGCGAGAGCGTACTTGCCCTGTGCGGTGTCGTACTTCAGAAGGTGAGCGAGCATCTTGGGGTCGGTCAGGTCGTTGATTGCAACTACCTCGTAACCCTCAGCGCCGAACATCTGTCTGAACGCCAGACGGCCGATACGGCCAAAACCATTGATAGCAACTTTTACGGACATGGTAAAATTCCTCCATTTTATATAAAAAATTTTTTTCGGATTTGGAAAGCCACGCTTTCTCAATTATATATTGTAACTCATTTTCACGAAATATACAAGGGTTTTGGCAAAATTTTCTTGCATTTTTTGAAATTTTGTCACCCTTGTACGATTTTTTTGCAACTTTTTTCGTAGAAATCGTTAAAAATACCACAAACTTTTCACTCATCTTCAAATCTTCTTTACTTTTTTTCGCTTTTATGTTAAAATGATAGAAACATCATTTTACGGAAGGAACGACTCTCTTGAACACTTCTCTTCTTGTACCAACCGAAAGCGAACGCTGCTTTCTCCTCTTAGGTTATCCATTATTTCTCTCGGTCTCCGAAGCCGAGCTTTTGCACCGTCTCATCGAACGCCAAGTAATTCCGACAGAACCCTTGAGTGCGCGTTCTGCCAATACGCTTGCCGCAAAAATTTGCGCAATCAACAAAAAGGCACACCGCGTAAGCGGCAGACGTCTAATCCTTTTTTCGGACGGTGCGTACCGTTTGAATCCTTATTTATAACATATTTATAATTAGGAGATATTTCCATGAATCAAAATTACCAAGCGATGCTCGACAAGATTCTTATGACCGAGTGTGGCGGTGAGAAGCGTCCGACGCTTCTGTTACATGCCTGCTGTGCGCCCTGCTCGTCTTACGTACTCGAATATCTTGTTCCCTATTTTGATATTACCCTCTTCTTTTATAATCCCAACATCTCTCCCGCCGAGGAACACCGCGTGCGCGAGGAAGAGCTGCGGCGTCTCGTACGCGAGATGGGACTTTCCGAGCAAGTGAAGCTCATAACGGGAGAATACACGCCCGAAAAATTCAACGAGCTTGCCAAAGGACGGGAATCTCTCCCCGAGGGAGGTGCGCGCTGCCGCGATTGCTACCGCTTGCGCCTTTCGGAAAGTGCTCGAGTTGCCGCCGAGGGGGGATTTGATTATTTCACGACGACGCTCTCGATCAGTCCTTACAAGCGCGCCGACTGGCTATATGAGATCGGCTGTGAGGAAGGAGAGGCGCGCGGGGTAAAATATCTGCCGTCAGATTTCAAAAAGAAAAACGGATACAAGCGTTCGTGCGAGCTTTCCGCGGAGTACGGACTCTACCGACAAAATTACTGCGGATGCGTGTATTCGAAAAGATAAACGAAAAAGAGCAAACACATATGTGTTTGCTCTTTGTTATCTCCCTGCGGCGACGAAGATTTTATTGGTTCCAATCGAAAAGGTTGCCGAAACGAGCGAGATCATCGCCGCGCGAACCTCGGCAGAATCTCCCCCCTCGCAGACGATGCCGATGCCCGCGATCTCGGGATTTTCATAGCAGATGAGAATTGCCTCCTCCGACGAGCCGCTCCCGACGAGCACGGTACTGCTCTGATTTCCCGTCGACGAGTTCTTCGCATCGGTCGCATAGACGGCGCGATACCCTCCCTTGAGAGTCACCGTCGCGTGCACCTCTCCTGCCCCCTTGACGCCACCGCAGAGCTCCTCGATGCGTGCTTCGAGCTCGCTTGCGTATGCGTCGGGATCCATCGAAAAGGATACGCTGCTCTGCTCTGTGCTCTCTTCCCGATGGGTAGCGGCACCTCCAAAAACGAGAAGAAGGATGCCAAGAATCGCGCCCGCCGCCAAGAAAATCATCTTTTTATCTTTTTTTCCAATATTGGTATTTTCCGACATAATTCTATCTTTCACTCTCCAACGATTCCAATTATTCATTTATAATTTATTCTATTTTTCATCTATGATTCATATACGACGACACAAGGGCAATCCCACTCCGAGCGAACAAACGAGACGATCTCGCGAGGATCGGTCAGAACGCCCTGCCCTCGTAAAAGCACTCTCACCTCGCCAAGCGAAAGAATTCCATTTTCCGACAAAAATACCGTTTCCACGTCAGCACTCTCCTCCGAAAACGAAAACTCCTGATATATCTTTGATTTTATCAATTCTTTTGCTTGTTTTTTTGTTCCATTTTGCAGAGATTCATTGTAAATTTCGTCATAATTCTGCGTTTCGTATTCTGTTTCCTCCCACCAATCCTGCGACATCATTTCCTCTCCCTTCGCCATCATTTGCACGAGAGGTCCGAGCATCGCGCAGAGCAGACAAAGTCCGATCACAAAACGGAGATGCGTTTGAAGTTTTCCCTCGGGTGCGAGCATTCGGACAATCCCTCCAAGCAAGGCAACGGCAATTAAGGCACTCAGATATTCTTGCATACGTTCACCTCGCTATCCGATCGCGACCGTGCTCTTAAGAAAGACGGTCAGAGCTAAAATAAACATGACTCCGCTCATTGTGGCGACGGCAAGCATACATCCGAAGACACCGCCAAGCTCTCCAAGAAGCTTCGACTCCTCGTTACATCCGAGCATTTCGGCAACACCGCCTGCAAGCAAAAAGACGAGTCTTGTAGCGATCAGCGAGAGCACGACGGGAAGCGTCAGGAGAAGCACCAGCACAATGCCGCCAAATCCCACCACCCCCTTGAGGTACCCTACGCTTGCAGCCACCGTTCTCAGCGTTTCTCCCACCGATCCGCCCACGGTGGGAATCACGGTAGCTGACACCAGCTTTGCCGTTCGCGCCGCCATTCCGTCCGCCGCCGCAGAAAGAGTGGTCGTCGCGCTCAGGGAAAACAGAAGAATTGTCATCACGAGTCCCAGCGTGAAGGTATAGATCTTTTTGATTGCCGACGAAATTCCGCGAAGCATCGGCTCGGGTGAGATGGCACCGCAGAGTGCCGCCGCCATACCAAAGGAGCAGACGGGAATCACACTCCCCGCAAGTCCGCGCTGTGTTACCGTCAGAAACGCGTACAGAACTCCCGTCCCTGCCGATGCCGTTCCAATATTTCCTCCCATCGCCCAAATGCTCCCCGCGATGGGAATCATCGCGCTCATCAGGGCGGAAAGTCGCTGAAGGCAGGCTTGTACCTCGATGAGTGCTCGGTACTGATACGAAAGAATGGCGGCAAAAATGGCAAGCGTCGTGCAAAATCGAACCGCGCCCGACAGTGCCGACGAGCCAAAGGAGCGCGAAAGTACGGTGAGCACGGCGGCAATCAGCAGAAGTCCGCAGAGCGTTGCCAGCAGTGCTAAGGCATCGGTTGTCGCTCGCTCCGAGAAGGTCTGAACGAGAGAAAACAGCCGCGTGGGGGACATCATTTGCTCGACGGCATTCCCCGCCGTTTCGGAATCCTCCGAAAAGAAGCCGTCTTCCAGGAGTTCTCTGTCCTCGGTGGGAAGCATCTCCGAGAGCTCGGAAAACCCTTCGGGCAAGCGTTCCTCTGCCGAAATCGGCAAGAAAAAACAGAATCCAAGGCAAAGGGCAACCAACGCCCCCACAAATCTTTTTCGCATCCTCTATTCTCCCATCGAAAGGATTTCCGTCGCCATTGTAAGGATTTCCCCAACAAGTGGCAGACAAAGCGCGGTGATTGAGAGCTTACCCGCCATCTCGACACCGCCCGCGATCGAAACCTCGCCCGAGTCTCTGCAAAGATCCGCGCAGAGGGAACTCAGAAAGGAAAGTCCGAGGGCTCGGAGCATCAGCTCCATATACCGCGACGCACCGTTCACCGAAAAAAGGTCGCGAAGCGTGCTGAGCACCTCTTCCACGCCAAAGATCAGTACGCCGAAAATCAGCACGCTTCCCGCCAAGCGGACAGGTCCGACAAAATCGCCCCCAAGGCGCGCAAGAATCATTGCCGCCACCGCGCAAAGGACAGCCAAGCCGCAAATCCGCAAAAGATCTCCGCTCATAGAACTTCTCACACGCCGAAAACCGATCGCACCGTATCAAAGAGCTGACCGATCTCCCCGACGAGCATCACCATCACGACAACAATCCCCGCGACCGTCACAAGCATTGCCTGCTCGTCCCGTCCCGATTTATTCAAAATCGCAGAGGCGATCGAAACGAGCACCCCCACACCTGCAATTTTCAAGAGCAAGCCGATTTCCATAGTTTCTCCTTGTTTTTGGATTACAGTAATAACAGCACGATGGCGAGCGCGGCGCAGACAGACAGCGTCGCGTTCATCTTTTTTTGTGCGGGAAGTTTTTCCATAAGAAATTCTCTGCGCCCCTCCAGCATCGAAAGATAGTAGTCGCACCCTCGCGTTTGCTCCTCCCGATACCCTCTGCCAAACTCCTCGCAAAATCCGCGGACGATGCTTCGGGTTTCCTCGTCATGCAAGCTCGACGCCGCAAGTAAACCGTCAAAGCTTTTCGGCGCGATCTCCCCAAAGAATCCGCATTCTGAAAGAAGCTCTCGCTCACATCGAGCAAGAATTTCTCCCATCGGTAAGGAAAAGCACTCGATCTGCACCTTAACGTAGCGCAAGAGCGAGATCCAGCCCGAAATCTCCCTCACTCTCTTCTCCGCTCTTCGATTCAGATGCGCGGCACAGAGTACTCCGCTAAGCGAGAGAATCAACGCGCCCGCGATTTTGTAGATCATCATCAGCACTCTCCCAATCGGTCACGGTATAAAGAAAATCAGTCACCCCGCGTCGGCGGCGAATCCCCACGTAAGCGCCAAACACCCGCGCCTCGTGCAGTCGGCGCAGTCCCGTACGTCGCAAAAGTCCGCGGACGTCCTCGGCGTGCGCGGAAGCGATAAAAGGGACTCCGCAGTTCTGGGCGGATAGAATGGCTTCCGCCTCGCCCTGCTCGCCAATCTCATCGCAAAGAATCAGCTCGGCATTCATCGTTCGTGTCGCGATCTCGATGCCAAGGGGACGGGGATATCCCGAAAGAAGATCGATGGAAAGCTCTTTCGCTTGGAGGAATGCGCCAAGCTCCCCCCTCGTATCAATCACAGCGACGCGCCAAGGCTCGCCCCCCGATGCCATTTGCTCGGCGACCGACCGAAGCAAGGTTGTCTTTCCCTCGCCCGGCGGCGCGTAAATGAGCACGCCTTCTCCCCGCGCCATCGTACGAAGCAGTCGTACCACGGGAGCACCGAGTCCGCGAAGGTGGCTTGGCAGGCGAAAATTGAGCGCAGAAATATCGTAGACGCCAAGCACGCTTTCCCCTTCGACCGATGCCCGTCCGCACAGACCGACGCGAATTCCGTCGGGAAGCGTCAGGTAGCCACGGGCAATGCTTTCGCGATGTGCGTACAGCGAACCGTCGCAAAGACCGAGAACGATATCGTCGATCTCGCGGCGCGTCGTGACGGTAGAGAGTCGAATACTTCCGCGCTCGGTCGTCAGAAAGGCGCATCGCTCCGCGCGCAGACGAATCTCCTCGATGCGCCCGCACCCCCACCGTCCCGCTTCAATTTCCTCGCAAAGGCGCGACGGGAGCAGACGGAAGAGCACGCTCGGAAGCCGAGCGCCCGTCCGAACGGAATTTGCCGAAGAAATGATGGTTGCCATGCACGTTTCCTCCGTTTTCGTTCTGTGAAATTATATGTCCAAGCACTCCGAAATATGACCGTTGCGGCACGCTTGTACGACCTGCGAACGACATCGGGGTGTCGTACGACATTTTTCATATATTTTCCACATAATTTTCGGAGTTTTCGGTAGCTTTTTTGATAATTCATAGTTTATTCACACAAATTTAATGGTTTGTTATTGTATTAACTATATATATATGTTAAAATATAATAAATAATTATAGAACATTCTATGCTCTCATAGATCTAAACTGGAGGTAACTATGGAAAACAACAATCGTGCTCCCCGTAGCGAAGCGGAAGAATTCAACGCTTTCAATGCGGCGTCCTCTGCCTCGGCAGGAGAAGCAAAAAAGCCCCCAAAAAGACAGGCGGCAAGCAGCCAGAAAAAGAAAGGCGGTATCAATAAGAACATCATTATTGCCGCTGTCATCGGTGTGCTTGTTCTTCTTTTGGTAGCAGGCATCGTTGCGCTGGCAATGACTCGCGAGCACCACATTATGAAAGAGGATAACGCGTTCCTCGTTTACACCGATGCCGACAACGATTATCATCTGCTGTCCAACGGCTATGAGATCGAAAAGGATTTTGAAGGTGAGGTTGCGCTTGAGGTTTCCGCCGACAACTCCTTTGCTTACGTTACCGACACCAGCACCGAAGGTACATATATTTACCTGCTCAAGGGTAAGAAGCTCGAGCCTCTGACCACCTCTCCGGTAGACGAGGTTCTCTGCTACGCTTCGCTCAAGCCCGGTGTGGTTTATTTCGATAACAACAAATACCGCCTCTTCTCTCAGAAGTACGGCGAGGAAAACATCACCAAGGACCTTTCCGCAAAGGACTTTATGCTTTCCGCGGACGGCTCCACCGTCGTTTACACGGTAGCCAAGAAGGATGCGGCAGACATTCGTGAGCTGACTCTCTTCAAGGACGGACTCAACACCACGCTCAATGCCAAGAACAACTGCACCCCCGCCGCCGTTTCCAATTACGGTGATTTCGTATATGCTTCCTTTGTGAAGGACGACACGCAGAAGCTTTCGGTCTTCACGACCAAGAACCTCGATGATCCTCAGGGTGAGCCGATTGCCGAGAGTGACGGATTTGTCGGTGTACTGTCGATGAACGTCAAGGGTGACGAGCTTCTCTTCCTCACCACCTCGATCAGAGAAAGCGGCGAGGAAACCTCGACAAAGCTGTACCGTTACGAAAAGAAGGGCGATCAGATCGCTACCTCGCTTGCCAAGGCAGTACTGCTCCCCAAGGCAGCAGATCCCGACATCGTCTTCTTTGACGATTTCTCGGACGTTTATCTGACGGCATACCGCGTACTCGATCCCACCGCCCGTGCGATCTACTATCTCGATAACAAGTATCAGCCGACGAGAGTGGCAAGCTACTCTCTGCCGCTTGGTGTGACCACCGACTCCTGCACGATCGATCCCGACGGCAAATTCCTGTACTACATCAATGAAGACGTTGAGCTGATTCAGTTGGATCTGACCGACGACAATCACGCCGCGAAGGATATTGCTCAGGACGTTATTGAATTCTACGTCACGCAGAAGGGCAACATTTACTACCTCGACGTCGACGGAACGCTTCGTTTCCGTGAGGCAACGCAGAGAAAGAGTGCTCGTATCTGCGACGACGTAACCGACATTTCCTTCTACCGTTATTCCAACACGCTCTTCTTCACCAAGGAAGAGGGCGAGAGTATTTTCTCCACCAAGGAAGGTTCTGACGAGGACGTTGTCAAGATGGGCGACGCTCAGGTCACTGCCCTGCCCGAGTTCTACAACACGAACTCCAAGCAGAGCTACGCCGCATATTACGACATTGACAACGGCGGAATCCTGCTCTACACCTCGAACGGAAAGCGTTTCAAGATGATTACCAACGATTGCCAAGCAATCAACGGCGATCTTCTCTCGGATAACGTAGGTATTTTTGGTTAATCAATTCAGAAAAAGCCGATCCGCAATGC
>JAZRLS010000043.1:0-20286 GCA_045646945.1 Eubacteriales bacterium | reverse complement strand
AATGATGTGTCCAACTTTTTTATTGATTTAATTGTAGGGGCGATTCACGAATCGCCCGCGGGCGAACACAGTTCGCCCCTACGGAGCCTTGCAAATAAAGGATTACTTCGAAGCCTCTTCGATTGCAACAGCAACGAGGGCACTCATACCAACCATGGGGTTGTTACCTGCGCCGATGAGTCGCATCATCTCTACGCTTCAGGGCGATTGAAACATCTTTGAGCCCTCAAAAGCCTTGTAGTATAAGCATTTCACATCGCAAAATCTTTGTACGCCGAACCCATCGTTTTAAGTTTTGATGAATACACTATATCGCATTTTAGCTCATTTACGAATGAGCTTTTGACGATGTTGTTCCTGCCCCTTGCGGTATGATTGGAGTAATCTCTGGCTGTCGTATCAAAAACAGATACATCAGTTTTGGAAAAAATATGATGTGTCCGTTTTTTATTATAAAATTTTAGAAAAATAATATTGTAATTTTTACAAATATTTGATATAATGAATATATCAATTTTATAAAAACAGAAAAGGATTCTTTGAAGTATGGAAAGAGAGCATCTGAGTAGTCGACTTGGCTTTATTTTACTCTCCGCGGGCTGTGCGATCGGCTGTGGAAATGTTTGGAAATTTCCTTGGATGGCAGGACAGTATGGCGGCGGCGCATTCGTTTTGATTTATCTTATCTTTTTAGTCATCATGGGTCTTCCCGTCATGGTGATGGAATTTTCACTTGGAAGAGCTTCACAAAGCAGCCCCGTCGGACTCTTCCAAAAGCTCGAAAAGCCGGGACAAAAATGGCATTGGCACGGCAAGGTGGCGCTTGCTGCGAACTGCCTTTTGATGATGTTTTACACCTCGGTCACCGGTTGGATTCTGTATTATTTTATCTGCTTTTTAAGCGGTAAGACGACAGGCTTTGCCGTTGATACAACCAGCAGTATGTTCGGCAATATGCTTTCCTCCCCCATCGTGATGGTCGGCTTTATGGCGATCGTGGTATTTTTGGGCTTTTTGACCCTTTCGTTTGGTCTGCAAAAGGGTGTTGAGCGAGTAACGAAGTATATAATGCTGGCACTTTTCTTCTTGATGCTCATCTTGGTCATCAACAGCTTTACGCTGGGCGGAGCCAAGGAAGGACTTAGCTTCTACCTCAAACCAGACCTTTCCAAAATTAACGGCAACGTCATTGTAGGTGCAATGAATCAGGCATTCTTTACACTCAGCTTGGGTATCGGCTCCATGGCTATTTTCGGTAGCTATATTGGCAAAGAACGCTCTTTGATGGGGGAATCCGTCAATATTTTGGTACTGGATACCATGGTTGCTCTTATGGCGGGATTCATTATTTTCCCGGCTTGCTTCACCTTTGATGTAGAGGTAGGTGCAGGTCCCAGCTTGCTGTTCGAGGCAATGGCTTCGGTTTTCAATAATATGAATGGCGGACGGATTTGGGGCGCGGTATTCTTCTTGTTTATGTTTTTTGCCGCGATATCTACCGTCCTTGCCGTGTTTGAAAACATCCTTGCTATGGTTTGCGAACTGACACATTGGAAGAGAATTAAGGGCTGTATTATATGCGGAATCGGCATATTCGTGCTTTCGATCCCCTGCGCGTTAGGCTTTAATCTCCTTTCGGGCTTTGTTCCGTTCGCCAGTGGATCCAGCTTCTTAGATTTAGAGGATTTCTTGGTAAGTAACTGTGCTCTTCCGCTCGGTTCGCTTTGTTATGTTCTGTTTTGCGTTAGCAAAAAGGGCTGGGGCTTTGATCAGTTTCTTGCGGAAGCAAACGCAGGAAAGGGCTTCAAGCTCGCCAAGTGGCTTCGCCCCTATTTGACCTATGTCCTTCCCACGATCATTCTCGTTATCTTTGTCATTGGAATCGCAACCTTCCCCTTTGCCGATGACTTCACGATCTGGGGAGCAATCAAAGGTCTGTTTGTCAAGTAAATCTTGCTTCTCTTCTTGGCGCGGTTCCCTACCGCTATCCAAGACAACAAAAAATATTGGACACATCACCGTGCAAAAACACGTAAATGATGTGTCCAATTTTTTATGAAAGTTTTTGCGGAGCTTTTTTCAAACAGTGACCCGCGTCCTTTTATTTGCTTGCCTCTTCGATCGCAACTGCAACCGCAACAAATCACTCCCGCGGCAGTCTTGTAGGCGAAAAATAATACATATCGTTATAAAATGCCATATAGGGCGGAGCGATTTCAAAGACAGGTCGATTCTCAATATATTGATTCATTTCGGAAATCATACGGTTCATACGGGCCACGTCCTCCCCTTCGGGAATGATCCTTGTATAACCGAGGGAGATGTGAAATCTGTATTTTTCGTGTCTCGGTAAACGAAACCCGATTTCTTCCGCTGCCTGATCTCTGAAATCCCGCAGAATTCTCTCCTGCGCTTCGTCGGCGGGAAGAAGCAACACAAGCATCGCACCCGAACCGAAATGGATTTGATCAAATCTCATACGAATTCTTCCCGGCATCGTTAGCTTACCAATCGCACCCGCGATATAGTCATCTGCCTTGTCCATCGGGGTATCCTTGGGAAGGTTTGGCGGCCAATGCGTATCAAGCCGCACCTGATCATTCACGCCGCTGATGACGGTCATATGATAGCTCTTTGTGGGAAGAAGAATGATATGACGGTCGAGTCCGTGTTCCTTGACCATATGATGAAGACGCGTCATCACCTCGTACGCAGGACATTCGGGAGTGACGTCAGCCACCACCGTATTCCCGGGATATTTTCTGACACTTCCGTCCTCATAAAACTTCTTTCCTATCGTGCTCCCGTATTGCATCTTTCCGACCATTCCTTTTTTCTCATTTTGTTTATGTCTTTTTCTATGATTTCCAATAAGGCTCCGAGGGCAACAATGCCTCAAAGTATGCAATGTTCTTTGCCTCTGCCTCTCCCCCATAATTGCCATTCAAAAATGCTTCCATACATTCGCCGAAGCACTTCCATGATTCCGCTTCCTCATCGGGATAAATCGGATAAAACAAGGCTCCGTTTGCATGAGCCGCCACCAGATCTCCGGGGGCATCGCCGATCATAAGAACGTGTCCTTCCTCATATTCCCCTTTCAGAGAAGCGATGATATCCTTTTTACTTCCGCTTTCCTGACCCTTGACGGCATATACCAAAGGAAGCAAGCCATTCTCCTCCCATTCACGTTCCAACGCGAGCTGCTGCGTTGCCGAAACAATCACGATATCGGCATATTCCGAAAGCTTTTCCAGATTCTCGCGAACGTGAGGAAACGGCGGAACTCCGCGTACCAGCTCAGCAACGCGCTCATTGACGTTGATCGACCACGCAAGCACCGTTTCAATCTCCCGAGATTCGGGATGAGAATGAAGATATGCTTCCAGCCCCGCGTGACTGAGCGGATGATTTTCCGAGATGTATTTCCTCATCTCCTCCATCGCAGGAACAACAAATCCGCGTTCTTTGACTTCCCGACGCTCTCCTAAGACGTCCAGTGCCTTCAAAAGAGAGTGCAGGCGGTGGATTCCTCGGTATTTCGAATAAAGATTGGCAAACTCCCACGCCTCTCGCGCATATTTGGAAACAGGTTGAAGTCCAAAATAATTGATGTAAGCAGGACAGAAGCATTCCTTGTGCTTGATTTCCATCGTATCAAAGACGCAACCGTCCGAATCGATACATACCAAAAAACGTTTTTTCATCGATGCTTCTCCTTACAGCACGTATTTTTCAAATGCCAAAGCAAGACCGTCCTCCACGTTTTTGGAAGTCACCGCATCCGCTTCTGCCTTGATGTAATCGGGCGCATTTCCCATAGCAATACCAAGTCCGCACGCTTTGATGATGCCAAGATCACTGCTGCTGTCGCCGATTGCCATCGTTTCCTCGTAAGAGATGCCAAGCCGTTCGAGAATTGCGTCGGTAGCACGAAGCTTATCCAGAGAATAATTCGAAAACTCAAGATCACGTCCAGCCCCCGCGCGCGTATGCTTTACGTAGCCCGTAGCGTTCAACTCGTCATAGATGCTCTGTTGCAGATGCTCGGGAATTCCGTATAGATTCATTTTCTCGACACCGATGCCGTTTTTCAGAAGATATTCCGATGGCTTTTCAAGCACGGTAAAGTATTGATCGCGAAGATACCAGAGATGATGCTCGGGAACCAGAGAAATATCCAGCTCGTCCATCATCGCTTTTTCAAAAAATATGGTAGCGTTTGCGGCAATTTCGTTGTAAAGCCCTTTCCCCTCAAGAATATGCATAATCTGAGCGGCGTGCTCGGCGGGGATCAGATCGGTGTAGATGCTCTCTCCTGTCAAACTGTCATAGGCGCGAGCACCGTGAGAGGTTACAAAATAACGCAACCCCTGTTGGGTAAGAATTTGTGGTGGCAGCATATTGTAAACTCGTCCGGTACACGGAATAACCTGTATTCCCTTTTCTATGGCTCTTTGCACCGCATGCATATTGCGGGGCGACACCGCTACCTGACTCTTTCCGAGAAGCGTACCGTCCATATCCATCAGAATTGCTTTGATCTTCATATCGTTTCTCCCTTCTTTGACTATCGTTTTAAACGAAACTAACCATAAACAATCAACTCTTCAAAAATCAATCTTATTGAAATTTTTCTTTTGTGGTACGATATCGCCACGCTCGAGGGCTTTGAGAAAACCTCTGCCAGTGTAAACCATACGACCGAAATACGTCCCGCCGTCGCCTGCCGACACCAGCGTTCCCTCGCTGCCCTTGCAAAGCACCTCGGCGCGGTCGGGATTGACCACTAAAACCTTAACCGAATCGTCGCCGTCAGCGATCTCGGGAAGTCGAAGCTCCCTGACCTTCGGCTGAAGATTGAACGCTTCCGCCATCTTGCCCGAAAAGGCGGTGGGCACGATCATTTTGATGAGCTCCCTCTGCTCAAACTGAATTTTGACCGATTTGTTTTTCGGCGTCACAAAAGAGACCTCGTAGCGACATCCGTTTGCCGTGAATTCAAAGTCGGGCTTACCGTCATTCCATAAAAAAGCGCTTCCGAGCGAACGATGGCACTTGAGTGGATATTTCGACGCGTCGCAGATCTTTTTCAGTGCTCTGAGAAAGGATGCTCTCTGTCTTCGCTTCTTGGTCAAAATCAAAAGCAAAAGGATCGCGGCGACAATAGCGATGATCACCTTGATAATTGCTATGGGGAACCACAAGAAAAACATCACCGCAATGATAATGCCGACGGCAGCCAAGGCGACAAGGATCAGAACATACACCAATCGCCAGATGACAAGCTCCAATTTTTCTCGGAACGAAAGCGACTCTCTTTTTGCTGTATTGCTATTTTTCATACTGTTTCTCCTTTGTTTACTAATAAGCGTCACATTTCCTCGGAATTGACAAACACACGTGTTCTTATGCGCTCGCAATAGCCGCATTCCTCGCATCTTTTATCGCAACCTGTGGTCTTTTCAAACCAATCCGCAGGAAAACGGTCGTTATCAATCACGTAAGGCGCAAAGGTCGGTCCGTGTCCCGGCTCAAACAGATCGGCAAGGTTGCCGCTATATGAACCGCGGACGTAAGAATCGATCACCATCGCGGGAAGCGCGTGCATCCGCGTTGCCAGCTTGACGGTATCGACCAAGCCATCATAGTGATAAATATCCTCGGGACGGATCCATGTGTTTTGCAAAAAAGCCGTCCAATGAGCAGGATTTCTCAAATACGTACGGCATCCGCTCGCACCCGCCCACGAAAGATTGGCTTGCTTCATAATCCCCGCCTCGTGCGCCACGGCATTATCGTGGAATGTTTGCATCGAGCATCCGCGCAGACATCCACTGTTTGCCAAAATAGAAATTCCTTTGCCGTTTTTGCGTAAATATTCCGAGATGCGGGAAAGCGCATCAAGATCGCGATTGATATCGCGAAAAATGCAGAACGAATTGAAGAGATGCTCCACGTACTGAATGCCCTTGATCGTTGAAATCCGCATATTGACCGATGCGCGAACGTCGATACTCTCATCAAATCGGTGTACGATCTGTGCCGTAACGGGAGATGCCGTCGTAACGACTGACGGTTGACAGCCGTGATCGGCAAGGTATTCCAATACCGAAACCACGTCGCGTTCATGTGCTACGCTGAGAGCATCGTCGCCATCGCACAAGGCATTGAATAGAAGATCCAGCTTTACCCCCATACGCGAGATCTCTTTGATCTCCTCGGTCATAATCGATAACGCGTGATAATTGGTATAGCCCGATTCATGTCCGAGCGCGCTTCTTCCACCCGCGACCCCGGGGAAAGAAAAATAGACCTCTCCGATCGATTCGCGGTACTTAGCAACGATCTCGGGGAAAGACATTTGCCCTTCCCCCATCATACTGTACCCCACACCAAACGGTGTTTTTGGTTTGCGCACTTGTGCGATGTCAATCCGATTCATTTTCATCCGCTTTCTTCGCGTTGGTCATATTTTCGAGATAGTTGACGTTTCCGTCCTCGCTCCAATCCACCTGCCACGGACGGCGACGGCGGAAGGGTTGCTTGAATTGATTTTCCAGAACGCCTCTTGCTTCCAAGCTCATCATGCAGGCACGGGTACATCCGCGCGAACCGCAAACCGCTTTACCACTGTTATATAGCTTTCTCGGAGCTTTATAGAAGGGAGTGTGAGGACCGCGCGCAATATCGTCACGCTTGGGCATATAACCGTCACCCTCTCCCGGCTCTACACGAATACCGCCGCGGAAATAGTCGTCGCACTTCTTGGTATCAATATCACCCCACTCCACCTCGTGACCTGCCAAGGTAACCTTGATTGTTTCGGTTTCGCTGATACACTGAGCGGGACATGCGCGCACGCACGCCATACAACGGTTGCAAAGCTGCGGACCCTCGTAAATAGGATCTGGCTCAAATTCCATTTCGGTCATCACCACACCGATTCGGCAACGAGGACCGAAGATCGGGGAGAGGAACATCTTACTGTAACCAATCTCACCCAAGCCTGCCAAATACGCGGCAATTCTCAGATGGATCATAATGTCGGGAGCGGGCAGCCCCTCTGCAACCGGAACACTGTAATTTGCCTTCGTGTTGCCTTCATTGTCAATCGCTCTCCAGTCGCTCTGGTGACCGATCGGGATTGCCTCATAGCCCTCGTCCTCAATATGTTTGCAAAGGTTGATCACCGTCATGGGAATGTAATTGTAGGTCAATCCGCCGTAGCCCATTGCTGAATAGTTGCTGAAGAAGGTTCCTTCCTCAATACCGCGCAAAGATCCGCGCATCACGCGGAAAAGCATAACGATCATACTTTTTGCCTCAGGCATGATATAACGAGGGTCCATCTGCTTCGGTGCTCCCTCAAAGCGATCCATCGATGCGATACCTACGGCATCCGCTCCAAGCGATTTTGCCAATGCTTTCAATTCTTCCTTTGTCATAATAAGCTCCTTTTTTAAAAAGATTTCATTATTATGATATCATATCCTGTCCTCATAAACAATTCAAATTATAATCATATTTTTATAAATTTCGACTTTTTATCTTGATTTTTCTCGGTTTTTTGTTATAATAATATCAAGAAACGATTTTTGAAAGGAAAGGGGCAAAATGAAGGAACAAAACTTCACGGTCACCGACGTTCTCTTTGGACATTACCTGTACCGCGATCAAGGCTATTCACTAAAGAAGATCAACCGTTCCAGCAACGGCATTACACTCTTGTTATCGGGGGAATTTGAGATCATGTTCGACGGTATAACACAAACCGTGCACTCGGGCGATATGATTTTGCAGCGTCAAGGAGACACCTATTCGCTGTTCGCAAGGTCTACATCGGTGGAATTTATCGTAGTCTCATATCATGCCGAGCCGCAGGACGTTCTTTCCTCTTTGCTCCCGAGCCGTGTACTCCACGGAGACCATAGCATACGCTACCGAAGTGCGCTTGAGGCGGTCTGCCGAATTCACGAATCGCGCGGTATTTGCTATGAACCTCTACTCTGTTCGCTGGTACAAGAGATTTTGTGCAACGTCATTCGTGAAAACGATGCCGAAGCACGTTCCAACGAGCAAAATCCCGTGAAACACGCGAAGAGATACATCGAAGAATTTTACGGCAACGACCTCTCGGTGGAGCACATTGCCAAGGTGGTGGGCGTTTCTCCCTCGTATCTGCGAACCCTTTTTCGAAAAAGCGAACAGGAAAGCCCGATCCACTACCTCAACCGAGTACGAATTGATCGCGCGAAGGAAATGCTCGCCAGCCGAATGTTCACTCTGAACGAGGTTGCCGCCGCCTGCGGTTTTCAGAACGTCTACTATTTCAGCCGCGTATTCAAATCCATCACCGGCATTTCCCCGGGGAAATTTTGACGATGGAGAATAATAAGGCCGAGCAATACGACGTCAAGATTTCCCATATTGATCACGACGGCAACAAGATGCGGAGATGCTTTCGCAGCATTCGGATCTGTTTGCAAAGGGAATATACAACGGAATTCTTGCGTATTTTGCCTTGGAGCCGAACCTTCCCCAGTAATAACCAAGCCTTGATAAAAATATTGGACACATCACCGTGCAAAAACACGTAAATGATGTGTCCAACTTTTTTATTGTTTTATTGGTAGGGGCGACCATCGGTCGTCCGCGGACGTGTACATATTTCGCTTCGCTCAATTGCAAGTTTGCGTTGCAAACATTGTGCACGCCCCTACGGAGCCTTATAAATCAAGGATTACTTGCTTGCCTCTTCGATAGCAACTGCAACGGCAACGGTCATACCAACCTATTGTTATGGCATTTGCTTTTGTGCACGGTACTCCTTGGGAGAGATTCCCATGTGTTGGCGGAAGAGGCGTGAAAAATAATATGCCGAGGAAAATCCGCACTCGCTCGCGATCTGCTGAATGCTTTTTTCGGTACAGATCAGTTCCCTCTCCGCGCGGTTGATACGAAGGGAGGCGATATACTCGTTGGTCGAAAAGCCCGTTGCCTTCAGAATATTTCTGCGAAGCTGAGATTCCGAAATATAAAATTTCTTACAGATTTTATTTGCCAACAACGTAGGATCGGTGTAATTTGAAAGGATATACGAGAGAATCTCCGAGGTTGTTCTGCCACTCTGTCTCGCTTCATCGTGGACAAGCCCCTCTGCCAAAGTCGAAAAAATCAAGATTTTTGCTTGAAAGATCGCATCAATGCGCTGACTTTCCCATGCAGAAACCAAGGAAAAGAAATCCTCTCTCAACCGTTCGGGATCTTTGGCTACCATCACCAAAGGAGCACCAAATGCCCCAAACATCGTATCGCAAGCACTCTTAAAATCAAGCACGAAAAATGCAACTGTTTTGCTTTTTGCCACCCCGTGATATGGAAAATTTCCAGGCAAAAGCAAAACGTCTCCCGCCTTTGCCACTAGCGTTCGGTTCGGAAAGAAATATTCAATTTCGCCTTCTGTAAAAAAAACAAGACCATCGTTTCCGCGCGGTTCGGCAACATCTCTATGCCACTTTGAGGTCTTCCAATAATAAATATGGGAAATCTCTTCTACAATCAAATCTTTCATGAAAGCACCCCTTTCTTTTTTGTTTTTATTATATCATACAGATTCAAAAAAGTCAATGACCGATTTGTGCAAGTTTTTGATGTATCCGTATATTTACAAACCACCTTTTTTGTTATAAAATGAAATCAACAAATACCTACGGAGGCAGATATGAAACAAACTTTCAAGGAAAACCGCGCTTTTATTGAGAATGAATTCGAGCACGCGCACTTTGACTCCGCCACGGGAGAAAGTGCCGATGCACTTTACGAAGCACTCCTTGCCATGCAGAATTCCGACACAGACAAACCGCGCCCCATCTTCTGTGCCGAAGCCTACGCATACCTTTTAGATCGCGTTCAGCTCGAAATCAATGAGCACACGCCTTTTTCTGTCAAATTCAATATCGGCGTCGATTATACCTACTTTGCAAAGCCCGATATTTACGATCGAGCCCTTTATCAAAACCAATATCCAAAAATTCTTGCTGATTGCTTCCCCGCTGAGCACGCAAAAGCGCTCGCACGGCAAGAAATAGGCACAAGCTACCCGCGCACCGATTTCTGGCACACGGTTCCCAACTGGACGTATTTGCTTGAAAACGGCTTTTCGGGCATTCTGCAAAATGCAAAGCAATCCAAAGTCCGCCTTTTGCAGGAAAAAGACACTTCCCCGTCGCAAATTGAATTCCTCGACTCGGTCATTCTCCGATACGAAGCAATTCTGCGACTTCTCGAACGAATTTACACCTATTCTCTGTCCTTTGACGTAGCCGAATTCTCAAAGTGTATCAAGAATTTAATCTCCGCACCGCCAAAAACACTCTATGAGGTTCTGCAATTCTCGGTACTCTACCTTTACTTCGAGGAAATCGGCCCCGAGCGAGCAAGATCTCTCGGCCCGATTGATCAGCTCTATGCGCCTTTCGTTGAGAAGATGCTCGCGGACGGTCACAAGATCGACGAGGTCAAGGAGCTCTTCCGCTACTTCTTTATTCACTTCACCGCCACCAAGCGCTTTGCGCAACAGCCTTTCACTCTCTGCGGTTCGAACGAGGACGGCACCGACCGCACCAATTTCCTCAGTCATCTTCTGCTCGAAGTTTACGACGAGCTCAATATCTACGACCCGAAAATCCATATCCGCTACCACAAAAATCTCGACGATGCCATTCTGCCAAAGGCACTCTCGATGATTCGTCGCGGAAACAGCAGTATTTGTATTGTCAACGACGACGAGGTCTATCGTGGCTACGAAAAGCTCGGAATCCCCAAGAGTGACGCCCAGAACTACGTTCTGCTCGGTTGCTACGAGCCGATTATTATGGGAATGGAAGAAGCGGAAATCGGACCGTATTGGCATAATCTCGCCAAAAACGTCGAGCTTGCTTTGCACGGAGGAAAAGATATCCTCACAGGCAAGCAAATCGGTTCCAAAACACCGCTTGAAGCAAAAAATTTCAACGAATTTCTTGAAATCTTCTATCGGCATCTCGACGAATCCTTGGAATTTGAGATTGATTATCTCCAAAAGCAGGGGGAATTCAATCCGCTGATCAATCCTTCGCCCATCTATTCGTCAAGCTTCCCCGCATGTATCGAGCAAGGATGTGACGTGCACGAATATGCGCTCAAATACAACAATCTGTCCTTAAAACTCTTCGGTCTTGCCACCGTCGTCGATTCTCTCGCGGCAATTAAAAAATTCGTCTTTGATACCAAGATCATTTCTCTGGCAGAGTTGCGCGAAGCCATCTGCTCAGACTGGGTCGGCTATGAGGAGCTCCGCACAACCATACTGAACGATAAAGACAAATACGGCAACAATCGTCCGATTCCCGATGAGATCACAAAACAAGTGACCAATCACCTTGCCGAGCGTTATCGCGGACGCAAGCTTGCACGCGGAGGCGTGTTGCGTCTCGGACTTGATTCGATCAACTGGTGTCTGATCCAAGCCAAGCGAACTGCCGCCACCCCCGATGGCAGAAAAAAGGGAGACCCGATCTCCAAGAACCTCTGTGCGACAAACGGAATGGACCGCGGCGGAATTACGGCATATATGCAGTCGGTGCTCAAAATCGACTCGGCGGATTTCTTCAACTCCGCCATCCTTGACTTCATGCTGCATCCGTCCACCGTAGAAGGAGAAAAAGGACTTCGTGATTTCGAATCGCTCATTAAAATCTTTTTCGCACACGGAGGCTTTGCCGTACAAGGAAACATTATTCAAGGAGATACCTTACGCGACGCGCAAGCTCACCCCGAAAAATACGCGACGCTCCAAATCCGCGTTTGCGGCTGGAATGAGTATTTCACCAAGCTCTCCAAAAAGATGCAGGACACCTTTATTGCGCAAAGTGAGGTGCTTTGAATATGATTTTTGCCATCAAGCCGTTTGAAATTCACGACGGCGACGGAATCCGAACCACTGTTTTTTTCAAGGGTTGTCCACTTCGTTGCAAATGGTGTCATAATCCAGAATCATTTTCATTCCAAACAGAAATTCTCTATGACGCTGATCTTTGTCGGCATTGCCTTGCCTGTACTTCCCTTTGCAACGCCAACCTCGCCAAGGACGGAACGCATGTCTTTGCAAGAGAAAATTGCACCGTCTGCGGAATGTGCGAACCACATTGCCCACATCGGGCGTTTGAGATCGTCGGCAAAGAAATGAGTGCCGAGGAAATTGCCGCCGAGGTGCTCCGCGACGAAATCTTTCTGAAAGAAAGCGGCGGCGGAGTCACCTTTTCGGGCGGCGAACCGCTCGCTCAGATCGAGCTTTGCGTCAATGTCGCAAAAATCCTCAAGGAGCGCGGTCTGCACCTTGCTATCGATACCTGCGGTGCCGTTCCGCGCGACGCGATCGAAAAAATCCTCCCCTATGCCGACGCCTTTTTGTTTGACCTCAAAGCCATTGACGAGGAGGTTCACCGCTTCTGCACGGGCACATCCAACCGGCAAATTCTCGATAATCTTCTCTATCTTGACAGCCTTGGTATTCCCATCGAGATCCGCTACCCCTACGTTCCGACAATGAACGACAAAGAGGTCGAAAAGATTGCACAATTGGTAAAATCCCTCAAAAGTATCACCTGCGTCCGCGTGCTCGGCTACCACAATTATGCCGAACGAAAATACGAAGCTTTGGAAAAAAGCTATCCCCTTCCCGATGCCCCTATCCCCACGAAGCAAGAGTTGAGCAGCGTAGCCGAAATAATGCGAAGCCACGGAATCAACGTTCTTCTTTATTAATTTTATTCTTACAATAAGGAGTATTTTATGAAAATATTATTTCAAGGCGACAGCATCACCGATGCAAGCAGAGATCAAAGAAATTATCATCATCTCGGCAACGGATACCCGAAATATGCGGCAGAGATGATCGGAGAGGCACACCCCGACACCGACTTCGAGTTTATCAACCTCGGCATCAGCGGCAACCGAACGGGACAGCTCTTTGACCGATTGTATGCCGATGCCATCGAGCTTCAGCCGGATATTATTTCAATTCTCATCGGAATCAACGATCTCTGGCATCGGTACGAAAAAAAACCAATTGCCACGACGGATGAGCAAATCGAGGTAAATTACCGTTCGATTCTAAAAGAGCTTCGTGCCAAAACAAATGCCAAAATTATGATCCTTTCTCCCTATCTGTTGGATTGTGAAGATAAAGAAGAACTTCGAGAGGATCTGGGGCGCATCCTCCCGATGATTCGAATGCTTGCAAATAAATATGCCGACGTATTTGTTCCTTTAGACGAATACTTTGAGGAAGCAATGAAAACGGTACCGCGGGCACAGTATTATTCCTATGACGGCGTACACCCCAATACAAACGGAGCGATATTCATCGGCAAAATCTATGCAAAAGAAATTGAACCGCTGTTAAAATTTTAAATTCAAAGAAAGAGATATAAGTGATGAAAAAAATATTTTTGATCGGTGACTCGAGTCGTTTTGGCGCACCTCCCCAAAGTCCCGGCTACGGCAGATACGTCAAGGAGCTCTTGGCGAAAGAAGCCGAGGTCTATGCGCCCAACGATAATTGCCGTTGGGCACAATATACCCTGCGATATCTGCACGAATGGGCGATACAGTGTCCGAAAGAAGAGATTGAGGTCGTGCATTGGAACAATGGTCTTTGGGACGTACTTCGCATTCTCGGCGACGATCCCTTGACCGACATCGAAGATTACGGAAAAATGCTTCTTCGCGTACACGGACGGATCCGTACCCTATTTCCAAACGCAAAGATTGTATTTGCCACAAACACGGCAGTCATTGAGGAATGGGGAACCCCTCGTTTTTTCCGCTACAACCGCGACATCGAAGCCTACAATCAAAAGGCAATCGAGGTGCTCGCGCCGCTCGGCGTCCGCATAAACGATCTCTATCCTCTCTCCAAAACCTTGGACGCGCCCTATCGCACCGACTGGGTACACTACAACGAGGAAGGCTCGAAAATCCTTGCTGACGCCGTCGTCAAAATCATTCGCGAGGTATTGATTTTACCTGCCGTTGATTTTTGATTGAATTTTATGACTGACAAGTGAAAGGAAAAATTGGGTTGCAGTGGTATGGAAATAAAAAAATTGTATCCCGTTTGTAAGGACTACTTATGGGGCGGAAATAAGCTCAAAGAAAGCTATGGGAAAGAGTGCTCCTTTGCACCGTGTGCCGAAAGCTGGGAGCTCTCCTTCCATCCCGACGGAAAAACCAAATTGTGCGATGGGAAAACGTTAGAGGAATCTCTCACGTCGGAAGAATTGGGAACCAATATTCTTGATTTTCCCTTTTTCCCCGTACTGATTAAATTGATTGACGCGCAAAAGAATCTTTCGATTCAAGTACACCCCTCTGATGATTACGCGCAAAGAAACGAAAACAGCTTCGGCAAAACAGAAATGTGGTATGTCGTGGAAGCGACTGCGGGAGCAGGCATCTATCTTGGCTTTCGCCGTGATGTAACGAAAGAAGAATATGAGTCTGCGATTCGGGAAAATACGCTCACGGAGCTACTGAATTTTTATCCTGTGCAAGCGGGAGATTGCTACTTTATCCCCGCGGGAACCGTCCACGCGATCGGCGCGGGATGTCTGATCTGCGAAATCCAACAGAACAGCAATTTGACATACCGTGTATATGATTATGGACGACGCGACAAAAACGGAAATCTGCGCGAGCTCCATATAGACAAGGCGATGCTCGTAACAGATTTCAAAAAATTCGAGCCCAAAAAGTTTCCCGATCATATCCTTGGAATCAGCAAGTATTTCAATGCGCAAAAAATCGTCGTGGACGGTGACGTATCCCTCAAAGCCAGCGAAAAAAGCTTTCACTGCATTACTTGTATCGGTGGCGACGGTCAGATCAACGGTGAAAAGATCCGTCGCGGAGATAGCTTTTTTGTGCCTGCCGGATTTGGCACGTACCCATTAACAGGAAATATGACTGTCATTTTCACCGATATTCGCAAGTATTATCTCGGTATCGATTTGGGCGGCACCTTTATTAAGGGGGGCATTGTTGACGATCAAGGTGTCATAATATTGCGAGATAAAGTCCCCACGCAAAGTGAGATGGGCGCTGAGGGTGTTGTTGCAAACATCGTTGCCCTGTGCGAAAATCTGATACAAAAAGCAAACCTTTCTTTCTCCGATCTTAGCGGCATCGGCATCGGTGTTCCGGGAATGATTGACAGCAAGACGGGAACGGTTGTCTATTCCAACAACTTGGGTTGGAAGAATTTTCCCATTGCATCGATGGTATCCGAACGTCTGATGCTTCCCGTAAAAATTGCAAACGATGCCAATGTTGCTGCACTGGGCGAAGCAAAGTTTGGCTGTGGAAAAGAATACCGCGATTCCGTTATGATTACGCTCGGTACAGGGGTAGGAAGTGGCGTTGTGATTGACGGTAAGCTTTTTGAAGGCAATCGCTCTGCCGGTGCTGAAATCGGACATACGGTCATTGTGGCAGAGGGAGAAGAGTGTACTTGCGGACGCCGAGGATGCTTGGAAGCCTATGCCTCTGCCAGTGCCTTGATCCGTGATACCAAACATGCGATGAAACAGCATCCTCAAAGTAAGCTTTGGGAAATCTCGTCCTTGGGTGCGGTGACAGGAAAGACCGCATTTGATTATTACGATCATGACAAATATGCCAAAGCGATAGTAGATAATTACATAGAAAAGCTCGGGATTGGCATTGTCAACATCGCCAATGCAATACGTCCGGAAATCATCATTCTCGGCGGCGGTGTGTGCAGTGAGGGGGAACGGCTGATCGCTCCTTTGCAACAAATCCTGAATCGGGACATATTTGCCAAGGATCAAGGTCCCAAGGTGAAAATAGTCACTGCTGAACTTGAAAATGATGCGGGATTGTTGGGTGCTGCCGCGCTTTTGATGTGAGCCTACTCTGTATAAAAAAGTGATCATAAAAAGGAGACTACTTTATGAAATATATCCAGCATTGGACAGGTATCAGACTGTGTTCGGATGGAACGACCGAAGAATTCCCCGCCACCGTCCCCGGTAATATCCAGCTCGATTACGGAAACTACCGTGGATTTGCAGATCTGCAATATGCCGACAACTATAAGCAATATCTCCCCTTGGAAAATGACTGTTGGGAATACAGAACTACCCTCTCTTACGAAAAGACGCAGGGCGAGCGTGTCTTTTTCGTCAGTGGCGGCATCGATTACCAATACGACATTCTGCTGAATGGAAGCAAGCTCTATTCTTATGAGGGAATGTATCGCAAGGTCGATCTCGATCTGACCGACCGTTTGGTCGGAAACGATACCCTCACCGTACGTATCTATCCCCACCCGAAGAGAGCGAATGCACCCGAAGGCACACGCGACGAGGCGGACGAGAGCTGCAAGCCCCCCGTCTGCTACGGTTGGGACTGGCATCCAAGATTGCTCGTCTCGGGCATCTGGCAGGACGCTTACCTTGAAACAAGAGATGAATTTTATATCGGCAACGTTGAGGTACTTGCCGCGCTGAACGAGGAAATGACCGAAGGACAGGTCCACGCAAACTTTGCCTGTGAGAAGCCGTGCACGATTTCTCTGTACGACAAAAACGGTACGCTGATGTATGAAGGAAGCGATACCGAATTTGCCATCGCAAACCCCGAGCTTTGGTGGTGTAACGGACAAGGAACCCCCTATCTCTACCGTTGGGTGATCCGCAACGAAAAAGAAGAAAGAAGCGGCAAGATCGGATTCCGCAAGCTTCGTCTTGTCAGAAATATCGGTGCCAAGGATCCAAGAGAATTTCCAAAATCGCGCTACGACGCGCCAATCACAATCGAGCTGAACGGTCGACGCATTCTAACAAAGGGCTCCAACTTCGTCAATCCGGAGATTTTCCGAGGCATTGAAACAAAGGAGCTTTACGATGAACTCCTCACCTTAGCAAAGGATGCCCATATAAACTTACTTCGTATGTGGGGCGGCGCTTGTGCATGCAAGGACACATTCTACGATCTTTGTGATGAATACGGAATTCTCGTGTGGCAGGAATTTATGCTTGCTTGCAACAATTATATTGCCACCGAACATTATATGAAGGTCCTCGAATCCGAGGCAAGCGCGCTGATTCTCGCGCTCCGTCATCACCCGTGCTTGGCACTTTGGTGCGGAGGAAACGAGCTCTTCAACGGTTGGTCGGGAATGACCGATCAATCCCACGCACTCCGTCTTTTGAATAAGCTTTGCTTTGAACTTGACTACGACCGTCCTTTCCTTGCTACCTCTCCTCTGGTCGGTATGGCGCACGGCGGCTATCGCTTCTTTGACGAAAAGCAAGGCGGTGACATTTTCCATGAATTCCAACGAGCAAGCAATACCGCTTACACAGAATTCGGAGTGCCGTCTTCGGCAAGTGTCGAAGCGCTTCGAAAAATCATTCCCGAGGACGAGCTTTTCCCCATCAAGCCCACCAATGCTTGGATCGCGCATCACGCATTCTCGGCATGGGGTTCCGATGCGTGGCTGTGTCTGCCTACTTTGGAAAAATACTTTGGCAAGCCAACCTCCCTCGAAGATATCGTCGAGCAATCAAATTGGTTGCAGTGCGCAGGCTATCAAGCCGCCTTTGAGGAAATGCGCAAACAATGGCCGCACTGTTCGATGATGCTGAATTGGTGCTATAACGAACCGTGGATCACCGCGGCAAATAACAGCATCATTTCCTACCCCGCAAACCCCAAGCCTTCTTATGAGTTTGTAAAATCGGCATTGCGCCCGACGCTTTTTAGCGCAAGAATTTCAAAGTTCGATTGGTCTGCGGGAGAAGTGTTTGAAGCCGAGCTTTGGCTCCTCAACGACAGCCCCAAAACCGTCAGCGGAAAAGTTCATGCACGATTGCAGATCGGAAATGAGATCATCGATCTCCTCGAATGGTATGCAGAATCAGAAGAGAATGCCAACAGACAAGGACCAACCGTCCGCCAGATTCTCCCCAATATCGATACCGATCGCCTCGTTCTCTCTCTCGAAAGCGGTGAACGATCAAGCTCCTATTGCCTACTTTACCGTCCCAAAAAAGCATCCAAACCAAAGCAAAAAATACTCAATCAGTAACCGTCTCTTAAATCCCGATGTCTGCAATGCTACCAATATCGGTTGTAGCCCTCCTCAAAAGTGAAGCTTACACCCCTTGACATTTCGATCTTTTGCATTGCAAAAATCCTCCCTTTATGTAAAAAAATATTGGACACATCACCGTGCAAAAACACGTAAATGATGTGTCCAATTCTTAGTTGCTTTTTTGCATTTTCAAAAATCAACGTAGGATCAATATAAGCATGCCCAACACTCCAAGCACAAAGAAAAGAATGCTCAACGCCCATGTCCATGCGTGATATTCTTTCAGCTTACCAAATGCTTGAAATGGGCTTTTGAAATTATTAATAAACAAAGAAACTCTCTTTTGAGGAATGAGTGCCGTCCGGTGCTGTATGATCATAACCAACGAAATGCCGAAAAACACGGTAACTCCCCAAAAAATCGAGTCAAAAAACGAAAGAATAATCGAAGCAACCGTAAACAGACAGATAAACATTGCAAATATTAATTTGTTGCGTTCTTTCATATCGATCTCCTTACGTAAATTGAAAATTTCTTGGACACATCTTCTAATCGAGACGGTGTTATCGTCACAGTAGATCGGAGATTCTTTTTGAAAGAAGGTCCTTTGTTCTGGGATGGATATCGTCACTTTCGCATATATCTCTTGAAATGACACTTTTGACGTTTGGAATCACATCCTGTGCCTTCAGTTGGGCCTCCTGTATCATGTCCCATGCCTTTGAAGAGCGGGAAAGACAGTCTGCCATCTGCACCACAATAAACGGAAGCTCCGCATCGCAAAATGCCTCTCTCCATGAGCGTATCATATCGTCTAGCATCGACAGATAAATCCTTGCCTCGCCATCACTTGGATTACTCTCTCCCTGATACCATAAAACGGTATTCACAGAATACGGAAGGATCTTTTTCGTCATACATTCGTACAGATATCCGTCTTTGTTATGAGAATACTTAAAATGATCTATAAATTTTTCATTTACCTGATATTTTTCTTTTGTCGCGATCTCCTTTGGCATCCAAGCCTGAATCACAGAGGCTCCCTGAAAACATCCGAGAAGTCCGATTTTTCTCTTCTCGGTCGCAAGCGCGGTTGCCACGTGATAACCGATCGCAGGAAACCATCCCGCGTTTTCCTCGGTCAAGCGGACCCAACCATCCGAGGAAGAAAATTTCTGAGGAATGGGCTGATCAACTGTGTAAAAACGAACATTTTCATTTCCCGCATATTTTTTCACGGGATAGTTCGTCAGTTCAAGTCGAAGTTCCATATTCGATTGTCCGGAAAGCAGATAAACGTCTCCAACCCAGACGTCGGATAAAACGACGGCACATCCGTCAAGATCCACAGAAACCTCATAAGGTCCACCGTAGCCGCAAGGATCAAACTCAAGAATCCAGGAACCGTCGGACTGAGCGCATTTTTTCTCATCTCTGAAGGTCACCGACACCGATCCCTCACCTGTTCCGAAAAATCTTACAGGTTTCCCTGCCTGAAGTACCATATGTGATGTAAAAATAGAATTCAGAATAACCATATCCACAGACTCTTTCTTTACTTTTCATATTTTTAATAAGTTTATCACAGCTTTTGATATTTGTCAACAAACATTTCCCAAAAAGCTATAAAAATATTGGACACATCACCGTGCAAAAACACGTAAATGATGTGTCCAACTTTTTATTTTATTTGATTTTGTAGGGGCGTTCATTGAACGCCCGCGGGCGAACACTGTTCGCCCCTACGAGTGTTCAAAAATCCTTATATATCAAGGATTACTTGCGCGCCTCTTCGATAGCAACTGCAACGGAAATATATTTTTGCATAACAATACACTCCTTTTTACTGTTTGGGAATGATCGGGTAAAGCTGAATGGTATTGCCGCCATCGACGATCAGCTCCGCGCCCGTCATACCACCGTTATTCAAACGCAATTTATTCCGAGAGAATCGATCGGTCCGGCAAAAAAAGAAAATAAAATGAACAAGTCCGTTAAAAACGGACAATTGAAAAAAACAGCCTCCTATGGTAGAATTAAAGTACTACCATAGGAGGTTTTTGTTATGGCAAGAGAATACCGTCACATAGAAGGATATGAAAAAGAAATCCTACGCCTTTGGG